>JAWSVC010000013.1:431-107260 GCA_033852075.1 Gammaproteobacteria bacterium | reverse complement strand
ATCCTCATAGAAGGGTGGGCACTGCCCACCAACTCGGCTACGTTATTCCCGCGCAGGCGGGAATCTCGAGAAATTGAAGTAAAATAAACAGAGGAATGAATAACCCCACATTTTCCCTGTTCGAATCAATGAGTCTGCAGGCTTTGTCACATGTCCTGATGCAGGGTGTACTTGGGCGTTAACCATCGATTCTCTCAGGAAAAATCTGGTATTATTGGTAGCAAATATCTTCGCAGGGCGGGAATCCCTAAAATGTTTACAAGCTCATTGAGCCCTTCGGCTCCACTCAGGATAAACCAAGGTCGAAATGACCGCGTAAACATAAAAGGCTTAGTAGAGTTGGTATATCTACCCAAATACGTCATACCGGCGAAGGCCGGTATCCATTAATTTTTCAAGCCGCCTGAGCGTAGTCGAAGGGTAATGAAAAATTAGTAATACAAGATGGTTTCGACTACGCTCAACCGACTTGTTGTATGCAACAAAAAAAGAGAAAAACCATGATCAAAATCGGAATAACAGGCGCCGCTGGCAGAATGGGAAGAATGTTAATCGAAGCCACAACCAATGCCGAAGGTGTTGAACTTGGTGTGGCGATCGAACACCCGAATTGTTCACTAGTTGGTGCAGACGCAGGTGAACTTGCTGGAGTAGGTAAAAATGGCATTAAAATTGTTTCATCAATGGAAGATGTAGCTGACGACTTCGACATCCTGATCGACTTTACCCTGCCAGAACCAACCATCGAAAACCTGGAAAAAGCAGTTAAGCTTAACAAACCAATAGTAATTGGCACTACCGGTTTAACCGATGATCAAAAAGCTAAAATTGAAGAAGCTTCAAAAGTTATTCCAGTAGTATTTGCACCAAACTACAGTGTTGGTGTAAACCTAAGCCTTAAGCTACTAGATATGGCAGCACGCATAATGGGTGATGATGCCGATATCGAAATCATCGAAACCCACCACAGATACAAAATCGACGCGCCATCAGGCACAGCTCTAAGAATGGGTGAAGTGATTGCCGATGCACTAGATCGTGATCTAAAAGAATGCGCAGTATACGGGCGTGAAGGCAAAACTGGCGAACGCGATCCAAAAACTATCGGTTTTGAAACAGTAAGAGCAGGTGACGTAGTAGGGGATCACACCGTACTGTTCGCTAATATCGGTGAAAGATTAGAGATCACCCATAAAGCATCAAGCAGAATGACCTTTGCTAAGGGCGCAGTTAGAGCTGCAGCATGGTTAGGTGGAAAGTCAGCTGGAAAAGTTTACGATATGATGGATGTACTTGGCTTCTAATTCAGGCCTATTTCCCCAATATCTTTGTTGCAGTTTGTAAAAAAATGAGTCACGCACTAATCGTGCGGCTCTTTTGTCCTTAGCAGAAGGGCTTGGCATCTTTTTTACAAACTGCGCCTCGATCTTGAAAAAATATTTTATGAATTAGTAATATCGTTTGCCTCCCTCCATTCATCCCTCAAAAAAACACCTCGTCATTGCCCGACTTGATCGGGCAATCAAGAGAATTACCAATATTGTGGTTTATAAATAGGTTTTTTGTGTGTAGGTATCATTGCTGGTAATTGAGAGTTTGTAAGCTCAGATTCAGTTATATGATGGCGGGTCCAGTTAGCATATTGGCTAAGTTGTTGGTTACAAGGTCTATGACTTCGCTTACCTTTAATTTTTCTGATAGGTATAATAACACCCAAATTAATTTGACTGCCAAAGTCTTCACGAATGGAAGCTAAAGCAGGCGCAAGGTCAGTATCATTAGATACAAACACCTGCTGTTTAACTTCTCCTCGTGCTGCATCACGATAAGCCTCTAATGCGATGTTTACATCCGTTTGCTTTTCTTCAAGCCTCCATACTTCAACTTTTTTATCTTTATCTGGAGGTTTTTGATAAATAGGTAGGCTTGCTTTATCTAGACTGTAATATCCCTTAATTATCTTGACTGTATCAGGATATAATTTTTCAAGTGCTCTGTGATATGTTTGTTGAGCTATTAATGCATCTTGACCGCGTGACGCTACCTTAGCTTTGATGTCGGCCGTGAAAAATTTAATTTGAAAAAGTTGAGATTCTGGGTTCTGAACATAGACGATTTCATCGAACAACAGCGCTTTTATGTCAAGCCACTTATCATTTGAGTGCTTTAAACAGCCATAGAATAGATTGTATCCATCTACATAGATAATAGTATTCAATATTGTTTCCCCATAGTTATATATGAAAAAACCGCCATTTAGGCGGTTTTTTCGCCCTAAGCAAAAACTAACTTAATAGTATTGCAAAGGGTGAGTTGTGATTTAATTATCACTCTTAATTATTATGCTGTCAATAGCTCAATGCATCCCAAAGTTTTGTCATTGCCCGACTTGATCGGGCAATCTAGACACTCCAGCACAAATCCCCCAAACACGCCATACCGGCGCAGGCCGGTATCCAGTATTCATATAAAACAGATGTTTGTAAATGTATATATCATTAGTAGGTAATATATGGCATACTTATTTTAATTGTTATGTCATTGATTTTTGTTTAATAGAGACTTACAAGGGGAGCAATTTGTTTGAGAAAGTTGTATTAAGACGCGCTGAATCAGGCTCTGCTATTACTTTAGGTGATATAGCTGAGGCTGCATTATTTTATCAAAATGTTCACTTAGTACTTGATTACTGCACATTGAATGGTTTAGTTAAGAATATAGGCATGCCAGATCTTCTTTCTTTTCTTTCGAGGCCAAATATATCTGCTGTATATTGCGAAGAGACCCTTGGAACAAAAACTGAAAAACATGGCTCTACTGAGACGCATCAATTTATCGCATTTATGCTTGCTGGAGATCAAGAAGTTGGACAGCTTAATAGTAGAAAGAAAAGATTAGAGTACATTATAGAGCGACAAGGTTATACAAAAAAGCAAGCTCGTCGATTTGCAGAAAAATTCCGAAATATTGTTCCAATCAAAAAAGTATCTGATGATTATTTTGTAGAAGGAGGAGTTGTTAGTTCTGCTTGGAACGACGTCACTAATCATGATTTTGTCCATGAAGCTATCAGGTGTGTCTTAGAAAAAGAACTTGGTTGTAAACTCATTAATCCAGATTTTTTCTTTCGCGTACTGCCTTCAAATCCAACGTTTCAAATAAGAACTAATTTAGATTTTGATTCAATAAACTCTTTCAGAAAAGAAAAAGGCATATCACAAGAACTGATATCGCCTGCCAACTTTATTAATAATCTGCTTGAAGCAAGGGCTGATACTGTATTTTCTTCGCATTATGGCGGCGAATTCTATGCTTCTGAAATAACATCCTCAATAATTCGCATCAAGCATAATGAATTGCTAAAGCGGGCTGGAATAAATAGTGCGGAATTAAAGAATTTCAATGAGATTGTTTTAGATGGTGTTCCTTCGATAAAAGAAATTATAAATTCTGGAAGTCGTGATTTTTCTGAATTTCTAAAACTATTAGATAAATCACAAAAATTTAGGGATTGGACTCAAGGGGTAAATCCTGATGAAAAGTTGGTAAAGGCTTATTTTCGTGATGTAACAGCAGAAGGGCTAGGTGGTAAAGTGCCAGTGAAAGTCCTTAGATATGTATTGGGATCTGTAGTATCTGCAGTCGAACCAGTAACGGGTACAGTGGCTTCTGCGGCGGATAATTTTTTAACTGAAAAGATATTAGGTGGTTGGCGTCCAAGTCACTTCATTGAAAGAAAATTGAAACCTTTTTTGGATAAATAATCAATGGTGTCAGAGTAATTTGATTTGACACTTCAACTACGCTAAGTTATCTAAAAATCAACTGACTACCGACCCCAGTTGATTTCTGCCAACATTTTCCACACGTGTGGAAAATCTCACCAATAAACCATTCCCTTTGATTTACTAAACCCCATCGCTTAGTATAGTAATACTCCTACGTATTCTTATAAAAATGGACTATTTATGAATAAAACAAAAACAATAATATTCGTACTCTCTTTATGTCTTGCAGCTTGTGGTGGAGGTGGTGACACATCAGATGGTGATACAAACCCTGGTACTGGTTCTGGCACAATTACTACTCCTAGTGCGATTTGCGATGCTCCTTCTTTAGCAGATATTTCTTCGCCAACAACTGTTGTTGGCGATGGTACAGCAGCAAGTTGCACGGCTGATGCTCTTCAGGCAGCTGCTGATATCGGAGGAGTAATTGTGTTCTCATGTGGTGCTAACCCTGTAACGATAGAGGTTTCTTCGCCTATTGTATTTACTAAAGAGACGGTGCTTGATGGTGAGGATCTTGTAACCCTTAGTGGTGGTGGATCTTCACGTATACTCTATTTTGATTCGGCATACAATCTGACAACACCAAGACTCACTGTGCAAAGGCTTACTTTTACCAATGGAAGTTCTTCGGTTGGTGCTAATGACACAGCAAGTGGTGGAGGTGCAATTTACAGAGATGGTGGCAGTCTTTCAGTTATTGACTGCACCTTCATTGATAACAGCTCACCTCAATCTGGGCAAGACATTGCCGGTGGTGCGATTTATGCCTTTGGTGGTGGCGAAACAGTTATTTCGGGATCGGTTTTCAATGGGAATAGTGCAAGTAACGGTGGAGCTGTTGGTAGTTTGAATGGCGATCTTATAATTATCAATAGTACTTTTACGAATAATGCAGCGACTGGCACCGGAGGTAATCCAGGAAATGGTGGTTGTGGTGGCGCGATCTATATGGATGGTGCAGACGAGGTGACGTCGCTATGTGGCGTTTCAATTACTGATAACGAGGCAGGCGCAATCGGTGGTGGTTTCTTTCGCGTATCAAATGACGATTCCGGATCATTTGCAATGGATCGTACAACGGTTGATTCAAATATCGTGACTCCTAGTACGTCAGGAAATGCCGGTGGACTGTATCTTCAAGGTCTTGCGCTCACAGTGACAAACAGTGCGATTACGAACAATCAGGCATTCTATAATGGCGGTATCTGGATTCATACCAGCGACGTTGATATAACCAATACGACGATCGCTGGTAACACTGCAACTGGCAGTAATGGTGGTGGCATGTGGCTTTCCAGCCCGGTTATAGGAT
The DNA here is from genome assembly GCA_033852075.1 of Gammaproteobacteria bacterium. Taxonomy (GTDB): domain Bacteria; phylum Pseudomonadota; class Gammaproteobacteria; order QZLD01; family QZLD01; genus QZLE01. The sequence goes on along the minus strand of JAWSVC010000013.1, from coordinate 102,157 downwards.
CGATTCTTAACTGTACGATAGCTAACAACAGTGCACCGGCTGCAGGGCAGGGTGCGGGTGCTATCTTCAGCGCAGGTGAAATTTCTGGGCTTGAGCTAAAAAATACAATTATCGCGAATAATACGTCTGGGACATGGGCGCCTGGATGTGACGATCCACTGGATGACGGTGGCGGTAATTTAGAATGGCCTGCCGGCGCCGATTGCTCCGCAAGTCCACTTATAGCAGATCCTCTTCTTGGGGCATTGGGGGATAATGGTGGTGATTCGGAAACAATGCTTCCTTCATCTTCAAGTCCGGCAGAAGAGCTTGGTACAGGTTGTCCTGAAAACGATCAACGTGGCATGGCTCGTAGCGAGCCATGTACTGCTGGGGCAGTTGAATTGCTATAAAGCAATTGCATACTTTTTAGCAACAAATAAGGAACATAAATGGATAAGAAAGAATTACTCCAAATAGCTGATAAAGCACTTCTAAAAGTAACTGATAGACCTGAAATCATAATGGATAAAGGAGAGGGAATGTATCTCTTCGATACCGATGGTAATCAGTATTTAGATTTCGTAGCCGGTTGGGCAGTAAACTGCTTAGGGCATTCCCCTAAAGTAATATCTCATGCTCTGGCTGAACAGTCTTGTCGTTTAGTTAACGCCAGTCCTTCTTTTTACAATTTACCAATGCTCGAATATGCCGATTTATTAACGCAAAACTGTTGTTTTGAGCGTGTCTTTTTTACATCTACCGGTGCAGAGGCGAATGAAGGCGCAATAAAACTAGCCCGTAAATACGGTTCTAAATTTAAGGGCGGCGCTGCTGAAATTATTACCACTAATTTAGGGTTTCATGGCAGAACCTTAACAACTATGTCAGCGACGGGAAAGGAACAATGGGAAAATCTATTTGAGCCGAAGACAAAAGGATTTGTAAAGACAATATTCAATGATTTTGAATCTATAAAAAACGCGGTCACTGAAAATACATGCGCAATTATGATCGAACCTATCCAGGGAGAAGGTGGGGTGAATGTTGCGACTGTTGATTTTGTAAAACAATTACGTGATCTATGTGACCAGGAGAATATTCTTCTTATATTTGATGAAATCCAGACCGGAATGGGAAGAACCGGTAAGATGTTTTGCTATGAGCGTTATGGCATCGAACCGGATCTTATGACGCTCGGTAAGGGGATTGGCGGTGGCTTTCCGCTATCAGCTCTGCTCGCTAAGGAACGCCTGAATATTTTTGATCCCGGTGACCAGGGTGGGACATATACAGCCCAACCATTAGCCATGTCAGTAGGTCTGGCAGTACTCAATGAGTTGCTAAGCTCAGATTTGGTTGCTCACTGCGAAAAAATGGGTGACATCATAATGCAGAGATTGCTTGAATTATCCAAAACCTATGAAATAGAGAACATCAGGGGAAAGGGCTTATTGATAGCATTTGATCTGTTAGAAACAAAAGGAGCTGATATGGTAAAAAAATGTCTTAATGACAAGCTTCTGCTTAACGCACCAAAAGAAAAGTCAATTAGGCTTATGCCCCCGCTTATAGTGACCGAAGATGAAATAGAGGAAATGTTCGTGATTCTGGAAAAACATTTAGCTATAAAAAAAGGGTAGCCTGCTAATTATTGAAAATCATCTGTACGAGAACAAAGGGGTATTATGAAATACGAATGGAGAAAAAAAGAAAAAGGGATCTATTTGCCGCCAAATAAGCCTGTAATAATTGATATTCCAAGTTATTCGTATTTCACAATCAAAGGTGAGGGGAATCCTAATAGCCCATTTTTCGGAGAGTGCATTGAGGCATTATATGCAGTGTCATATGCAATCAGGATGTCGTACAAAAAAGGTTTAGAACCTGATGGTTTCTATGAATATACGGTGTATCCGCTGGAAGGAATTTGGGATATTTCTGAAAAGGCAAAGCTAACATTTGACGGGATAATAGATAAGGATGAACTTGTCTTTAAACTTATGATCAGGCAGCCAGATTTTGTTACACCGGAATACGCTGCAACAGCAAAAGGATGGGCTATAAAGAAAAATTCGAATCCTCTAATTGAAAAACTCGAATTTAATACCTTATCAGAAGGAAAGTGCGTGCAGATGATGCATCTAGGCAGTTATGACGACGAGCCGGAATCATTTAAAATTATGGAAGAGTTTTGTGCGCAAAATAACTTAAGCAGAAAATCAAAACAGCATAAAGAAATTTATATTTCTGACCCAAGAAAAGTAGTTCCAGAAAAGTTAAAAACGGTTTTACGTTTTGAAGTCGAATAAAAATGATTACTCCAAATAGCAGAGAAAAAATATATGGCGCGTGATTTTTTTATTCATCATTTCGATATAACATATTGAATATTAAAAGGTGTCGTGTCTATGTCATGAAGAAGTCGTGTTAAGAATCTAAATAAAAACGGATAATAAATTTAACTTTTAAGTCATTCAGCTTGCCAAGGATACAGTAATGAAAAAGATTCTTAACATGATTTCAATTCCCTTGCCCTTGATGCTTGTATCGGTACTCGGGAGTATAGCATTCAAGGCAGATTATAATCTTGTGCCCCTGAAAACTCCGGCGCTTATTTTCTCAGCCATAGTGGTCGGATTGATTGTTTATCAGATAAAGACAGGCAGCATAAGCTATTTTCTCGCTGTTGTAGGTGGCTATCTTATTGCCGGAACGGTAGCAATCCTCACATATGAACCAGTCGCAATTATTTTTCTTAAATACGCTGTGCACGGTTCTTTTTTTGCACTTTTTCTTATGGCGGCTGTGCCTCCGATTATAGGGCTTCCTCCATTTACTTATCAGTTCTCTAATGATGATTATTCAGAAGCAGTACGTAAAACCAGAAGTTATAAAGTTATCAACCTTATTCTCAACTACATATGGGCCGGCCTTTTTCTGTGCGTTTTCTTTCTTCAATTCGTTCCGGTTCCTTCCAACATGATGCTGATTAAGCTACTAGTTTCTTACGCGATTATGTTTGGAATAGGTTTTCCTCTTAACAAGATAATCCCGCCATTTCTAAGTGACAAAATTGATAATGGTCCAATGACTTTCTCAAGCGCAAGCGAAATGTTCGAACTCATGCCCATGGGGCTTAACAAAGAAGCAGCAAAAGGTGTAAACGCAGAAATTCAGTTCATGCTAAGCGGAAGCGAAAATATTGAAGGATATATGACGATTGCTGACAGCAAGGCCTCATTTACTTATGGAAAATCTGATAATCCAACGTGCACGGTTACGGCACCCTCTGATTTGTGGTTAGGCATATCTACGGGGGATATAGATGGTAAGAAGGCATATCTTAACGGGCAGTATAAAATGGAAGGTGATTCTGCAATTCTGCTTGAGTTCGGCAAACTGTTTGGAAATGATAAGTCATCTATGGATTCTCAACGCAAACAAGACAGTAGCGACAGTCAACAAGGTAGTAGTACGGAAAACAGTTCAGCGAATACATCAGTATTCGGTAGTATGAATCCTGGGCAGATTAAAAATATTCTGGTCATTGATGGTGGCTTTCGTGGTGAACGTTTTAGTAAGAGTACAATGATGGCTCGTGCATTTTGCCACGGAGCCATTGAGGAGGGGGCAGAGGTAAACTACGTATACCTGAAAGACCGGGAAATTAAACCGTGCAGGGGTTGTTTCCAGTGCTGGACAAAGACTCCCGGGGACTGCATCATAAAAGATGATGTGGCTTCACTGCTTCCTGAATTGAGAAAAGCAGATCTTATTTGCTATGTTAGCCCTCTGTTTTCCTTTGGTATGACAGGCCTATTGAAAAATTTTATAGACCGTTGTATTCCGAATTCTCTGCCTTACCTTACTACACTAAATGGTACTACTTCTCACCCTTGCCGATATAAAGAAGAAAGTAAGGAACAGGGAATGATAGTGTTTTCATCTGCCGGATTCCCTGATATTAAAAATAATTTCGATGCACTTACTCTAAATTTTGAGCAATTTGCCAAGCACCGTCCTGGTTTGAAAATATTGGCAGAATTTCTGTTGCCTGGTGCGGAATCTATTACTCAACCGATTAATGCGGCGCGCCGCAAGCATGTTATTGATGCAGTTGTTGAAGCTGGGCGGAGTGCAGTACGCAACGGATCTGTAAGCGAGGATGCGATGGAGCAGGTTTCCAGGATTGATGGTGATAAGACTGAATTTGTCGAAACAGCAAATGATTTCTGGGAGTCAATGGATGGCAAGGTATCATTTTACTCTAGGGTACCAGAAGTGCCGGCAGACGATCGCTTTGAGCTTTAATTACTTTACCCAATCATATCTATGCTTACGGGAGTTAATTTCAAAAGATGGTCCGTTATAAACCTGTAGCATAATTTTTCTCTTTTCTGGATGCCACTTAATAAAGTGGCATTGGCTTCTTGCTTCCCCTCTATCTTTTATTTTGTTGTTATTTTTATCATTCCAGAATCTCATGTCGGTAAAGAAAAATTTATCTTTTTCAATCATATTTGCAGGTATGTTTATCGTGATTGAGTATTTCCCATTTCGATCTACAATTGCAGTTTTATATGGTTTTGATGCCCCACCAGATTTAAATAGGGATACCCGATTAAATTTTTTATCTGTTTTTCCATGAATTGTGATAGAAGAGTATGGAGGACTATAAGATTTTGCTGAAGCATTGTCTGTGGTTAGAAATAATATTAATAATGTAGAGAAAAATACAGATAGTGATAGTTTCATTTGTTAATCCCCATAGAATTATACAAAAATTATGTTGTATCAATGTTAATAACAATTTTTATAAGTATGCCATATGATTTGTTTTAATTGAATCAAACTAGAAATTAAATTTTAAAATCCAGTATTGCAAACCCTTTTTAAATATAATTTATCCAAGTTTATAGTTGGAAATGTTGGGTATTGTGAGCTATGTTGTTATAAGGTTATTATATTTGCTGCATTAAGCAAAATTAGGTTTTTAAACTGTAAGTAAAGCAAAACAGCTAAAAATATTTTCCTAACTTTTTAATGTCGGGGTGCTTTCATGAGAAAAAATATTTTTCAGATTATATTTTTGGTTATTGCGGTTGCCATTTTCTTTATATTTTCTTCTGTTTCTGTACATGCTGGTGAAAAAATAGTTTTTGCATCTGTTGTTCCTGATAATAGTTATCTTGCAAGATGGTATAGGCTTGTTTACGGAGAAGCTTTCAAAAGATTGGACATGGAAATGGAGTTCATAAAATATCCTATGAACCGAGCTCCATATCTTGTAACAACGGGTAGAGCCGATGCTCTTCCTGCAAGAGTGCATGATTTTAATGCTGGTAATCCAAATCTTCTCAGAGTTGATGAGCCTTTATTTGACTTGGTATTTTCCGCCTATACAACTGACAGAAATCTTCGGCTTGATGGCTTGGATGATTTAATGGATAAAAGTCTCTTGGTTAGTTATAGACTTGGTGTTAAAAAATGTGAACAGATGCTGTCTGCAGTAGTTAATCCTGATAAATTGGAGACTGTGGTTGAGGATGCTAACGGATTAAATATGTTACTTAAAGGTAGGGTTGATATTTATGTTGGAATTGAAACTCTTGTGGAACCTCTTTTAAAAACAGATGCTTTTTTAGGTGCGCCAATTTATAAAGCCGGGGTATTGGCTAAAGTGCCAAATCATACCTTTCTTAATAAAAAACATAAGGAGCTTGTTCCAAAACTTGAATCTGTGTTTAAGGCTATGAAGAAAGAAGGTTTGTTTGCAAAATATTCTGCTCAGGCTGCAGAATAGGTTTTTATTGTTTCGATATCAGTTTGGAAGTAATTTGATAGAATTGGAGAAAGGATGGGAAAGAAAATTTTAGTAATACTCGGACATCCGAATAGTGATAGTTATTGTAGTGCTTTATCCAATGCATATATTGCAGGTGCTAAATCTAACGGTTCAGAAGTGCGCGAGATAAAAGTAGGTGAGCTGAAGTTTGATCCTGTTCTTTGGAAGGGGTACAACGAAATTCAGGAATTAGAACCTGATTTAATCAAGGCGCAAGAACTTATTTTATGGGCAGATCATATTGCATTTATTTACCCCAATTGGTGGGGAGCGATGCCTGCAATCTTGAAAGGATTTATTGATAGAACATTTATACCTGGGTTTGCCTTTAAGTTTCGTGAAAATTCACGATTTTGGGATAAATTGCTTGTTGGGCGTACTGCAGAGCTATTAGTTACTATGGATACTCCTTCTTGGTATTATCGTTGGTTTTGGAACAGACCAGGTCATAACCAGATGAAAAAAACTATACTTGGTTTTTGTGGGATTAAAGTAAATCGTATTTCTGACTTTTCATCTGTGAAAAGTTCAGATCAACAAAAACGAGAGGAATGGCTAAAAGTAGCTAAGCGATTAGGGGAAAAGGCTAATAAAGCTTAATCGTCACTAACAGTTTTTGCGTCATATGTTAATCTTAATGCTCCCCAGTGTTTGCCATTAATAATAATCGGTGCTGAACAGTCTTTAATCAGCAGATGTTGGCCATTTCCGATTGATGCTCGATAGGTTTGAAGTAGGAATGGATTTTGGTTTCTGGCTGCGGCCATTCCTGTTTGGTCATTATATATAGAACGATAACGGCTGTTTGCTTTGTTCCAATCTGGATCGTCTGGTCGTTGTGGTTGAGATCTGGAGTTCATGTGTCGAGGCATGTATCCATTGATATCAACGGATACACAAGATGAAACCCGGTTATTTTCAAGAGCTGTTTCCTGAATTGATGGGAGATTTTTATCACAAAACTCCGTAAATGCTGCCATATATTGAACAGGATTAGTATTGGGAATTGGAATATAATTATGGTCAAAAAAATCAGCTTCGGTCATTAGGCCTGAGGTAATAGCATCTTCAAACATTTTTCCAATATCTGCTGCCTTTTTCTGGCTCAATTCTATCATTTCTGAGTCCATGGTTTTTACGCCAGGTATGATAGTCTTGCGAATTAGATTTTCTGTCCATGATTTAATAATATCGGTACGCTCATGGGCTTTAGATACGTTTTTCCTAGCAGTGGTAACATCTCCTGCTAAGCTGGATAGAGCATTAGAAGTTTGGGTTGCAGAACTATCAATCATATTGGCTGCTTCGGTGATATTACCGGTTGCACATACGATATCTTGCACTTTTCCGTCCATTTCAGAAATAATATTTCGAATAGAACCTGTGCCATCTATGACTTCGCCTGTTAAGGTCGCATTGCTTTCTGCACGCTCTACAATTCGGCTAACTTGTTCAGCCAGTTGTTTTACTGTAAATCTTATTTGTTCTAGTGCATCACTTGTTTTTAATGAAAGTTCTTTCACTTCTTCTGCAACGACAGAAAATCCTTTGCCTGATTCACCAGCTCTAGCTGCCTCGATAGTAGCATTAAGTGCTAGCAATCGAGTTTGTTTGTTAATTGTGCCAATTGCGCCGGTAATTTTATGGACAGCTTTAAGATGTGTATTAAGTTCGTTAATTTCTCCTGCATTTTCGTTTACATGATCGGCAAGAGTTTCAATATTTTTGATTGCATGAGATAGAGTGTCGCGTGAAGCGACAATTCCTTTGAGAGTTTCTTCGCCAAGAGAGGCAACATCATCTGCGCTTTCAGAAACGCTGTTGTTATGATGCATAAGAGTATCCATGTCGCGACGTATTGTGTCGAACATGTTAGCTTCATTTGTGATCATATTATCGAGCAAATCGATTCGCCCTGAAATGTCAGCGATTTCAGTTCCTAATTGACCTGCATTATTGGCAATTTCCTGGACAGTCCCGAAAAGTTTTTTTGTGTCATGCAAAACTTCTTCCTGGGGTGGTTGTCCATTTTTTTGCCGAGACATTATCTTCTTTAACAACATATTATTAATAATAGAACATTTTATGTTTTTATCAGGATATTAATAATATTGGTATTTAATAGTCAGGGTAGTAATATAATATCGCGTGTAAAATATTTATACTGGTTTATCTTATTGAGAATTAGAATGTGAAGTATATGAAATTAATTCAGCTTAATTCACAAATTGAAAACGTTGCTGCAGACGCTCTTGTATATTCAACTAATCCTTATCTTCGTTTAACCGGTGGGGTTGGGGCAAGCCTTCTTGAAAAATATGGATTTGCTGTACAGGAGATACTTGATCAACAATTAAAAAATCCTGGTCAAGATTCTGTTGCTATTGGTTCTGTTTTCGAGGGCGTTGTTCCGGGAATGCCATGGAAGAGAGTGTTTCATACCGTTGCAACTGATCTGGCTTATATGACAAATCCTAAGATAGTTCGAAGAATTGTTAAGATATGCCTTGCGGAATGTGAGCAAGATCATTCTATTGGTTCAGTTGCGTTTAGTGCAATTGGCTGTGGTTGGGGAAGCATGAGATATGTTGATTTTATATCAATTCTTACTGAAGAATTAGAACCTTACGAAGAATCTGATGCTTTTACCGTTACATTGGTTAATAACAGGGCTTGTTAATATAAATCATATAAATACCATAAAAATTCAATTAATAAAAAAAGGACAATGCAATGAAGATTGCAGTATTAAATGGAAGCCCTAAAGGTGAACTAAGTTTCACTATGCAGTATGTCAGTTTTATCCAAAAGAAATTTCCGCAGCATGAGTTTAAGGTTTTCCATATTGCCAGGAGTATTGCTAAGTTTGAAAAAGATGAGAGTTCATTTAATGCAGTAATAAAAGAGATTAGGGAAGCCGATGGTGTGTTGTGGGGATTTGGTGTATGGGTGTTAGCTGTATCAGCACAAATGATACGCTTTATTGAGTTGATTTCAGAAAGGTCTGTGCAGGATGCCTTTAAAAATAAATATACAGCTGCTTTATCTACTTCTATTCACTATTTTGACAATATTGCGCATAACTATATAAGGTCAGTTGCCGAAGATTTAGAGATGAATTATTTCGATCATTTATCTTTTGATCTTATGGATATCAGAAAAAAAGAAATAAGAGAAAATATGATTGTCTTTACTGACAATTTTATTGACTCAATCCAGAATAAAAATCAAACCTCAAAATTATATTATCCATTGCTTAACAGCGATTTTAAATATAGCTCTTCTTCGGTTCAGGATAAGATAAATCCAGGTGATAAAAGCATATTAGTTTTGAAGGAATCATCTGAATATGGATCAAATCTGGATAATATGGTTAATAGGTTTATTCAGTCATTTAGTTCAGAAGAAAACATAAAGGTTGTTGAATTGAATGATGTTTATATGCGCGGTGCATGCTTGGGGTGTATGCGTTGTGGTTATGATTATAATTGCCAGTATAACGATGGGTTTTCTGAGTTTTATAATAATCAGGTTAGATCCGCTGATATTATTATTTTTGCGGCTACAGTTAAGGGGCGTTTTTTATCATCTCAGTGGAAAACATTTTATGATAGGGCTTTTTTTTGGAATCACACGCCATCTCTGTTAGGAAAACAGATTGGATATATTATTTCTGGATCGTTAAGCCAAAATCATAATCTTATCGAGTATCTGGAGGCATCAGTTGTTGCCAGACAGGAATCAAACTTAGTAGATATAATAACTGATGAAATAGGGGATTCTGCTAAGATAGATCGTCTTTTGCAGTATTTTGCTGAGCGTGTGGTTGAGTTTTCAGAGAAAGAGTATATCAAACCGAAGAACTTTCTTGGAGTCGGGGGTCATAAGATTTTTCGTGATGATATATGGGGGCGTTTGCGCATGATATGGCAAGCTGATTATCGATTTTATAAAAAACATGGCATGTATGATTTCCCTCAGAAACAATATGGTATGCGAGTTGTTATGAGTATTATGATGTTACTGACCAAGATACCTGGATTCAGGAAGAAGTTTTATAACAACCTGAATAAAATGCCTGTAAAACGGATGCAGGGGTTAATTAAGAAATATTAGTTTTTTGAGTATCAAATACAAAACGTAATTAACTAATTTAAGTTTGGTTAATGGAATACCCAGAGTTATCAATGGAACTGTTTTTTTAACTCGACTAGATTTTTTTTGGCAGCCTCAAAGTCGAATGAAGAAACGCTGTTGTGTATTTGTTGCAGCAGTGATTCAAACTCTGTTTCAGGCAGGCTTTGCTTGAGTATTTCAATTTGATCTTTTGCCTGGTAATTGTTTTCATCAAGCAAATCGCCTAACTGTAGTATTGTCGCTTCAATATCGTTTTGATTGATTTTTTTATCATTATCTATTGTGTGAGTTTCGTTAGGAGCTGATGCTATTTCGGTTTTTTTAAATTCAGAAATTTGTCGGCATATAGAGTGTAGATTGTCAGCAAATTTTTCAAATTCATCTTCAATATCTTTAAAGGTTATTTGTCCAGAAATATTCTTCATGCAGCTTTCAAGTTCGATTGTACTTTCATGAAATTTAGATGCTACAAAAGAACCCGCCAGCCCTTTTATTGTATGGACTAAACGTAATGCCTCATCATTTCTATTATTCTGAATATATGTTAATAACTGCTGATCAGCATCTGAATACTGTTGTTCGAAAGAGAAAATCATATTTTTAAATAATTGCTGATTATTGCCAACCTGCTTTAGCGCCGATGATACATTAATTTCATAGAGCGTTTTTGATAATGGATCATTGTCTAATTGTTGACTATTTATATCTTTATTAGAATATATGTTATCTATTTTTTGAGGTTCAGTTTGGGGACACAAATGTTCAATCATCGTTTTATATAGTTCATTTTGATTAATAGGTTTTGTCAGGTAGTCATTCATACCAGCCCCTAAACATTGCTCCTTGTAGCCTTGCATAAAGTGAGCAGTAACGGCAATTATTGGAGTTGTTTTTCCATTAGGTAGGGCTCGAATCGCACTAGCTAGACCAAAACCGTCTAATTCAGGCATTTGGATATCAGTTAATACCGCATCGAAATGATTATTTTCAAATGCTTTTAATGCTTCTTTGCCATCTTCGGTAAGAGTCATATCTACACCCGCCTGTTGTAAGAACTCAGCAATAACCATTCGATTGATTAAGTTGTCTTCAGCCACTAGCCAGCGTGTACCAGATAATTTAGATATTACGTAATCCATAGAATAAAAGCTTGATTCGTAATATTTATCAAATTCTTCTTCGGTTTTTTTATTTGCTGTATTTGAGTTAGTTTTTGCTTCAAATACATCAAACCACGCAACCAATTGAAACGAACTACCAACACCTATAATGCTTTCGGCTTCAATTCTTCCGCCAATAATATTTGCTAATTTATTTGCGATACTTAACCCTAATCCTAATCCCCCTATGCTTCTAGTTGATGAAGAGTCTGATTGAGTAAAGCTGGAAAAGAGATTAGATAATTCATCATTAGTAAGACCCTTACCAGTATCTTTTATTGAAAAACTGATCTTTATTTTATCGGTTTTAGTATCTTTAATGTCAACGTCAACTGTAATTGATCCTGTTTCGGTGAATTTAATGGCGTTATCTATAAAGTTAGATAATATTTTTTTGATGCATGCTCTGTCACCAACTATATTTGGCGGTATGTTATCTGAACATTTTAGTTTTAGTTTAAGGGATTTTTTATTTGCATTTTTACCATATAATTCTATTAATTCGTCAAGAAGTGAATATATGTCAAATGGTTTTAAATCAAGCTCAAAAAGGCCGTGTTCTAGGTCAGAGAAATTTAATATATCATCGATTATTGTTAATAATTCCTTAGATGAATTATCTAGTTTGTTTAGATAGTCTAAATGTTTTTTTTCAGTAATTTCTGATAACAATAATGTTGAAAAACCAATAATTGCATTCATTGGAGTTCTTAATTCGTGGCTCATATTTGCCAGAAATACGCTCTTTGCTTTGGCAACCTGTTCTGCCTCATTTGCAACACGAAGGGCTTGAAAAGTTCTTTCGCGGGCATACTCAAATACATAAGACAGTAAAATAACAACCGACAGTGTTGTTAAATATCGTGATAAATAGAAAAAATCATATTGTGCAGATAATTTTGGTTCTAACAGCATAAGAACTATGGTGAAAGAAACCAATGCAATATTGAAAATTAATCCCTTTCGATGTCCAAGGGCAAAAAGGGCGGTGGGAGGAAATACATAGAGCCACATTGGAGCTGTTTGGTCGTATGTAGCAACGTTATAAATAAGGAACATGCAGACGCAAAATAATATTATTACTATCCCAAAAGCTACGAAAACAACATTGTCGGTTCTGCGAAGATAGATAAGCATTATTATGGTTAGTACATCTCCGGTTATTAATACGGCGCCAAATAAATTAACTCCTCTGAGAAAAGCGTCTATTCCAAATGCTGTAAATGCGCATATACCTATGACGCTAAAAATATAAACAATAAGCCGCTGCCTAACTTCAAGAGAGGTAAAATCGATAAAGAATATCTGCGATATGCTTTTTTTTAAAGATGAAAAATTAAAGTTTATTTTTTGCATGATCTTTTGATTAAGACCTTTTCCCAGATGGAAACAATTGGATCGATTTACATAATCAATGAAACTGCAACAAATAAAATCGGTCCATCTAGTTGTAAATTATTAAACAAGAATAATAATGTTACTATTCTAAATCAACGACATAGGTCACATTGATGTAAATATGTTCAATAAGTTATTAATTTGATATATCGCTATTGCCTTACTTGTTGGGAAGTCTATAAATATTTTGATTATATTAAGCTGAGTTTCAGATTCCTCTTTTAAATGGCAGTTATGCTGGTTTTGTAGTATTGATAACCACTTAAGTTTGGTTTTTTAGCGTTATTTAGGTTGATGTTCGTCTATATTTATAGAATATAAGATAAAAATATCAGACGAGAAAAATATGACGGAAGTTAATTCTGCATATAAAAAACGGTCAGGGCCAAAAATCATATTACGGCTAGTGCTTATCTGCATTGTGGCTGGTGCTGGATATTATGCGTGGCAATTATATTATACCGGTAACAAATCAACTGCAGAGCAACATACTCTTACCGTATACGGCAATGTTGATATCCGCCAGGTTGATCTCGGATTTAGGGTAAATGGACGGATTGAACAACTGTTTTTTGAAGAGGGTGATTTCGTTAAGGCTGGTGAAGTGGTGGCGAAGCTAGACAGCCAACCTTTCGAGGAAGAGATTACCTTATTGAATGCTGAACTTGCTGCTGCGAAATCTGATTTAGAACGTCTGCAATCAGGATTTAGATTGCAAGAGATAGATGTTGCGCGCGCGACTGTTGCCGAACGTGAAGTTACTTTGGATAACCTTGAAACAGAGCTGGCAAGACTGAAGTCATTGGTGGATAAAGGTGCCATTCCCAGACAGTCTTTTGATGACATCAAGGCTCGCCGGGATGAGGCGAAGGCTCGCCTGAAGATTGCACATGAAGAACTTGCTTTAAGAGAGGAAGGGTATCGTAAGGAAGATATATCAAAGGCCAGAGCGCAGGTTGATGCGCGCATGGCGCAGTTACAGATTGCTAATACCCGTTTGAATGATACCAGATTAATCGCCCCTTCCTCAGGAATCATTCTTCTGCGGGTTTTAGAACCAGGTTCAGTTGTTGGTGCAGGGCAGACGGTTATGACATTTTCTATATCCGATCCGGCCTGGGTTCGCGCCTACATCTCTGAAACTGATCTTGGTAAGATCTATCCGGGAATGCATGCCGAAATTTATATTGATAGCCGCTTGGATCAACCCTATGTCGGGCATATTGGTTTTATATCACCCAAGGCCGAATTCACACCCAAAAACATCGAAACCCCTGAACTTCGTACCCGACTTGTGTATCGTTTTCGGGTGATTGTTGATAATCCGGATAAAGGTTTGCGGCAGGGAATGCCGGTAACCGTCAGGCTTTTCCTGAAAAGTAAGGAAATCGCAGAGTGACTTTGGCCTCGGTAGCGGTCGCAAATCTGCATTATTCATTTGATCTGGAAAAACCTCCAGCCTTAAACAATATCAACGCACAAATCCACCCTGGTCGAATCACTGGGCTTGTCGGACCAGATGGGGCCGGAAAGACTACTCTGATACGCTTGATGGCCAGCCTGCTGGTTCCCAGCGCAGGGCAGATAACCACTTGTGGCTACGATACCAGAACAGATCCATATTCAATTCGCGAGCGCATCGGTTATATGCCGCAGCGATTCGGATTGTATGAAGACCTTTCCGTAATTGATAACTTGCGACTTTACGCCGACCTGCGCGCAGTCTTTGGACAGGAGCGTGACGAAACATTTGAGCGATTGCTTGGGTTTACTAATCTGCATGGATTCACTGAGCGGCTTGCAGGTCGTCTTTCCGGTGGTATGAAACAGAAACTTGGTTTAGCTTGTACTCTGATTCGCAAACCACAGGTATTGCTTCTTGACGAACCCAGTGTTGGTGTCGATCCAGTCAGTCGTCGTGAACTCTTTCGTATGGTGCGAGAACTTGCCGACGAGGATATGGCTGTGGTCTGGAGTACGGCCTATCTGGATGAGGCATCGCTGTGTGATGATGTGATTCTCTTGAATGAAGGTAAGCTTCTATTTAGTGGTATCCCAAATGATTTGACTAGTCGGATTGAAGACCGGGTTGTACAGGTCAGTGATATTCCGATGGAAACAAAACGTCCAACGCTGGTACGGATTCTGGATCATCCTGATGTAATGGACGGCGTAGTGCAGGGGGCTTCGCTGCGCCTGCTTTTACGAAAAAGCCAAGGTGACAAACTTCCGGAACTTGACTTGCCTGATGGTGCAAATATAAACCGCGTCGCCCCGAATTTTGAAGATGCATTTATGGATATTCTTGGTGGTGGCCCTGGTGGTAGCTCAGTATTAGCAGAACATCACGAGGTTATTGCTGTCGATGACAAACCGGTTGTGGTAGCGCAGGGACTTACCAAATGTTTTGGTGATTTTACAGCGGTTCATGACAATAGTTTTTCGATCAGACGTGGTGAAATTTTCGGTCTTCTTGGTCCTAATGGAGCTGGTAAAAGCACAACCTTCAAAATGATGTGCGGACTGCTGAAGCCTACACGTGGTTTAGGTAATATTGCCGGAATTGATTTTCATCATGCCGCCAGCAAGGCTCGCAATCGCCTTGGGTATATGGCCCAACAATTCAGCTTGTACAGTGATCTTTCAGTACGCGAAAACCTGCGTTTTTTTTCGGGTGTTTATGGGGTTTATGGTTCCAAACAGCGCAAGGCTATTAAACAAATGCTCGATGTATTTGAGTTAAAACCATATGTAAAGATGAATGCAGGAGAATTGCCGCTTGGATTTAAGCAACGGCTGTCTTTGGCATGTACATTAATGCACAAACCGGATGTGATCTTTCTCGATGAGCCAACTAGTGGAGTCGATCCGATAACGCGCCGCGAATTTTGGAATCACATTAACGGTCTTGTACAAAAAGGGGTTTCGATTCTGGTTACTACCCATTTTATGGATGAAGCTGAATATTGTGACCGCATCGGCTTGATTTATAGTGGAAAGAAGATTGCAGAAGGTACACCGGATGACCTGAAACATCTGGTTAAGTCTGATGAAAATCCTGATCCGACGCTGGAGGATGCTTTTATTTCGTTGATACAGACCCATGATGCAAATGAAAGGGATAAAATCATATGAATACCTCTCTGATTCGCATCAAATCCATCGCTTTTAAAGAAACACGGCAGATGCTGCGTGATCCTAGCAGTATCATTATTGCATTTGTATTGCCAGCGATTCTGTTAGTGTTATATGCCTATGGAGTAAATCTAGATGCGATGAATGTTCCTGTGGGAATAGCTATGGAGAGTGATGATCCGGCAGCCACGCGTTTGGTAGAAACCTTTCGTGCTAATCAATTCTTTAGTGTAGACATTGCCCGTGATCGGCGCGAATTGGAGGATAGGGTTACCAGTGGTGATCTGCGAGGTTTGGTTATTATCCCTCAGGATTTTGCACAGCGTCTTGGATCTAGGGGTAAAAGTCCGATCATGGTAATTACTGATGGTAGCGAAACCAATACTGCAAATTTTGTAAGAAACTATGTTTATGGGGTGCTAGGTGTTTGGCAAAGTATTGAATCCAGTGAACGTGGGATTGATGTAGGTGCTGGCATCAGTCTGGAACAGCGTTTTTGGTACAATGCCGAACTAAAGAGTCGTAATACATTGATACCTGGAAGCCTGGCTATCATCATGGCTATTGTGGGAACTCTGCTTACCTCGCTGGTGGTTGCTCGCGAGTGGGAGCGGGGAACGATGGAGGCATTGCTTTCCACGCCGATTAGTCCGGTAGAGATGTTAATTGGTAAGGTTATCCCATATCTGATACTAAGTTTTTGCTCGTTACTTGGAGTTGTATTCCTGGTAGTCTTTGTCTTTGGAGTTCCATACCGAGGAGGTATATTAGCTCTGTTTTTATCAGGTGGAGCATTTCTTTTGAGCTCATTGGGGCAGGGCTTTTTAATATCGACCATAACCAAGAACCAGTTTTTTGCAAGCATGGTAGCATTACTTACTGCACTGTTGCCGGCATTTCTGCTCTCTGGATTTGTTTTCGAGATTGCCTCAATGCCATGGATAATTCGCCAGATTACCCTGATTATTCCAGCTAGATATTTTGTGATAAATCTGCGCACAATTTTCTTGGTCGGTGATATCTGGCCACTAATTATACCCAACGTATTATTTCTATTGGTTATTGCGAGTATTTTCTTTGGAGTAACTCTACGCAAGTTTTCTTCAAGATTAGACGAGGTGGGTAGATGATTTCCCGGATTCTCTCGCTCATCTTTAAGGAACTGCTTATTGCGTTAAAGGACCCGAAAGGTCGGCTTATCCTTATTTTTCCTCCGTTGATTCAAATCGTGATATTTTCATTTGCGGCCACGCTGGAGGTAAAAAATCTCTCACTGGCAGTTAATAACCTCGATCATGGAAAATGGGGATATGAACTGGTGCAGCGACTTTCGGCATCCAAAACATTTACGGAAGTATTTGTTGTGGAAAGTGAAGAGCAGATTACTCGTGCCTTGAATGAACAGTTGGCAATTGCTGTGCTTTCTGTTCCTCAGGATTTCTCCAGACAGATTGAGCGCGGTAAAAAAGGTAGGGTTCAGCTCCTTCTTGATGGTCGTAAAACTAATGCAGCACAGATCGTCGCTGGTTACACCGCTCAGATTATTGGTTCACTTCAGGAAGAAATTAACTCAAAACCATTACCTGGTGTAACCTTGATCGAACGTAATTGGTTTAATCCAAATTTAGACTATAAGTGGTTCACCGTGCCTTCATTAGTGGTGATTATTTCAACATTGGTAGCATTGTTGGTTACTTCTTTGTCTGTAGCCCGTGAACGCGAGGTTGGTACATTTGAGCAACTATTGGTTTCGCCGTTGCGTCCCATTGAAATCTTGGTCGGAAAATCCGCTGCCGCAATGTTTATAGCTGTTTTCGAGGCGACCATGATTCTCTTTGTAGCCATCTTTGTATTTCAGATTCCCTTTCAAGGTTCGTTTCTACTGTTATATGGGTCTTTGCTAATATTTTTGCTCTCTATTGTCGGAGTAGGGCTGTTCATAAGCTCTCTTTCAATGACACAACAGCAGGGTATTCTCGGCGCATTCACCTTTATGACGTTAGCGATAGTGCTATCTGGGTTTGCTACACCTATCGAGAACATGCCTGAATGGTTGCAGACTATTGCTCTTGCCAATCCATTGCGCTGGTTTATGGTTATCGTGAGAGGAATATTTCTGAAGGGGATGCCCGCCAATGATGTTTGGGCAAATACCTGGCCTATGGTTATTATTGCTCTTTTTACCTTAAGCGCGGCCACTATTCTTTTTCGAAAGCGGATGGAGTAAAAAATTCTAGAAAATTAGCATATGATGCATAACAAAAGATTTCCAACTAGCCGTGACGAACAGATAGGCTAGCTGGAAAATGCCTTATGTCATGTTAATAGCTAATGAATGGTCAAGCTACTTGTGATATTAAGGTTGAATCAATCTCGCTAATATCACCATAAGCCTCAATTAATTTTTGAATTATTGAGGAATTATCGGTATTGGTACTTTGATCGAATGACATTGCTTCTTCATGAGAAACAACTCCATCACCATCAGTATCGGCTTCATCAAAGTTTTCAATAATATTACTTATGAGGCTTGATCTTTGATCATCAGAATCACCAATTTCATCGAGCATACTAACCAACTCATCTTGAGTATAACCAGTTGATTCATCATTGCTTGGTGGAGGAGGTGGCGGTGCCATGCCAGCCATTTCAGGAGGCATATTGGTTTCACCATTTAGAGCTTGATCAAATGCCATAGCCTCGGCATGTGTAACCACACCATCACCATCAGTATCAGCTTCATCAAAGTTTTCAATAATATTACTAATAAGACTTGATCTCTTTTCATCAGAATCACCTATCTCTTCGAGTGTACTTATCAACTCATCTTTTGTATAACCTGTCGATTCAGTATTGCTAGGTGGTGGAGGTGGTGGAGGTGGTGGCATTGCATTATTCGCATTACCAAATATTTGCTCCAAACTATATACCATTTCATCTTCAGTTACTTTACCATCGGCATCACTATCCAATTGCGAAAAAAGTGAAACCTGTTCATCTTCGGATACTGAGATACTGCTAAAAGCGGATTGAAAATCTTCCTCTTCTAAATATCCCTTATTCGTAGTATCCAGATTCGCAAACATGTTGCTTGCAACTTGCGACATGTTATTGCTACTAATGTTACTAATCATAGTGAGACTCCTTCCATAATAATTATGTCAGTTTACGTTTAGTTAATTTGAGTTATGTTTTTAATCATATTTCAATATGATCTAACACCTAACTCAATTTATCTATTAGCAATATAGGGGCCAATTATTCAAATAAAAACGTATATCTATATGAAATATAAGGCAAATATGAAGGAAATGTGGAGGCAATGTGAAGACAGTGTGAAGGCAATGTGAAGATTTATTGAAAAGGTATAACGTAATAAATTGGTAATATTAATTGTGGCAAAAAATTGCCTTCCATATCTGTCCGTATCTAGGTTAATCAAGATAAAAAGTTAAAAAAACAAGAATACAATATTATCTGGCGGCAATGATTTGCCGGAAGTTGCAAAGAAAAGTCCATAATAATCTACTATGGACTTATTTCATGCTCTTCTTCCACTTCTGGTTTTACAAACAACCCCTTTACATCCTCAATTATCATATAAAGAGCAGGTATTAGCACCAGGGTAATCATAGTGGCAAACAATATTCCAAACCCTAAAGACAATGCCATTGGAATCAGAAATTTTGCTTGTCTTGATGTTTCGAAGATCATTGGTGCAAGACCAACGAATGTAGTCATTGTTGTAAGAATGATAGGTCTAAAACGACGTACTGATGCGGTTAAGAGTGCCTCTAGAATTTCTGTTTTTTGTCTTAGACTGCGGTTGGCAAACTCAATAAGTACAATAGAGTCATTAACAACTACTCCGGTAAGGGCCATAAGTCCGAATAGGCTTAATATACTTAGAGAATAACCCATAATAAGGTGGCCAATGATGGCGCCAATAGCACTAAACGGAATGGCTATCATAACCATTAATGGTTGGGTATAGCTTCCAAACAATATTGCAATTAGTGCAAAAATCACTAATAGGACAGCTATCAGACCATATATTAAACTTTCAACACTATCGCGAATTTCAGCTTGCCTGCCTTCAAAAGAATAGTTTAACCCTTGGTAACGCTGTTTAAGCTTTGGTAACGCATCAGCTTTAATGGTATCAATAATTCTGTTGGTTTGTGACGGAGGATCAACATCTGCTTCTACCTGAATAGTACGACGCCCATTTCTGCGTTTTATTTGTGTGTATGCACGACCTTCGTTAAAACTAACCACATCTTCAAGTAATACTTCTTGCCCCGATGGGGTTTTTATTATCAAGTTATTTAGGTCATATTGTGATTTCCGTTCTTCTTCCGGAAGACGCAGGCGGATCGTTACTTCATTGACACCATATTGCTGTTTAAAGGCTTCTAGTCCGTAGATTGAAGATCTTATCTGTGATGCAATGCTTTGTGCTGTAAGGCCTAACGCATATCCATAAGAAGTAACCTTAAAATCAAATTGACGTTTCCCATTAGCGGTTCCATCATCAATATCACTGGTGTTAGGGAATGTATCTAATACTTTTGCCAGATCTTGTCCGGCCTTAGTTAAAATATCGTTGTCTCTGTGGTTAAGTTCAACTGTTAATGAAGCGCCAGACCCAGGGCCACCACGATTTGCAACAAAGCTAGAGGTTTCAATGCCGATTAGTTCACCAGTGGCTTCGCGCCATCGTTTTGTAACTTCGGTAGTACTGATAGGCCTTTCATCAGGAGGGAGCAGATAAATTCTAGCATCGATGCTATTTTCATTGATTAATGTGTATGTTCCTGTGGATAGGCTACCTTCAGGAAACTGATCAATGACCTGATTGGCTCCGGATATGAGTTTATCTTTAATCTTGGTAATATCTGAATCAGGCGAGCCTAGTGGCAGGGTAACCGAAGCGAAGGCGTAATCAGATTCAACTCTTGGGAAGGGAACCATGCCCATGCGCCCACTAAATGCATATGCATAGGCCATAATAAGCAATGAAACAGCAATAATTACTACGGCGTATCGATAACTTATTATCCAGTTTAAAAATCCACGATAATGGCTATAAACAAATTTTTCGAACTTGTTATTAAACCAAGTCTGAAATTTAACTAAAGTTGCTAGAAGTCCGTGCTCATGTTTTTTTACCAGTTTTTTTAGACGTAAGTGAGATGGTAAAATTAATAAACACTCAATCAATGAAATACTAAATACACAGATTACAACTAATGGAATAGTCTGGAAGATTTTGCCCATGATTCCAGGAACAAAGTAAAGAGGAATAAAGGCTACGATATTAGTTATAACACTGAATATAACAGGTAAGGAAACTTCTTTGGCTCCTAATATTGCTGCATCAAGAGCAGAATGACCTTTTTCTCTATATGAAAATATATTCTCGCCAACTACTATAGCATCATCCACCACGATACCCAGGGTTACGATAAAGGCGAACATAGACACAATATTTATAGAAAAATCAGTAGCTGGAAAAATTAAGAAAGCACCGGCAAATGATATTGGAATACCCATGCTGACCCAGAAAGCAACTCTGACCTCTAAAAATAAAGCCAGAAATAGGATGACCAATCCTAATCCCCAGATACCATTATTAACAAGAAGCTCTGCGCGTTGTTTAAAATGGGTTGAACGATCACGTAGAATTTCCAGTTTCAGATTCCCAGGAAGTGAGTTATTTAATAATTCAATTTCACTTTTTACAGCATCTGAAACGCCAATAGGTGTTTGATCACCAATACGAGATACATCTATACCTACAGCTGGTTTGCCATTAAAGATCGCCTTTTTGTTTGAATCCTCAAGCCCAAATTCAATCGAAGCAATATCCTTAAGTAATAATTGCGATCCATTAGCATCAATGGCGATTGGGATATTGGCAAAATCTTGTGCCTTTTCTCTTCTTTCGGTAAGGCGTATTAACAGGTCGCCAGAATGGGTTTCCAGGGTCCCGCCAGGAACTTCAACAGCAATTTGTCTAAGCTTGCTTGCTATATCGGAAAGAGAAATCCCGAGACGGCGAAGTTCGTATTGAGATATGTTGATTTTGATCTCAAGATCTCTGGCTCCTGATAGATCGACAGGACCAATCTCTTTGTTTTGTGAAAGTTGGTCTTTTATTTTGTCAGCAGTTTCGCGAAGAGTAATCTCAGAGGTGTCACCATAGAGTATAAGACCAACAACTTCTCTGCGTCTGCTATCAACGGTTACAACTGGGTCTTCTGCATCATCGGGGAAAGAACTTATTCTATCAACAGCGCTTTTTAGGTCTTGAGCGATACGCATGCGATCATCACTTTTTAGCACCTCTAGCGTAACTCTTGCTGAACCTTCAGATGAGTAAGATATAACTTCTCCGATACCATCTATCTCGCCAATAGAGTCTTCCAAGGCAAGAACAATGCTTTTCTCAATTTCTTCTGGGCTGGCACCGGGGTAGGATACAGAAACAGATACTGTATCCATGTCAAAATCCGGGAATACCTCTTGCGTGGTTTGGGTAAATACAAAAATACCACCGGCAAGACATAGGATCATTAAAAGGTTAGATGCAACCTTATTGTTGGTCATCCAGGCAACAGGGTTGTATGAATGTTTCAACTTTTTACTGCTTTTCATCGCCAGTTTTCTCCACTAGAGATTGTTTTTTGCTTTGAGAAGCAGATTCATGATTATTTTGTTGTTCTGGTGTGGCGAGCAGCATGCCTTCTACAGCAGATGGAAGTATGGATGTTATTAACATATCGCCAGATTTGATAAGTGAATTAAAATAAATAAAATTTTTATCTTCATGAATTATTTTGGGCAAAATAATTGTGAGTTTATTGGTGCGCATTATCCATATGGAATTTCCATCATGCACATATGTTCTGGGAACTTGATAAACATTATCTAATTGTTTGCCTAGAATTTTTACTTGAACATAATCATTAATTCTTAGAGATGTTGCAGATATATCCTGTGAGTTTGAATTATCAACTTCAATTAAAACCTGGTTCATTCTGGAGCCAGAAGTTAATGATGGTAATACACTTATAATTTCTCCATTGATTATATTCTGAGATGCATTGGATTTAATTTGTACTTTACTATTTTCATTGCCAATGTTTATGAATGGTAGTTTGTTAGCGGCTATAGATGTTTTTATACGATATTTACTGTTATCAATTAACGAAGCAATGGTTTGCTGTGCAGTAAGATTGGTTCCGATAGAAATATTTCTTTCGACTACGACGGCATCCCATGGAGCAAAAATTTTGGTGCGTTCGATAGCTAATTTTGCTTCATCCAAAGAGGCTTGGGCTTTGGTTACAGCTGCTTGATATTGCATCAGCTGTGGTTTGCGTAAGGCAAGATCTAATTGTTCCTGGGTGAATTTTGATGATCTTTTGATGAGTTTTAGATCATTTTTAGCAACAACCTGGCGACCATGCTCCATTTTAAGGTCGCTTTTTGCTTGTTGTAATGCGGCTTCGCGCTGCATTTTAATTAATTGATAATCTCGATCATCAATTCTTACCAGAAGTTCACCTTTGTTGACAATTCCACCCGGTTCAAGGTTTGGTGACAGTTCAACAACTTCGCCGGATATTTTGGTGGTAAGATTTAGGGAGTTGTAGGGAATGACTTCGCCAACCGTATCAATCTCAACATTGAAATTACCAAGTTCAGGTTTAATAACCTCAACAATAGTGGCTTTACGCTGAACAGCTGGTTTTGGTTTTGCTTTTGGAGCCTTGACTATAAACCAATAAGCTAAAAATATTGCTCCTGCAGCTATAAATAATGGTAAAACCCAATGTAAGAGAAACCTGTCTTTCATGTATGGCTCCAGTTGGTTATATGGCTTATCTGATCAAAAACAAGTTGACTGAGCGTAGCCGAAGTTTCCTTGTTTATTTCTCAACCCTTCGACTACGCTCAGGGATCTTCGAAATTTTCTCTTGTTCCCGCGTTGTACGTGGGAATGTATGCAGTTCTATGAATCGTAAACTAAGCAAATATACGGGTTTCCAAGAACAATATTGGAACCAGCAAAATCATAAAAGATTATAAACCTAGCAACTTTATATTCCTAACTAAATATAACGTATAAAAGTGAATTCGGTTGACTCAAAAAAGCTAAATATTTCTAATTTGGAAAAAATACCCGAAATACTTCAAGAAACTCAATATTTACCATAGACAATCAGCCCCTGTTTCAAGTATCATTCACCCCCAGATTTTGTACCCTAGCTCGGGTAAATTTACATGTATTTAGCAGATATATGCTTTTCAGTAGATGCTGAAACTAAGAATAACCGAGCCTAAAATACGCGAAATTTATGAATACACGGGAGGTAGTTCTAGCTAAACCTCCCGTTTTTGTACGTCTGAATTTGGAGAATGCTTTGAATAAGCCAGCAATTTTAGCTCTAGAAGATGGTAGTATTTTCCGCGGTGAATCTATTGGTGCAGATGGAGTCACAACGGGAGAAGTCGTATTTAACACCTCAATAACCGGCTATCAGGAGATAGCAACAGATCCTTCTTATAGCAAACAGATAGTTACCCTAACATACCCCCATATTGGTAATGTAGGCACAAATCCGATTGATGCTGAGTCTGATAAGTTACATCTTAGTGGTCTGATTATTCGTGATTTACCCCCAATTGTCAGTAACTGGCGATCAGAAGAAAGCCTAAGTGATTATCTGATTCGCAATAAGATTGTTGCTATTTCGGATATTGATACCAGAAGACTAACCAGAATTTTGCGTGATAAAGGTGCGCAGAACGGTTGCATTATCACCGGTGACAAGATAGATGAAGACAAAGCTATCGAATTGGCCAAAGAATTCCCAGGTCTTAAGGGAATGGATCTAGCTAAAGAGGTTACTGTTAAGGAGCGGTTTTCATGGACTCTTGGTTCATGGGCTCTAACCGATGGAACTGAAGAAGCCAAAGAGACACCGGAATCAGAACTTAAATATCACGTAGTTGCATATGACTACGGGGTCAAAAGAAATATTCTGCGTATGTTGGTGGATAGAGGTTGCAAGCTAACCGTAGTTCCTGCACAGACGCCAGCAAGTGAAGTTTTGGCAATGAACCCGGATGGCGTATTCCTGTCTAATGGTCCTGGTGATCCGGAACCATGTGATTACGCGATTGCAGCTATTAAAGAGATTCTTGAAACCAAAATTCCGGTATTTGGAATTTGTCTTGGTCATCAGCTTTTAGGTCTTGCCAGTGGTGCCAAAACGGTAAAGATGAAATTCGGTCATCACGGTGGTAACCATCCGGTTCAGGATTTGAAAACCAAGCAGGTAATGATTACCAGTCAGAATCATGGTTTCGCAATTGATGAAGCAACATTGCCAGAGAATGTAGAAATGACTCACAAGTCATTGTTCGATCAGTCTTTGCAAGGTATTCATTTAACCGATAGACCAGCGTTCAGCTTCCAGGGGCATCCTGAAGCCAGCCCTGGTCCACACGATGTAGCGCCATTATTCGATCACTTTATCGAACTAATGCAACAGGCAAATTCATAACCCGGATTAGGGATAAGGCAGAGATAGAAGATTAGATATGGCAAAACGTACAGATATTAAAAGCATATTAATTATTGGTGCAGGACCTATCGTTATTGGTCAGGCATGTGAATTTGACTACTCTGGTGCCCAGGCGTGTCGTGCGCTGAGAGAAGAGGGCTACAGGGTTATCCTTGTTAACTCAAACCCGGCAACCATCATGACTGACCCAGAGATGTCAGATGCGGTTTACATTGAGCCGGTTGAGTGGCAGGTAGTTGAGAAGATTATCGAAAAAGAAAGACCAGATGCAATTTTGCCAACCATGGGTGGGCAAACAGCACTGAACTGTGCTCTGGATCTTGCTGATAATGGCGTACTGGAAAAATATGACGTTGAGCTAATCGGTGCATCACGCGATGCTATCGACAAGGCAGAAGATCGTGACCGTTTCCGAGAAGCGATGAAAAAGATCGGGATTGCAACTCCTCAGTCATTTGTGGTGCATACCCTTGAAGAAGGACTTGAAGCACAGAAAGAGCTTGGTTATCCGGTAATTATCAGACCATCATTCACCCTTGGTGGATCTGGTGGCGGTATTGCATATAATCATGAAGAATTCGTAGAAATTGTAGAGCACGGTCTTGATCTTTCTCCAACTACAGAAGTTCTTATCGAGCAATCTGTACTAGGCTGGAAAGAGTACGAGATGGAGGTGGTACGCGATAAAGCGGATAACTGCATTATCGTATGTTCTATTGAAAACCTTGACCCAATGGGTATACATACTGGTGACTCGATTACTATCGCACCATCACAGACTCTTACCGACAAAGAGTTTCAGATCATGCGTAATGCATCGATTGCAGTATTGCGTGAGATTGGTGTAGATACAGGTGGATCAAACGTACAGTTTGCGATTAACCCGGAAAATGGTGAGATGATTATCATTGAGATGAACCCAAGGGTATCGCGTTCGTCAGCACTTGCATCCAAGGCAACCGGTTTCCCGATTGCAAAGGTAGCTGCGAAACTTGCAGTTGGTTACACGCTTGATGAGCTTAAAAACGAGATCACTGGCGGTGCGACACCTGCTTCATTCGAACCAACAATTGACTACGTTGTAACCAAGGTTCCACGTTTTACCTTTGAAAAATTCCCGGGCACAGAACCAATTCTTACCACCCAGATGAAATCTGTTGGTGAGGTAATGGCAATCGGTAGAACTTTCCAGGAATCACTACAAAAAGCACTGCGAGGTCTTGAGATTGGTGTAAATGGTCTGGATGAGCATGTTGATCTTGAAGATCCGGATGCAAAATCTATCATTCGTCAGAACCTGAGATCTACAGGAGTTGACAGACTATGGTACGTTGCGGATGCCTTCCGTGACGGTATGTCCATTGAAGAGGTATTTGAATTTACAGCTATCGACCCGTGGTTCCTGGCTCAGATCGAAGAGCTAATCGATATTGAGGATTCAATCAAAGGTGTTGATCTGGTTGATATTGAAGCTAGACAACTATTCAAACTTAAACAGAAAGGTTTCTCGGACAAGCGTCTTGCCAAGTTACTGCAGGTTACCGAGCAGCAGGTGCGTAACAGAAGATACGAACTGGATATCAGACCTGTATACAAGCGCGTGGATTCATGTGCAGCAGAATTTTCTTCAGCTACCGCCTATATGTACTCAACCTATGAAGAAGAGTGCGAGGCGGATCCAAGTGACAAAGAAAAGATCATGGTTCTGGGCGGTGGTCCAAACCGTATCGGTCAGGGTATCGAATTTGACTACTGCTGTGTACACGCTGCATTGGCAATGCGAGAAGATGGTTACGAAACCATTATGGTTAACTGTAATCCAGAGACAGTATCAACTGACTATGACACCTCTGACAGACTATTCTTCGAGCCGTTAACGCTGGAAGATGTTCTGGAGATTGTTCATAAAGAAAAACCAAAGGGTATCATTGTACAATATGGTGGTCAGACACCACTTAAGCTTGCCAACGATCTGGAAAAAGCGGGTGCACCAATTATCGGTACCTCGCCAGATTCAATCGACCTTGCGGAAGATCGTGAGAGATTCCAGCAGCTTATCGAAAAACTAGGCCTGATTCAGCCGCCAAACCGTATCTGTATGAATGCGGATGAGGCTCCTAGTTTGGCAGAAGAGATTGGTTATCCATTGGTAGTAAGACCTTCTTACGTACTTGGTGGCCGTGCGATGGAAATCGTACACAACGAAAAAGACCTGATGCGCTATATGACCGAAGCGGTTAAGGTATCTGATGATTCACCAGTACTTCTGGATCGCTTCCTTGATGATGCGGTAGAGGTTGATGTAGATGCGATATGTGACGGCAAAGACGTACTTATCGGTGGTATTATGGAGCATATCGAGCAGGCAGGTGTCCACTCGGGGGATTCCGCATGTTCGCTTCCTCCATATACTCTAAGTGCAGAGATCCAGGACAGAATTCGTGTGCAGATGCGTCAGCTGGCTATGGAAATCGGTGTTATTGGTCTTATGAATACTCAGTTCGCGATACAAGGCGACAAGATCTTCCTGCTGGAGGTAAATCCAAGAGCATCAAGAACAGTACCATTTGTATCTAAGGCAATTGGCAGACCACTGGCCAAGGTGGCAGCTAGATGTATGGCTGGTAAATCTCTTGAAGAGCAGGGTATGCTGGAAGAGCTTAAGCCATCTCATTTCTCTGTTAAGGAATCAGTGTTTCCATTCCTAAAGTTCAAGGGCGCGGATCCGATCCTTGGTCCAGAGATGAAATCAACCGGTGAGGTAATGGGTGTTGGAACCACATTTGCTGAGGCCTTCCTGAAATCACAGAAAGGTGCAAGTGTTCAGCTTCCTGTTGAAAGAAGCAAGGCATTTATCAGTGTTAGAGATGCAGATAAACCAGCAGCAATTGGTGTCGCTAAGCAGCTAATTGATAAAGGTTTCTCAATCATGGCAACCCGTGGAACTGCCAGAGCACTTGAAGAAAACGGAATCGAATGCGAGGTAATTAAAAAGGTTCTGGAAGGTAGACCTCATATTGTTGACGCAATGATAAATGGTGAAGTATCGTTGATTGTTAACACTACAGAAGGTAAGCAAGCTATTGCAGATTCATTCTCAATTAGACGTGAGGCCTTGAATAGAAAGATTCCATATACTACAACTATAGCTGGAGCGCGGGCGACTATTATGGCTTTGGATCATCTTAACTCAGAAACTGTGTACTGCCTGCAAGAGTTACATTAAGGATAATTATTATGAATAAAGTACCTTTAACGCTAAAGGGAGCAGAAAAACTTCGTGAAGAGCTAAAAAAGCTTAAGCATGAGGATCGTCCACAGGTTATTCAGGCTATTGCTGAGGCCAGAGAACATGGGGATCTTAAAGAGAATGCTGAATATCATGCAGCGCGTGAACAGCAAGGTTTTATCGAAGGGCGTATCAAAGAGATCGAAGGTAAACTAAGCAATTGCCAGATAATTGATGTAACCGAGATGGATGCCGGTGGCAAAGTAATTTTTGGATCAACGGTAGTTCTTCTTGATATCGATACGGAAAAAGAAGAGAAATATCAAATCGTAGGTGATGACGAAGCAGATATAAAACAAGGTCTTATCTCAGTTTCTTCACCAATTGCCAGAGGCCTGGTTGGTAAGCAAGAAGGGGACGAAGTCTCTGTTCCTGTGCCAGGTGGTCTGCGTGAATTTGAGATCTTAGAAGTTCTTTATATTTAAGTAATGCCAACAACTATATGTCGGCTAAGGCTCTTATTTTATATCATAAGGGCTCAGAAAAAAGGGCGAACCAATGCGTGTTCGCCCTTAGTCGTTTAATATTGATTAAGCATTATAGCTTTTATTCGCATAATGCTTATCTGGTGATCTAATCAATACCTTCCAAATTATTTGTTTTAACACGATCAAATCTCGCAATTAAAAGTGTTAAATACGTCAAATAACCAATAAATGAGTTTGTTTGGTCTTTCGTGTATAAGCTATGTTTATTATAAATATGGCTTTAATCGTTAATGTTAACTTTATGAATTTATTGGTTAATTTTTGCAATTAAAAACCATGTGCTTTTGCGAGGACGCACTATAACTTATGTGAATATATCATATAATTTCACTCTCTTTTAGTTATAGTATATGGTTAAATATAAGTTAAATAATAATAAAACGAAGGAGAATAAGATGAATAACTGCGTTGTTGGTTTAGTTGATTATTCAGTCTACCTTCCAGAACAAACAATCTCCGCAGAAGAATTTTCTAAAGAAGTAGATGTTCCCGTAGACGTATTAAAACAAAAATTGGGTATACATCGAAAATTTATCGGTGGGCCAGATGATCATCCTGGAATAATGGCTGTTAAAGCCTCAAAGGATGTGTTGGAAAAAACCGGTATTAATGCAGAAGAAATCGATTTGATAATCTATACAGGTGAGGCATATGCTGAATACACTTGTTGGACTGTAGGTATTTATATACAACAGCAAATTGGTGCTACTTCTGAAAGTTGTTATGCGTTTGATTTGTCATTTCGTTGTGCTGGATCACCATTAGGATTAAAAGTTGCTCAAGAGATGATGATGGCTGATCCTAGTCTTAAAACTGTGCTGATAGCTGGCGGTAATGCAAATGCTTATCTCATAAATTATAAAGATCCCAAACAGAGTTTTATGTATAACATGTCCCCATCAGGATTTGCGGCAATTCTAAAGCGTGATCACGATCAAAATCAGATAGTTGGTACAGGTATATTGACTGATCCTGTTTTTGCTACAGATGTTGTATGCACACATGGTGGATCACGTAACCACATGACATTAGAGAAAGCTCAGGCAATTGTAGATAACCCAGAGTTATTAGATGAAGTGAATAAGATCACTCTTACCGATCCCGAACGTATGAAAGAAGACCTAGCAAATTGTTCCCTTAATGATTTTGTAGGTGCTGTTAAGCGTTCATGTAAGGCTAATAGCTATAAAATAAGTGAAATTGATTACTTATCAATGGTAGCAACAAATCCTCGATCGCATTTTGCGGTGATGGATGCTCTTGGTATTGAAAGTGAAAAAACCGAATATCTGTATGATTATGGCCATTGTGGTCATAGTGATAATTGGATTGGTCTTGATTTAGGGCTTAAGTCTGGAAAGATTAAAGATGGTGATTTGGTTTGTTTATTGGGAGCAGGTACCGGGTATGCATTTTCCAGCGCCTTAATCCGCTGGGGAAAAATTAATTAAAAAGAAGGAGGTTGCCATGACAATTAAAAATTATCAGCAACTCTATCAAGAGAAAGTAATGAGTGCAGAATCAGCTCTTTCATTAATTAAATCTAACGACTTTATTGTAACTGGGTTAGGTGGAGGAGAGCCAGTAGAGTTTCTTCATCAGCTTCATACGGTAAAAGAAAATGGTGTTAGTGGTTGTGAGCTTTCTTGTACTTTGCCAATGGCAAATTATGAATTTATTAAGAACCCTGAATATTCCGATACCATTTTTGTAGGTGCATGGTTTTTTTCGGCTGGGATTCGTCAGGCTCATCCAGCAGGAAATGTAAGCTATGTTCCGAAACATTTAAATTCTGCGCTAAGAAAACGACTTTACGCGATGAAAGGTAGACGGAATGTTTTGTTATGTACATGTTCTCCAATGGATAAACATGGTTATCTAAGCATGGGTATGGGGTGTACTTACGAAAGAGATTTGGTTGATTGTGGTGCTACGGTAATAGTTGAAGTAAACCCAAATACACCAAGAACCTTGGGTGATACCCGGATACATATTTCCGAAATTAATGCACTAATAGAAGTTGATAATCCAATGCCGGCACTTCCTGATATTCCATTAAATGAAAATGATAGAAAAATTGGG
The DNA here is from genome assembly GCA_033852075.1 of Gammaproteobacteria bacterium. Lineage (GTDB taxonomy): Bacteria > Pseudomonadota > Gammaproteobacteria > QZLD01 > QZLD01 > QZLE01. The sequence continues at coordinate 71,042 of JAWSVC010000013.1, read as the reverse complement.
GAGTTCATTGCTGAACAAATAGAGGATGGTTCAACTTTTCAACTTGGAATCGGAGCTATCCCAAATGCCGTGGCAGAATCGTTAAAGGTTAAAAGGCACCTGGGGATACACACAGAAATGTTTACAGATGGTATGGCAGACTTGATTGAATGTGGTGCAGTCGATAATTCTATGAAGACCTTATATCGCGGGCAGTCAGTAGCTACTTTTGTACTTGGCAGTAAACGGCTCTATGACTTTGTAGATGATAACCAAGGAGTCTTATTTAAAACAGGCAGTTGGACTAATAATCCCTATATAGTTGGCCAAAATCATAAGATGGTTTCAATTAATACATCTATTGAAGTAGATTTGACAGGGCAGTGTGCTTCAGAGTCTATTGGTCCAAGGCAATATTCCGGAACCGGAGGGCAGGTTGATACTGCTGTAGGAGCACAATTATGTCCAGAAGGGAAATCATTTATTGCATTGTATTCTACGTCTGAAATTAAGGATGCAGAAGGGAATAGGAAGACCGTTTCAAATATTGTTCCGATGTTAAAGCCAGGAACAGCAGTTACTTTATCGCGTAATGATGTTGATTATGTTGTTACAGAAAATGGTGTTGCCTGGTTACGTGGTCAAACTATACGTGAAAGAGTAAAAAGGTTAATTGAAATCGCCCATCCTGATTTCAGAGATCAGCTGAAATTTGAGGCAGAACAAAATAAGCTATGGTGATTAGTAGCCTTATTGAATAATCTTTTATTGCTCGATTTGCCTAAAACCTTTTAAGGGCATAAAGATAATCAGGAATAGATCACGTTTACATTTATATAGGGCTAATATTATTAGCTCCTACTTGGGGATGGTACCATAAACAATTTTGGCAGAAACCCAAGAGGTGAATAATATTCGCCTTAATAAGGGATTCCCGCCTACGCGCATTGTTGTCTGGGGAATTAATGCCGTTCGTGCTGAGCGCGAAGCAGTCGAAGTATGAACGGTATTAATTCAATAGCAGTGTGCTAAGCCCAGTATCCAAGTGACGATATTGGTGGAATTTTTTTGCCGCCTTATACCATTCGAAAAAACAAAAAATATTACCTCATGTGTTAATTCAATAACAATCATACTTTAGAACTAGGTCGAAAGTATGATTGAACTTTCTTGCCAAAATTATAAATTAACATCCAAGTTATGGGTGAATCTTAGGCTCTGGTTTCATTATTTTGGTTATTGGCTCTTTGAATTTTCCATTTATTTGATCGTTTATTTATAGGATAAGAAAATGAAAAAACCAAATCTAAAAGCGCTAAAAATTAGCGTTATGATATTCATGTTTGGAATATCTTTTGCCGCAAGTGCAGTTCAGGTTGCAGAAACAACAATAACTATTTCAAGTATTCGAACAAGTGACAATACCGGCAATGTATATATTTATCCAGCAGAACAGGTAGAACAGCTCAATGCAACATGCGAAAGTTCACAGGGATATGCAATTGACAAAAATTATGAACTGTTTAATCAGATGTATTCTTCGTTATTGACAGCGGCTACTGCAGGTAAAAAAGTTAAGATATGGGTTCCTTTAGAAGCAAATGATTGTATAAACCAATACCAGAAAATCAAGGTGGTTGAGGTGTTGTTTTAGTTAGTTGCCAGGGTTCTGGATATTCAATTGGTGAACATGATTTTTTATATGGATATAAAGCAAACAATTAATAAAAGGAGTATTGAATGAATATGAAAGTATTACAAAAAATGGTTATGGTGTTTTTCATGTATGGTGTTTGTTGTATATGCCATGCCCGTGAGAGTGTGGTAGTACGCGAATCAGGTTTTGTTGCTAAAAACATCGCTTTTCAGGAAGAAGGAATGTATGTCGGGTTTGAAACCACTCCGGCTGGGTGTGCCGGTAGTTTTAAAGGATTTCATGCGTTTATCAGTAACGAACTAGAAGAGTTTACCGATTACGTTATTATGATGAAAGTCTCCAGAGCGACAGGTAAAACGGTTGCAATTTCATATGTTGATCAGGGCGATTGTTCAGTTACGGCAGGTATTGGCTCATTGATTCGTATCATTGCTGTAGAGTGATTGCTTTTGAGTGATTTATGGGACGATTTTCGTCTGAAAAGATCGTTTGAATTGCAGGGTATGATCCTGCAGATTTTCTGAATTTAATATTGTTAATAACGTGTTGATCGATATGCGATTTGTATCGTGTAAGGGGTCGTTTTGATCAAAATAAATGTATTGGGTACTTAATATGAACAAAATGTTTACATTAGTTGGTTTGGGGTTGCTGGTGTTAAGTTCGGTTGTATCGGCAGCCGAATATGAATTTACAATGAGTGAATTAACTGAGTCGTTAGATAATTCACTGAGCAATGGTGACCGTTTGGGGAAACTGATTGGACAGGAAATCGAAGAAGAATTGAATGCGGTTGGTATCACCTTTAACGAGGGCGATATTATCTATTCAGAAACTTTCGGAAGTCAGGAGTTAAGAGGAGGTTGTTCGGCTAATCTTCGGCTTAATTCTGCTTCTGCCGAAATAGTGGTAGATGCGGAAAGCAGTAAAATGAAATTTGAGTTAAGTGCACTTAATAAGCCGATCACAACCACGCTCGATTTGATTGGTTCCTACACCTGGTTGTATCTCATCAGCGATTACAGTTGGAAGTACACATAGTGATTCGAATAATATTAGTTATTTTTTTAATAGTGCGGCTATAGTTGATATATTTGCTCCCGGATCAAATATCTATTCCTCTGTTGTAAGTGGTTACGGTTATAAATCTGGTACTTCAATGGCTGCTCCTCATGTTACTGGTGCAGTTGCTGTATTAAAGTCCATAAATCCAAATGCTTCTGTTGATGAAATTGAGCAGGCATTAAAGGGAAATGGAGTTAGTATCATTGATTCAAGAAATAACTTAACTTTTCCCAGACTTGATCTTAATGCTTCCGCAGTTGCATTCAAAAATAAACCGATAGCAAAATTAGATAATGATTCATATTCCGTGATGGTAGGTGATGATGTTGAATTTACTGCCTATGCATCTTCAGATCCAAATAATGCTTCTTTAATATATGCATGGGATTTCGGTGATGGAATTAGTGATTACCAAACATCAGAAGCAAGCGTAAATCATTCATATTCAGTTATGGGAACATATAAGCTGGGTTTGGTTGTTGATAATGGATATAAATTTTCAGATTTAGATACGGCAATGGTAACGGTTTATGATCCTGCTGTTATTAGCATAATTGTATCGGGTTTGTTGTTTTGATTATGATGCGGTGCGGTGGGCGAAGCCCGGTATCAAGATGCTGCTGGTGGGAATTTTTTTACCGCCGTTTACCATTCGAAAAGCCAGCAATAATATCTCATTTGTTAATTCAATAACAATAAGACTTTAGAACTAGGCCGAAAGTACGATTGATCTTTTTTATGATATTTAAAAAAATAACGTTAATGTTACAGATGAATCCTGGATTTTTATTTAATGGTTTTGGTTGTTGGCTTGTTAAATTATTTGTTAATTCAATCGTTTATTTATTGGAGAAAAAATGAAACGCATGTCAAAAATTATCTTGTTTATTGTGGTATCTTTGGTTGCTAATTTGTCATTTGCTCAAGGGCCGGGTTGGACGGATTGGTCAGATGTCGAACAAATCATAGTAACAGCAAATGGTGGTATTAATGTCAGGTTGAATCCGGAATTGAGCGGATGTGTATCACAAGGTGGATATGGTGCTCAAACCGCATCGATATACCCGGATCACCCAGGATTGGAATTATTTCAGTCAAATTTGTTGGCGGCTTCTATGAGTGGGAAAAAAGTAAGACTGTATTTCATTGATGATACATGCAGAGTTACGGAAATGAGATTTGATGAGCATCCCTAAGAGTGTAATACCTAGAGTAGGCGACAAGAATTAAATATTGGAGAGAAAAATGAAATACATTGGAAAAAAGGTTTTTTTAGCAGTCTGTAATTTTATAGGGCTATTGCTTTTGTCAACATCTGCTTATTGTGATGCTGGGTATGTTTATGTTTCAGATATGAGTAAAGTGGATTATCAAGTGGTATCTGGCGGAAAAGTATATTTTCGTAATCTGAATTCATTCGATGATAGTGTAACTGGATGCTGCTATGCATTTTATTTGGATACAACTACAGATTTTGGAAAGATAGCATGGTCAACTATTCTTACAAAAATGACAACTCAAAGTGATTTATACCTTTATGTTTCAGAAAAGAATCCTCCAAAATCTGGAAACCCTGCGCAAGTAGAACATTTGGGTAATTGGAAATAATTGATTCAAAGTATCTACAGTTCTATTGGAGGTACTTTCGCTTCAGTAAAACCGCAGCTATTGCGTGAAAAGTGGGGCTGTTTTGTCAGTGGTAGGTTGGGCAGAATAATAAAGCCCAACAATGTCCGCCCAAAATGTTGGGCTTCGCGAGGCTTAACCCAATCTACGAACTGTAGCTTTAATAGGAAGTTTGCGGTGGGCACCACCCACCATTTGGATAAATTGTTTAAATGTTTTTGGTGGGAAATGCCCATCATACATAAGTCATTAAGGGGAAGAATATGAAAAATGTATGTTTATCAGTAACGGCGTTAATGCTTTTATTACCTTCGCTTTGCTTTTCAGCAGATCATTGGTTAAGTGGCAGAATATCAAATATTACCACTATCTCGAGAGGTACACTAATAATGTTGAGTTCTGGAGTGCCGGACAACTGTAGCAGTTCACCTAGTGGATGGATGTTAGTAAAAAAAGAGAATACAACAATTGCTTCGCTGGTTTTGACAATGTGGTCTATGGATAAGCGAGAAGCTACCGTATATACAAAGCCTGCAACCGATACCAGTTATTGTGAAGTAACACAGGTAGACCCGACTAGATAAAGAAAACGGAGCAGGATATTTATAACTCCGATAACGAGGCCAGGATACGTTACCACCAAACAAAAATCCCTTGGTATAGGAACCTGGCCCAATTATCCATAGAACAAGTTAAATATGAAATAGAAATTAAGGTGAAAATAATGAAACTGATTAACAAACTCACAGTTATTGCACTGGCATCGATAACGTTAGCTTTAGCATCAACACCAGTAATGATAATTGATAGTCGAGGTTAGCGATTTTCGAAAAATCTACAGCTAGAACATAAACAAATTAATCAGCAATAAAGTGGAGTCTGTAAGTGATAGTACTTACGGCATCAGAAATGGTTTTGCAATTATTCAGAGAATTTAGGAGAAAAAATGTTTGAAAGTAAGACATCTACGATGAAGAAAATATCAGGAATTATTCCTTTAGTTATGTTTTCAGCATCGGTTTGGGCAACAAGCCCGCAAACAGAGGATTTAACAATTAATACGCTTGAAATTGATACTCGATTTACGCCAGCACAGGTGCAGATATATACGAATGAAATACTTCCAAATCCAGAGGAATGTCGGTTAGCCCATCGATATGTATTTAGTTTGGATAACGAAGGCGCAACAGCGATGTTATCTGTTTTGCTTACTGCAAAAGCAACAGGGCAAGCTGTTAGGTTTAATACGGAAGGTTGTCAGGACGGTGTACCTAAGGTTGTAATTTCACTGACAAAGTAATGATTCATGGGGATAGAATGGCTGATACAGGAAATGAGTAATCAAATAATTGAGTCTGTAAGTGATTGTACTTACGGCACCGGGAATGGTTTGCAAAAAATTCAGTAAATCGGAGAGAAATATGAGCATAGTGAAAAAAACGATTGTAGCCGCATTGGGGGTAGTTGCCCTTAATCAGGCGGTTGCAATGGAAATGCCGGGATATTATGAAGAGCCCGGATTTAATCCAAACCGGGCCTATCAGAACGGTCAGGGCGGGGAAACAATTGAACCGTTTTCCGGAGGGGTCAAGTTTCACAATGTTGATCTGGTTGTCCCTACAAACGGGGAACTGGATATTGTGGTTCATAGAAATTACAACAATCCGCGTGGTGAAATTCCGGATGGCTCTAATGAAACCTGGGCCGGAGTTGGCTGGTCGGTTCATTTTGGCCGTATTATCCAGCCAGACGGAAATCTGTGTATTGCAAAGACTCATCAAACATCGTCAGCCAGATTTCCGTTTTTTGAGATGGCTGATGGCTCGGTGAAAAAGCTCTATCTAAACGATAAGATCATGGGGGCCGAAACAAGTAGTCTCTATATTACCGCGGATCGCTGGCGTGGTGACGTGTCAAATTGTACTGCTGTTGGTAGTGATCAAAGCATTACATTGACCGCACCCGGTGGAACAAAATATGAGTTCAAAAAACACGCTAAGGCTAATGATGCATTGGGTGTATCAACCCGGCAGATATGGTATGTCACCAAAATTACCGATCTTAGCGGCAATTACCTGAGAATGACCTATACCGATTATTGGCATGAGACATTATTGACTAAAGTTACCTCTAGTGATGGAAAAAGCATCGGGATCAAATATGACGATACTGATGCGGAAAATCCAGTGATTAAATCTATTTCTCAGGTGGGTAATAGTGGCCGTAAAGTAACTTATTCATATAAAAAAGTTCCACTGAGCCAAAATCAACGGTTTTTGAGTACGGTAAATGTTGCCGGGGAGAAAACCTGGAAATACAAATACTTTGGATACTGGGAAGGTGCAACCAGGGATAACTCAGTAACATATAGTAATTATTGTAAAGGGCCTTATGATCCAGGAGTTTGGGGTGTTGGTGGTTCGGCCAGTTCCGGGTATCTGAGTCTTTGTAAAGTCACCTATCCGCATGGGGCAATAAGTTCCTATACATATACCAAACAGCAGATGGATCAGCCATCTTCTACATATACCCATGCTTTGAAACAGAAAAAGCTAAAAGTTGGCGGCAAAACCTATCTTTGGGAGTACTCATACAGCCAGAATAGTGATGAAGATACCACAACTATCAGTAATCCTGATAGCAGCAAAACCATCTATAAACACTACGGTTCACAGTATGGCAGTGCTTGGAGGACAGGACTTACTAAATCAGTAACTTACACCAAAGGAGGAGGAACTTTGGGTTTTGGTGTTTCTCGCGAAGCTAGTAGCTTAGCGACCAAGAGTGCAAATGGGACTTGGTATATAGGTATAGGTGGCAGTTCAACAACAGACAATTCCTCAAAAAAAATTAGTTATACCTGGGATAAACAGAAAATATCCAGCGCCAGCAACTTACGCAATACAACCTATGAAAATTTAGTTGAAGATAGTGATACCTATGTACCTATTCAAACCAAGGTAATTACTATTCAGGATGGCACCCAATATAAAACCACCTATTCCGATTATGATGATTATGGTAATGCAAGGGAAGTTAAAGAGTGGGGTAATGACGGAGCATATCGTATGACAAGATATGGTTTTAATTCATCATATAAAAAATCAAAATGGTTGATCAATCATGCAACTTTAGAAGAGGTTTCAAACAGTACCGGTGGCAGTTATGTTGGTAGTGGTCCGCAAATTTACAACAAAGTAACCCGTAAATATAACAGCATTGGTAAAGTAAGTGAGGAGACTGTCAATGGGATAACGCAGAGTTATCGTTATCACACTTCTTCACATGGTGAATTATATATTCACAAAGACGCCAAAGGTAATGAAACTAAATTTAGTAATTACTCCGGAGGTATTCCCCGGAAAGAGGTAAGACCGGTTGATGCCAATCACTCGATTGAGATCACCCGGGTGGTAAATAGCGATGGCACCATTAGATCTGAGTCGGTTAAAGAGCTGGATGGAACAGTAATTACTACCAGTTTTGGTTATGATAATCTGGACAGGATCACCTCAATAACCAAGCCGCAGGGAAGCAGGGTATCTATTGGCTATAGTAAAAATTCCGAAACGCTTACTCGTGGAGATTTTAAACAGGTCAAAACACTTGATGGAATGGGACAGGTTGTTAAAACCACCTATACCGATAAGGGTAATCCTTCCAGTCAGATTTGGAATAAAGTTGCGTACGACTCAAAAGGGCGGGTAAGATATAAATATAATCCGAATAGTGATAGCAAACGTATCGCCTATAAATATGATGTGCTTGATCGTGTAGTAAAAACAACCGATCAGGCTGGTAATGCAACAAGCATTGAGTATCTTTCCAATAATCAGGAAAAGATAACCGATCCTGAAGGCGTGGTAACCAAAAACCACTACCGTTCCTATGGCAATCCGGCAGAAAAGAACCTAATCAAGGTTGAAAACTTTGATGATAACGGTGATCTTTTGATTAACCGCACCGTAATTAATCGCGACTTGGTTGGCAGGATAAAAAATGTCAAACAGGGGATATCCGGTGTTGGTCGTGGTGTGATGACCAGAACCTATCGTTACAACAATAAGTATCAGCTGGAATCAATTAATGACCCGGAAGTCGGCATAACAGATTTCCGTTATGATGCAAATGGCAACCTGACTCAGCAAAGGGTTAACAGCAGCAGTAGCAGCCAGTGGATTACCTATAACTATGACGCACAAAATCGTCAGACCGGAATTGTCTATCCGGCCGCAACCGGTTCAGTAGATTCTGCCGAAAATATTGAGTTTGACTACAACAACCGTGGTTTGGTAACGGCTATGAAAACAGACTCGGTACAGCGTAACTATGGATATGACAAGAACGGCAATCTGGATTGGGAAAACCTTGTGGTTGACGGAAATACCTATACGCTGGATTATGGTTTTAACAATCTTGATATGCTTGAGCAAATCGAATATCCAGCGCAGGGTGATATCGGCACGCTTATATATAACCCGGATGCCTTCGGCAGACCGGCAGAAGTAAGAACCGGTGACGGACATATGGTGTTTGCCGAAGCTGTTACCTGGCACCCGTCCGGTAGTGTGCATCAGCTTCATTACGGTAACGGCCATGTTGAGACAACAGCACTTGATTCGCGCCTCTGGGTACAGAGCATAAATACCCCAGGACTACTCTCGTTAGAATATGGTCATCATAAAAATGGCAATATCAGCAGTATTACCGGTATGCCGGATACGGATTATTCCAGTATGACCTATGATGGCATGGGGCGTCTTAAATCTATGACACCTACGGAAGGCATGCTGACAATATACAGAACAAACAGAATGCTGACAGATGAGCCCCAAAAAACGTTTACCAACGATATCGAATTTGATTACGATGCGCAGGGGAATATTACCCGCAAAAAAATAGCCACCAGACTGGTTGAGTATGATTATGATGAAAACGGGCGTCTGAATGCAGCGACAAATGAAGTTGTTTTCGGAAAAGAAGAATATTCGTTCGATTACGATAACTACGGCAATATTATCAGTGATGGTAAAGACTATTACCGTTATAATCATGCAGGAGCAATGGTAAGTTTAAATAACGGAGAAGTTAACTACCTTTACGACGGTAACCGCATGCGTGTTAAAAAGGAAAAATCCGGTTCACCGGATGCGTATTTCTTCTATAGCTCCGGTGGTGATCTGATCGGTGAATATCGTGCAGATGGTACCAGCAAAGAGTATGTGATGCTGGCAGGTAAAGCGATTGCCGAAGTAAACGTTGAAGAAGAAATACCGGAATACAACCTGGTATTACCGGAAAATGCAATCAATGGTGAAATAGACACCGACGGCAGTTTTAGCCTTTCGTGGGATAGTGTCCCGGATGCTATTAGTTATGAAATTGACATCTCAACCGATTACGACTTTTCTGAAAATGTTCAATCAATCTATTCAGGTAGTGATACATCAGCACAGATTCAGGATCTGGATGACGGAACCTATTATGTACGTATCCGTAGCTGCTCGGCAAACAGCTGTGACGAGTGGGTGGTAAGTCCTGCGCCGATAACGGTGCAGCATAAGTATATCCCGATCATGGTTGGGGATATGACCATTATTATTCCGAAGGTTGATTAATTTGCGGCATGCCTCCGGAGTTATTGGCTCCGGAGGCACCCACTGAATACGAAAAGGATACGAAAATGAACATGAAACAAATAAGTAAACTGGTGCTGGTAACAGCACTGCTGGTGGCTGGAAACGGTTACGCCAAAACCAAAACTACTATCACCTTCCTGCACAACGATTATCAGGGTAGCCCGATAAAGATGACCGATGAGGCAGGTGAAGAGGATATCTTAAAATTCAATATGTACGCCCCTTATGGTGAAAGGGTATACAGCGGAGGTGACCAATCCGATACCGCTAAATCCTATACCGGTCATGTCGAAGATGCCGAGTCCAATCTCACCTACATGCAGCAGCGCTACTACAACCCAGTATTGGGACGCTTTATGGCCACAGACCCGTTGAGGTTTAAAGAAGATAATATGAATAGCTTTAATCGCTATGCCTATGCCAATAATAATCCGTATGGATTTGTTGATCCTGATGGGAGAGAGGGGATTAGTGTTGATATAAGTGACAGAATAAGTGCAAATTTTTCAGATGGAGTTTATAGCGCTAAAGTAGATGCTGAATTCATGAAGGTAGAGCTTGACAGTGATGGAAATATTACAGTTCAAGGGGGAGTGTTTTATGGAAAGGCTGCTTTACAAAGCGATTTAAGTGCAATTGCTAAAGAGTATGGGGTGGAATGTAGAGGTTTTAATATGAATATTTCGGCAAAAACAGGTTGGAAGAAGTTAAGTTGGAGTTTTAAAAAGGATTCGGGATGGGGGGCGATTGGACTATCTTCTTATAAAGATTCTATAAACATTGACCCCAGAAATATCATAATAAAATATAAACCGTTTGAAAAAGCCCGTAATAAGGAACATAACAATGTCGCAAGAAAAGATCGCGCAATTAAAAATGCCGAAGAGGGGTTGGAGTATAACTGAATCTGGTGTTTGGAGTGTTTGAAAAATAGCGGCGTATCTGGTTGATTATAGTTACCACACATTAATCAATTTGATATGTGATTGGAAAGGATGACTAGGCCCCTACAGCCCGCTAGTTTTATGGCATGAACTCCTCCTCTCAACAACGGCATCTAGGTGCCAAACTGGTAATAGGCATTTCCAGTTAAACAAGAGAAAGAGTCCGACATGCAAGTGAGAAGTAAGTTAAGGGTCAGGTCTATTTATAACACCATTAAATCGGTATTGCATAGAGTGCATGTTATAAAAAACCTGATCCGTAAATATGGTAATAACCAGCATGTTGATATTTCACACCAGATTCAATGTGTGAAATTAAAAGAATAGTGAGATCTATTTGATTGTCAATTGGTATAAATTTATTTATTTTAAAATTAATCGAATTATAGGAGAGAAGTATATGTTATTACGTATTAAATTATTTTTGTTGCTAATTTTATTTAGTCATGTGACTTTTGCCGGGCAATGGATTGGAGGTGTTCCAACTGAAATTCGTAAATCAAATTGGAGTCATATTAATCTTATATATATTGGTATTAAAGATGGCGTATCAGTTAAGAATTCAGAGTGTACAAGTAGTTCTGGGTTGGTTTTTGAAGATGAAAATCCATCATCTCAAGCAGCTTTGACATTGGCATTAACTGCACAGGCATCAGGTAAAAAGTTTATTTGTTATCTCAGTGACCGATGCAGTCAAATTGATGGAGCTTTGGCTACATTTCCTGTGTGTGATGCTTATCCAACGATAAAAGATTAAAAACCAAAGGGTCAAGTGTAGAGCACCACTTTAACATCATACAATTTGCCGAATTATTCATCATACGATTTGGCTATGATTTAGGCGGTTTGCCAAAATATCGTAATAACCAACTTCAGTTATTACGATATTAATTCGGTTGAAAAAGTCGCGATTGAACGGTTGGATTTTGGGAAGTTACACACCATGACATTTTTTGTATTTTTTGCCACTACCACACCAACAAGGATCATTCCTTTTGATTTTTTCTGATTGCTGTTTGGTTTCACCATCGGTGTAGTACCATCTGTCTTTTACCTTAAGAAAATTAGAGCGTTCGGTTACCGACCCGGTTTGTCCAGTATAGGTGTCAACAAAGTGGGCAGTAAACTCTACAATTCCATGTTTGTCATCAGGTGTACCGGCTTTTTTATTATGTATATCAAGGCGTAGCCACTTAAATCTCATAACGCTTTTTGTTATTTCGGCCTTATCATGATCTGTTATGTAATTATGATGAGTAGTATCAACAATATAGCTAACATTTTCGCGGCTAAAGGCAGAGAAACGGGAGCGCATTAGTTGTTCTGCAGATTCTGCTTTGGCCAACCCATTATGAATAGGGCCGCAGCAATTAGAGTAATCCTTTAATGTCCCACAAGGGCAAAGTGTATCGGTTTCCATGTTTGATTCCACTGAAGTATTCCTAGCATTATACTATCTGTAATCAGATTCTGTAATTACCAGATAATATTCGATTTTTAACAAAAATGTAACATAAAAAATGATCAAGTCTATTGGTATTGATACTTTGTTAATGTGTTATTTTGTAAGGTTATGCACCGGAAAAATTGTTAGCTTAATAGAATAAATGGCTTATGGGTATTTGGGTTGGAAAAATATATTATTTAGGCAAATCGAACGCAAAATATATTGCGATAAATAACTAATAAATAATAGAAACAATGTTATAAAAACAGTAAAATTGCCTCCCTTTATTAAATGAATGAATGTTGAGGAAAGTTTTGCGTAGTTTTTATATTAAGACACACGGTTGCCAAATGAATGAGTACGATTCTGCCAAGATCGCAGATCTCTTAATTGATCGTTGCGGATATACCCAGGCAAATAGTGCGGAAGAAGCAACCTTGTTGATAGTTAATACCTGCTCCATACGTGAGAATGCCAGGAATAAGATATTTTCTGGTTTGGGTAGATGGCGCAAGCTTAAAGAGAAAAACCCCGAAATAATTATTGCGGTTGCAGGTTGTGTTCCAAGTCAAGAGGGTGAGAACGTACTCAAGCAGGCAAATCACGTTGATATAGTATTTGGCCCGCAAACACTTCATCGTTTGCCAGAGATGTTGGCAACATTTGAACAAACTCACCAGCCTCAAGTGGATGTGTCTTTCCCGGAAATAGAAAAGTTTGATTCTCTGCCAGAGCCAAGATCTGAGGGCGCAACAGCATTTGTATCGATAATGGAAGGTTGTAATAACTTTTGTACCTACTGTGTGGTGCCATATACCAGAGGTAGAGAGTGGAGCAGGCCACAACAGGATATTCTTGATGAAATTATTGCCTTGACCAAGCAAGGGGTAAAAGAGGTAAATCTGCTTGGGCAAAATGTTAATGCCTATCAGGGTAAAGATGAGAACGGTGAAAAGTCATCTATAGCAAAGTTAATACGTGCGGTGGCTAAGATAGATGCGATAAAAAGAATTCGCTTTACCACCTCTCACCCGAAATGGTTTGGTGATGAACTAATTCAGATCTTTGCTGAAGAGCCGAAATTAGTTAATCATTTACATCTGCCGGTTCAATCTGGCTCAGATCAGGTGTTGAAGCTTATGAGGCGTAAATATACATCATCAGAATATAAAGAAAAGGTTGCCAAACTTAAAGAAGTGCGCCCAGATATTAGTATTTCATCTGATTTTATTGTCGGTTTTCCTGGTGAGACTGAAGAAAACTTTAATGAGACAATGGATTTGATTAAAGAAATCGGATTTGATCAATCATTCAGCTTTGTTTACAGCCCAAGGCCTGGTACCGAAGCAGCAAAAATGGAAGACGATACTGATCTTGCAGTGAAGAAAGAACGTTTAGCAATTCTTCAAAAGCAGATAAATAAGCAGGCAGCCAGAGTAAGTGCTGCTATGGTTGGAACAGAGCAGGAAGTTATCGTTTATCAAGAATCTAAACAAAAAAATGGACAGATTTCTGGTAGAACAGAGAATAATCGCGTAGTTAACTTTGATGGTTCGACCGATCTTATCGGAGAGTTGGTAAAAGTAAGGATTACCGAGGCGTTACCTAATTCATTGCGTGCTGAGTTAGTTGAAGTTAATAGTGCAAAATTGTGATTCTTCCAATTATATGTTGGTGTTATGAGTATATCTTCCAAAGTTAAGCGCATAGAGGGAGTTTGTTGTAATAATAAGATAACTATGGCCCGGTAATTATATGGGAAAAAGTTTATGGAAAGTAAAATAGAGATTTATAAAAGTAGTTCTGGAGCTGATGTTCGAGTTAAATTGGATAATAATACTATTTGGCTTGATGCTCATTTGATAGCATTGTTATTTAATGTTAATCGTCCTGCCATTGTTAAGCATATTGGTAATATCTATAAAACAGGTGAGTTAGATCGTAATTCAACCTGTTCCAAAATGGAACAGGTTGCAGCAGATGGTAAAAAGAGAAAAATGAATGTCTATAATCTGGACATGATAATCTCCATTGGTTATAGAGTAAATTCAAGTGAAGCTACCCAATTCCGCATCTGGGCTACTCAGCGGTTAAAAGATTATCTGGTTCAAGGATATGCAATCAATGAGCAACGTTTGGCTCAAAAACAGCAGGAAGTTGAATATCTAAAAACTGGTATCCGTATTCTGGGTAGAGCAATTGAAAACCAAATGGATACGGAAAATGAAAGTTTGTTTACTGTATTTGCCAATGGGCTGACTCTTCTTGATGATTATGATCATGAAACGTTAGATAGCAAAGGAAATACGGTAAAAGAAGTGATTTATCCTCAAGTTGATGATTATTTGCAAGTAATTGGCGAGATGTATTCTGATTTTGAAAACGATGTGTTTGCTAAGCCAAAAGATGAGAGCTTTGCTAGTTCTATTGGTCAGATTGCCCAGACGTATGACAAAGTCGATATCTATCCAACCTTAGAAGAAAAGGCAGCTAATCTACTTTATTTTATTGTCAAAAATCACTCTTTTGTGGATGGAAACAAACGTATTGCTGCGATGTGTTTTATTTACTTTCTTAATCAAAATAACGAACTGTTCTCAGAAAGTGGGGAACAGGTTATAAGCAATGAGGCACTGGCTGCTCTGACTCTGTTTATTGCAACAAGTAAAAGTGATGAGGCGGATACGGTTAAGAGATTGGTTGTTAGTATTCTAAATCGGGCAAAAGAATGAATAGCGTAGCACAAATGCAATTTGTACTTTTATATTTACTGCGTGGTGAGTTAGTAAAGGGGGAGGGGTAATGCCAGAATTTATAGATTTCTTTTTAGAGCCAGCAGAGGGTAATCTGCTATCTAATCTTTGTGGTCAGTTTGATTGTAATTTACGCCTTATTGAAGAACGTCTTGGAGTGCAGATCCATTACCGAGGTAATCGTTTTCGGGTATCAGGAAAAGAGACTGAACTAGAGTTGGTAAAGGCGATACTTTTAAAGCTTTATCAGCAAGCAGACTCTGACTTTACAACAGAAGAAGTGCACTTGGTACTCAAAGAGGCAGACGCCAGGCTAATAACCATGGAGCCTGACGGTAATATTATTCGTGCCCGTAAAATATCTGTTAAACCGCGCGGTAAAAACCAAAATATTTACGTTAAAAGTATTAGAGAAAATGATATTAACTTTGGGGTAGGGCCGGCAGGTACTGGTAAAACCTTTCTGGCGGTGGCTTGTGCAGTTGAAGCGTTAGAGCAGGAAAGGGTGCATAGATTGGTATTAGTACGCCCTGCTGTTGAGGCTGGTGAACGCTTAGGGTTTTTACCCGGTGATATGGCGCAAAAGGTAGATCCGTATCTGCGTCCGATTTATGATGCATTGTATGAAATGTTAGGAATTGACAGAGTCGCAAAGCTTATTGAAAAAAACATAATCGAGATTGCTCCATTAGCTTATATGCGCGGTAGAACGCTTAATAATGCCTTTGTAATCCTTGATGAAGCACAGAATACTACCAAACAGCAGATGAAAATGTTTCTAACCAGAATCGGGTTTGGATCTACAGCTGTTGTTACAGGGGATATTACTCAGATTGATTTGCCATCAGTAGAAAAGAATGGACTTAAGGATGCAGTAAGGCTTCTTAAGGGGGTAGATGGAATTAGTTTTAGTGAATTTACTGCTGCAGATGTTGTTAGACACCCATTGGTTCAGAGGATAATTGAGGCATATGAGCGTAACCACTCATGAATGAAAAAAATAATATATTTGTAGACCTGCAAATAGCCACAGGCTATAAATCCTTGCCAACACAAGAGCAGATAGAGAGTTGGGTTGCTATTGCGATAGGTGATAGAGAAGGTGAGTTTGAACTTTCAATCAGAATCGTCGATGCACAAGAGATTACTCAGTTAAATAAAGAATATCGTCATAAAGATAAACCAACCAATGTATTATCATTCCCATTTGCCTTTGAAGAGGAAATTGGAAATAGTGATGTCGATCTGGAAATACCGCTTTTGGGTGATGTTGTAATTTGTGCGCAGGTTGTTGAATGTGAAGCTAAGGAACAGCAAAAACAAGAAATTGCTCATTGGGCGCACATGGTGGTGCATGGAGTACTGCATCTTCTTGGTTATGATCATATTGAAGATGATGAAGCGGAAGAGATGGAAGCTTTGGAAACCAAGATAATTAGTAGTTTAGGCTTCCCAAATCCATATGAATAACTACAATAGTAGTTACATAAACAACTTAAGGGTTATACAAATAACTATATGCCGGACGACAACTCGAATAGTACAAACCCTGGGAATAAGTCATGGTTAGAGCGATTAAGCAACCTGCTGACAGGGGAACCCAGGGACCGAGAAGAACTAGTAGAAGTATTACGTGACGCGCAACAGCGCAATTTATTAAACCTGGATGCCCTATCTATGATGGAAGGGGTGATGCAGGTAACAGAGATGCAAGTGCGCGATATCATGATTCCCAGATCGCAAATGGTTGTTGGGAAAAATGATGATACTCCAGAAGAACTTATGCCTATCGTGATCGAATCAGGGCACTCCAGATTTCCAATAATTGGTGATAGTCGTGACGAGATCGAAGGGATCTTAATGGCAAAGGACTTGTTGCGTTTTGCTGCAAATGCTAACGAAGATCAACGTTTTGATATGCGCGAGGTTATGCGTCCTGCGCATTATGTTCCTGAAAGCAAACCACTTGATATATTACTTAAAGAATTCAAAAAGAATCGTAATCATATGGCAATTGTTGTTGATGAATATGGCGGCGTTGCAGGTTTGGTTACTATTGAAGACGTGCTTGAACAGATTGTTGGTGATATTGATGATGAACATGATATTAGTGATGATAGGTTCATCTTACAGCATAGAAGTGGTCACTGTATTGTTAAAGCTCTAACCCCAGTTGAAGACTTTAACGAGCATTTTGAAACTGAATTTTCCGATGATGAATACGATACTATTGGTGGCGTTGTTATGCATGAGTTTGGAAGGCTTCCGGAGCGGGGGGAGAGTATCTCTATAAATGGACTGCTGTTTGAAGTTATGCGCGCGGATGCTAGGCGGATGCATCTATTGCGCGTTACCCGGGAATGAAAAAATCCATCTTGATAATAACTCTAGGGTTGATTTGGGTACTTGGTTTTGCGCCATTTAACCTTTGGGTATTTCCGTTGTTTTCTCTTGCAGGTTTTTTCTACCTGATATCTAAAGAGTTACAAGATAATTTAATTGTAAAACCCAAAAGACGTGCCTTTTTTCAGGGGTGGCTATATGGGATTGGAATGTTCGCTGGTGGTGTGCATTGGATCTATATCAGCATTGCAGAGTTTGGAAAGGGAGGGCCAATCGCAGGTGTTTTTGTTGCGATAATATTTATCTCTTTTTTAGCTTTATATCCTGCAATATTTGCTATCTTATATGCAATTTTAGGTAAGAATATTCAAAATAAAATTGCAGCCATACTGATATTTTCTACGTTATGGATATTAATCGAGTGGCTGCGAGGTTGGCTATTTACTGGCTTTCCATGGTTACTATTAGGTAATGCCTTTGTGGATGTTCCAATTAGTTCTTTTGTTCCCGTGTTTGGTGTTTATGCTGTCGGTTTTGCGGCAATATTTATTGCTTGTGGTTTGGTGTATGTTATACAGGAAAGAAATAAAAGCTTATCCAGTAAAGGCGTTCTGTTAGCCATAATAACCATAATTGCAACATCATTTGCATTAAAGAAAATTGAATGGACTGAAAATTCGGGATACCCATTAAAAGTTGCTGTGGTTCAGGGAAATATTAAACAGGATATAAAATGGAAACCGGAATTTAGACAATATACGTTAGATAAATATTATGATCTTACAAAAGACCTATTTGGTAAGGTCGATGTTGTAGTATGGCCAGAAACAGCGATACCTGATTTTTTGCATTATGTGGATGAATATATGCTTAATTTACAGGAAGAGGCAAATGCAGCTAATACTTCAATAGTTACCGGTGTGCCTGTATATGATCATAAAAATAAAAGATATTTCAATGCCATGATTGCTATTGATAAGCAGGGGGTGTCCTATTATGCAAAACGGCATTTGGTGATATTCGGAGAGTATCTTCCATTCAGGAGTGTATTTGGTGAGTCGTTAGACTTTCTTGGTGCAGCAATGGCCGACTTTACATCAGGAAATTTAAGGCAACAGCCGCTTAAGACCAAAAAGCATAATGCTGCAGTATCAATATGTTTTGAGATAGTATTTGGGGATGAGATAGCCAGAGAGCTTGGCGAAGCGGATTATATGATCAACATAAGCAATGATGCATGGTTTGAAGGTTCAATCGCCCCATACCAGCATTTACAAATAGCCCGTATGCGCTCATTGGAAACAGGGCGTCCGCTTGTAAGATCAACCAATACCGGAATTTCAGCTACGGTAGATCATAAAGGTAATATCCTAGTTGATTCACCGCAATTTGCAGAATACATTTTAACGGGTACAATCCAACCCAGAAAAGGCAAAACACCATATGTGAGATGGGGAAATATTCCTGTAATATCATTGATGGTGTTATTGCTAATGATAGGTGTTTTTATCAATAGAAGAGGTATAAAGCAAAATGGATAACAATATTTTTGCGCTTAAGTGTTTTATGGATGGTCTGGGTGTAAGAGATGTTGAATTTCCACCAGATCTGACCGAGGCGGAAATTAATCTTATAGTTGAGATGGGTATTTGTGCTGCAGGTCAAATGAGCGGTGGTGGTAAAGAAGGTTTTAAGACCTTATTTCAGAAAATACTTGATCGATGTAAGGAAGAGATTGGCGAAGATAATGCAGCAGAGGTTATTGCTGAACTATAATATAAGGTAAAGAAGATTCAAGCGGAGCAAGGCAAATGCCAGCGAAACAAAGAATAATCAAAGTTGTAAATGGACAAAGAGAGTTTTTTGACTCAGGTGTAACCAGATCTTATAAATTTCGGATTGAGCAATTACGTAAGCTTAGAAAGGCGATCAGGGATTTTGAGCTTGAGTTTACTGCTGCACTAAAAACAGATCTTGGTAAGTCTCCATTTGAATCGTATGCAACCGAAATAGGCTTTGTTTTACATGATATAAGGCACGCTATTAAAAAGCTAAAGGGGTGGATGAAACCCAAAAAGGTGAAGACGCCTTTTTATTTAAAACCCGGTTCCAGCAAGATTTATAATGAACCACTAGGGGTAAATCTGATAATAACTCCGTTTAACTATCCTGTAGGCCTTACTTTTGCACCATTAGTTGCGGCAATTGCAGCGGGTAATACTGTTGTGGTCAAAACATCTGAGTTAACTGAACATGTTAGTTCTGTAATAGAAAAATTAATAAATACTGTTTTTGAAAAGGAATATATTGCCTATGTACCAGGAGGAGTAAAAGAGACAACTATATTGCTTGAACAAAAATTTGATCATATCTTCTTTACCGGAAGCCCTAGGGTTGGTTCTATCGTAATGGAGGCAGCAGCAAAGAGCCTGACACCTGTTACCTTAGAGCTTGGAGGAAAAAGCCCTTGTATAGTTCATAAAGATGCAAATCTTGAGATAGCCGCCAAAAGAATTATATACGGCAAAATGATGAATGCAGGGCAAACATGTGTTGCCCCTGACTATGTTTTGGTTCATGAAGATATCGAAATAGAGCTTCAGGATAAGTTAGTCGAAAGAATAAATGAAGTGTATGGACAAGATCCTTCACAATCGCTTGATTATGGCAGGATCGTTAATGAACAGCATCATGATAGACTGGTTGAAATGATAAATCTTAATCAGGTTATTATTGGTGGGCAACATGATCGGGGAAGTAGATATATAGCCCCAACACTTATGGAGAACATTTCCTTAGATGATAAGGTGATGCAAGAAGAGATATTTGGGCCAATACTTCCGATTATTGAATACAGGTCATTGGATGAGGCTTTTGAAATTATTTCAAGATTACCAAAACATCCTCTTGCCTGTTACATCTTTAGTGAATCAAAACAGATTCAGGAAAAGATTATCAATGGAGTTCAGTTTGGTGGGGGATGTATTAATAACTGTATTAACCATCTTGCAAATCCAAACTTACCTTTTGGAGGGATAGGAGACAGTGGAATCGGGGTATACCATGGTTATGAGGGATTTAAGAGATTTTCTCATCAAAAATCGATGCTAAAATCCGGCATTAAGCCTGATATGTCTTTTGCTTATCCACCTTACAATAATAAGCTAAAGTTTTTAAGGATGTTATTGAAATAGCAAAAAAGGATACTAGCAGTATTGAATGCACCTAGGATTCAACAACAAAGTGCAAAAACTGCTATACCCCATAATGTTTTAATGATTAACTAATCTGATACTAATTTATAATTAGATCAGAGATAATCTTCCGAAAGTTTCACATTCGCGTCTATCCGAAAGTGACTTTCTGCGATCTGCGGTTATTTTCCCAGGCTCAAATCTTTGAAAAGAACGTCTATCATCTGTTTGACGTCTTCTAAATCTACGTCTTTCTGTATTATCGCTAAATGCATCAGTAAAAACTAAGTTTGACACTGCTAATTTCCTCATATTGACTTACGTCAAGTCCATCTGAATACGTAACTGTTCCATCAACTACATGATAAAGAGCTGTTATATTAGCAGTAATACATATAATTAAAAGCAAAATTTTAGCAGATGACTGAAGAAGCTTTTTCATGTTTTCCCCTAGAAAATTATTATTTGTGTTTTTTAATAAAAAAGTTGTAAATTGAATAGGCTATGTGTCGCAATACAAATTGTGTAATATGCAACCCATTATAATGAGTTAATTATATAAGTAAAGACTTATTTGTGAAATGAGTCACATTTATGCAAGAGGGATTAGGTTTGGGGAGTTCTACCCATGAAGACCCTTAGAAGCAATTTCAAATACATTTTTTGATAAGTCATCTGAAGCTATAATCTTTTCAAGTTGCTCTTTTATAAGTGCTTGGCGATTATTATCAAATTTTCTCCAGTTGATTAGCGAACTCACAATTCTAGCCGCTATTTGAGGGTTAATTGCATCAAGTCTTAAAACTTGTGTTGCAATAAATTTATATCCAGATCCATCATTTTTATGGAATTCAAGCAGATTACCCTGACAGAAAGATCCTATTAGAGCTCTTACCTTATTAGGGTTTTTAATGTTAAAAGCAGGGTGGTTCATAAGTCTTTTTACGTCATCAAGAGTGTTTGGGCGTTTAGACATGGCTTGAATTGCAAACCACTTATCTACCACTAAAGGCTCTTTTTGCCAGCGGTCATAAAAATGATCCAGAGCTTTTTGACGAGAAGAATGTTCAGTATGTGATAGCATTGTTAATGCACTGATTTCATCCGTCATATTGTCATTATCATAAAATTGGGTATTGCATAGATTAATAGTTTCTTCATCTTCTAATGCTATTAAATATCCAAGAGCTAGATTTTTTAAACTGCGTTTACCAATTGCTTCCGGGGTTATTGAATATGGTTCATCGCTTAAATTGGTTTGATATATTGTTATTAGTTCTTGACGAAGTTTATTTGCTATCTCTTTACGGATAAAGTTTCTGGCTTTTAAAATGCAATCAATATTTTCACCACCCAGAGTTTCTAATAGATATGTTTCAGAAGGTAGCGATAGTGCCAACGATATAAATGATTTATCAAGTTGATGGCTTAGCAATGTATTCTTGAAAGCAGTGATATAACGTAAATCTATTTCCATAGCAGAGTCGTTTTTATCGGCTTCTGCAAGAGTTTTTATTATATTAATTGCTAGTTTTTGTCCGGATTCCCAACGGTTAAAATCATCGCTGTCGTGTGACATTAAGAATGAAAGTTGATCATCGGTATATGGATATTCAATTTTAACCGGGGCAGAAAAACCGCGCAAAAATGAAGGAACAGGTCTTTCAGATATTCCGTCAAAGGTGAAGTTCGAATCTTCTGCAGTGATGTTTAATACAGTAGATTTTTTTCCGGCAATTTCGATATCTCTACCGTAAGGGTCTAGCATTCCAAACTCAAATGGAATGTGGAATGGTTGTTTGTTGTCTTGGTTTGGAGTATTTGGGCAGCTCTGTTTAATATTTATCGTGTAGCTTTGGGTGGTTTTGTTATAATTATCAGTAATTTCAAGTATTGGTGTTCCTGATTGGCTATACCATAATGAAAATTGTGATAGGTCAGTGTTATTTGCGTCTGCCATTGCATTTAGAAAATCATCACAGGTAACTGCCTGACCATCATGGCGCATAAAATACAAATCCATACCTTTATGGAAACCTTCATCACCAAGTAAGGTGTGGTACATTCGAATGACCTCAGCCCCTTTGTTGTATACGGTGACGGTGTAGAAGTTATTCATTTCAATATATGATTCAGGGCGGACTGGATGAGCCATAGGCCCTGAATCTTCAGGGAATTGGTGTGACCTTAGAATTTTTACATCATTTATGCGTTTTACAGATTTTGAGTTCATGTCGCCAGAAAACTGCTGATCTCTGTAAACTGTTAGCCCTTCTTTAAGACTTAACTGAAACCAATCTCGGCAGGTGATACGATTGCCAGTCCAGTTATGGAAATATTCATGAGCAATTACGCTCTCTATTCCTTCATAGTCAGAATCAGTTGCGGTATTCTGATTGGCAAGTACGTACTTAGAGTTAAATATATTTAAGCCCTTGTTTTCCATTGCTCCCATATTAAAGTCATCTGTAGCAACTATCATATAGATATCAAGGTCATATTCGCGGCCGTATACCTCTTCATCCCAGCGCATAGCATTTTTTAATGATTCCATTGCATGTCCGGTTTTGCCGACATTAGCTTCTTCAATATAAATTTCAAGCTGAATGTTTTTTCCAGAGTAGGTTTTAAAGTTATCTTTATGAACTTCCAGGTCTCCTGCAACCATAGCAAATAGGTACGAAGGCTTTTTTGATGGATCAATCCAAGTTGCGAAATGGCGTCCTTGATCAAGATCGCCATGATTAACACGATTACCATTTGCCAGCAGAATAGGGAACTTCGATTTATCTGCCTTAAGAGTGGTTTTGTATGTGCATAGTATGTCTGGGCGATCAAGGAAGTAGGTTATTTTTCGAAATCCCTCTGCTTCACATTGGGTACATAACATAGCGTTAGAGCGATAAAATCCTTCAAGTGATGTGTTTTGATCAGGATAGATCTTACATTGCGTGCTAAGGCTGAATTTATTAGGAGTATTATTAATAGTTAGATGGTCGGAATCTATTTTAATTTCCGGAGATTTTAATTGTTTTCCATCAATGCTGGCAGAGATAAATTCAAGATCAACTCCATCTAGTATTAACTCATTACCTGATTCAGGTTTGGCTGGATTTTTTAATATTGAGAGCGTAGATGTAACTAATGTATATTCGTCGAATATTTCTACTACCAGTGCAACATCCTCAATCAGGAAATTTGATTCTGTGTAATCTTTTCTATGGTGAACTACTGGATTAGACATCGTTGACTCCATAAGGCTAGGTTGCCTTAAAATATGCGGGGATTTTTATTTGCTAGCAGTCATGTTAAAAATATATTAATTTGACATAATCCTTTGGATCATCTCCCTTACAGTAGATGTTTCAAATGGTTTATCACATATAGCGGAAACCCCGGACTGCTGGATAGATGCAAGTCTTGTTTCATTAGTTTCACTGGTAACCATAAGAATTGGTATGTCAGGTTGAGCACTTTCTTTGCGAACATATTCTATCAAGGCTCTTCCATCCATTTCAGGCATGTTATAGTCGGTTACAATTAGGTCGTACATGTTTTCTTTAAGAAGTTCAACGGCTTCTACACCATCCTTTGCCTGAAAAATTTTCTCTATACCCATTAATGATAAAATGCGCATGATATGTTTTCGCGCCATAAGACTGTCGTCAACAACAAGAACACGTAAATCTTCAACATCAAAGTCATTAAGTTCGAGTTGTTCAGGAGAAATATAGTCTAATGTCGCATATACGGCTTTCTTAAGTGCAAGACGCTCAAAAGGCTTGGGTAATATTGCAATAACGCCAGCCTGGCGCATTGGATCAAGAAAGTGTTCATCTGTTTCGCTGGAAATCAGCATGAATGGAATATCTTTTAGGTCTTCACTAACGCGCATGGCATTGATGATGTTGTTACCAGTCATATCATTGAAATACATGGCGCTGACTACAAGATCGGGAGGGTATTTTTCCATTGATTCTAATGCTTCCTGACCATTACATGCTTCATCGATATTAATAATGCCGACACTATTCATCTCCTCTATTATTATTCGACGCTGAGCAGAGGAAGGCTCAACTATTAGAATATGAAGATCTCCAATTGAAATATTTTGTTCCATATATCCCTCAATGCACGAAAATATAGTCGCAAAAATCGATTAAATTTATAAAAATCAGTTTAAAATGACCCAAAATAGTGCAGGATTTAACCATCTTGCAGATTTTACAAACATCGTTTTATGCGGCCTGTGAACAACTTTAATACTATAAGAATAGACGAGTTAAAGCTCTTTGGATAGAGGCTATCACTATTGACCTGCGTAATAGATCTCATTTTGTAAAAAAATGCTATAAAGACTGTAAACATTGAGTGTTGCCACTATTTTTTCGACTAAAATTATTAATAGTTCAACATTATCCCAATTTAACATCAATATGATAAAAAAGTATTGCTATGGGTCGTTTTAATATGTTGATGAAAATAATGACTTGAGGGAACAAACAGATGCCTTTATTAAATAGTTACGATGATGTACCAATGGACTGGGTTGGAAATTTGAGTGGGCAAAGAGCGAAAATAACGCCTTTTCTTGACGCAGTTGTTGATGTCGTAGCCGGGAAAAAATATACGTTCAAAGAAATGGATGATAGAGCCAATAAATTAGGGGCTTATCTTAGGGATGTTCTTAAAGTGGAACGTGGCGATAGAGTCTGTATTTTAATGACTAATAGGATAGAGGCGATAGATCTGTATTTTGCATGTGGCAAATTGGGATATATCCTTTCTCCCCTAAGTTATGCATTACATAAGAATGAGCTGGAAGATTTAATGAATAGAATCCAACCTAAGGTTGTATTCTATGAAGATATTTTTGCTGGTTTGGCAGAAACGTGGGCAGTACCATCCTCAGTTGCTGAAATGGTCAGGGTTGGTGATAATGAATTTTTTTACGAAGGGGAAATAATGAATCGTCCTGTAGAGGATGTGAATGTACCTTTGCCCATGAGTGCTACACAAATGTATATACATACTGGTGGCACTACAGCTGTTCCTAAGATCTGTGTAGTACCATATCGTCAAATGATATGGAATGCATTCGAGCTTATGACTAATGCCTTTACTTTTTATGCTCCATATGAAGCGCATATAATGCTTACGTTCCCGTTCTTTCATATTGGGGGGTGGAACTCATTGATTCCATCATATTATATTGGAGCAAAGGTAGCAGTATTGCGGACATTTAACCCTGAGCTTGCGCTTGAAACTATAGAAAAAGAAAAAATTGTTAGTTTTGGAGCTGTGGAGGCCATGTTGCAATTTATGGCTGCAAGTCCTAAGTTTGCAGAAACTGATTTTAGTTCGGTTTCAATATTAACTACTGCAGCAGCTCCGTGTTCAGAATCTGTATTAAAACCGTTTTGGGATAAGGGTATTATTACTAATCAAGCCTATGGGATGACAGAGGCAGGCCCTTCAAATTTTGTTAGTGTTTTATATGAGGGTACGCCTGAAGAAGTACAGTCAAAATCAGGAAAGATTGGTTTTTCAATGGCTCACTGTGATTACAAAATTATTGACCCGGAAACAAAAGAAGATGTTAAACGCGGTGAGGAGGGTGTTTTGTGCATGCGTAGCCCTCATAACTTTGGTGGTTATCTGAATGATCACTGGCGAACAGAAAAGCTCTTTATGGAAGGTGGATGGGTGTATACCGGAGATCTGGCTGTTGAAGATGAAGATGGATTGATATCAATAGTTGGTAGAGCCGACAATATGTTTATATCAGGCGGAGAGAATATATCTCCTGAAGAAATTGAATTAGCTTTAAAACGGCATCCTGCTGTTGCTGGAGCGATTTCCGTTGGTATAAAAGATGAAAAATGGGGACAAGCGCCAGTTGCTTTAGTTGTTTTAAGACCTGGTGTTGAAATAACCCAGGAAGAGCTTATTGAATTTTGTGGTAGTCAGCTGGCAAGATTCAAAATTCCTAAACAGATCAAAATTGGAGAAGCTCTGCCACTTACAGGGGCTGGTAAGCTAGATAGGAATGCACTGAAATCTATGTTTGAAAAATAGTTAGTATAGTTATAATACTAAAAATGAGCTTGTTGACAAAGCAACATAAGCTATTCCGTGCAACGTAAGCGCGTGAAGTAATTGATAACTTGTTAATTTTTCGGGCTGGTTTCCTACGTCGCTGTCTATTAAGCTATTTAAAATTATATAGCTAAAGATTTTTAACGGTATTACTAATATTTATATTTAAGCTGAATTATCTGTTCAAGTTAAGTAATGGCTTCAATAAACTTTTCCAATTAAAAATATGTTATTCTAAGGCTTGGTTGGGGGCGATGTGTCAAACGCACCAAATTTCACCTTAAAAGGTGCGATGCGCTTATTAAACAATTCTGTGGTGAATTGGTTTATATTCCTGAAAAGGCGGAAATAATAGTTTACTTACCCTTTTTAATCCCAAGCTTCTTTCCGCAAACTCTGGCCTTTTTCAAAATTTGAAATGTTTCTTTGGGCATACCGGCTGGTAAGTCGACGGTAGTGAAATCTTCATATATTTCTATATGGCCGATGTAGCAGCTTTCAATCTCTGCTTCATTGGCAATGGCGCCCACAATATTTCCTGGCTTTGCTTTGTCTCTATAACCAACCTCCAGAACAAAACGTTGCATTTCAATTTCCGGAAAGTCTTTTAGTGGAATAGGCTGTCCAGGATCGGCTTCGTCCATGTAGCTTTTAGCAGATCTTTTTTTACCTTTTGGCTCTTTTTCAGATCTGTCTTTGGTTTTTTTTGAGTTTTTTTTCTGTTTTTCTTTTTTTGGTTTTACGCTTTTAATTGGAGTATCAGCAAGGAATAGATCGTCGGTTTTATGGATTAGTCGCGCAAGAGCAGCGGCTATGTCAATTGTATCTAGACCTGTTTCGTTGCTAAAATCCAGAATAACTTTCCTGTATGGGTCACTTTCATCCAGGCGAATATGCGAAGCCATTGCGTCTTTGAATCTGGCGACACGCTGAAGGTTAATATCTTCAATCGATGGCATTTCCAGTTTTTGAATTGGCTTTTTGGTAGCGCGTTCAATTTGACGTAATATTCTTTGTTCTCTTGGAGTAACAAATAATATTGCTTCACCTGATTTTCCAGCTCTGCCTGTTCTGCCGATTCTATGGATATATGATTCGGTATCATAAGGGATATCATAATTGATTACATGGCTTATGCGTTCTACATCAAGCCCTCTTGCAGCAACATCGGTGGCAATTACGATATCAAGTTGGCCTTTTTTCAGACGTTCAATAACTCGCTCGCGCATTTTTTGTGGGATATCGCCGTTAAGTGCCTCGCTGGCATGGCCTCTGGCTTCAAGTTTTTCTGCCAATTCAACGGTTGCGGTTTTGGTGCGCACAAAGATGATAACACCATCGGTTTGTTCAAATTCCAGAAGCCTGGTAAGTACCTCTAGCTTGTTGGACTGATTAGTTAACCAATATCTTTGATTGATAGTGTCAGCAGTTGCGGTTTTGGAGGCAATGTTGATCTCAACAGGGGAGTTCATGTAGTTTTTTGCAACTTTACGAATCTCTTTGGGCATGGTTGCTGAGAATAGGGCAGTTTGCCTTTCGGTAGGGATATGGCTCATTATCCATTCAATGTCTTCAATAAATCCCATACGTAACATCTCGTCTGCTTCATCTAGGACAAATTGAGTAATGTCCGATAATTGCAGGGTCTTTCTTTTGATGTGATCCATAACCCTGCCAGGGGTTCCAACAACTACATGAGCACCGCGTTTTAGTTGTTTAAGCTGGATATCATATGATTGCCCACCATAAATCGGTAATACATGAAAACCTTTCATGTGTTTTGCATATTTCTGCAGTGCTTCTGAAACCTGAATAGCTAGTTCACGAGTAGGTGTAAGAACTATCAGTTGGGGAGTTTGCCTTGAAACATCTATTAAAGAAAGCAATGGTAGAGCAAATGCTGCGGTTTTTCCGGTGCCAGTTTGAGCCATGCCGATGATATCTTTACCTTCTAACAAGTGAGGTATGCATTGTGCCTGAATTGGAGTTGGTTGCTCATAACCAACCTCATTTAATGATTTTTTTATTTCAGGAAGAAGTTCCATTGACTGGAACGTAAGTGAACTATCTACAACGGACATTAAAGTAAAACCTCAGTGTGGTAAAAGCGGGTATTTTTAGAAATCTAAAGCTGCACCGACTGGTTCGAATTACACATATGAGCACCTAGCATTTCTTACTTTGCTCTAAACGTCCTGTCGGTTAAGTATGAGGAATTCTGAACGAATTAAAAGATCTCGCTATTATACATATTTCAAGTATTTAAGCTATTAATTATTTTGTTGTTTATCTTTTAAGTATAGTTTCCTTAAATCGAAAATCATGTTAGGTTCGTTAGATAACAATGATTAAATAAAATTATAAAAGGAATTGTAATGAAATCCCTGAATGGTCTAAAAGCTGCGTTGCTTTCGTTTGTTCTTATTTGTTCAATAATTAATCTGTCAGGTTGTGGTGGTGGATCAAGTTCTGATGGAGGAACTGCACCTGATGATAATCAACCACAGGATGGTGGAGGTGATGAACAGGTTGTAATCAATTGTACTGATATTGATTCAGACTCAGTAATCAGATTCCTTCCAGGAACACAGGTTTCTGTAAATCAAGAAGTAGTTATGGATGCTATGGCATTTGATGGATATGCAGATGCAACTTTTATTTGGAATTATGGCGATGGAACCTATTCATTACGTGCTGATGGTAATGACATCTATGGATCAGTAGTAACTACGCACTTCTATGCATTACCCGGCGAATATGATGTTAGATTAACTATTAATGATACTCAGGTTTATACATGTCCGATTACAGTATCAGGTGAAGCGGAGGAAGTTGCTCCGCAAGTTTCATTGCAGCCTTTAGTTGAGTTGGATTTTGATCAACAAGATGTAACCAATACTGGTTCTGCGGATATTTCTGTTGAGTTGATGGATGAGCAGGGAGCGAAGACTCCGGAAGCAGCAGATTTTGTGTCGGGGATTTATGGCAGTGCAATTGATTTATCTGCTGGTAACTATATGGTTTTGGAGTCGATTGCATCGATAGCAGATGGCCTTAGCCAATTCACTGTATCCTTTTGGTTAAAAAAGAAAAGTAGTGATGCATTGGTAGGTTTGACCGAGATACAACGTAGTTATCTGATATCGCAAATGAGAGATGGTTTTGCTTATCCAATCTTTTATACCAGAATTGAGAATGATGCTGTTGGTTTTGGTATGAATACTTCTGACGGAAGTAATCTTTGGGCAGGAACCGTAGCAAGCAGCTATTCCGCAGTTAGTCATTATTGGCAGCATGTTGCCATGACCTGGGATGGAACTACGTTTAAAACTTATGTTGATGGGCAGCATATAATCAGTAAAACAGGTTCTGGAAATCTGGATCTGGATTCTGGCCCTTTATATATTGGTGTTATGGATTCAGCCTCAACTAATTATGTAACCGATTCACATAATGTTCATTTCAACGGTTATATGGATGAGTTCAAACTTTATGATCAGGCTTTAACCCAAGAAGAAATAAATATTGGATTTGAATTATGGCATAGCGACCTTCATGCTCATACAACACAGCCGGTATATGTGAAAATTCCTAGTCGTTATACCGCTAATGCAACTAATCAGATATCTGCAACTTTGGAGTCTGGTGAACAAAGCTGGTCGTTGTCGTTAGATAACCTAAATGATGCTATTACTATGGTTGGACGTTCAAATAACCATACTCTAACATCTACTGAAACGATTAGATTGAATTATGCCGTCCTTCCTGCTTCAGACGATGATTATGTGTTAACAGTTAATATATTAGATGCTTCAGATGAAATATTAGCTCAACGTAGTACATCATTTAAAAAGGACTATAGTGGTGCTCCTGCTGTTGGTATCAATGAATATAATGGTATTGAAGTTAATGAAACTTCATATTTTCCTGTTACCTGCTGGGGACTTCACGATCACAGTCCGTATGATACATTGCAAATGCTAACAAACTGGTCGGCTAATGGTGTCGATAATGGAGATGGAGAGCGTTGGGAACGCCCGGTAATCAATACAGGTTTTGGGCATGGATGGAATATTGATTATAGCTCTGATTTATATTCAGAATTTTTAGATGATAACTATGAAAATAACATGTTGGCAATTGGCCCTTCTATGTGGGAGGGGTTTGATCGTGATCATAGGAATAATTCCGATATTAATCAATTAATTCACTATGTTAATTCAAATAAATATAATCCTGGTGTAATGATGTGGTCATGGATGGATGAGCCTGATATACAAGGAGTTCCTGTTGAGGTTGTCAGGGGGTGGACCGCATTATCTCATATAAATGACCCGCAACATCCGGTAACAACAACATTACGTGGACGATCTTTTATTACTGGAAATTCAGATTGGTGGATGGGTGTTGCCAAGCAATATATGGCGCAATATAACGCAATTAGATTTGGACGAATTACTCAGCCACTAAATGGAATTTATGTAACCGATGTCATTGGTTATGACTATTATCCTATCGATTGGGCAGAACCGCATAGTTTTGATGCAACAATAGTAGGAACCATAAATGCTCTGGATAATTCACGGTTATTTAGCCGTGACATGGTTCCGCATTATAATTTCGTTGAAACAACGG
Source organism: Gammaproteobacteria bacterium (assembly GCA_033852075.1). Lineage (GTDB taxonomy): Bacteria > Pseudomonadota > Gammaproteobacteria > QZLD01 > QZLD01 > QZLE01. The sequence continues at coordinate 39,661 of JAWSVC010000013.1, read as the reverse complement.
ATATACACGAAGAACCTTATAATACTCCATATTATCCAACTCCAGCACAATTAAAAATGCTTTCATGGGTGCATGTTGTACATGAAATGAAGTTATTGCCTTGGTTTCATCATCATTCGCCAACACCTGATGAAAACTTTATTAGTATGGCTGATGTCTTAGAAGGAATTGAGCATTTTGCTCCTGTATTAAATGCTGGTGCTGCAAATTATAGCGTTATCAGTAACATTGATACTTCAGGTATAAATGTTTGGGGTTTAGGTGCTGGTTATAATGAAGGCGACTTGGTTTCTCATGGCGGGAACATATATATTTCTCGGCAGGATCATTCAAGTACAGAACAGTCAGAGCCTGGAGATGATGATCTTATATTAACCTGGAAACAGTGGTGGAAGACTGAGTCTAGAATAGACGTTTTGGTTAAGGAAGATAATGATAATGTCTATGTATTTGCAGTCAGACCGACAGAGATAGATATCAATGGAGACTCAATTGGTACTGCCAAGAATGTTAGCTTTACTCTATCAGGCGCAATAGGTGCAGCAAACATTGAGGTTTGGAATGAATCCCGATCGGTAAATATGGCTGGTAATGTATTTACAGATAGCTTTGAACCAAATGATATTCATATATATGTAATACCAAAGTGATTAAGATATGAAGTTATGGGACTAGTGATTATATGATTGTTAATCAATTATTACAGTCCCTTTTTTTATGCTTTCATCCTTATCATTCTTCCAAAACTATGCGGCAGTAGATTGGCAGATGCGGCCATAAGAACAAGTTGTTCGCGGTTATTTGCCCCCATTTTGATTTTAGCGCTACTGATTCTGGCGTTAACTGCAGCAATAGTTATAAAATTTTTTTCTGCAATCTCTTTAATTGTTAACCCATTAGCAAGGTGATTTATTATGCTTAATTCCTTTTGAGTTAATGAAGAGTTGTGGCTGATTTCTTTTTTCTCTGCTACGCGATGTGTTGCTTCATAAATGTGATGTCCAAAAACAGTTAACGTTGATATCGAATTATGAAGGTTATCTTGTGATGCCTTACTATTATCTTTAGCAGAGATAACAAATGCAGCTAAACAACATGGACCATGGATTGGAATTACAACAAAGTAAGGAGCGATATTTTTGCGCATATCCGCAAAGAATTCAGTAATTCTGTCATTTGATCCTGATACTTGTTTGATTAGGTCATCGCATAGAATGGGGGCAGTGTGGGTTGCAGCATAATCCCATGTTGGGTCAATTCTGCTGTATCTTTCTGCGTATTTAATCTGCCAGTCTATACCTATATCAGTTAGGATAGTTACCAGCGGTTTGTTAGATGTGTCTCCACGAAATATCTGGTTATAAATAAATCTATCCAGATTAAGACTCTTCATAAAATTAATTATTATTTTCGTAAGGGATGAAAAAGACTGAGCGTTTTCCAATTTTTTTATAAAATTGTCGAGTTCAGTTTTTTGTGGTTTTTTTGTGTGGGGATGGTCGCCACTTAAGATTGTTTCAAGATCAGTATTAAAAATTTCAGATAATTTTTTTAAATGTTGAATTGATGGTGTAGATACTCCTGTTTCCCATTTATACACAGAATGTCTACTTATGTTTAGCATTTGGGCTAGTGCAATTACAGATATCTTACTATCTTTTCTTAGCTTGGAAATGTGTTTGGAAATATATGTCATTTTCTTCTCCAGCTATAAATATGGAATATGTTACCTGATACGTAACATTATAGTCTGGATTATTAAATAAAATACCATATGGTTTGCAAAAAATGTTTGGTTTAATAAAACTATACAGAAAAGAATCTGGGGAAAGAAATGAACGTCGTAAATGTGAATGGTTTTAAATGTAGATATCAGCTTTCAGGAAATCTTGAATCAAATGAAACTATTGTGTTTATTAATGGTATTGCCAGCTTTCTTGAGTCTTGGGATGAAATGAAAGTAGATTTAGAGCAGGATTATAAACTTCTAGGTTATGATTTAAGAGGACAATGGTTTTCTGAAGTTACGCATGATACCCCATACTCATTTTTAACTATGGTTGAAGATTTAAATGCCTTAATGGAAACATTAGATATCGATAGTGCGCATATCGTAGCGACAAGTTTAGGGGGAGAAGTGGCGCAGTGGTTTGCAATAAATTTCCCTCAGAAAGTAAAGTCATTATCCATAATTGCTTCTGTTTCAGAAGCGAATTTACTGCAGATTGCGCAAGTTACCCGTTGGAAAGAAAGCGCAAAAAAAGCTGTAGAAATGATAACAGAATCAGATAATGATGAAAAAGTTCGAAGAAATGCAGGATATGATTATTTCCAAAGCTTATTACCGGAGTTATATTCAAATGCATATTTAGAAGAGAATGAAGAAAATATAAAGGAAAAAATCGAAGGATTTCTTTCCATATGCAATAAAAAATTCTTTCAAGGGCATATCTATCTATGTGATATGTTTTTTAGGTTAAGAAACGATGAGAAAATAACTGATAGATTACATGAAATAAAGTGTCCTGCATTAGTTATTGCCGCAGATGAAGATATGATTAAACCTGTGAAGTTTAGTCAGATAATAGCTGATGGTATTCCTGATTCGAGACTTGAGGTTTTACATGGGGCAGGACACGCCTTATTACATGAAAAAGGTGAAGAGTTAGTCAGTATGGTTAAGGAATTTATTGCGCAGCATAGTAATGCGTTGGCATTTACCTATGCAAACAGTAAAAGTTTAACAAAAGATAAACTTATACCTTGCTAAGGAAATCTAATAATATAATCTAGTTCTGGTAGTAATTAGTTATTTACCATAGAATCTTCAGATGATTGCCAAACTAGATATAGATCAATACCTGCAACTTTCACAAACGCTACCTATCGTAGACGTTAGATCTCCTGCTGAATTTGAAAAAGGGCACATTCCGGGTGCCATAAATATTCCTATATTTTCCAATGAAGAAAGAGCTAAAGTTGGCACGGTTTATAAACAGCAAGGAAAGAATCATGCAATTATGCTCGGGCTAGAGATTATTGGTCCTAAACTAAAAGATTTCGCTGTTACTGCTCAAGAGGCAGCGATAAATAATGAGATATTGCTATATTGTTGGCGCGGAGGAATGCGTAGTGCCAGTATGGCTTGGTTATTTCAGACGGTTGGTTTAAAGCCTAAATTACTTAATAAAGGATATAAAGCATACCGTAATCATTCAAAATCAATGCTATCCAAGGCATCTAAGATTATGATTCTTAGTGGATTTACCGGAAGTGGAAAGACCGATATTCTTAAAAAGCTAAAAATTGCAGGTGAACAGGTTATTGATCTTGAAGGGCTTGCTCATCATAAAGGATCGGCATTCGGATCGATAGGTCAAGAGCATCAGCTTTCTAACGAGCAGTTTGAAAATAATCTATATCATGAGTGGAAGGATTTAGATCTAAATAAAACCATATGGATTGAAGATGAAAGCAAGATTATAGGCCGAAATCATATACCTCATGAATTATTTGACTGTATGCGTGAAGCCAGTGTTATTAAAATTAATATTAGTAGGGATATAAGAGTTCAACGCTTGGTAAAAGAATATACAAACGTTGATAAAGCATTATTAATTGAAATTATTAATCGCATAAAAAAGCGTCTTGATCCTCAAGATGCAAAATTAGCAGTCGAAGCAGTTGAGCAAAATAACTATATTGATGCTATAACCTATGTACTAAAATACTATGACAAGGCATATAATTTTGGACTAGCTAAAAGAGATTCATCAACTATCTATGAACTTGATTTAGATGAAGATGATCCGCAGAGTAACGCTCGCAATTTAATCAATTTTAGGAATGAAATTACACTATAGTTTTTCTTGTTTTCACTTGCAAAGTGGTGATTAGGAAAACAAATTAACTTAGATATAAGAGACATTATTATGACTGAAACAGTGAAGTTAACTCAGTTCAGCCCTGGTGCTGGTTGTGGCTGTAAAATCTCACCTCAAAACCTTTCAACTATATTAAAAACCGATATGGCTCATGTTAATTTTCCTAATCTTTTGGTTGGAAATTCAACCAAAGATGATGCTGCGGTTTACGACATTGGAAATGGGCAAGGAATTGTCAGTACAACAGACTTTTTCACACCAATTGTTGATGATCCGTTTGATTTTGGTCGTATAGCATCTGTAAATGCCATAAGCGATGTATATGCCATGGGTGGTAAGCCAACTATGGCAATAGCTATTCTAGGTTGGCCAATTGAAAAGCTATCAACTGATGTAGCTCATAAGGTTATTGAAGGCGCCAGAAGTGTTTGCGCCGAAGCAGGTATTCCACTTGCCGGAGGTCATAGTATTGAGATTGGTGATCCGGTTTTTGGTTTGGCTGTTACCGGTATAGTTCCAACAGATAGGGTTAAACCTAATAATACCGCCTTAGCTGGTTCGAAATTGTTTTTAACCAAACCTATTGGTATTGGTATTATCGCTACTGCAGAGAAGAGGGGAATAGCTCCAGCAGAAGATATTCAACGGATTGTGGATTTAATGACAACCTTAAATAAGGTTGGTAATCAGTTAGCTGATTTTAGCAGTGTAAATTCTATGACAGATGTAACTGGGTTTGGTTTATTGGGGCATTTGCTTGAGATTTGCGAAGGCAGCCAAGTTAATGCAGAAATCGAATTCTCAAAAGTACCAACAATAGAAAATCTGCAAAAATACATCGATGAAAAGATCTTTCCAGGTGGTTTATTCAGAAACTTCAAAAGTTATGGCCACAAAGTTCATGAAATTACAGAACAACAAAAGGCAGTACTGTGTGATCCACAAACAAGCGGTGGATTACTTGTTTCGGTATCCCCAGATGGAATAGATGAAGTAACTGATTTCATGAAAAGTATCGACCATCCGTTCTACGAGATAGGCACACTTACTGAAATGACTGATAAAGAAAAGTTGATTAAGGTTATTTGAGCGGCTTTATTTATGCGTTCCCAAGCTGGATCTTGGGAACGCACTGGAAACTTTTAAGCAAGTTTTTCTGAGCCTGAAAAAACACTTTCAATTTTTACCGCTGCAGCGGCATGTCCAGGGTGCTTTTCTGGATTCCAGGTTTTCATATCGTCAAATATTGGGCCGCTAGTGAGATATTCAATAGATCCCTTAATCTGATATGATTTTCCTTCTTTAGTTATAAAGAGTACCGATGCTTTACTACCCGCATTTATATTGCTGCGGGTTTTATCAAAGTAATTATCAGCAATTACAATGGTTTCTTCATCATATTTGCTTACACAGGTAGCCCAAATTGAGTTTGGTATTCCTTGTTTATCAACTGTTGTAAAAACAATAGCATCTTCTTTTTCATCCCATGCTTTACTTACTAATTCTGGTAATTTAGCCATAATGATTTTCCGTTGTAGATTTTTTCAAGAGCCAAAACAATAACAGGAATGTTTATTAGTATGCAAATTTCGTAACTGATAAAAGAACCATTTATTGTTACTTTGTTGTTTTGAACAATATTATTGATAGTGACTAAAACTATACTAATATTTGTTTATGTTAATTATTCAATAAAAGGGAAGTTAAATGGCAAGTTCACTATCTTATGATTTAATTCTTTGTGATGATTCTGAAAATATCATAAAAGGAAGTTTTGAATATTCTCTTGTTAATGACAAAGATATCGCAATAGGTAAAGGTTCAGAAATTGAGTCTGCAGCAGCTGAATCGACAACTCAAGTAAGTACATTTCAGATATCAGGTACTATTAAAATTCCTGGTGTAACAGGAACGGAAAGTATGTCTGTAGGTGGTGTAGCATACGTTAGTATGATGGGACCGCCAATTGCTAGTATGGTTACAGCACAAGATGGTACAAAGCTGTTAGCAATGGAGTTTAACTTTATAGAATCTGATGGTGCCCACATAGGTGGTGGGTTAAGTTGGACTGAGGAACCTATGCAGCCAGCGAAGGTATGGAGTGTATTAGGTAAAAAATCTAGCTGAAATCCATAGTAATAATTAGAACCAAGAAAACGCAATTTTTTTAAAAACCGCTAATGCTCTATTCATCGGCGGTTTTTTTATTGAATATTTTAATTTGATTAATCTTAGAATTTTGTTAAATTTGCTTCCCCTCTTGAAAAAGAGTTAGTGAGCTTGGGAACGGAATACGGTGAAAATCCGTAGCGGACGCGCCACTGTAACTGACAATTACCTGTATTAGTCACTGCATAAGTATATGTGGGAAGGCTATACAAAAAGGAGTCAGAAGCCAGGAGACGCCCAAGCACTTAGAGCACGACAGTCTCGCGATAAGACTGGTACGTAAATATACTCAATAGTGATATTGGTATGTCCTATTGTTTTTATTTTCGTGTCTGAAAACCGCCGCCGTCGTTGCTCCTTGTTTAATAATCTAAAGGAGTAACAAATGAAAACACATATATTAGGGTTTCCTCGAATAGGTTCGAACCGCGAGCTTAAATTTGCGCAGGAGTCTTTTTGGAAAGGTGAGATCTCAGAAGATCAGCTAATAGCTTCAGGACAACAGATAAGGAGTGCAAATTGGAATTTGCAGGAGTTTTTGGACTTTGTTCCTGTTGGTGATTTTTCGTTATATGATCATGTTCTTGATATGAGTTTTATACTGGGAAATATTCCTGAGCGAGCTAAAAAAACTCAAGGAAGCGAATTAGATAAATTTTTTAGAGTTGCGCGTGGACGTTCAGCTAATGATAATGATGAAGATAGTATTCATGCAGGGGAAATGACCAAATGGTTTGATGCCAATTATCATTACATTGTTCCAGAGTTTTATGCCGACACTCAATTCAGTCTAAATCCACAAAAAATAATTGAGCAGATAATAGAAGCTCGTTCAGCTAATTTAGCAGTTAAGCCGGTAATTATTGGTCCAGTTACCTATTTATGGCTTGGTAAAGAGAAGGATAATTCCGACAAGAAAGATCTTCTAAAAAGAATAATTCCAGAATATAAAAAATTATTAGATACCCTGTCTGCAAGCGGTGTTGAATGGGTGCAGATAGATGAACCCGCTTTGGTTACGGAGCTTGATCAAGAATGGCAAGAAATGTTTAAAACAGCATATGCCGAACTATCAAAAGCCAAGATTAAAATTTTATTAGCAACATACTTTGGAAAACTCCAAGAAAATCTGAATACTGTAGTTTCATTATCGGTTGATGCAATTCATATAGATGCAGTAAGGGGTAAATCGGAAATCAGAACCATTATTGAGCAATTGCCAGATAATATGCAGTTATCGTTAGGGGTGATTGATGGAAGAAACATTTGGAAGACCAATCTTACCGCTCTTTTAAATTGGTTAGAGCCAATTGCACAGCAGCTTGGTGATAGATTATGGATTGCTCCATCTTGTTCGTTATTACATGTGCCAGCTGATCTTGAATTAGAAGAAAAAATGGATAGCGAAATTAAGTCATGGTTGGCATTTGCTGTTCAAAAGCTTGAGGAACTAAAAATAGTTTCCAAGGCATTAAAAGAAGGTAGGGCAGCAGTACAATCTGAGCTGGATGAAAATTATACTCTTATGTTGAATAGGCGAAAATCATCAAGAGTAAACAATCCAGATGTACAGCGTAAATTGCTGAATGTTTTGCCATATATGCTTAGACGCGAGAGCACATATAAAAAGCGTGCAGAAATACAAAAGGCAAAGTTTAAATTACCTGCATATCCAACAACAACTATTGGATCATTTCCTCAAACCAAAGAGATACGCTCAACCAGGCTAAAGTTTAAAAAAGGTGAAATTAATAAGGCTATATATGAGCAAAAAATGAAAGATGAGATTAAAAATGTAGTCAAAATTCAAGAAGACCTGGGATTAGATGTTTTAGTTCATGGGGAAGCAGAAAGAAATGATATGGTTGAGTATTTCGGTGAACATCTGAATGGATATATCTTTAGCGAATTTGGTTGGGTGCAATCATATGGTTCTCGTTGCGTAAAACCACCAATAATTTATGGAGATATTTCGCGACCAGCACCCATTACTGTTAAATGGATAACCTATGCACAGTCATTAACAAACAAACCTATGAAGGGGATGTTAACAGGACCTGTTACCATTCTAAATTGGTCATTTGTGCGTGATGATATTCCAAGATCAGTTGTTTGTAATCAAATCGCTCTAGCAATTAGAGAAGAAGTGTTGGATTTGGAAAAAGCTGGTATTGATATAATTCAAATTGACGAGGCGGCTCTTAGAGAAGGTATTCCTCTTAGAAAATCAGAATGGGGTAAGTATCTTAAATGGGCCGTAGAAGCATTTCAAATTACAGCTAATGGCGTAAGTGATGAAACTCAGATACATACTCATATGTGTTATTCTGAATTCAACGATATTATTTCAGCAATTGCAGATATGGATGCTGATGTGATTACCATAGAAACATCGCGTTCAGATATGGAACTATTGGATGTATTTGATCAATTTAGTTATCCAAATGAGATTGGTCCTGGTGTTTATGATATCCATTCGCCAAATGTGCCTGATGTGGATTATATGGTTAATTTGATGAAAAAGGCTGCTCAAAGAATTCCGGAAGAGCGATTATGGGTAAATCCTGACTGTGGTCTTAAAACCAGAGCTTGGCCAGAGACACTTTCTTCTTTGAAAAATATGGTAGAAGCAGCTAATTGCCTAAGGTGATTTATAAGAAAAATTTAGTTATGGTTATTTGATTTTATAGAGGCAATTAATTAATTGCCTCTATGCTAAACCAATTCCATTATTACTTTGTTATACAAACTTTTTTCAATTTTGGCGCTATGGTTTTTATCTAGATAGATCTGACAATTAGTATCAATTTCTTTAAGTACTTTATTATCTGTCAGAATAAATTTAATAAGCTCAATAGCTTCACTGGCGGTATTAAAAATAAACCCGGTTTTACCATGTTCAATAATCGATTCGTTACCATCATTGCTTCTTGCTACAACAGTTGTATGTAATGCCATAGCTTCAAGAATAGCGCTACTCATACCCTCAGATATTGAGGTATTCAAAACAATATCTGCTTGCTGTATAGCTGACAAAACTTTGGGGCGGGGAAGTTTATTTATATATTGTATTCCAGATATTGATTTAATCTTTTCTAAATGCTTTTTTGCGAAATCTGGTTCGAGAATTTGGCCAATAATACATAGGTGAAAATCAGTATTTGACTGGTGAAGTTTTGAGAAGGCATCAACAAGCATGAATGGATCTTTAACAGCTCTTATACCTGCAGGCAAAAGTACCAATTTTGTTGTTTGGGGAAGATCTAAAAAAACTCTTATATTAAAATCGTTATTAATATCATTAACTGCTATAGATTGCGGAATACAAACTCCTTTTTCTAATACTCCAGGGCAAAGTTTATTTGTTTTTATCAGGTTTTCTTCACTAAAGGCAACTACTTTTTTTGCCATCTGAATTGCTTTAAGCATTATTTCAAAATTTTCAGTTCCAAAGTGTTGGTACATGTCGGTACCACCCATAATAAGAGCATAAGGCAGTTTAATATTAATCAATAATTTCCCAGCATGTAGAGCATGTAACCCTATTGCTATATCAAAATCATTTTGTTTAATAATGAGTTCTAAATCTTTTATTTCAGTTTTATAAGTATCTACCAAGATTACATTGTGTGATTTTTTTATCTCATTATAAATTCTATGGGCAGTTGTATAATTGCCAGCTCCTTCCAGTAATGGAGATAAAAATAAAATATTTATTGGGGGGTTTTTATTTACCAATTTTAAACCCTTTGCGGATAGCTTTTTTTATCCATTTTTTTCTAGCCAGAATTTGCATATCTTTGGCTTTGTCATGCTCATCTATTATTTCTAAGCCTAATAGAGTTTCGAAAATATCTTCCATAGTTATAATGCCATCTACGGTACCATATTCATCTACTATTAAGATTATGTGAGCACTTTGCCGCAACATCTCGCTAAAAACATGCAAGATAGATGATGTGTTTAGTATGGCGCTAATGTCACGGCGATAGTTTTTAAGTTTATTTTTGCTATTACCTCTTGCTTGCGCCAATAACAAGTCGTTACGCATAACGAAGCCGTTTATATCGTCTTTATCCTTTTTGTATGTAAGTATGCGAGAGAATGGTTCTTTGTCGTATTTGTGGAAATATTCTTGAATTAGTAAGTGTTCTGGTAAAGAAAATATTACTGGTCTCGGGGTCATGGCTGTTTTAATATTTGTGTCTCTAAGTAGGAGCAGATTTTTCAGAATACTCGATTCTTCGTCAGCAATTTTTCCTTCTTTGGCGCCAAGATCTGCCATTGCAGAAAACTCCGCGCGGCTGAATCCGGTCAGTGAGGTTTCTTTAACCATTCCGCTAGTAATTTTTTCCGACATCCATACAAATGGAAAAAGTATCAGAGTTAAATATTTGAGGCTGATAGCTGTAATAGGTGCTAACACTTTCCAATGACTAGCGCCCAAGGTTTTGGGGATGATTTCTGAAAAAATAAGTATTAGAAGGGTAAGTATTGCTGAAGCAAGGCCAACATAGTTGTTGCCAAATACCTTGGCTGCTTGTGCTCCTGCTCCTGCTGCGCCAATTGTATGAGCAACAGTATTTAGTGTAAGAATCGCTGCAAGAGGTTTATTGATATCGGATTTAAGTTTTTTAAGTGTCTTGCCTGCTTTATTATGCTTTTTTTCTAAAACAGTTACATAGGAAGGGGTGACGCTTAGCAAAACAGCTTCGGCAACTGAGCAAAGAAATGAAAAAACCAAAGCTATAAAGATATATATGAATAAAAGTGTCATAATGTAATTCTAGTTGAACCTATCAATTCTGGTAGGTTTTTCGTATTAAGTATTTAATTGGTAATAATAATTGAAATCAAATTACATTACACCGGAAGGTTTTCAATCATTAAAAAAAGAACTCGACTTTCTTTGGCTAAAAAAAAGACCTGAGATAACAAAAAAAGTAGCCTGGGCTGCTTCTTTAGGCGATAGAAGTGAAAATGCGGATTATCTATATAATAAGAAATTATTGAGAGAGACAGATAGAAGAATCAGATTCTTAAGGAAGCGCTTAGATGATCTACGGCCTGTGTATTATTCACCAGAACAGGAAGGAAAGGTATTCTTTGGTGCCTGGGTAGAAATCGAAAACGAGAAAGGTGAAACTAAGCGTTTTCGTATAGTCGGCAAGGACGAAATATATGATGATAAGAAGGGATATATATCGGTAAATTCCCCAATGGCAAAGGCTTTGTTTGGCAAAGAAGTAGATGATGAGGTGGTAGTGCGTACACCTGATGGAGAAGTTGTTTGGTTTATTAATACGATTGAGTATGAAGGAGGGGAAGAGGAAAAATAAGATTTTCCACACGTGTGGAAAATCTTAAATCTGGAAGCCGGCATTCGCCGGCATGACGGTTTAGAATAATGGTACAAGTATTAATCAATACTCAGCATCATGATATACGTTTTGTACGTCATCATTAAAGTTCAGTAGATCTACCAGTTTTTCCAGAACTTCAACATCATCTCCAGAAATTGGAGTGGTGTTTTTAGGTACGAACTGGATCTCATCTACTTCAAATTCAATATCACCGAAAGCGGCTTCCAATGCTTGTTTAGTTTTATGCTGCTCTGTATGTGGAACAAATACGGTAATCTTACCGTCTTCTCCCTCAATATCAGTAACATCAATATCCGCTTCTAAAAGAGCCTCAAACACAGTGTCTTCGTTATCATTCTTAAATACCATAATGGCAGAGTGATCAAACATATGGCTTACACTGCCTTCTGCACCAAGTTTACATTTTGATTTGGTAAAGCAAAGGCGTACATCATTAAAGGTGCGGGTAGGGTTATCGGTTAAGCAATCTACAATAACCATTGTGCCACCTGGTCCAAACCCTTCATAACGTGCTAAGGCAAAGTCTTCTCCACCACCACCTTTGGCTTTATTAATAGCTTTTTCAATAACATGGGATGGGACTTGGTCTTTTTTTGCCTTGTCAATCAAGCTGCGCAGTGAAAGGTTGCCATCAGGGTCAACACCTCCAGATTTTGCGCAAACGTAGATCTCTCTACCATATTTACTATAAACCTTGGCTTTCATATCCGAGGTTTTAGCCATAGATTCTTTACGGTTTTGAAAGGCTCTTCCCATTTTAAGGATGCTCCATGTGTTTATTTATAAAGAAAATGAATTTTACAGATAAAATTACTAATGATCAAAATACAAGCGTTTGAAAATTAAATAACAGAGTTCGCTCTGTGCTTGGTAATGTATATTTGATATTATTTCTTCATTATTTAATTTTAAATGGGGAAACTTATGGGTTGCCGAGTTATTGCAAGTATATTCCAAATATTCTTTAGATCTATACAGACAAATTTTATAAAAAATTCTGCTCAAATATCGATTGGAGTTGTTTTATTTGTTGTCGCTATATTTGCACATGCTGAGGTATATAAATGGAAGGATGAAAATGGTAGGTGGGTTTATGGTGACAGGCCTCCTGCAAACATTGAAGCACAGCAACAAGCATATGGTTCTACCCGCGACGATAAAGTACCAGGAAGTACTGAATCTACAAATGTTCAAGATGATTTAAAAAAACAACTGTTGGAAAAATATCCAGATACTTCTCTGATTACACAGGTAACAATGGCGGTAGTTGCAATTGAAACTCCAGCTGGCAGTGGTTCTGGTTTTTTTGTTAGTGATAGCGGTTATATTGTCACAAACAAGCATGTTATTCGCCCAACATCAACAAAACAGTGGCAAGAACAGCAGCAAGAGCTTGAATTGGCAAAAGACAAGTTGGATGGAGTAAAACTAAAATTAAGAAAAGAAAAAAGTCGTCTTGATGAATACTTAAAGGAATTAAAAGAATACCGAAAGCAAGTGTCTAATAAATCAGAAGATAGCTCTGAAAGTGGAATTGCTAATAGAGATCTTGAGGCATATGAAAAAAGCTATAAGCGTCAGTTAGCAAACTATAATAGGATGTTTGATGATTACAAAGCGAGAAAGCAAGTTATCGATAAGCAGATATCCGAGAGAAATTGGGCATCAAGCTTAACTCAGGCAAGTAGGAATTTTAAAGTTTTTCTCAAAGATGATACTGAGCTGCAAGCGCAACTAATACATATAAGTAAAAAACATGATTTAGCTTTGTTACAAATCAAAGGGAAGGTTACACCGGCATTACTTTTTAATGATGAAAAAATTCAGCAGCAAGGTAAAAAGGTTTTTGCAGTGGGTAGTCCACTTGGAATGAGAGACTCTGTAACATCCGGTATTATAACAAGAATAGATGAAGATTTTCTTTTTACTGATACACAAATTCTTCCTGGAAATAGTGGAGGTCCTCTTGTAAACGAGGCAGGTGAAGTTATAGGTGTAAATACACTAAAGTTATCTCAAACATCATCAATGCAGCAAGGTTTTGGCGCCGCTATTCCTGTATCAACCATTAAAAGTGAGTTTGGTGACTATTTGCAGTAGGCTTAATTAGTCGAGCCTGAAAATTACTTAACCATTCGTGATATTTAAACATGGAATATTATGCGAAACTAAGTAATAAATAGTGTAATCGTCTGCTATTTTTTTCTTTGGTTTCCGTACCATTTCCATTTGCCATTTTCGCGCCTAATCATATCGCTTTGAGATCCCATCCAAAAGTGACCAGCGTGAAAGTTCCAGCGGATCTCAACAATATATAAATCAGGATTGCTGGGATGTGGCTCTGCACGGTAAATGCAAAAGTTTTTTCCATCGGAGTCATCAATTACTCCAGCAACTAAAGTTAAGATATCTAAAAATTCTTGTTTGTTTACTCCATCATCTAAATAATCATCAGAAAAAAGAGAAGAAAGAAATTCCATATTTTGAGATTGTAAAGCGGTGAAATAATCGTAAATTAATTCTTCTAAAAATTTCGTAGGGAATAGGCAATTAGAACTTGTTTCTGCAAGATCTACAATTTGGTGATATTTTTTAGGTGTTGAAGCATGATTAGTTGAACATCCAATATTTACAATTGGAAGTATAATGCTGATAAATATAAATAATGCTAATTTGGAATTTTGATTAAACATAGAAGTTTTTCCTGTGCATAGTGTTTGTGTTATATAGTAATATGATACTATCCAAATTGGCGTTATACAACCCTATGAAATATCTGATCCTTTCTGGAAACATTTGTGGTTCGCTTGTAAATGAAAATGGTGAAGTCATAGACGTTATTACATTAAAATTATCTCAAAATTCATAAATGCATCAGGGTCTTGGCGCCACTATTCCTGTCTCAACTATTAAAAGTGAATTTGGTGGTTATCTGAAGTAGGAAATATTAAAAGAGGTTAGGTGTAGGATGATTGCATACTATTGACTAAATAGCTAAAGCTTCCAGTTTATTCAACCACTCGTCAAATCCGGCGCACATGGTACGTATTTTTTCTATTCCAATCTCTTTTGCAATGTTTGGCCCATGAGTCGTTTTTCTATACCCTGTGTGCTTTTCCAAGCGTTTAGAGGGAGCTGTTTCCTTTGAATTATTAATAGCTTCAGGATTGTTTTTAAATTCTTTAAGAATTTTTTCCGCCCACTGTTGTATTCCTTTTTTATTTAATACTTGTTCCATTGCTTCTGGGCATGAAAAAAGAATCCCTTCAAATTCATACATTTGAACGTAAGGTATTAATTTGGGTTTTACATTATCGTGAGCAGCGCTTTTAAGTTTATTTTCTAAGCTGTCTTTGTTATCGTTTTCGCACTTTCTTTTGAAACCATAAAAATCATAGAGTGTAGTTATGTAATCAAAACTGTTGGCAATTTTTTTCAGCTCATCTTTTACTTTGTCTATGCTTACGTCACCACCTAAGGATATCGGTACTATATATACCCCTTTTTTTTGAAGATACGGAGCTAGAGCGGCTTTAATAAATCTTTCTTCTGTAGTTCCTTCAACGGATATGCCTACTCTTACCATTCTGGACGCCCCCCTATAATGTTTTTAGTCCAGATATCTCCCATTGAATAATCTTTAAGCCATTCTTGTAGTTCTTCTTCTTCGACTCTTTTAAAGGTTGAAGCGCCATTAAGCTGATCTACAACGATAAAATCATTTGCATTAAAGTGATTTGCAAATGTAACCGATTGCGTTGAACAAATAACTTGGTTCTCAGTTGAAGTTGACTTTACTATCTCAGCTAATACTTCCAAGGCTGCAGGGTGTAATCCTAGCTCAGGTTCATCTAGTACAATAGTTTTAGGACGTAAGGAATATGGCTGCAAAAACAATGTGGCCATACATATAAATCGTGCAGTACCATCTGATAATTGGTTAGCTGAAAAAGGGTCTTCGTGGTCACGGTGGAGCCATTTCAGTAATACCTTCTCTTCTCCTTCAACTCCCCTTGGTTCTAGATAAAAATCATGGAAGTATGGAGAAACTGTTTTTACTGCTTCAACAATATCAGAATAGCATTTGGTAAAGTCGTTATTTTTACTATTTTTTAAAAGGTATAAAAATGATGCGATGTTACTTGCATTTGGGAATAAATAGTCGGAAGAATTTAAATCTGAAGCTAGTTTAAAGCCAGCTGTTGATCCTGTGTCATGGAAGTGATAAACACGGCAATCTTCCATATATTCACGAGTGTATTTTCTAACATAGGAGCTACTTGCTTCGCTACCAGGAAGTAAGCCGCTTTCACCTTTCATACCTTTTATTGGAAATTTTCTAGATGAACTTTTAAAAGTGCAATATTCCATTTTGAATACGAGCGAATCACTGTCGGCACTATATTCAAATTCAGCATGATAGCCATTATAACCAACATCCAAATCAATAGTTATTGATGGTGTTGTTTTAGGTCCAAAATGGAAAAAAGCATTTGCAAATCCATTCTTTTCAACAAAATTTTGCAATTTACCTTCAGATAAATTACGCATAAAAGTAAATAGTGAAATAAAATTTGATTTGCCAGATCCATTTGCGCCAATCAAGATATTTATTGGCTCCATATTTAAATCAAGTTTCTTAATTGATTTAAACCCTTTAATGGCAACGTGTTCTAAATGTGTATTTGCATCTGCTGTCATAACTAACCTTCAGGCTGAATGTATGGATAAACAGCCAAGCTATAAAAAGCCTCCATTTTAATGTGTGAAACATTACCACATTAAGTACAACCACGAAAGAATGTTCTTGTTTGTATTTGACTACCCTCTTAACGTAAATACAAATCTCATTGAGGCTTGAATATCATGAGGATACTGTTTAGCAAAGCGCCATAATGTTAGGGTTTTAATAACTTCATTTTTAAAGAATGTTGTGTTTTTACCGTCGACAACCTTAATTTGATCAACACTTCCATCTTTTTTAATCTTAAATTCGGTAAGAATCCAGCCTTGAATATTTCTTCTCTTGGCTTTGCGGGGATATTGGGGATATGGTGCGTAAATTTTTTTCAGGTTATTTGCATCAAATACTGAAGTAGATAAATCGTTAGGTGGTAGTTGTTGAGCAGATCCTGATATTTGCTGTGTATTTTCTATTTTATCGCTTTGAACTTTCTGGTTATTTGCTATTTCAGTTGTAAAGGCTATATCACGAGAAGGTTGGATAGTTTGATCTTTAGGAATTTGTGTCTTTATTTGTTTGGTTTTTGTGGTTTTGGTAATAACAGGTTTAAGCAAAGGTTTTTGGGATAATTTAGGTTGGATTTTTCTTTTCTTTTGTGGTGTATGTTTTGCTATTTCTGTAACTGCTTCTGGTTTGACTGGAATAATAGGGGATGTTGCAGGCGATTTCTCTTCATTAGGTTGGTGTTGATTTTTGGGATTAGTTTGGTTTTTAGTGGCGATTTTATAGGTTCTGACAATAGGCGTATTGGTATTGTCTGTATTAATTTGAGGTGTCCGAAACTCTATCAAGGTGTTTAGTAGAGAGAATAGGGCGGCATTTACTAAAAGCGTAAAGACGCAGATAAAAGCAAATCGTAAATATTTACGCCCGTTAGATATCATAAGTAAATTCAGTACCAATTTAGCTAAGTATTTGAGTGGCGATATAATACACTAAATCTAAGTTATGGCATATCCGCATATTTTTTGATTTATTGAGTTAGACACCAAAGAATAAAATATATAAAATCCTACAGCTGAGTTTTTAATGGTTTTTTGGGTCAGCGCGACATATGTAAAAACGGACCGTGCCGATTTTTGCAGTAGATATGATCCGGGAATGGTGGATTTATTTTAATTTTCAGCCGACCGTATTTTAAATTAACTATTTGAGTGGAGATTGGGGCTGAAAGTGGAGCACATGATGTATAGAAAAGAGATAAAGGTTTTGGATTGCACCATCCGTGATGGTGGTTTGGTAAATGATCATCAATTCGATCTTGATTTTACCAGAGATGTATATAAGTCACTATGCGCAGCAGGTGTTGATTACATCGAACTAGGTTATAAAAACTCGAGAGAACTATTTGATCCAACTAAGTTTGGGGCATGGAAATTTTGTGATGATGATGATCTATGGCGTGTAATCGATGGTGTTGATACTAAATCAAAAGTATCTGTTATGGCTGATGTCGGTCGTGTGAATATGGACAACGTTAAAGAATGCAAAGATAGTCCGTATGACATGGTTCGTGTGGCAACTTATGCAAAAGATGTTGATAAAGCTATCGAAATGGTAAACCAGTTTGATGCTCAGGGTTTTGAAACCACCGTGAATGTTATGGCTGTTTCTCGTGACCAGGGGCCTGTGATGGATGAGGCTCTATGTCAGATTGAAGAAGAATGTAAATGTCAGGTTGTATATATCGTTGATAGTTTTGGATCACTTTATCAAGAAACAGCGGCGCATTTGGTAAAGCTATTTAAAGAGAAGTGTCCAACTAAAGAGGTTGGTATGCATGCACATAATAATCAACAGTTGGGTTTTGGTAATACTATTGAAGCAATAATCAGAGGCGCTAATTATTTAGATGCTACTGTTTATGGAATGGGACGTGCAGCTGGTAATTGCCCTATTGAATTACTTATAGGTTTCCTTAAAAACCCTAGATATGATCTAAGACCAGTTCTTGATTTGATTGCTAATCGCTTTATTAAATTAAGAGAAGAGTATGAGTGGGGTTATGTGATTCCGTTTGCTATTGCCGGAATTATGAACGAACATCCTCGTGATGCTATGGCTCTTAGAAACTCTGAAGATAAAGATAATTTCAGAGAATTCTACGAGAAGCTATCTACAACTGCAGGTTAAGTTGGTGTGTCTTCAATGAAATTATTTGAAGAGCTTCCATTATTAGGCATCCTGCGCGGTATTACCGCGCAGGATGTTTCTTCATTGGCAGAGGTGATTCTTGAATCAGGCCTAAAATCTGTCGAAATCACCATGAATACAGCAAATGCCTCTGAGCTTATTCAGCAGATGAGAAATTTGTTGGATAAAAGGGTGTTGGTCGGCGCTGGTACAGTATTAACTATAGAGCAATTATATGAGGCACTAAATGCAGGTGCGCAATTTATTGTAATGCCTACGTTACAAACAGATATTGTTGAGTATTGTGCAAAAAATAATATTCCTGTATTTCCTGGGGCACTTACACCTCAAGAAATATACGATGCGTGGAATGCCGGTGCCTATATGGTTAAGGTTTTTCCAGCCAAGTTCTTCGGTCCATCATATTTTAAAGAGATCAAAGGACCTTTTAATGATATCAAGCTCTTAGCGTGTGGTGGTGTGTCTGCTGGCAATATGAGCGAGTTCTTTGATTGTGGAGCCGATGGTGTTGCCTTTGGTGGAAGTGTGTTCGATCTGAAAAAGTTAGGCGCTGGAGATATTGATTTAATTTCCCAGAACCTTAAGAAAATGGTTGACGCATACTCTAAATAGCGGTTAAATCTATGTCAGTTTTTTTATGGCAGTAGTGTTTGCGTTAAATTTACTATCGTTTTGCTATTGTCGCAGTTTTTAACATCAATATAGAGAGAATTATTATGACTCATATAGTTGACGCTGATACTTGTACTGGATGTGAAGCTTGTGTAGACGTTTGCGGTCCAGAAGCTATTGAAATTAAAGATGGAGTTGCTGTTATCGATCCTGACACATGCATCGATTGTGGCGCTTGCGTTTCTGAATGCCCAATGGAGTGTATCTCTGCTGAGTAATTCAGATCAAAGAATTGCTAAGAAAGCCCTGGATTAATACTCCAGGGTTTTTTTTGCTTTATATATTTAAAATAAACAAAATTTCTTAAATTGATATCCAGTCAAAAGAATAAAATTAGAATATTTAGTATATTCGAAAGATAAGGTCGGACTGTTTTTTTGTCATGAACATGATCGTTAGGCGACCTGTCTGGTTGGAATCTTGAATAGAAATAGGCAGGCACCTACGCACAGATATACTGAATATCAATCATTTATCTTTGATATTTATAACAGTGGAGGTGAGTTATGTTAGGCGAATTTCAAAAACAAATTGAACAACCTGGAAACGCAAAGCTAGCAAAATATTTGCATCTTGAGTTATCTGAATTAAATCTTTTAGATTGGGGTGTGGTTGTTGAAAAGGACGACATGGGTGTAATCACAAACTATGCAATTAAGTTTAAAGATAGCTCCAATGAAGCCGTCTTGCATAAGATCACCGGTCTATCAGACGAAAATGAAGTAGATATTGATCTAAACTTCTTTCAATAGTTTTTTAGATCAGAATGGATTGTAAATAAAAATAGCCGTACACGGAGGTGTACGGCTATTTGCTAAATGTCGATGTGATTATTCGCAGCTACTAACCTTAGTCCAAACACCTTCAGATGTTTCTTTCAGAGATGTTGTATCCGATCCCATACCAAGATAGTCGTTACTGCCAATAGCATAATAAAGGATATTATATTGCTGTATGGCTCTATCCGCAGTTGCGTGATCTGTATTAGTTGCAGTTACGCAAGATGGCTCTTCAGGGAAGGTGACAGTAACAGCAGACCAATAGTCTTTTTTGTTTCCACTTTTATCACGAATATGAAGTGCGAAAGATTTGGTTTCGCCAGGTTGACCGGCATTTGGCCAGGTACAAGTCCAGGTTGCAGTTCCTTCACACTCAATTTCAACAAATGCGCTTATACGAATAAGCTCAATGTCGTCATTTCCATCACCATCAGAAGCTGTACCGGTAACAGTTAGAGTTGTGCCATCTACAGTTGCTTCCCAGCTATCAATTGTTGGAATGTGATCTTCAGTTATTGTATAGCTAAAGCTGACGGTATCACTGGTTGCACCGAATGAGTCAACTGCCTGAATTCCTGCTGTGTGTTCTCCTATGGTTTGGTCATCAAGATAGCAAGTGTGATTATTGGATGTAGGATCAGTAACCTGACACTCAACTACGGTTTCATTATCGGTAAATATCAAAAATTTAGCTAAGTTTTGATCTTTGTCATATGCCGAAATAAATATTTCGGCGGTGCTGCCTGATGTGATTGCATTAGGTGTGTAGTTGAATTCTGGCGCAGAATTTTCAGGTCTGATATGAGTATATGGGTATTTGTATGTATCGCTTAATCCAGACTTATCATAAGCAGCTATGGTATAAGTATATTCCTCACCAACAGCAACTCCGGCTTCTTCAAAATCTGTATAACACCCAAAATGTACAGCGTATTCATCTAGATCAGAAAGTTCGCATTGGGTTGTAGCTGAACCTATCTGAAATTCAACGCGGTCTATGTCATAGTCAGGATCCATAACAGTACCGGTTAATCTCATGCCATAGTGTTGAATAACAAAACTATAGCCGGTATGAAGTTGTGGTGGGGTAGGGTCAGCAGGACATTCACCTGTAGTAAAACCTTCGCCTGAAGTGCTAAGAGTTACCGTAACTGTTCCATCTTGACCAAGCTCTTCATCAGAACCAGTTACGTACCAAGTGGTAACCTCGGTTCCGCCATAACAGAATGTTCCCCAGCAGGTTTGACCTTCAGTTGTTGTTTCCGAATACGCGCGACCGGCAGTTTCGTGATTTGCAACGGTGTCGGTAAATTCTTCACATGCAGGTGGTTCTTCAACAGTGAAGCTTGCATCAGTAAGTGGACTTTCATTGCCAAGTGAGTCAACAGCCTTTACTTGTACGGTATAGTCGCCTGGATCAGGGGTGTTGAATGTGCATGACCAGTCTGTGGTTCCTTCACATGACATTCCACCACCAAGGAAATAAAGAACAATGGCTTCAAGATTGCCATCTTTGTCATTTGCAGTGCCATAAACTGTAGTTGTAGTTTCTCCAACATCTACACCTCCAACTATGATGGTTGGATCATATTCAATGCCATCATCAAGGCTTGGGAACATATATGTAAGACCAAGTTCAGATTTAAATTGATTCGGACCGTTATGGCCTACACCAGGGATTACAACTTGTTTATGAAGTTCTGCGATTTCCTCACCATAGAACGCTTTCATGTGGTTTAGATAGTTTTTAGAACGCTCTTGACGATGACTGCCTTCTAGATCGGCCTCGCAATTTTTCATAAGGCCGTCAGTTGATGTAACATCATTATCATACTCACCAACCATATAAACGGCTCTACGTTGGCCATATTGAGACTTGATTTGTTCAGCACCAGCTACAGACATATAATTATTTAAATTATCAAGTCCGTAGAAATAGTTATTATACCCAGGACAACCTGCATTGGATGCGTCTACAAAAGTATCAGTAACACCAAAATCATTAATACCATCAGCACCACCGTTGCCTTCAGTAACGGCAGTTACAGCAGTATCTGGTCTGTTTGCATCAAAATACATATAGGTGGATGGAGCTGCAACCACATATGTTACCTCGACACCACGTTCTTGTAATTGCTCGTCTATAAGGTTACCTGCACCATAGCGGTTAACAAACATACCACCAGCAGAGTGACCGGCAACAACTACATGCTTTAGATTTGGAAATCTTGCTTCATCAAGAAATTCTTCCATTACTATGTCGACAAATTTAAATGAGCTGTATCCGCGATCTGTGTGAATGTTTGCTGGACAGGATCCTGCTTCGACCCAGTTATTGGGTCTTTCGGCAACTGTTACAGTTGTATTGCCATCGGATCCAAGCTCAGCTTCTGAGCCAGATGCATACCATTTTGTAACCTCAGTTCCACCCCAGCAGAAAGTGCCCCAGCAGGTTTGTCCTTCAATAACTGTTTCAGTATAGGCGCGTCCATAATTTACATGCTCATTAAGTGTTGCAGTATTTTCTATACAGTTTTCTGCAGCGTCATATCCAAGTTTCCAGGCGTTGTTATACCACCAGTTAAGCTCAAAATCTTGACTGATGTTGTTTTCTGCTAAATCTCCTGATTGTAAAAACTGTAAAGAGTAAAGCATGGTGTTATCCAGCTCTCCAGCCAGTTCTGCTGCATCATGAATTCCTTCATAGTACCAGATGGCATTACGTCCGGATGAGTGAATCGCGATCACTGCGCGTTCTGCAGTTGCATTGCTGGAACCAAGAGGGGTATTGGTTACCCATGGAGTTTTTTGAATTTTACCTTCTTCATCAGTTATACGAAGGTAGTCAGATGCTGCTTCAATAGCATGGCTTGATGAAGTTGCGATAAGTCCAGCTAGTCCAATGGCTGATGCGATATGCTTAATCATTTTGTTGTCCTGTTTTGTCCAGTGTCCAATATATACTTGCTATCTCTTTGAAAAGTAGATAGATAAAAGTAAATTAGTAATTAATTAAGTAGATAAATATAACATTTAAATGTTAAAATTTAAAGAATTTTGTGACGCAGTTCACATTTTGTTGTTTGCGTAAGTGATTGAAACCAATGCTAATCGTGGTTTGTGCGTTTTATTAGACTAGTTATACAGATTTGGTTTTTGTTAGAAAATGTCTATGCGATGTGATTATTAGATCTTTGGAAATATGTGGCTCTTTATTTTATCTAAAGAACCACAACCATTTAAAGAACCATAATGATATTTGAAATATGATTAGTTTGTCGTGAAAATAGTGTCATGCCTGCCGATTCTGATTTCGCCTAGTTCATTTTTTAATCCGACATACTGGTTGTACCCAACAATATGATCTTCAGAACTTTTGGAATTGTCGGTTATATTTATTCCAAGCTCGTATTTATAGGTTATTGTTAGTTTCTCGGCATCTATTGTGCCTTTAACCCCGATAAACGATGTATTACTGTCCATTACTATTGCGTTGCCAGCTGAATCCTCTAGCGCTGCAATTGATATATTTGCCTTACCATAAAGCTGAGGCCCTCCGGCTATAACAATCTCTGAATAAGGAAGAAAAAGAAAGGTAATCAGACTAATCAAAATGTAATGTGCTTTTTTCATGCGTATATACTCCAATAAAATAAGGAAAATAAACTCATCCTTGAAACATTGGCGCAAAGGTACCCCTTGCAATAATGTTTGCTTGTTCTTAATGCTAAGAACAAGGTATCCATAATCATTGCTTCACTGCGAAGATTCAGGTGTCTGCTACACAAATAAAACTGTTGAGAACTTATGCTTGAGTTATGTGTAGCAAAGAATATCTGGTTCCCGTAAACCTATTCTGACTTTTTTGCCTATGTACATGTTTGCAAGTTGGTCTGAATATCCGGGACATTTAATTTCGAGGTCATATTGTTGATTACTCCCCTTGATACGAAACCAAAGAAGGTTGTATTCAAGTAGTTGAAGTGAATTGACTATTAAGCCATAAAACTGGTTAGAGTAGGTGGTATCATCAGAATGGTTGTTATCATCAATTATTCTGATATTTAAAGGACTTATGCAAACAGTGACTTCGTTGCTATTTGGTATTGAGCCGTTAACTTGTAGGATAAAATTATTGTTTATTATTATTGAATTAGGATTAGCAGAATTTATTTTGCCTTTAAAAATATTTCGGTAATTTAAATATCTGGCAGCTTGTTCATTTATGGGGTATCTGAAGAAATTTATCTTATCGTTGGTTTGAATAATCTTGCCATTTATCATCAATGACAGGTTGTCTCCAAGGGTTTCTGCTTCCTCTAGATTATGGGTGATGTGGAGAGTCGTTATATTAAACTCTTCCATAATCTGTTTTAGCTCATACCATAATATTCTTTTACAATTTTCATCTATGGCTGAAAATGGTTCGTCCAGTAGAATTATCTCTGGTTTCATGCCTAGCGCTCTGCCAAGAGCAACCTTTTGTTTTTCGCCGCCGGATAGATTATGAGTCTTTCTTGATAGAAGGTGTTCTATACCAAGAATGCCTATGAGTCTTTTAAAGTATTTATCTGATTCGTGTGCAGATAAATTTGTCATTTTGATTCCGTATTTAATATTTTCTTCTACGGTCATATGAGAGAAGAGTGCAAAGTTTTGTGGTACATATCCGATCCTTCTTTTTTCAGGGGATTTCTTGGTGATATTTTTGTCGCCACACCATATTGATCCATTATTTATTTTGTAAAAACCAAGAATAGATTTTAATAATGATGATTTGCCACTGCCGGATGGGCCGAGAAGAATATGATATTGTCCTTTATTAATGGATAGGTTTATATCATCAAGCATAAACTCATTAAGTTTTAGAGAAATATTTTTCAGGATTAAATATTCGTTATTCATATCTATACATTCCATCTTGTGTCGGGATTTTTATCTGTGATTGAATGTCCTATATTTCCTTCAATTATTTCTATAATGAACAGTCCTGCAAATGCGATAATAACTAGCATTAACCCGGATGTTATTGCCATATCCATATTCCCGTAAGATAAATTTAGATAAAGTGAAATTGGTAGGGTTTCTGCATTCATTCTGCTTCCTCCCGCTAGGATAAGAACTGAGCCGAACGCTCCAACACAACGAGCAAATACAATGGTTGTTGCTGCGGCTATCCCTTTTTTTGCCAATGGAAGGGTGATGTGTCTTATAGTATTAAGTTGTGAATATCCAAGGCTGCGAGATACTAATTCCTGCTGGAGGTCAATTTCTGAGAACACAGTTGTAATAGTGCTTATTGCGTAAGGTAATGCGGTGAAGAACTGTGCTACTACTATTCCTGTTTTGGAAAAGGTAATTTCTATACCGAAAACCGATAACCATTCTTTTACTAATGGATGTCCGAATAGCAGAAGCAGACAAAGCCCTAATACAATTTCTGGAAATGCCATAGGCAAAAATAAAATGGTTTTGATTATCTTTTGTCCGGGGATTAGGTATCTGGCAAAAAAATAAGCAATTGGTATAGCAGTAATTATCACTAGGGTTGTGGAAATACAGCCCGTTAACAAAGATAGCATTAAAGAATATTGGATTTCTTCATTAAATAGGTAATCGGTTATCCCTTTTGATCCGGATTGGGTAAAAAGTGATAGTATTGCTAGTGCAATAATCACAGCAAATAGAATTGTAAAAATCGATAGGCATTTTTTTAAATTCACGGCTCAAATCCCCATTTCTCCCAGATTTTTAATCCTTCTGGAGATTTCATGAAATCAACCATTTGTTCTGATAGCTTTTGATGTTTGCTGTACGTTGTTACTCCTGCTGCAATGGTTTTGATTATATTTAGTGATGGATCAATTTCTATGGATTTTAATGATTGATGACTTTCAGCCCATGTGAGCATGTCTTTCCAAATTATTGTGGCATCAACCTGCTTCATAACAACATACATGAGTAGCTGATTAACTGTGGGTGCATAGACTTTTGTATTGGTCTTTATCTGTTCTTTAACCCAGCTTTTTTTAATGATTTTTTTGGATATTTTCCCTATAGCGCATGCGTTTTCATCGCCTAAAGCCAGGGAGATACCTTCGGATCCAAGATCATTAATATTATTAATGTTTTTTGGATTATCGTATGGTATTGCAATGACTGGAATATGTTTAACAAGTTTGGTTATTGTGTGTTTTTTTATCCAGCCGTTTTTGTCGGCATCGTATACATATTTTTCTGCACCGGGAATAAATATATCTCCGGCTTGCCCTAGTGATAGTTGTCCCATTAGCTCTCCGGACCCACCATATTTTACGTTAATAATCACATTGTTTTTGTTCGCAAATTCTTTGGCGATCTCTTCCATAGGTTTAATAAGTCCGGCACCGGAAAGTATTAACAATTCAGTTTTTTTATTAGTTGAAGAGCTAGATATTTTTACATATAAAAAAATACCGATTACTATTACTGCTACGGCAATAAGAACACCTGAACGAAATGTTAGGTTTGCTTTTTCGTTTGGCATAAAAAACTCCAAAGAGAATTGGTTTGGTCAATTTGACGATCTAATGGCCGTTTTGACAGTAGGTTGACAAATTAAGAGATATTGCCGGGCCAGCAATTGAGGTGCCATAGAAAAGTGCAGGTTTATCGCTATTTATAAACTTAATGATTGAGCCATTAACAATGGTTGATCCTGTTGCAAAAATTAGATCACACCAGTCCATTGCCTCATCTGTAGCTTCTGGTGGTTCAACCATTACTCCAAATCTGTTATGACCAATATTATCTTCATCCAGATCAACTATGCGGACTTCATATTTGCCAGCAAGGTATTCCAGAAATCTTGGTTGATAACCAATTAATAAAACCTTTGTTCCCAAAGGAATGTCGTTATGAAGTTTCTCTGCGCAGCTTACTGGTTCTTCATCTCTGCAATGGATGGTTTTTCCGCATAGGCCTAGATGGCGAAATATTGCGTTATATGCGGCAATAAAACTTGCCCTTTTTTTATTGCTGTCCAAATTTAGGTTTATTAATTCGTTGATGGAATACTGGATGTTCTCAAAATCATCTGCAAATGCCTGACCTTTTTCGCCCATAAATTCGGCTTCAACCATGGATTCTTTGCCGGTAAGGATAGGGTAGTCTTTATGTTCAGGGTCACCTATGGCCTCCATTGCTGTTAGCACTTTGCAGTTAATTGAGATCTGACTGTCTAGAATATTGGCCTTTGATGCTTCTGTGTATAAACAATCTTTTAAAATTGTATAGATATTATTTTGATTAAGTTCTTCGGAATTATTGACTAAATTCATGCTGGGTTACCTCAATTTAACTGATTGATATACATTTTTAAATAGGATAGTTAACGAGATTGCAACGATTATGCCAACAAACAGAAGTAATCTAATAGGTTGTTTTATAAGGTTGTTATTTTTCTTACATGGATAGGGATATTGAGGATCGCTTGTAGTAAATGCTACAAAATGTAGTAAACGCTGCGCATTGTAGTAAATGCTACAGTATAATTATGCGTAGATGAAAATGGCTTTATAACAAGGGCTTTACCTGGTTGGGATTAATGATCCGCTGCGGTTACTCGCTCAATTTCATCAATAGTTGTAAGTCCCATTAGAACCTTTTTAAAACCATCATAGCGCATAGTTTTAAATCCCTGGTTACGTGCTGCTTTATTTATTTCTAGTATTGAAGCTTCTTCAGCTACCATTGCCCTTATTTCTTCGTTGATAATAAAGATTTCTTGGATGGCAATACGGCCTGAGTATCCTGTATGGAAGCAGTCGATACACCCTTTGCCGCGGTAAAACTTAACTGGTGTTTTACCATCCCAGATAAAATAGCGATTTATCTCTTCAGGAGTTAGTTCGTATTCCTCTTTGCAGTGAGGGCAGATTCTACGCACCAGGCGTTGTGCCATTACCCCGATAATTGATGGTGCAACTAAAAATGGCTCTACACCAATCTCAATTAGTCTGGTTACTGCTTGAAGAGCGCTATTGGTGTGAATTGAGGCTAATACCAAGTGGCCGGTTAAGGCAGCTTGTGATGCAATCTTTGCAGTTTCTAAGTCACGGATTTCACCAATAAGGATTACATCTGGATCCTGTCGTAAGAATGATCTTAGAGCTTTAGAAAAATCAAAACCAATAGCTGAATTTACTTGTACCTGATTTACTCTGGGGAGACGATATTCCACAGGGTCTTCAACTGTCATAACATTTACCCCAGGTTTATTGAGATATTTTAAAACAGAGAAAAGGGTGGTTGTTTTTCCAGATCCTGTAGGGCCGGTTACAAAGAAAATTCCATTTGGGGTATCAACTACATCTTTAATAACATTATAGTTTTCATTTGATAATTCCAGTTCCGAAATATCTGGAATTTCATGCGCTATTATTTGGCCTAAAGCCCTTAGAACGATCTTTTCCCCATAGATGGTCGGCATACAGGATATGCGAAAATCTATGATTTTATTTTTCATCTCCAGTCTGACTCGGCCATCCTGAGGACGACGCCTTTCGGTAATGTCCAAATCTGAAAGAACTTTTAATCTGGTTATTAATGGTGCATGCAATGTTTTATCTAGTTTTAGTCTATCATGTAAAACTCCGTCGATTCTAAAACGGATAAATACTATATCTTCTTGAGGATCGATATGAATATCGCTGGCCTTTTCTTTCATGGCCATTAGCATAAGGCTGCGAGCCAACTCTACATTGGCTTGGTCTCCGGCAAGTTTGTGCATCTGTTCGGCGGTAATTTTGCCGGTTGATTTGAACAGAGAGTTACTTGAAATCTTGCCAATTAATTCATTTAATGAGTCTTTGGTGTGGTATTGGATGTCTATTGCGTCTTCAATTTCGTCTGAGAATGAAAATACCGGGCTTATAGGGCTATCTGCGAGTATTTCAGCTTCACGCCTTACTTTCTCATCTATTGGGTTTGCCATTGCAACCGTTACAACATTTTCAAACATGTAAATTGGGATCATATTATGTTCACGAGCAAATTCTTCAGGAATTTTTTCAATTGCCCTTGCAACAAAGATGGTTTTTTCAAGATTAACGTACGAAAGATTAAATGTGTCTGCCCAAATTTTACCTAAAAAATCTCTATCTTTTGCTCCACTTTTTAATAAGTGGTTTAATACTTCAATAGCATCATTATTATACTTTTCCTTAAGCCTTTCAGCATCTTCCTCAGTTATTACAGATTCTTCAACAAGCAATTCAAAGAAGTGAGGGTTATTTCTCATCGTCTTCTCCAATCTCTTTTTTGAGATCATTTAATGTCTTCTTGCCTAATGTGCTGGCACCAAGTTGTTTTTTTTGGGCAAACATTTCTTGAATCCCTTGTTGAGATACCAAGGTGTTTTTTGGTGGAGCTAAGTCAATTCCTTTTTCTTTCTTAATTTCAGCCAATAATTCATTAAGGTTATAGCGCTCTCTCATTGCTTTTTCCTAAAGTTAGTTACTATAGTTGTTCCATGTGTTTTGGACCATTTGTCCCATTTCTTCAACCGGAGTATCTTTTAGTATGTAATTGGCAGCACCATATTCAATTGCCTTGCGAACAGAGTCCATATCAGCTACGGAAGTAAGCATAATTATGCAAGCGTCAGGATTAGTTTCACGAATCTTTTGTAATGCCTCAAGCCCGGTTAATTTGGGCATGTTGATATCCATTAGGCAAATATCAGGTTTGGTTACACGAAAGATATCTACTGCTTCACGGCCATTTTCTGCCTCAGCTATAACTTCAAAACCAGCTTCTTTGGCAACTGCTTTTAAGAGCATGCGGATGATATTTTCATCTTCGGCAATCATCATGGTTGGTTTATTATCGTCTTCCATTACAACCTCAAATTTTTAATGAGTATATATATTGAGAATAGTTTAGATGTATGATTGTTCAATAAAAAAGCCCCTTCATCAAATATGAAAGGGCTTGTTTTGATAACTAGTTGTTGTTTGGCAGTTAATAAGAGTTAATTACAACTGCTTACACTTTCCCAGATGCCATCAGATGTTTCTTCAAGTGAAGTTGTATCACTTGATTGACCTAGATAGCTACCTGAACCAAGCGCATAGTAAAGGATTCCATATCTTTCTTCAGCGCGACCAGCACTTGCGTGTTCGCTGTTGGTTGCTGTGAAACATGATTCCACTTCGCCATACCATTCAACAGTAAACTCTTCAGATTCAGTTAAATTTTCGGTAAGGTCTAATGCCATTGCCTTAAATACCATTGTGGCATAGGTTGTGCCAATAAGGTCAGCTGAACAGCTATATTCGTTACCGGCGGTATTTTCGCAATCAATGCCGCCCATGTCATCAATTCTTACCAGCTTAACCAGATCTATATCACCTTCAATATCGTTTACTGTTAGAGTAACGGTTAACATAGATCCAGATAGTGACTGTTGAATATTGCTGATAACCGGAGCTTGTGATTCTGGTCTGGTTATTAGGGTTGTTTCAATATTAGAAATTTCATCACGTGTATCGTAAGCAGCTACTGATACTGAAATTTCTCCTCCTACTTGGAAGCCGTAATCATCCCAGTTGAGGGTACAGGTGAAATTAGTGGTGCCTTCACAATTAAATCCGGTTACTGCGCCAAGACCAAGTACTACACGATCAATATCGCCATCGGCATCAGATGCAACACCGGTGATAACTGCCTTATAGTAATCAAGCGTAACAACATCGAAAGATTCAACTACAGGAGCTGTTGGCTCGGCAGGGCATTCACCAACTGTATAGCCACCTTCGATCTCTTTTAGAGTAACAGTAGAACTGCCGCTAGTACCCATATCATCATCAGAACCTACGGCATACCAGGTTGTTACCTCTGTTCCACCCCAGCAGAAACTACCATAACAGGTTTCTCCTTCTGTAGTAGTTTCAGAGTATGCACGACCAGCAGTTTCGTGGTTTTCTGCAGTGTCGGTGTAATCGGTACAGGTTATTGCAGGATTAACAATAACAGTTCTTACAACTTCTTCTGCCTGATTGCCAGCAACATCGCTTACGTTATAGGTAACTTGATATGTGCCTTCAGTTTCTGTATCAACGTTACTGTCGATTATGATATTTGCAGAAACGTCACCATCTTTGTTATCAGTAGCAGTCGCACCTTGTTCATTATAAGCCTGACCTGCATTCAATGTGATTGTGTTGCTGCCAATGATAGTGATTACAGGGGCTATTGTATCTGCGATAACGTGTACTGTTCTGGTTACAGGAGTAGCAGAATTTCCGGCAGCATCACTCACGTTGTAGACAAGTTCGTATGTTCCGGCAGTTTCGTTATCAACAGTGCCGCTAACAATAATGTTTGCGCTGATATTACCGTCTCTGTTATCAATAGAGGTTGCTCCTGGATCAATAAAGGTTTCACCAACGTAGATAGTTATTTCTGCATCACCTTCAAGAACCAGGCTTGGTTTGGAAGAATCAGCTGAAACATATACGTCTCTTGTTTTAACTGCTTCGTTACCAGCAGTGTCAGATACGGTGTAAGTCAGGGTGTAAGTACCTGCCGTTGTGTTATCAACGGAACCGGTTACTACGATATTAGCTGTTATATCACCATCTACGTTATCGGTTGCGGTAGCGCCTGGATCTTCAAACGGGTCATTTTGCCAGATTGACATTGGGTTATGACCAAGAATAGTAATTACTGGTGCTACAGTATCTGCTGCAACGGTAATAGTTCTTATAACTTCTGTAGCAGCATTGCCTGCCGCATCACTTACATTGTATTTAAGTTCGTAGGTACCAGATGTTGAGGTATCCACGCTTCCGGTAACAACGATATTAGCAGAGATGTCACCATCTAGGTTATCTAAAGCAGTAGCGCCTGGATCAGTGAAGGTACCATTCAGGTCAACACTGATTGATGAATCTCCATTTAGAGTTATCTCTGGTGCAATAGTGTCAGCAATAACAGTAACAGTTCTTGTTACTTCATCAGCAGCATTACCAGCAGCATCGCTAACACTGTAGGTAAGTTCGTATGTGCCAACAACAGCTGTGTTAACAGATCCGGTAACGGTAATGTTTGTAGTGATGTCTCCATCTACATTATCTGTGGCAGTGGCGCCAGCATCAGAGTATGCCTGACCTTTGTATATAGTGATTTCAACATCACCAACTAGAGTGATTACCGGAGCAACAGTATCTTCGTCAGGACAGGTGCCTTGCTCAAATATGCCTTGAGTTTCTTCTTTAAGAGATATTGTTTCACTGCCGCTGGTGCCAAGGTCTTCATTTGAACCTACTGCGTACCATCTTGTTACTTCAGTGCCGCCATAGCAGAAAGATCCCCAGCAGGTTTCACCTTCTGTTGTTGTTTCAGAATATGCACGTCCAGCTGTTTCATGAGCACTTACAGTAGCTTCCCAGTCCTGACATATAGGAACGATATTTTGTACAGTTACATTTACCGTATCTTCTGCTTCTTCGGTGATCGCATATGCCTTGGCCGTGATTGCAAGGTCTCCATCAACGAATAAAGTTGTATCGATAGCACATTCATATGGAGCTTCTGTATCTATACACTCAGCATTGGTATTGTCATTAGTGTAAAACTCAACGCTTGATACGTCTTCGTTATCGCTGGCAGCATTTGCAGTAACTATAATAGTGTCTGCTACGGTTGCACCATCTTTTGGAGCGGTAATGTTTACACTAAGAGGCTTTGGTTCATCATCTACAATCCCAAAGAATTTGGCAGAGTAGTAGCTGCCCCATAAATCCCAGTCTTCAGTGTGCTCAAATCTTTCGCCATCGTCAGTTGAATATAAGTGACCACCTTTATCAACGTCGCAATTAGCAGGGTTTTCTTCTTCGCATGGGTCAACTGTTTGAACATGAAGCATGTCGGTCATATGCCACATTTCAATAACCTGTTCGCCTTCTGCATTGCTCCAGGTATAGTGTTCTGATTTTCTAAAGGCATAAGGGGTTCCCTCATCAGGAGTCCCATCAATGCCATGAATATTAAAATATCCTTCTAACTGCTCGAATGCCCACTGAGGGTTAAAACGGTGGTCAGCAGTTCCAAAGATGATGCTGATTTTTGGCATAGGGCCGGTATAACCGCTATCCTCATGCGCTCCTCTAAACAGGTCTCCCCATTCTTCAGGTGTTTTGTCATAGAATGCACCATCATATAAATTCATACCTTCTATAAGGCTGGTAGCAGAACCATATGGAACCCCTGCATGTATGGCTGCGCCCTTAAAAACATCAGGGTACGAAGCAATCATATTAGCTGCCATACAAGCACCAGCAGAAAGACCGGTAACAAAAACCTGATTATCATCAATGTTATGTTCAGCCTTCATTTTAGTAACCATATTGGTTATTGATAGTGCTTCACCTTTGCCTCTGTTGTAATCAGATGGTTCATACCAGGTAAAACAACCACGAGCTTGGTTGGAGGTGTTTGTTTCAGGAAACATGACAATGAAACCGTAACGATCAGCCATTAATGCCCAGTCATTTTCATCGTTATACATCTCTGCGTTTTGTGTACAAGCATGAATTGCAACTACCATTGGGGTGGGTGATTTCACGTTTTCTGGTACATATTTGTACATCTTTAGAGAGCCTGGATTGGAGCCAAAGTCAGTTACTTCGGTTAGCTTATTAAGCTCTGCATGTGCAGAAAATGATAATATGGTCAAAAGACCAGCGGTGATGGTTTTCTTTAAAACACTAACTTTCATTTTAGTTTCCCGTGGATTTTATTTGCTTACTATTCAGTTGGTTATTGGTGAAGCAATGTTTATTAAAACTGGAATAACTGTATTTTTCTGAAAAAATTAATAAGGAGTGTTTACTATTTAGCCCCCAATTATGTCAGAACCTTTTTATGTGGATATTTTTCTATCCTGTTTTTCTATCGTCCTGATAGTCTGCTTTGTGCCCCAAGCAGCTTCTTGCCTTGAATTTTGTGAAGTCTATCACACTTGGTTGGTGAAGTGAAGTAAATAACCAATATCTAATATACGTGTTGTTATGTAAATTCTCGTGTAATTAACAAGATATTGAATTTATGCAACAACTGTTTCAATATGATTGCAATCTATGGACTATGCTTAGAAGAGGTTTAACAATGGGGAAGGTTAATGGAGAACGTCATGCAGTTATATGAAAAAAACATTGTTGAATTAAATGATATTAAAGTAGTAGCTAGCTTTGATATTGATGCTCAAAATACATTTACCCCGGTTTGTCCTAATGAATTACCAGTTCCGGATGGTGATAAAATTGCAGATGAGCTCAATAAACAGGCGCGTAGGGCAAGTATTAGAGTTGGGTCAAAAGACGCTCATAGTCCACAAGCTGTGTGGGTAGCAACAGATGACAATCCTCAGTTTTCACCAGTGGAAAATGAACCTAATGCCGATATTCGCTGGGTTGAACATGCCGTTCCAGGAACTAAAGGTTTTGAATTAATACAAGGTCTTCCTGATGTGACTGGATATGACTTTTTTGTCTGGAAGGGTATAGAACCCAATATGCATCCATATGGGGCTTGTTATCACGACCTTGCAGGTAAGATGAGTACCGGCGTTATCGAATTTCTGCAATCAAATGGAATCAAAACAGTTGTTGCAGGAGGATTGGCTACAGATTATTGTGTAAAAACAACGGTATTACAGTTATTAGGAGCTGGTTTTGATGTTGTCGTAAACCTTGGTGGTTGTCGGGGTATTGCTGAAGATACAACTAAACAGGCAATAGACGAAATGAAATCCGCTGGTGCAAGGTTTGTTTCTACGGCACAACATATTGAAGTTGAGAATTTAGCATGATAATCGAATCCCTGTTAGATACAGATCTTTATAAGTTCACTATGATGCAAGTTGTTTTGCATCATTTTCCTCAGGCCAATGTCGAGTATAGGTTTAAATGCAGGAATGAAGGAGTTGATCTTAGAGAGTATGTTGATGCTATTAATGCTGAACTAGATGAACTATGTAAATTAAGGTTTACTAGTGATGAGCTTGAATATCTTCGTGGACTTCGTTTTATCAAAGATGATTTTGTTGAGTTTCTGCGCCTGTTTCAGCTAAATAGAGATTATATAAACGTATCAGTAAATGATGAGCTGGAAATTGTTATTCAGGGGCCATGGCTGCATACCATTATGTTTGAAGTACCGGTATTGGCTATTGTTAATCAGATATATTTTGCCGACCAGCATTATGATCCTGATTATTCCGAAGGGGAACGTCGTTTATACGATAAGATAGATTTAGTTAAATCACACCACGATAGTTCTGGCTTTATTTTGTCAGATTTTGGTACAAGAAGAAGGTTCTCCAGAGATTGGCAGGAAAAGGTTGTTGTAATTTTAAAAGAGCATCTTGCAAAAAATCTTTCTGGAACAAGTAATCTATATTTGGCAAAAAAATATGGGTTAACTCCAATTGGCACAATGGCCCATGAGTTTTTGCAGGCAGCACAGGCCTTAGGTCCGCGTTTAAGAGATTCACAAAAGTTTGCACTTGAAACCTGGGCTCAGGAATATCGTGGTGATTTGGGAATCGCTTTGTCTGACGTTGTCGGTTTTGATGCATTTCTAAATGATTTTGATCTTTATTTTTCAAAATTATTTGATGGAGCAAGACAGGATTCTGGTGATCCATTTGAATGGGGCGAAAAATTAATTGAACACTATGAAAAATTACATATAGATCCAAAGACAAAGAGGATGATATTTAGTGATAGCTTGGATTTTCCTTTAGCTCTTAGGATATATGATTGTTTTCATGAACGCTGTAATGTTGCTTTTGGTATCGGGACTAATTTGACAAATGATCTGGGTTATCAACCTTTGCAGATTGTAATTAAGATGACCCGCTGTAATGGGCAACCAGTTGCAAAGATTAGTGATTCACCGGGTAAATTGATGTGTAAGGACGATGGATATTTGACTTATCTAAAATCGGTTTTTCAGATACAAAATGATTAAAGAAAATCTGAATATCTAATGAGTTAATTATTTGTCTATACTTATATTAAATCAATAACAAAACAAATGTAGCGTTTTGCATGTAGTTGGTTATAAATCAATATCAGCATTATGCTGAAAGATGGTAAAAAATGAATACTAAAAAAAAGCTGATTTTAATCGTTGAAGATAATCCTACAAATGAAATTATGCTCGAGGAGCTATTGTCGGTTAATGGTTATGAAGTAACTTCCGCTTCAGATGCTAATCATGCATTTATGCAAATTAAAGAAAAATTTCCTGACCTGATATTACTGGATGTCATGATGCCTGGTATGGATGGTTTTGAGGTTTGTCAGGAATTAAAAAGTAATTTAAAGACAAAGCATATACCAGTAATTTTTATTACGGGATGCGCAAATACTGAAGATATTGTAAAAGGTTTTAAGGTTGGTGGTGTTGACTATATTACTAAACCATTTAATAAAGATGAGCTGCTTGCAAGAGTTAGCACTCATATTGAGATAAAGACCCTTAGAAGTTTATTGCCAATATGCGCTGCATGTAAAAAAATTCATAATGACGAGGGATATTGGCAGTCGATTGAGGAATATTTTGAAGGGCAAAATATTGCTGAATTTATTACAACTTTTTGTGATGATTGTGCGAAGAAAATATATCTAGAGAATGAGCACACCTTAAAAATACAAGAGAGAAAAAAAGTGTCGGATGAATAAACTTATAATCGATGATTTATAAACTAATTTAATAATTATTATTTGCACGCATCCAATTGTATTTTTGTTTCTTACATTTTTATCTTAATAATAAAGATTTGTAATTGCGCGTATGATTGAACTCCGATAAGAGAATGCAGTCTCAAGTTTTAGTTGAAAGGAAGTCATGGCGATCAAAAGTGATAAAAAAAATTATCTTAGTTTTTATAATTATATTAATATCCTTTGCTGGTTGGTTATGGGCAAATGAACCTTATGAAATAACTTATACTCCATTACCTAAAGCAGACAAGGTTGTAGTGCAAAAAGCCAAACGCATATTAACCCTTTACGCTGATGATCAAAAGATAAAATCGTATCATATTCATCTTGGAGGTAATCCAATAGGTCATAAGCAAAAGGAAGGTGATTCCAGAACTCCAGAAGGTGAATACACCCTTGATTGGAGAAACCCCAATAGTAGCTATTTTCTATCGTTACATGTTTCGTATCCGAATAGACATGATCTGGCAAACGCAAAAAAGCGTGGAGTTTCAGCAGGAAAAAATATCATGATTCACGGTCAGCCGAATTGGTTATCATGGCAGCAATATATCAAGTTGCAACATGACTGGACCGATGGATGTATAGCGGTATTAAATCACGAGATGTATGAAATTTGGGAGTCCGTTGATGATGGGACTCCAATAGTTATTAAACCCTAGTGTTCTATGCGATGTTTTAAGCCTTTATGGCATTAGTTGCTACAACATAAGCATGGCAAAATTATCTATACCTTTCCCACATATATCTTATGAAAGAATTACCATAGGTGTATATATTGTAACGATATAGTGATTCATCTTCGCTATATCCAGGATTGCCTGATTCTACCCAGCTATCAACATAATTGAAAAACGGATCATGTCCCCAAAGTTCTTCAGCACTCATTAAATGCGCAGATAGAGCTTGTCCAACATAAGTATGGGATGTGCAACATATCTGATAACCTCTGCTATCATGGTCATTATCCGGTTGACTGCAATGTCTTGCACCCCAGCCTGGGGTGCCAAGCTGCTCTTGTTTAATACCATGCCAGATCACTGAATCATTTGCCTCAGGTCCTGGAGTGTAGTCTACAGATTCATCATAAGGATACCTGTCTATATCTTCTTGTGTAATTGTAAATGTTTGGCAGTCTTCTTGAAATATGGTCTCTCCAGGGACTACTGTTCCGGTATTTCGCATCATGTCTGACATCTGTTCATCTTCAAGTAACATGCCTGCAAATAAGATAGGCCATTTTCTACCGACTCCATGGCCTCCTCCAACTGTACCCCAATACCCTCCATTTTCAGCAATTCCGAAAAGATCTATACCAACTTGAATATAGTTCGTAAGAAGTTCATCATTTTCAATATCGAGCATTAACAATAAACCTGCTTCAGATACGTCTATAGAGATATCTCTGCCATATTCTGCCATATTTTGAGTTGGGTGCAGGTATGATCCAACCCATTCAGATTGATGGTCGAGCCATGGTTTTGAAAATAAATTATTATAGCGAGCAATTATTTCTTCTGTTGTCGATAAGTCACTATAAGCGGCTTTAAGTTGTGAAACGGTTTCTTCATCAGCAGGAAGGTTTGGCAATAAATTACGATTTATTTGTGATATTCTATAGATGGTTTTTTCGTTTCCACTATATGGGGGTCTGAATGCATCTTCTGGTGGTATTTCTGAAAGAACAGTTAATACCGCAGCCACTTTTAATGTTGGCCTGATTGTTTGAGGTATTCTTCTATAAAGTGCATTAAAGCAGTCGGTAGTTCCTTTTGTACAATCATCAATAAGCCAGCTTATGGTTGAAACAAGTGATGAATTAGCTGTTAAATTAATAGGTAATTGTATTTTGTTTGAATCGCTAAAACCACTGACTCTGCTATCGTATCCATGATCATTATTGGCTAGTGGATTAACCATTGAACCATTAGTATATCTGCTATATTCGCAAATATTGTTGTTGCAGCTTTTTGCGTATGTAGGATAGCTTACGTCACCATCTATGTAGTCAAATTCTGTGCAGGTATCCGTATTGTCAGCTTCACAGGATTGGCTGCCGATAATATGTTCATCAGCCGGAGCAGGTGATATTGAAGTAACGGTTACAGGACCTATTACCCAGTAATCTCCATTAACAAATTGGCCATATTGGACTGGTTCATCAAAATTCCAGGTTATGCCGTATTGTGATATTGAGAGTGTTGTTTCTTCATCATCACTTTGTTCTTGGGAATTACCCGTGTTATTTCCGACATCATCGGTTGAAGATGATGTCGAGCTTCCACAAGCAACAAAAGTTAATAGAAAGAATAAATAAATTATTGATGTAGAAAAAGTCCGTTTCATTTTCTTAGCCCGATTTAGTTATATTTATTGGTTATAAGTATTTTGTCCTTAGATATATAAATAATGCTATTAAAATTATTATGGAATTAAAAGGGCTATGAATTTAATAAATGGGAAAATAGGGAATGCTTATATAAAAAAGCCCCCAATATCTTTGAGGGCTTTGTATAGAGCATTTTGAATAATTAATTATTTTCTTTTTCTAAATAATCCCAAACCTAGTAATAATAGAAGAGTAAATCCAGTAGAACCACCACCGCCAGAGCTTCCTGAGTCTCCAGTTTGTTCACCTGTATCTACATCATCACCAGTGTCATCACCAG
>JAWSVC010000013.1:0-298 GCA_033852075.1 Gammaproteobacteria bacterium | reverse complement strand
TCATATTGCTCAGAAGGATCGTAAGGGAATGCATCGTTGATATCTTCTACACCGTCGTTGTCGTCATCGGCATCGGCATTGTTACCAATACCATCTTCATCGAAGTCATATTGCTCTGAAGAGTCGTAAGGGAATGCATCACTGCTATCTTCTACACCGTCGTTATCGTCATCGGCATCGGCATTGTTACCAATACCATCTTCATCGAAGTCATATTGCTCTGACGAGTCGGAAGGGAATGCATCACTGCTATCTTCTACACCGTCGTTATCGTCATCGGCATCGGCATCGTCACCAA
>JAWSVC010000012.1:215080-216026 GCA_033852075.1 Gammaproteobacteria bacterium | reverse complement strand
CCATCATCAGAGTAATAACTACAAGGCGCTTTTTTCCCAATCCAACCCACATTGTTCTGGTCAAGTCCAACCGGACACTTTGTTAACGCACATTTCAAATTTAACAGGTGACAAACCGCCATTAGCTGTATGCAACCTGTCATGGTTATAATATCTAATATAATCCTCTACATCTTTCTTCATGGTTTCTCTGGTTAAATGAACAACTTTTATTAGCCATTCATTCTTTAAGCTACCAAAAAATCTCTCAACAACAGCATTATCCCAGCAAGCGCCTCGACCGCTCATGGATGGCTGTATATTATTCTGCTTAAGCAGCTTTCTAAACATCCTGCTTGAATACTGTGACCCTCGATCGCTATGGAATATCAAATCATCATCAGGGTTTCTAAGATTTATAGCCATTTGCATGGCACGACATACTAGATTCTGATTTATGCGTTTACCCATGGCCCATCCGATAATTTTTCTGGAATACAAATCCATCACTACAGCCAGGTATAGCCAGCCTTCTGCTGTGCGCAAATATGTAATATCGCCTGCCCAAACCATATTTGGACGAGGCGGATTAAACTGCTGCTCAAGCAGATTGTCAGCAATAGCGTTGTTATGCTTACTATTGGTCGTAACCTTGTAAGCAACTCTTTGAACTACTTTTAGCCCTAGTTGGCGCATGATAGTTCTGGTTTTGTAACGACCAATAGTAAAGCCTTCTTCACGTAGCTTCTTTGCCATTTGCCTTGAGCCAAGGCTTTCCCTGCTATTCTTAAACAGGGATTTGCAACGAAGATAGAGCATAAATTCCTGGAAGCCAATAATCTTTGCAGGTCTATTTTTCCAGTCATAGTACGCAGAGGAGCTTACTTTCATGACTCTGCATAGGACAGCTACCGGATACCGCTCCGATTCAGCTTTGATGAAGCCGTATTTTACTTCATTTCTTTCG
>JAWSVC010000012.1:100971-214947 GCA_033852075.1 Gammaproteobacteria bacterium | reverse complement strand
CCGGTTCCATTAGACCAGTACACCTGACTGAATTTTACGCACAACCTTATTCTACAGAATATACCGGATTCTACTTCGATAGCATCGAGAAATACCAAGCGGGTATGGAAAAACTTAGCCACAAAGGCTGTGAAGAAGTTGAAATCCAGTTTATCGATGGCGAACCTCATCTCTGTCAGCTATCAAAATCACTATATATCGGGCAATGCGATATTTCGTTCTGGTTTGAAGAGCTAGAAGAACTTTCATCAGATGACGCAACACGCATTACTTTCCTATTGGATCTTGGCTTCAAACATAGGCGATGCTTTAGCTAGATGCGAGGATGTTTGCCTGCACTACGGTACAACTGGAGATTACGCACAGGATCTTATCGAAGAAACTACCGATATTCCTGAGAACCTTCGCTACTACATTGATTACGAAGCCATCGCTCGTGATATGGAAATCAACGGCGAAATAGTCGAGATCGAACATAAGTTGATTGTCACTAACGCGCTAGAGTTTTAGCGCGTTTTGCTGATTTTTCAACAATAAGGTATCCAGTATTTTAGGGGGTTATCAAGTTATTGATTTTTTCCTCTATGCTTTTCATATATGGGTGTGAAATTCCGTGCTCTTTAAGTCTTTTAAAGTCATCAATAACCGCAGTGCCAAAAGACCTATCTTGGTTTAGTATTTGGTTAGCATTTACAAGGTAAATAGTTTCGGCACGTTCTTTTTTACCTGAAAGCAATAATGCATGTGCCAAATTTGTTTTGACCCAAATTTTAGACGGATCAGTTTTTAAAGCTTCAGCGGCTGACTCATAGGCTTTGTCATATTGTTTTGTTAGCAGATAATTCCAAGACAAACTGCCTAAGTTTTCAGTAATTTCTTCATACGCGCTGTTATTCTGAGTACCTTTTTTAGCTTCGTGTACATAATGGCTTTTGATTTTCTGCCTTATTTTAATAATCTTTAAATGATTATTTGACCGCTTATATATATCTATTAATGCACGGTCAACTTCCAGGTTTTCTTTAGTTACTTCACCTGAGATTCCTCTTGTGTCTAAAAATTTAATATAGTTTTTTTCTGCATTATCAAGGTTACCCAAATTTATATTAGCCTGGGCCATAATTTTATAAGCTGCTCTCAAATTGTTTCCATATGCGGCATCAAATTCACGAGCTTTTATGTTGGTACTAGACTGAACCGACAAATATTTTTTAAGTAATGGCTCTAAGGTTGCAATAGTAGTTTTTGGTTCTGTCTGTAAAAAAAGTTTCGCAACTTTTATTTGAGTATCATCTTTTAAAATACCTTTATTTGCTTTTCCTGCCTTGGAAGACTCAATTAGATTTATCACTCCTTCCTTAACATTTTTCAAATACTCATCCTGTAATTTGTGGTTTTTATTTATATGTTGATCCAAAAAACTATTAAGTTCTTCTCTTGTGCCAAAAAATAAAGAAGGTAAAGTACCTTCCCACCAACCCCTGCTGTTATCATCCAGTAAATCTATATCATATAGCTTTGAGCCTATTGAGGCTCCTTCACCAACATACTCATCAATGGTGAGTACATCAAAATGAAAGTGATGAAACTCATCGCTAAGATAACCATTGTCATAAGCGGACAAAATGGACTCTTGCAGAACATCATTTTTGCATTCAAGTTGCTGCTCTGCCTTTGTAAATAACTCCAATTGCAAAATTGATTTAAACTTAATCATCAACAGCTTCGTTTTTTCTTTGTTTAGTTTAGAATCAACAAGAAGGTAATTGAGGTTTTCTAAAGTTTCTTTGATCTCTTGCTTTAAGCAAAACAGATCCCCACCTGATATGTAACCATCCTCACCTTGTTTAATATTTGTTAAATTTTCACCTATAATTCTAAAGCTCGCATTTAAAACCATATAGGTAAATTTCATGTTATCATCAACTTCTGATAGCAGTTTTTCAAATAACTTACCTCTAAACTCATCCTTTTTATACTCAAAATTTAACATTTCCTTATTAAGCTTGTTTAGCTCATCTTTTAAAAATTTGGTTTCTATTTCATCACCATCTTTGAGTATTTCATTAGCTGTTGCATTAAATTTTTCAAGATATTTTTCTACATTGCTCTCTCTTCTAACATTAAACGCCTTTTCATTTAGTGAATTTAGCTTATTAAACCCTAATTCTAAAAGCTTTAGGTATTCATTTGTATAAGCAGGAGCATTATACCGATTAAGAAATTTAGTTACCAAGACCAACAATATTGACTGATCAGGATAATAAGAATCTTTCAAAGTACCATATGCTTCTCTTGCAGCTTCAATTGTTCTGTTTTCATGAAGATAGTGCCAGACTTGCTCAGATTTAAATTTGTAATAAAAGTAGTCTCTTGAAGAAAATAACTGACTTTTTAAGTATCTTTCAGAAAAATTTTCTATTAATTGACCTGCGCCTTCAAAATCATTTATATAGCTATATATGGCTAGCAATTTTTGACATAAATAAACATATTGATCTACTGTATAAACACCGCTTTTGTCACTAAAATGCAAACTATCTAACAGCAGATCAATAGCGTTTTGCAATTCACCTAACGATAAG
Source organism: Gammaproteobacteria bacterium (assembly GCA_033852075.1). GTDB lineage: Bacteria > Pseudomonadota > Gammaproteobacteria > QZLD01 > QZLD01 > QZLE01. The sequence goes on along the minus strand of JAWSVC010000012.1, from coordinate 212,362 downwards.
TATTTATCTACTTTGAAATCTATGTATCTGAAATGTAGATCCATTATTTGACGCATATTTTGACGCGTCACATCATCAGAATTTCCAATGATTTCATAAAATGGTTGTTTTGCGTCTTTTTTTGGTGGTTTTTTGCGTTCATCAAACTCAAAAAGGCTATTAAGCTGAATGCTATGCAATTTGCCTTGTTCTTTAAAACTCAGTTTGGAATAGTTGTTAATCCAATATTGCTTTTGACCAGAACTGAAGTTTCGATAATTAAGTATAAATTTATATATAGACGAATGCTCATCAAAATCTTTTTTGCTTATTTTATATCCTTTAGTTATCAGTGTATGAAATAGTTCGTTATCAGCAGCCTTTCTTCTATTCTCCTCATCAAGTAATTTTTTATTAATAACAGACTCTATTTTCTTAAACTCAACTTCATTAGCTGAAAAAGTTTCTAGTAGGTTAATCTCAAAGTATTCAATAGCTTTTTGGGGAGAATACTTAAATAGCTCTTGTACTAATTCAAAACTTTGACCTGTAGTATTTCCTGCCAATGTTTTAGGTTTATATTTTGTAATACCCTTGCTAATAGCTGATAGTTTTTCAATTTCCTTGCGGGCTTTTGCATCAACTTCATTTCTCTCCTGAATTAGAAGAACATATAAGCTATTTAGCGACTCCTTCGACATACTTGGTATTTTATTAAACGCATCCTGTTGTTCAGCATGATTCATATATCGTGAATTAAATACCATTTCATAGATTCTGGGAAAATTTTTAACTTGAGATTCGTCTATTTTAAAACCATTTTTTCCCAACTTTTTAGATAAATCAGATGCTGATCCTTTATTTTTTGGATCAAAACTAAGTTCATTTAACTTTGATTGTTTATCTTTTGGAGTTAGTTTTGTATTTAACAAAACATCCTTGATGTAATCAGCATTATTAATGGCTATATGATCTTCAATAAACAAACCTGAGGCACTAATTTCATCAATTAATTCTCTATTTAAACTCATCTCCAACTTCAACGCTTTGGATTTGTGCTCATTAAGGCTAGTGCTAATAGTTTGAATAGTTTTATCTTTATTAATAATCTGTTCATTTTGATTATAAATTTCATTTAAGAGTAATGTCGCCATAGCACTAAAAGCTATACTTATAATGGCAACCCGTACTCTTCTGCTCCTTACCGAGGAGTTTATATAGCGTATTAGTTCGGGATTATGTATCTTCTTAAGCTTTATGAGCCTTCTTGCTCGTTTGAGTAGCCCGCTATTTTTAATAATATAGTTTTTGCGGTTTTGCTTTATTGTTTGAAGCCATAGTTCAAAATTACCGTCAATCTGACTACGCCAAACAAGATATTCTTGCTGGTTCTCTAACCACTCTTTCAGCCTTCCCCACTCTGTAAATAAGCTATCATGGGCTAGCTTCACCCTGGTTTTCTGCTCACTACTGCAATCTATTACTAGCTGCTCATCAATAAAGAGTTGAATGAGTTGGTATAGCTCTGGCTGTTCTTCTTGGATACTATTAATGTCAACGCTACGAGGGTAAGCAATTTTTTCGCTATTTTGCCCTACAAAGTAATCAAAGAATGTTTCGGCTAAATACGGGGCATGACTAATGGCTGCTTCTGCACGGTTGGCTACTACGCCTTTTAGCCCACCAAGTTCTTCATAGTGTGATTGTTTTAGGAGTTTTGCGCTCTCATTTTCCTGTGTGGCTTTTTGATATAGCTGCTCTAGCAGATATTCAACTACTGGTAGGGCATGTGCGATATCATTTGCATCATTGATAATACGTTGTTCAAGATCATCTTCATAATGCAGCCCACTATATGCCGCCTGTTTTTTTACTACGTCATTCCATTCATCTGGATTTAGCTTTTGAGAAACGTGGGTATCAATTCCATGGCGGCCAAAGGTTTCCAGATATTCTGCCCTGATCGATACTACTATTCTTAAACCATCTATTGTATTTGCCAGTTTTTCAAGAACTGGAGCTAGTTGCTGAGATTGATCCCTAGGTATTTGGGCGTTATTAAATATCTCTTCATACTGGTCTATAAACCAAAGGCATGTCGATTCTGAGTTGTGGGTTAGATTTATGCTCTCTGCTTGCTTTAATGCTTGTTTAGCGAGATTTTCCGGTTTCTCTGGAAACTGCCACGATTCTTTTAAAGATTTGAATAGCGCTGTCAGTATTGATTCTACGCTGTTATGTGTCTTGGGATTTACTACATGCCAACTGAGCTTTTGGTCTTCGGTTAGCTGCTTTTCTATTTCTGGTATAAGCCCTGCTTTTATAACTGAGCTTTTGCCTGAACCACTAACTCCAGTTACTACCAATAGTCCATCGCTATCTTGGTAATTTTGTAATAACTGCTGAACTGCTCGTTCACGACCAAAAAACCGTTTTTGATCTTCATAGTTGAAAGATTCAAGTCCTTTGAACGGACTCCAGTCACCATCAACTCCATCATAGCTATCACCTAATAAAATAGACAAAGCTTGTGATAGCCTGGTTACTGGTATTAATTTTCCTCCAAGCTCTTGTACACGGTTATCTAATTCATCAGTTACTTCACGATGGTCAGCTTTGGGATAGAATATAAAAAATCGCTTGATTTTGTTGCCATCACTCTTTAGTGATTCAACATGATTACAAGCTGCAGTTATTTTGGTAGGCAAGTGACCAATTGTTGAAACATTCCCACTGGCGTGAATTCGTCCTGTTGCGAATACTTCATGATCAATATTATCGTCTTTGTTAAGTTGACGCCTAAACTGCAAAGCCAAGGCCAGTGCATAACCTAATCCTGAGCTATTACTTTCCGGATCAAAGCTTACACTTTCATCATTATTTGGTATTAACCTTATCTCAGCATGGAAACCCTGTGTCCAGTCCAGAGGGTTTAAAGAGCTGTATGCTGCTTCTGCAGCTGTTGTGGCATATTCTGTCTGCTCATTAGTAATTAATTCAGGTAAGTTGCTGCGAATTTTATGATGAAGCTCAGCAGTGACTACTGTTGCGACCCCGGGGCGCGATAATGAGCTTGTTTTTACCTTGTATAAGGTTTTTTCGCTGGACAATAGAATGTACATAAATTATGCCGTTACACTAAGCTTGAATGTTGAATATATTGGTTTAATTCAGAACGTCTTGTTCGATCAATAAATTGATCTCCTCGAATAATTTCTTTATTGAACTGGATTTAACCATAACCTGTGATTCATTATCCCTTTGTCGAATAACTATGAGGCTGTTCGCATTCGTCACATACTTCGCATCCTTCATCAAAAGAGGAAGGACAATTGCTGCTTCAATATAATGATCTTTTTTCAGGTCATCATGCTTGAAGCAGCAGACATTTCTGGTTGCCGTTGTAATGTAACTGCAAAGCTCATCATACGAAAAATCTGAACTACATAGATATGAATCTTCATCATCCAACTCAAAATTTTTCGTTTGAGATATACTATCCAAATTAAATTTGGTCTTTAGTATATTGCCAGTATTATCAATATACTTTGGCGCCAATATTGAAAATTTCATGTTAGCCACCTGCTTCTATTAATGATTACACTTCACTGTTATTCAGCATCATTTATTGGCTTTAACCTAAAATTAAGCTTATTACTATCAGGGCGCTCTACCTCTTTTATCACGCCATCGCCTTCTACCGAAGTTAAATTTTTAGAAACAGATAATTCAGCCTCAATATAAACATCATCGCCAAAATCCAGCATCAATCTAACTTCCTGGCCACTATAACGTTCAAATATATCTTTGAATTGATCTTTACCATCTGAGTTTGGGGTAATAGCAACTCTGACATCGTTTAAATCATTATCTCTGGGACTTAATTCCAGCATTCCCCAGTTTAATAAAGGCAAAATGCCTTCATACCACTTTAATTTAGATTCAGCTGAACCTGCTGCTTTAAGTTCAATTTCAAAGAACATGTCGTTGGCGGCCTGGAATTCAGGAGCTTTTTCCTTACCAAAATCAACTGGTATTACTTTTTTCTCTTTATTCTTTCTATCCTGAACCATTTTGATTAAGTTATCAGCCTGAGTCAGTAACTCTTCAGGGATACCGTCCTTCAATTCTTCTTCAACTTCACGGCTAATCTCATCAACAAGTTGCTTCTGATGAAGCTCCATTATATCTTTGGTAATATTTTTTCTGTTCATAATCTTTACCTCTAGCTATTATCTTTATCCAACAAGAAATCCACTTCATTAGATGTAAGCTCAATATCAATATTTAGACTTTTCTTCTCTAACTGAGTTTTAACGCCATCTACGAATCTGCGAACTATCTGGGGTAAATTGCTTGCTTCAAAGCCAACTAAATTAGCCAACTCAAGATATGAAACCCCAAAACCCCCATCCCAAAACACATGAGATAAGAACCTTGCTTTAGCTGGATCATCGGCTTCTATTTTTGTCAAAACACTTGTAACAACTTCATTAAGTGTTCGGTGTATTTGTTGCAGAAATACTTCACGATCTACTGACATATTGTCAGATGGGAGGATTGTATATACCTTATCCTGATCATCACCTTCTGCATCGGTTGTAGTTACAGATTCAAAGTATATTTGAATATATTTACCTTCTTGCTCTTTATCGCTTTTCCTTCCAGTTCGAAAAACTCCATTCTTTTCGAGCAAATCAAGATACCTGGCACGATAAATACTTAAGGCATAGTGCCTGATATCATCATCAAACTCTGCCTTTTGCGCAAAGGACTCTTTCTCCATAAGCTCAATCATAAGCCCTTGAATAAGTTCCTCTCTAAATAGATGAACATCAAAACGCCTTTCATCCATTTTTATTTTGTTTACGACCCTACTTATGAACCGCAAACCAATGGACACCTGCTTATTATCTGTAATCCACATACTTACCTCTATTATTTATACTATTAATCCACCGGCATAATCAGCTCCCCAACCATATTTTGTTTTGCTATATATGCCTCTGGTATTAGAGCATATCCAGGCAATCCAATCGGGTTGTTATGAGCAAACTCCTCGCCCCAGCTGTTGATAACTACAAAGTAGTCTATACCATATATTTGTTTATAGCCACAAACACACATAGCATGCCCTCCCTGCAGTTTCTCATCTTCAAACGGCACCGGTATAAGGCCGGTAGAATAAGCTGACCAATCGCAAAAAGATTCATAAATTTTCACTGAAATAGAGACTGGCTGAGGGCCTAGTTCTGGTACTAAATGCCCGCTTATTGCGGCTTTTAGAATCAATGGGATTTTTGTGGAATCTTCTACCATTAGGTCTATATATCCTTTAATTTTCAAACCTGATGCCTTTTTCAAGTATGGTTTTATACAATGACATTCCAAATATTGATCATAGCTATAATCAGATTCAGCCAAACATCCGTATTGATGCATGAACTCAAAGGCAAACTCCTGCCAGCTACCTTCAACATTTGGATAACCATCAATGTATTTTGTTCCCCTATACGCAAACCATGGGGACAATTCACTCTGCACTAAATATTCACGACTATTAACTGAACCAAACCCTGTGCATGCCCCAAGATTGCCCTGATTTCTAACAGGCTGCATTCGGTTAGCCAACATACACTCAGCAGGTAATTCTGATTCCAATGCTTGGACTACTTGTTCTAAAGCTATCCTTTCGTCTTTTGTATCTGCGCGACGCTGCATTATGATGTCGTTTTTATCTGCATCCAGAACAAAACCATAAGGCGGCTTAATAATTGTTTTTTCCGCAAAACTAAATTGATTTGGAGCATGCAACCTAATGTGCTGCTCACATTCCTGTTTAAGAATTAAAGCATCAATCTCATATGCCTTAAGCATTTCCGGCTTTTTTATGGCACGTTCATGTAAGTGACCAAAGGTTACTACACCCATATCTTTTAGGCTTGCAACCTGGTATTCATTTAATGAGCTGAACTGAAGCGTATCAATCGCCTGTATATTTACTTCATGCATCTCCATTCTCCTCAATATTTATTGTTATTTTTCCTGATGGCTCTTCTGCATTTTCATAATCATCTTCACCTCTTGGGGTGTTCATTGCCCCCAACGGGGGCAATTCTACGGTTGGGTTATGAAACTGAGCAGGAATGAATTTGCTGAGTTCATTGGTTAACACTGCAAGCTCATCTTCAGATAACACAGGATGTTCGGTTTGCTTTTTCGCACGTTCCAGCCAGGAATGTGCAGAGATAACATCAATAACCCCGTTTCCTTTTAGCAAATCAATTATTTGCTTCGGAAGCTCAGTAGCCTCTAGTAAAATAAACTTATCCATGACTGTTACTCCTTTTTGCTAGTAGTTCGGCAAGTGTTACTTTGCCTTGAATATCCAGTTTTGATTTAGATGGTAGCCAACTCTTAAACTGAAACCCTGCTCCTTTGGTTAGCGAAACAAGAAAGGCGTTGCAACTATTACGAGTATGCATCCCGTAGGACATGGTTGTTACGATAAACAGGATGATATAACTACTTAGAACACTCGCCTGGAGCCCACTGGACAGAAGATATGCAGACACTAAAGAAGTGACTAAAACCGGAGATATCAGAACAGCTCCAAACAAAACATAAACAGCAGCTGAGCTATGGATTCCAAACCAGGCTAATAGCTGTCCACCGAATAGATAAACTGCAATACCAGCCATAATGCGGGAAGAAAGCATATATTTGTCATATACCATTGCTGTCCACAGGCCGTATAACCCTGTAATTCCCATCAGCAGGTATAGCTCGTACCCGTTCATATGCATTAACGATAGGGCTTGAGCTATATGACCTGCGTGCCATAGAGTAAATACCAGAAAACCTGACAGAACCAAAGAATATACAGTCTGCAGGCTTCTGGCTGCTACTACCACCAGCAGCCCACCGATAAGAATTGCCAGATAGTTATTGCTGCCAAGCTGCTCTAACCATTGGGATGGTGCCAAAGAAGTTAATGAGGTTATCAGCTCATTGCTAATAACCTCATCAACAACAAATAGTTCATCTGAAACAACCTCGTTACTGCTTTTAACCAGCAACCAATCACCAACTTCAATATAGAGCATTTCATCCGCCTCTATTGCTAGAGGCGTTGTTTCTGTTGTTATTGGGTTATGCAAAAGGATTATTTCATAGCTGCTTTCTGAAGCAATAGTTTCTGTGACCCGACCAAAGGCATAGTCATTCTGCTGTGTTAGCCAGTACCAGAATACTGCACACATACAAAGCAGTACACAGCTTAGGGCAAGAGAAACCAATAGTTTTGGATTTGATCTAAGTAAGTGATTACTCATATTAAGTCTCCTGTTTATTTATTATCTATAAGTTTTAGTTTGATCTTATGAACTGTTATTAATGGCCTCCTATGCAGCTTCCAGCGAAACTACGTTTTCTTCCTGTTCAGAGCTTTGAGTATTTGTAGGTATTTGTTCCTCTTTTTCATTCAGTCTGTTGATGTATTGCAGTGTTGAAAATGATACAAATTCAATAATCAAAGACATCATGATTGAGAAAGCCATGATCACGGCAACGTATGTAATCTTTGTTCCTGATACCCCGTTAAATACATTCACCGCAGCGCTGAACATTGGGTCTTGTATCCGTGCATTACCACTGTTTTTAATTGCAGATGCAGTCAGATTGTTAAAAGCATCAGAAAAAGAATCAGATAACGCTTGCAGCTCTGCGTTTTGCTTGTCATTTAGCGCGGCAATCTTGTTATCCTGTCTTATTTGCAGGGCATCAAATGCTTTTTGCATTTTGTCTTTTTCACCAGTTAATTTGCGCTCAATATCTTTATATCTTCTCCCCTTAAAAGAACCAGTAATTAGATTGGTAACCTTTCTCTCTTCCTTCAGGTCTGCATCATACTTATTAATTGCAGGTTGAAATTGATCAGAGATAGCAGCTCTTTCCTGTTCAAACTGGGTAACAAGGTTTGCCCTTTCTCTGTCGTATTTTTTTATTACCGCTTGCTCTTTTAATTGGTAAGCTTCGTTGTGGTGCTGCTTTTGTTCTTGAACAACCTGATCGAGCATTGGCGAATCAAGACTGAAACTCATTACTGCAAATGAGCAAATAAATGAATTAGTCACTAGCAGAGTTACAGCAATATATGATTTCCACAGATATGAAATGCGTTTTGATTTGGCATCGATTATTGATTTAAAAGTAACCAACTTCCCCAGATTAAATGTGGCAGCAACTACAACTGCCCAGATCCAGCTTGTTTCTGGTGCACCAATTTTGTTTAACAGGTGTGTATAAGCCAGGTTTTCGTATTGGTAGCTTATAGCAATTGATAAAATCACAACGATATATGCGATTGTTTGCATAAGTATGTTCATGGTTATTTCCTCTTAGGTAAGGTTTTGATTTGCTGTTAATAGAAGTAACTGCAAAAAATCGAGAAAATAACGTGTGGGTGGTGATTTTTTTAGTTGATGGCTGATATACGTTTGTTTTTATAGTGATTTACAACAACAACTAAAATGCTCAATTTTACTCAAAATCATTCTATGATAAATTTCATATACCCTTTACCTGACTGCACGCATATATTAGACTTGAGTGCTACTAACATAAGCAATGACCGTGCAAACCACTGATACATTGGAATGATTACATGAAAAAAACTATCACGTTTTTTATAGGATTGACCATTATTGCATGTATTATTTGGACATCATATTTTTATATTATTGTAGATAATGCCATAAACTATACTAAAAAAATTAAACTTGAATCTATCTATCCATTCCTTATTATAGATCCAGCTTTGGATGAGAATATAAATAACAAATTCAATACTTTTTCACAATTAGGAATCAATACCCATACAGGAATTTATGATGCACTGAGTAGTAACAAATACATTGAAGCTCTAACCATAAGCGCCGAAGAAAAACTTGACGATAGTTCAGTTGTTACCATTAGCTACAGCACAGAAGGCTATCAAGTCAACATGCCATTTTTAATAGCTAATAAGAAATTTATACGTTTTAAACACACGCCTAAACCATTCTTAATCAAGCCATTGGAGATCACATGCATTAAAAGTGGAAATGCAATTTCTGTTTCGAGTTACTCCGACATGAAAGAGATACTAGTAGCCGCATATTCAGACAAAGACCATGGCCTATATCTTAAGAGATCTATTGAAAGAAATTGTTTCTTTAAATCAGTAGCTAACCAAAGTGGTTTATTCAACCTAAATAGCATTAATAATAAGCTTCAAATCAAGGAAAATTTCATTTCTTCCTGCATAAGCCAAGGTGCTAATAAAGATATATGCTCATGCGTATTTAAATACCTTAGCAACAGGAAAAATCCAGGCAAGGATACAGATCATAGATATGAATACTATTCACTTGAAGAATTCCCCAAAGATATGAAAAATGCAGCCAAAACATGTGCCCACCAACCTAAATTTATTACAAAACCGGCTATTTCATTAACAACAATAGCCGAAACTAATCATGGGAATCTTCAAGTTGATGAAAATCAAAAACTGTACCACAATGGAAAACTGTTTAAGCCTGAAATTTCTAGTTCGATGTCTTTAACTGCAGAAAAACATTTTCGACTTGATCAAGAAGATATAGTAATTATTTTTAACAATACTGGTGGAACAGGATGTCACGGGTTCTATCATATTATTTCTCTGAGCGCAGCAGGGACTAAAGCTTCTGAATGGTTTGGCAATTGCTTTGAAGCTTCCCAATTCGAACAAAGTAAAAACACTATTTTTATAACAATACCAATTCCTTTTGGCGACAACGAGAAAGAAGTTTATAAATATTCTGATAACCGGCTTGTAAAAATACCATCCTCTAACTGATTAACTATTTTGGGTATCCGCTAAAGCTACCTTTTAAGTTTAATTCCATGGTATTGGTAATGCTTAAGTTTTAATGCAAACAACCTCTTTCAACTATTTGTTCATTAGTTAAAGCTGGAAGATCATATTTTATTCGTTCTTCAGGCGTTAAACATGTTCGATTTAATGGTAGTTTACTAATTGCATAATTTATTATATCACTTGGTATGACTTCCCATAAAAATCCCCCTGCAGAATATGACGTAGTCAATATTGAGTGCAAGCTTGTAATATATATGGCATCAGTAATACCTTCTGCATTTTGAAATATTTGTAAAGGCTTATTATTACTAATAGACCATAAAGTAGCAGTATCACTACTAGAAGAAGTCAATATATATTTGCCATTATTGATATTGATAAATTTTGCGGCCTTAACATTACCATTGTGTTCGAAAACATTTATTTTTTCTCCCGTCTTAGTTGACCACAGTATCACTGAGTTAGCTGATATTGTTAAGACATAGTTCTCGTCTTGACTAAATCTTGCCTTCCATAAAGTGCCATCTTGATTTAAGTCTTTTATGCGTTGCCCTGTTTGAGTCGACCACAATATTAGGTCTCTATTATCAATAGAAGCTTTCACAGGTTCTTTATCACCAAATTCTGACGATGGGTTTGCTGTATAATACTTATCTTTAAATCGATATATAAGTTTACTATTGATGACTGACCATAAATTAGGTCGATAAAACAGTGGGGCTTCTGTTAAAACAAATTTTTTATTCCGACTAAATTTAACTTTTACATCACCTTTTCTATTTTCAAAACTATAAGGTAATTTATCTATTTTATCTGCTAAATAAGCTTGTAACCTGGGGCTATTAATAAAACTTGCTATATAAACTGAATTAGCAAATCTATTCCATGATTTAAATTCATCACCTTTATTGTGATCGAATATCATTATTAACTTTCCATCTGTAGTAGACCATAACTTATAAAAGCCATCCTGAGAATATGCTAAAACATAATTGTCATCTGGACTAAATTCTGCACGCAAAACCCCTTTTTTATGGTTAAATACATGTAATTTATTTCCATTTTCTCTAGACCATAATATACATGTATAATCTTTAGATGCTGTTAATACATATTTGCCATCATGGCTGAATTCTATATCTAAGATTTGATCTTCGTGATTAAACTCAAACAGTTTTTCTCTTTGGATTAAAGACCAAAGAATTGCTTTACTACCAAATTGAATAATAATATCGTTTTCATCAGGGCTTAAAATAAATCTATTAGGTTTTATGTTACTAAGAGCATCACCAGGATTTTCTAGATAATTAAGTATTGGTATTTTTTCTTTTGAATTTATGCGCCAAAGTGCGGCCGTGTTATCACCTGAGGCAGTTAGTAAGGTATCATTATCAGGATTAAATCTACAATACACAACAGCGCCTTGATGATTGAAAGTATCCAATATTTTTTTGTTTTTCACAGACCAGGTTATTGCAGAGTTATCAGTACATGAAAGAATGGTCTGCCCATCAGAGCTGAATGAAGAATAATTGACATCAAAATCATGTTCAAATACATACAGTTTTCTTCCATCTTCTACAGACCACAAAGTTGAATACTTTTCATTTTTTGCGCCAGTAACTATCAAACTCGCATCATTATTGAATTCAGCGTAATCTAAAGAACCACCAGGATCAAAAGTCTGTATTTTTTCACCGGATTTAACCGACCACAACACAGCATTTTCACATGTAGCCGTTAATATTGACTGTTCATCAGGACTAAAAGCAGCTAGAGAAACACCGCACTGATGAGAAAAAGTTTTTATTTTCTTTCCATCTTGTGTAGACCATAAAGTAGCTAATCCATCAGATGATCCTGTAAGAACCTCTGTTCCATCTTGGTTAAACTTAACTGAGTTCATGAGATATTTGCCTGAAATAGAAAATTTCGAAGGATAAACAAATAGCTTTTTGAAGTTTTCCATAGACCATAGTATAGCTGTATTATCTGAAGAGGCCGTAGCTAAAAGTTTGCCATCATTACTGAAACTTATATCATATATTCCCCCCCAATGAGGGGACACCATTTTTTCATGGTAAAAAGTATGCAGCAACTCACCAGTTTTTAAAGACCAGACTTTAGCTGTATTATCTCTTGATCCAGTTATTACTAGTTCTCCATTGGGACTAAATACACCGCTGATAACATCGTATTCATGTCCAAAGACATATACTTTTTTGCCTTTTTTTGCTGACCAGATTATCGCAGAATCATCATCCGAAGCAGTTAGAATTAATTCTTGATTTGGACTCATAGTAGCGAAATTTACAGCTTCTTTATGCTTGTACTCTGCGAGCTTTATATTTTTTAAAGCTGCTTCTGATAAATAACTAAAGATGCTATTTATATCGGGCCTATCCCCTCCATATTTTCCAGGCATTGCATTAAGGGCTAACAGCATAGCTGTATCATAATTACCGCTATCATTTTCTTTTTTGGCCAACCCTAAAAGACGATTACTTTCTGAGATTAGAAGTTTGTCATTTTCAGCTTTGACAGCGCTTTCCATTTCCTCTTTATTTATTTTTTGCAATAGATATATACCTAATACAGCTAAAACTACTACCAATACAAGAGTAAAACTTATAGCAGTTAATAATTTGCGTTTTGCCTTAATAGATAAATTCACATACAGCGACAGATTCCTATGGCGAATACTTCCTTGTGCAAGCCCCAACTTACCAAACCGCAGCAATTCTTTATTTTTTATAAGGTGATCTTTACTTTTACCTTTACCTTCAGACTTAGAGTTTTCCCATTCTGTAAACTGACCATCAATGCGATTACGCCAAACAAGATAATCCTGTTGGTTCTCTAACCACTCTTTCAGCCTTCCCCACTCAGTAAATAAGCTATCATGAGCTAGTTTCACTTTTGCTTTATGTCCACTACTGCAATCAATTACTAGCTGTTCATCAATAAATAGCTGGATAAGTTGGTATAGCTCTGGTTGTTCTTCTTGAATACTCTTTATTTCAACGCTTCTAGGGTAAGCTATACCTTCGCTGTTTTGCCCTACAAAGTAATCAAAGAATGTTTCGGCTAAATGCGGATCATGGCTAATTGCTGCTTCTGCACGGTTGGCTACTACCCCTTTTAACCCACCAAGTTCTTCATAGTGTGATTGTTTTAGGAGTTTTGCGCTCTCATTTTCCTGTGTGGCTTTTTGATATAGCTGCTCTAGCAGATATTCAACTACTGGTAGGGCATGTGCGATATCATTTGCATCATTGATAATACGTTGATCAAGATCCTTTTCGTATTTCAACCCACTATATGCTGCCTGCTTTTTTACTACGTCATTCCATTCATCTGGATTTAGCTTTTGAGAAACGTGGGTATCTATTCCATGACGACCAAATGTTTCCAGGTATTCTGCCCTGATCGATACTACTATTCTTAAACCTTCTATTTTATTTGCCAGCTTTTCTAGAGTTGGAGCAAGATATTGAGACAGCTCCCTAGGTATTTGGGAGTTGTTAAATATCTCTTCATACTGGTCTATAAACCAAAGGCATGATGTTTGTAAATTATGGGTTACATTTATACTCTCTGCTTGCTTTAATGCTTGTTTAGCGAGATCTTCCGGTATCTCTGAAAACTGCCACGATTCTTTTAGAGATTCGAATAGTTCTATAAGAATTGATTCTACGCTGTTATGCGCCTTGGGATTTACTACATGCCAATTCAGCTTTTGGTCTTCTGGTAGCTGCTTTTCTATTTCTGGTATGAGCCCTGCTTTTATAACTGAGCTTTTGCCTGAACCACTAACCCCAGTTACTACCAGCAGGCCTTCGCTATCCTGATAGTTTTGTAATAACTGCTGGAGTGCTCGTTCACGGCCAAAAAACCTTTTTTGATCTTGATAGTTGAAAGACTCAAGACCTTTAAATGGGCTCCAATCACCATCTACTCCATCGTAGCTATCACCTAATAAAATAGACAAAGCTTGTGATAGCCTGGTTACTGGTATTAGCTTACCGCCAAGTTTTTGTACACGATCAACCAACTCTTTTGTAACTTCATCATGATTGGCTTTGGGATAGAATATAAAGAAAGGCTTGGTTTTGTTGCCATCACTCTGTTGTGATTCCACGTGGTTACAAGCTGCAGTTATTTTTGTAGGCAAGTGACCAATTTTTGAGACACTCCCACTGGCGTGAACCCACCCGGTTGCGAATACTTCGTGATCAATATTATCGCCTTTGTTAAGTTGGCGCCTAAACTGCAAAGCCAAGGCCAGTGCATAACCTAATCCAGAGCTATTACTTTCCGGGTCAAAGCTTACACTTTCATCATTATTTGGTATTAACCTTATCTCAGCATGGAAACCCTGCGTCCAATCTAAGGGATTTAACGAGCTGTATGCTGCTTCTGCAGCTGTTGTAATATACTCTTTCTGCTCATTAGCAATTAATTCAGGTAAGTTGCTGCGAATTTTATGATGAAGCTCAGCAGTGACCACTGTTGCGACCCCGGGGCGCGACAATGAGCTTGTTTTTACCTTGTATAAGGTTTCCTCACTTGATAAAAGTATGTACATCTAAAATGCTCCTGAAAATAATAAGTCCCATACCATTTAAGTTAATGTTATACAGGCTATCTGCAAATTATTAAATAGGGATAATTAAAAATTTGGGGAGGTTGCCCTCCCCGTTAAAAGTGCAAAGCCTTCGTTATTGTTTTTCTTCCTTTGCAAATGCCTTCATCAGTTCAGCTGAAGCTGCCTTTAGTGAAGAGTTAGTATCATAGATGTTAGGCTTTTGGTCAGCTAACTTCTTAACCAGCTGTTCATGGCTCAGTTGCTCTGGTTCAGCTTGTGAGTCACTTGATTCAACTGGCCGCTCGATTTCTTGACTTTGATCTTTCTCTAACTGCTCACTGTGTTCAGTTGTTTGAGAGATTGACTCGGTCTTGTTATCAAGGCGCTTTGCAGCGGCTATCCAATGATCATAAGATGATTCTTTAGCTTCCACTATATTGCTAAGTGATAACGAAGCTACTAAGGCCATTAGTAGTAAGGTTTTGTTTATCATAGTGATGCTCCTTTTCCGGTGTTACGAGATTGCTTCATCTCATTAATGCGCTGAATATCGCGATCAATTCCATGGATCATTTTCTCAATTGTCTGCTTTTCTGTTAATGGAACCTGCCTTTTACCAGTTATGGTATATCCACTCGATAACAGCAGCACTAACGTTGCCGCCACCAGGATAAAACCTGCTATAAACACAGGCAGTATCTGCTTATTTTTTGAAATCTTCATTTTTCTTACCTCGGTTTGTTTTAATCAGTTGAATTAACATGGAAGGGAAGACTCCCTTCCATGTTGTGCATGCTTAATCTCTTTTGAATTTTTTAATACGTTCCACAATTGATCCGGCATCGAAGATATACCCAAGTCCTGAACCTTTCGGTGATTTATAACCCTCTTGATCTGATTTTGGAACCCATGCTGAAACTTTAACATCAAGCATCGCTATCCCTTGGGGCGCATCATTGATAGATGTATACATCTCATTGAAATCATCATCCGCCAGTCTTGCCCAATCATGCATCCTAACAAAATCAATTTGTCTCTGCTGTTGAAAAGCGGCAGCTAATAGCTTATCTCCGTAAATTTCTGAGTCATTGCCATAACCATGAATTGAATCAGTTGACTTAGCAAACACCTTGGCTGTGTTATCAATTGTCACTATCTCTTTCATCATAATGTCCAGATCAAAGACGCTCTTGTTAAACTCAATTGCGTACTTTTCCAACTGAAAGCGCTGGTCACTGCTCAGTGAACTCAAATCTTCAGCATTTTTAATATCCGGATTATCAACAACGCTTTGAATCAGAGGAGCAACTTGTTCATATCCATTGATAAGTTCAGATCGCTTACGATCGAAGTTTTCATAATATTCATCAGCTTTCTGTTCCATGGATTTGGCAATGAAATCAGTTTTCTCCTCAAGAGCTCTAACTTCTTGAGCGTGCTTATGCATCGCTTTTCCATACAGAGTATTAGCTTCAGCGCCTTTCTTAAGCTCAGCCATTTGACAAACCCCGCTGGTGCATTTTGCCAATCTTTCTTGTTGACCACTTGTTGCCTGCACATATTGCTCATATGCTTTAAGGCGCTCAGCTAGAGAATGCTTCATACCTGAAAGAACATCCAAGTGTTTTTCGCCAACCTGGCTTGGTTCAAGCGGTTTGTTTTTGACCACGATGGCTGAGTTTGCATAGCTTGTTGTACAAGCAACAACCAATACAAATACAGCTGCAAGAACCGAGCGTATAGTTTTCTTTATCATCTTCATAATGGTTACCTCACGGTGTTGAGTTAAAATTAAAAGGACTGTTGCCCTCTCTTACTAATAAAAACGTCGTTTTTTCTGAAAAATAACAAATAATTATATTTTTTTACTTTGCGCAAGAATTTATAGGCTATAACACAAAACTATGCTTCTGTTTTTATTCGACATTCCAGATAATTAGCGCAATATAAAAAAACACAATGAGAGAGCATTGCACCCTCTCATCAACTAAATTTTATAGCTTTTTTACCTCTTTCAGACTAAAGCTGGCAATGCCATCTTTACCTAGGCTCAGCCCAAATATTGTTGCGGTAATAGGTGTGCTTGAGGATGACTGGGCTTCGATTTGCTGGCTTACAAGCTCCTTATATGTATTCTTAGCAAGTCTTAGCTCTATGGTTGGCGTGCTGTCTGAAAGCGATGCTAATTCATAATGGTTCTGTAATTTTGACCTCCAATGCTCTGGTAGGGCTAGTACGCCATCAGAGATGTTTTTATAATCATAAACCCCACGGAACCTCCCTGAAGTTATTTTGTTGCCTTCGAGCTCGAACCTATATACCCCCCCTTTTTTAGAGTGAGCTATCAGCTCAGCTTTATTATTCAGCAGCAAAGACACCAGTAAAGGTTCACTAATCTCATCCTCTACATCAATTATCATGTTTGGGAGCTTTAGTTTGCCTTTGGAGTTAGTACCTTCTACCATAGACTTTTCCTTCGGTGCTTTTTTGTTACCGCTATCTTTCTTTTTTATCTGAGCAGACTTCATGCGTTGGTCTTGCTTCTTCTCTTGGACTTCTTTTGATTTTGATACTGATTTAATGCTTAGCTTATTTATTACTTTTTTCTTCTTAGCAGATTCAACCTTGGCAGATTGCTCTGGCAGAACCTGCTTTTCATCTGATGAAAAAAGCTGCTTAATTCCTCCCACCAGAGATGGGTGGTTATTCTGCTTTGCCAGATTTTCATACACCAGCAATACCAATGGCAATATGAATAACAGTGCCAACCAAAATGATTTGTTGTTTTTCGTGCGCATTTTATAACTCCTTTTCGGTTTGGTTATTAAGTGCAAAACTGTAATTAATCTTTGCTTCTTCAAAATGGCTAAATACGGCAAATAGTTGTTTGCCATTATTTTTATCAGAAGCAACCAGCTCTACATGTGCTTTGGCCTGCTTAAGCTCTTTGATTGCCGTATCAATAGCAACAGGTGCTCCAAAATTTGTATCGAGCGCAACCCTGTTTTCATCAACCAAATAAACGAGCCTGGTCTTATCATTACTCACACCATTTTCAGATACATTTTTTGGATTTGTAACGGCGGTATGAGCATTTACAAGCAATACAATGGTCATGAGTAGCGATGCAAAGAGATCTGCGAACAACCAAACCTCATCACTACTTTCCTCCACCAGATGTTTTAGTTCGTTCATCTGAGCCCCCTTAGTTAGATTTTTTTGTGTCGTTTGTTTTACGGTTAAGAGCCCTTACTTGAGACTCAAACTCGTGCAGGGTTTCAATAGAAAGTGGTAATAGCACTCTGTCTATCATCAGTTTGCTAACTACAATAATTAGTGCGCCAATCGCTGTTGTTCCCAGACCAACTGAAGCAGCCTGAAACATTGCCTTTATATCCCCTGTTGTTGAAAAGATATGGAAAGAACACATAATTGATAACACGGTAAAACATAGCCCCATGGCCGGAGCGATAGACTTTATCGATGATAGCTTTAGTAGCAGCGAATTGAAAATACCCGCTGTTTGCTCTTTTAAGGAAAGCTGTCTTTTTTTGTTAGTGTAATTATTGTAGTACCTTAAAGAGATGCTAATAAAATCAGTGGGCTTCACCTTGTATTCTGAAGACAACACTTTCTCGAATAGCGTAAACTCTCTATGCAATTGATTGCGCAGATAAAAGCCTTCAACACAGTATTTAATTGCCAAAAATAATGTGATCATCATTACTGCGTAAGCAAAGTATGAATAATAAGCCATAGTGAACCTCTCTTTGTTAGTGATGTTGTTGATTTGCTATATAAGTAGTAACTGTGAAAAATGGAAAAAATAACTTTGTTAGGTAAAAAAGTTGAATAATTGATTTATGAATACTTAAATAACTGATCTGTTTAGGCTTAGCTCCCAGCCTGACAGTTGTATTTTACAGATACCACTTCAAACACGAACAATAGGGAAGGAGGAAACTATTAGTTCATGTCTGAAATGGCAATTCAGTTACTTATGCAGCTTCATTAACTTCGCTTGATACTGCGCCTTGGTTTGCACATGCAGTTTCATCTTTTTTATTTCTTATTAGAATGTACTTCAGTGCTGCATAATTGCATATCCAGTTTTGATTTGGATAGTTGCCAGTTCTTAAATTAAAACCCTTTGCCGTTAGCCTGAGAAACAAGAAAGGCATTACAACTATTGCGAGCACAAACCCCGTAGGACTCGATTGTTACGATTGACAAGATTATAGCTGCTATACCAGCCATACTTTCCTCAACTAGGTATTTTAATTCGTTCATATGTGCCCCTAGTAAGATTTTTACTGTCGTTTGTTTTACTGTTAAGGGCCCTTAATTTAAACTCATACTTAACCAGATTTTCAATAGAATGAGGCAATAGCACTCTGTCTATCATCAGCTTGCTAACCACAATAATTAGTGCTCCAATCGCTGTTGTGCCAAGACCAACTGAAGCAGCCTGACACATTGCATTTATGTCCCCTGTTGTTAAAAAGATATAGTAAAAACACATGATTGATAACACGGTAAAACATAGCTGCACAACCAGAGCAATGTACTTTATATATGATAGTTTTAGGAGCAGTCGTAGCTGTGATTTGAAAATACCTAATGTTTGCTCTTGGTTTCGCAGATAAAAGCCTTCAAGACAGTACTTAATTGCCAACAATAATGTGATCATCATTACTGCGTAAGCAAAGTATGAATAATAAGCCATAGTGAACCTCTCTTTGTTAGTGATGTTGTTGATTTGCTATATAGGTAGTAACTGTGAATTAATCGTAAAATAACTTCGGAAGGGTAAAAAAGTTTTAAAATGATTTTGTAAATACTTAATTGATTTATCTGTTAGGATTATCACCGATTCTGACAGTAGCGGTTTTACAACGGCCACCTCAGACACGAAAAATAGGGAAGGAGGAAACTATTAGTTCATGTCTGAAATGGCAATTCAGTTACTTATGCAGTTTCATTAACTTCGTTTGATACTGCACCTTGGTTTGCACATGCAATTTCATCTTTTTTATTTCTTATTAGAATGTACTTCAGTGCTGCATATATAAGTAGCTCAATTAATATTGCTATCACAAGTGATAAGGTCATGATTATCGCTATGCGATATGGCTTCTTGTCAGCGTTAATTTGATTAAAAGCTCTTTGAACCAAATCAACTAAAGACTCAAGCACAAGCCCTTTAACAGTTTCCGCTTCAGATGAACTTACCATATCGCTATATCCTTTCAGGAATTTCTCAGAAAGCCACATAAGCTCAGCATTCTGCATATCATTAAGCTCATTGATTTTATTAATTTGCCATTTATGCATATCATTCAACGCTTGCTCTTTTCTTTGTATTGCATCTTCCAGCCTTTCAACAATGTTATATATACTTGTTTTTTTAAAATAACCAGCAAAAGAACTTTTAACCTGGCGCTCTTCCTTAATAGCTGCATGGTATTTATTAATATCAGCCTGAAAATCTGCTACAAGGGCAAGTCTTTTCTGCTCAAACTCTGCTGATAGATTGGTTCTTTCTGTTCCATATTTTTTAAGTATCAAATGTTCTTTTGATTTATAGTTTTTGTTATGGTCAATTCTTTGCTCTTGTGCAACTTTATCAACCACAGTTGATTCTAAACTAAGGCTCACAACTGCAAATGTGCAAATAAACGAGTTAACAACTAACAGGGCTACCGTTACATATGATTTCCATAAATAAAGGAAATGCTTTGACTTTGAATCAATTATTGATTTAAAAATAATAATCTTTCCGATACTGAATGATAAAGCTACTGTTACTGCCCAGATCCAGTCAGCATCAGAAACCACTAACTTATCTAGCAGTTTTGTGTAGGCAAGATATTCGTAATAAAAACTTATAACTATTAGCGTAATTAGCCCGATATAAACAAGTGTTTTGATTATTTTACTCATTGTTTTTTCCTCTTGGTTATGGTTTTGATTTGCTGTCAAAAGTAGTAACTGCGAAAAATCGAGAAAATAACATTGGGAGTAAAAATTTTATATGTAATTAGTTTGGTAAAAATCCTTATTGAAAACCAAGCCCTTGATGAACCAACTAAGTTTGTCGATGTTATTTGCCTTGATTCCTGTGCATTCATGGCAAATAAATACTGCAAAACCTATGGACTTAGCTTTGCTTCTATTGAAAATGAAGAGCTTCAGTTAATCACCATCCCTAATGAATTCACTTAAAGCATGGCCAATAAATATTTGGTCAGCCTGGAAAGTTCTGTGTCATCAAGAGATCCATAGTAAGGTGTCACAGCAATTACATTATCATCTGTAGGCCTAATATTTTCCGGTCTATCGTCAATTATTAAATATTCATCAAATCCGGCTTTATCTAGCCTAGACAAATTTTTTATAAATTGACTATAACCGTTTTCATCTGTTTCTATATCACAGTATGTACGATCCCAAATAAACCGGAGTGATCTACCAGCAAATAGCTTTTTCACTACCTCAGATAAATATTGCCCTGCTGAAGCAGTCCATATAGATACATCATATCTTTCAAAAAGGAGGTCTAGGAAATCTTGCGCTCCAGGCCTTATGTGTACCATATAATTTGATGCAGTAAATGCGCACGAATGCCCAATCCACTCGTTACAGGCATGAACAAGAGTCTCATCGATATCTAGCACTACTAGTTTTCTATTCATCATAAATACTCACATGCTGCTATTTTTTTATCAACTTTTACTAGCTTTAGCTTGAATAGCCACTGGTCGGCTAGCTAGCTTAGGCATATTGAAATCCCGTCTTCAATATTATTCATGGTTAGTTTAATACAGTCTTCCAGTTCAAATGTATTAGCTGTTTTTTGTTTATAGCATTGAAGCAGATGTTTTGCTAATTGTTGATTCAAGCCCCAAATTACTAAATAGAGATTGTAAATATCCTTTTGAGATGAACTTTCATTTGATACATACTCTTGGATTAATGGTTCTAATACAGAGTTTTCTTCACCAGCTAAAGCCTTCAAAACAATATGTGTTTTTCTGGACGGATTGAAACTGTCGGCTTTTTCATCATCTATTTCTATTATCTGAAAATATGTTTCAGGCATAAATGGTAATAACAGTGTTATTGCAGGGATTTCTGTTAGGATTTTATCCTGGCTGCATACCATTCTTTTAAGCTTTAAGAATAATTTTTGCTTCTCTCTTTGGTTTTTTATTGAGTGATTCAATAAGAATTCAAGCTTGCCCAAAATATATTTTTGCTCTTCCTTGCCAAGGAAAGGGTGAACTTTAATATAGTGATCAAAGCACTGAATAATATTTTTAGCGGTACAATCTACGACTACATTATTGTATGAGCCGATAAAAATATCAGCCATTCTTTGCTGGTATTTATTGATATCTTTAGTTTTGTATAAACAATGAATTGCTAAAGCTGCTTTTATCTTGCTCATATTCTTGGCAGCATGTTCTTTTCGATAATATCTAAAACAAACCTCAATAAACCGTTTGTTTATTCCTTCAATGCATAGATTTTCTAACAGCACTTGGCATGCATTAGCAGTGTCTTTGATTGCCATCCCTTTTACGCTAAATCTTCTTGGAGAAATACTGTTTAAATCTTCTAAACAAGTTTTGCTTATTATGGAGTAATAGTTAGCAATATACTCGCTAAGCACATCTCTTTCATATAGATCATCATTGTAATAAAACTCTTTGGTGAAATGATGGAAAGCTGCTAAAAAGCCATCAGCGCAATCGTTATCAACAAGCAAGTCGAGAAAATATCTTAAGTTATCATTATTTACTAATTCCTCATGAGCAGAGCAAAACTTTGTTATTACTTCCCTACTGTTCGCTACTTCCAAAACAAATAACCAATCTATTTGCCTGTTTAAAAATTCAGATACGGCTGCAGCCTCAGCTTTGTGGCAAAAAATATTTGTTATATACACTTCTTCCTTTGGGAGTAATTCCTCTGCAAATATTTTATGTATTTCATCACACGACAAGCTTTTATAGGCACTAATAATGGACTTCTTTTGTTCCAAACTCATATTTATCAGGCCAAAAAGATCCTTAATAACTTCTTCACGTTGTCCATGGTCAAAATCTAATGACTGCCCCATTAAATTATCCAAGAATTTATTTATTTGCTGTAAATCACCGTCAGGGATGTATTCGTACCATTTCATCATTTCAATGTCCTCTTTTTGGATAGTAATAGATCAGCTATATCATCGATGTGCACTCATATTTGCAAGCACATTAAATTTGCTGTTATAGGTGGTAACTCCAAAAGAAGAGAAAAATAACATGGGCTTCAAAATTTAAGGGAAATATTATCTACACAAGAAGAAGGTAGCCAGGCAGGTGATATTTAGCTACATTCAAATATTCTATAGATAGAAACGCTGGCATGGTCCCAATTGAGAGTTCTCTCCGATATTGTATGAGAAAGGATATTATAATAAGACTAAAAAGCGTCTAGCAAACTAGTAACTATTCAGAAAAAAAATGAGATATTTTTTTTAGATTTTTCATCAAATTTATAAAGATTAGGTGCTTGAATATGTATTTTAGTACTGGCAAATGGAAACAATTATGAAATTTTTAAATGAAATTCGTAACTCAATAAGTGGTTGTCATATTGAAAGAAGCAATGAATTTATAGATGCAGGAAGTCTAACTAATATAGATCGTTTGCCTGAAAAACCAGGTGTTTATATCTTATATTCGCATAAATCCTCATATACCTATCCTTGGCATCAGTCAAATGTTTTTTATATTGGCAAAGCCGATAAAAGCCTACATCAAAGAGTTATTTTGACACACAAGAAACACATGTTTGCCGCTAAAAATAACGAGCGAATAGTTAATAGTATATATTACCCAATCTATGAATACGCAGCTGCCCATGGAGCAGGCTGCATGTATACATGTTGTGTCAGAAATGATTCAGCTGAACTTGAAGGAGAGCTACTTGCAAGATTCGCTACAATACACGGAGCAATTCCTGTAGCTAATAAAAAGCATGATAATTTTTGGCATTTATTTCCAGCTGATAATATTATCTAGGTGAATATCTACAGCAACAAATATCAATAATGCCCAATACCTTAAAAATGAAGGAATTTATGCTTGTTTTCATTGACTTCTTTTAAGGCTATATCATAAGAATCAGCCTGAAATATATCCGTATTTTTCATACCTCTTTGAAGTGACTGCTTTCTATTTTTCGCCTCTTCACGGGTATCAAAAGGTCCTTGAACAACAAGCCCGCCAGGCTGCTTATCAATTTTTTCATCACAAACTCTGCAAACAAAATAATATTTCATATAAATATCCTCTGATAAGAAATAGACTATTACAAATTATAGGGTAGTACTTATAGATAAAGCTATTCAATCGCTTCTATTTTATTTTCAGAACTTGTCTACTTCTGGTTAACAAAATCTGTATTTTTAACGCCTTCAATATTCCATTAATAACTCTCGATATAACTATAACCAAATATTAAATATTAGGTATATAGGATATTTGCTGTTAAATTGTTCTATATAACCAGTGTGGTTGCTGATTGATATCAGATGGTATTCTGAAAGCAAATTTTGGAATGCCTTCCTTGTTTCTAATCATATTTGGCAATACAAAAAAGGTATCCTCGTACATAACTGCGGCGGGTTTATCAAACACCCCTAATTGAATTTTTATAAAGTTTGTTTGAGGTCCACTTTGAGAGTTTTTATGGTAAGGCTTTATGTTAATTCCTTCTGGAGGGGGGAATATAACTATCCGATCATAAATAATGGCAGCAGGATACGCCCCATTGTTTCCTTGAATTAGGCCAATTTGGGGATCAACGAAATTATCTCCCTCCAGTTCGAATAAAAGGAAATCATCCCAAACCTTATCTCTAGGATTTGTAATTTGTTTACGCACAATATCTAGACTAGTCTGATAGACCCAGTTATAGCCAAGCGCTTCATACCATAACAAATATGCAGCAGTTAGATAGCCAATTGATATTTCCTGTTCATGTTTTACGACCTCAGGGGAAAATGAAACGTTTAGTTCAGGACCAAACTCAAGTGCTTCAACTTTGCCAGGTGGATTACGATCTATTGGAAGAAATATCTGGATTACATCATCCTCAGTAGGAGTTATTGTTCCTGAAACTTTTTTGCCGTTTATTTCTAAGTATTTTGACTTTGTTTTTGTATGGAAAAAGGTGCCCTTTTCCTGAAGTAATACAGACAAATATTCACCAAACCATTTGTCTTGATGGCGTCCAAAATCGTTATTGCATTTTTTACATAAAAGAGTCCAGCGTTGATATCCAATAGATTCTGGCAAAATGTGTGCTGCAGAAATCTCTTTATTCCCTTCAAATACGTCAAAACTACGCATGCATGCTGGGCATTGAAACTTTCCCTTTAATTCAGAAGAAAAGGTTTCTAATTGGTCGCTATAGCTTCTTGCAAGGGCATATATCTTTTTCTTACTAGGCATAATTAAGCGTACACTGAGTTGAAAAAGTTTGAAGGGTAATTATCCAGTGTTGGTTCGATGATATGCCTCATGTCTTCGAATAAAGAATGGTTAAATTTGTTTATATCATAACCTGATTCTATAAGTTGGTTCTTTAGGTCTGAACAGATGGCTCTGTCAGTTAATCCTTCCGAATATAGCCAATGTTCGATATTTGTTGGCAAGCCAAGCTTTAATGAACGCTGCAGTTTTCTTATTATGTCAGCATGTTTACTAACGATTTCGTGGCCTTCTATTAGGTCTGCCACAGCCCCAATAACCAGCATCAGGTCATAACCGAGTGATGCATCACAAATATCCAAAATATTTTCGATCGTAAGCTCTCTTTGTTGGCTACCGGCTAAAAACTTATAGCCAAGCTCTTTTGCGCGATTCAATATACCAATATAGCTTTTTCCACTTATCCATTGTCGTGCAATATTAATGTCCGCGCTTTCACCAATTAATTTGCTGAGTTTGATATTCTGTATAATATCAATCACTAGTGGCCACAGGATATCCAGCCATTGTTCCTCAGCTATTTCCTCAGATAAAAAATCTTCGTGTGTATTGATCCAAACATCAATTTTCATTAGATCTTTAACGCCCAGCAATGCTTTACCAAAAACAGGTCGCTTTACAGCATCAACATTGTTTACTGATGCTGATGCAATATGAAAAACAGATTGCAGTTTCTCTTTCTCGTCCTCATTCGCTAATGAATAAGCAAGTGAATCAAAACATAAATAATCAACCTGCTCTGCTTCTAAATCACTTTCAGAGGGGGAATTAGCCAGTAGGTAACTTTCAATGTTTTTCAAGTAGCCCTTGCGCTGCTCCATTTGGAAAAGCAAATCTGAAATATCTCGGGAAGCATGGACTTTATTGCATAGTTGTATATATTTATCCGGATCTTGGATAAATTTGATGGGATCTACAAAAAATTGTGTATTTTCAAATGGCTGAACAAGGTTTAACAAACTGCTTGAGCAGTGTTCAGCTTGTGCAGGGTCCAGTAATCCCTGCATATTTTCCCAATGCCAACTTTTTGTAGTTAACCTTTTATCGTAAAGCTCAGTATCAGTAAAAATGACACTTCCCTCAGTGTGCTTCCCTGATCGCCCTGCTCTCCCAAGCAAATTGTGAAAATCTCTGGTTGAGATACGGCTTTGCCCCTGAAATACACCAGAAACAATTAGGTATTTAATAGGAAGGTTTACACCTTGAGCCAAAGTAGAAGTACATACAACACACCTCCCAAGACCTCGCTCCATTGCGTATTCAACAGATATTCTTAAACCGTTGGGAACACTTGCACTATGAGGTAATACTCCAAGAGATATGGCTCTAGTTAGTTCGGAAGCATCACCTAAATGTTTCGCAGACAACTGAGCAATCTTGATTATCTCTTCATTTGATGATGAGTTTACGGGTAAGTAAAGGCCATCAATTCGATCCGCTGCGGCAGAAATTGTTTTACAAATTTTATTAACAGTTTTCTTGGTTCCGCAGAAAACTGCTACGGGTCCAAATTGAGAAAGCTTTATACCTAAGTAAGCAGCAATACTGCTTTTATCTGATTTATCGGGGAAATACCTTTGGACCGTTTCTCTGCCACGCAAGGGTATTTTATGCCTTTCAAGTACTCTAGGAACAAAAAACTCCTCAGTGTTCGGCTCCAATGGATTAATGTAATGAAGTTGCCCTCTTTGAGTTGTCCAGCTGCTAAAAGCTACGCTTCGTTCTGTAGTCAAGCACTCTGAACCATTAATAGAGGTTCCTTCTTCAGCATAAAGCCACTGACCAATTGATTCGGCATTAGAAATGACAGCAGAAATTAATACGTGCTGTGTATTAGCGTTTAGCTTTTGTTTAAGCGAAGTCAATAAAAGTTCATATGTTACGCCGCGTTGACCTGTATCAAACTGATGGCCTTCATCATAGATAACCAATGATATTTGGTCTGCTAATTCCGGTTTATGTCGCAACAAATATACAAATTTTTCAGGAGTGCTGACGACTATACTTAAATTGGGATTATCTATGCTGGAATAATCAAATATTTGAGCAAATAGTGTCTTGTCAAAATCATCAACCTGAGGTACATCATTAAGTTGATTAATTAAAATATCTTCACCAGCGAAAGCGATTGATAACGAATCACTGATTTCCCTACATAAAGATCGAAACGGAGCGATAATTACAGCCACTTTCGCTCTGTTGGCCAAAAAAGCCGAACGAATGATAAGCTCAGCTGATTTAGTTTTTCCTGCGCTAGTAGGCATTTGAACAACGAGTGAGCGTCCTTTGTAAGCGCCATTCTTCCCTAATAACCTCTGGGCTGGCCACAATTCATTAATAAATGATTTTTTATTGAAAGCAGGAATCCATTTATTTAACTCAATTCCACTCAATTTTGGCAATAACATAGCAACTGACGTATCAATTCGCTTATGAACAATTGCTGCAATAATATCTGAAATGAGGATTTCTCTATCTGTACCATTTTGATGGACATAGTTTCGTAATTCTAAAGCAAAGTCTTTCGCTTTTTGGCCTTCTTGAATATCTGAATAACGGTAAAACTTTAGTAATGATTTAGTTAATTTCATTACAACCGGATCATCTATTGTTGGAGGAGATGGATATTTAGTAAATGAGGCTGTTCCAAACTTTCCAAAATGAATGGCTTCTAAATTAATAATCGTCAGGTGTGGTATTTGAGGTGTATTTAATAACTGTTCAAGAATGAACTCAAAACCAGTATCGGTTAATATTGTTCTACTTTTTTTTAATCTGCTAGAAATGACGGATGCACTTCCAGGCATATCCGAAAGGTAATATGATGCAGCACCTAGTAGAAAAAGATAGTATTCATAGTTTGGTTCCAGCTTTGTCTGTATTAGCGAATCGAAGTAGCTAGCGACATTGCGTAATTCTTTTTGAGCTTCTAAAAGTGCTTCATTATCCTTTTCTTCTGACAACTGCAAACGACATAAATCCCCCAACATCCCTATTGTCATTATTAATAATTCGCTAGGACTCTTTGGTAAGCGAATATGATGTTCTTCTTCAATGCCTAGTTCATGCATTTTTGCTTTTGCTTTGGTAACTGAAAGCAGCGTTGAAGATGAATGCTCAAACCTCATTAGCAGCCCTCTCATATAAAGCATGAGCTAGCGACATTAATTCCTCGCCATGAAAAGCAATTAACTCTAAGTCTTCGCTATAAGGGTGCTGTCTAGAATCAGCTTCGGCTAAAACATCTTTATCAAAAGCCGTATTAGAACAAACAGCGGCCGCACCAAAATTAATTTTATATGGCTGATTTACAGAGTCTTGAAAACGATTAACTAGATTGATACTTTCTATTTCCCGACGGTCGAACATTCTTTGTTTAATACCATTTAGTGATTCTCCAAGTCTCAAATAGTCTTTTTCAGAGTGATCTATCGCTTCCTGTAGCATTGATTTAGGTCCGGGACTCAATTTTGCTTTAACTTCGTAAACTAGTAATTCATCCTTAGTGGGATCGTTATTAGAAGTTTTAAAAGCTAATACATCCGATCCCTTTGTAGATTCATTAGGAACGCCTTTTCTATCATAGCGAGTCCTTGGCACAGTGTACCCTTGCAAATAAGTCAAATAGTCAGCAACTAGAATTTCGGCAAAGTCCCCAGCTCGTATGCTCGGTCCTGGAGCATTTGATACGTGGGGAAATTTCATAGTAAGAAGGTAGTCTGTTTTGCTTTGACCGGGCGCTTTTAGAATATCAATTTGGTTATCACAGCAGTAATGATTGCGAAAATGCTTTGCCCACTTCGCCATAACAACCTGATTGTTTATATCGTGGTCAAATCGAAAGATTCTAGCTGTCTTTCCACACTGTGTAGTTATATCTTCACCAGTGTCAACGAGCCAATCCAAATGCTCATTTGTCCATGGCATAATACTTCCTTTAATAATGCTCTTCGATGTAGGCGTAGGCCTTATCGAAAAGTTCCTTGTCTTTACCTAAACCAAACTGCGCCAATGTTACTAGCAGTGCCTTTTGTATCTCTCGTGGGCCGCTTTTTGAGTCCTGCCAACCGTCAAAACGGGTGGCTTTAACGATTTTGTCGATCTGTTCAACCACATCATGAATGACTTTAGGTGTGCTATCGGGGCGGGTTTCCATAAATAACTTGGTTAGTGCCTGGACGTTATCTTCCTCTGTAACGACTTTATCGCCGGTTTCTCGCTCAGCTTGGACAGTGTCTTTTGCGGCATCTAATAGACCCTTTAACCAGTCGATGGCTTTAATAACGCCAGCTTCATAGTCTTGTCTAAGCTTTTCCAATCGTTCGCCAAGCTCGACAAACGTAGGGTCACCACTGCCACGCAATCGGCCCATTAAGTCGATTTCGAGTTTTCTAGCGCGTTGCTCTTGTTCTTTTTCAGTAAGCGTGAATATGGCATGTTCATCCATTACCAGTTCATCAATGTCGTCACGGATTCGATTTATGTCGGTATGCTCATGAATCATCTTGATGGTTTCTGGACCGAGTGCCGCCCACACCAAAGCACCGGTTTGGCCGACTGGGCGAACTGACTCATAGATTTGCGCCAGCCATTTATAATCATTTCTGAACGGACTTAAGAACGGATCAGGATTAATAGCCGACCATAACTTCGTAAGCACACCAAAGCTTGCAGCAAATTCATCGCGTTTTTCATTGGTCGGTAAGCACTCTTGTGCTGCCATAATGCCTTCGAAGCCTTCTAGCGTGCGATCGACATTAGGGAAAAAATCCAAGCATTTCTGTAATTGCATCGGCAGTAGCTCTTTAAAAGCTTCAATGCCTTCAACCACTCCGTCAATTTCTTCTGGGTTGTAGGCTAAAGCAGTACGTAGGTTTTCAAACACACCTAGATAATCAATGATCAAGCCCATGGTTTTGCGGGTGTCATCAGTTTCGTACAAACGATTGGTACGGCACATTGCCTGCAGCAGCGTGTGATCGCGTAGTGGCTTGTCGAGGTACATGCAATAGCATATCGGCGCGTCGAACCCTGTTAGCAGCTTGGCCGTTACGATGATGAGCTGTAGTGGGTGATTCGGGTCTTTATAGCATTCGATTAAATCTTTTTGCTTTTGCTCATCACCATCAACTTCTTGCCAGCGTTCGAAGTCAGATTTTTCTATCGGTAGGTCTAATTCTTCCTTCCATTTACGCCAATCTTTATTGACCTTATTTTTCTTGTCACCCTCAGTCGCTTTGATCGGCGCCTGATCAACGTTCATGACAACTTCAACAGAATCAAAGCCTAACTTGTTACCCAGCAGGTAATACATCTGCACGCAGGCATCTCGATCGTAAACTACGACCATGCCTTTCATCTTTTTGGGTTTTACGTGGCTGGTAAAGTGCTCAACAATATCATTACTGACAGCCTCCATACGCTTAGGCGCTTTCAGCATAATTGCGAGTTTTCCGGCTCGTTTAGACAGTGCCGCTTTTTCTTCTTCGTCTAGGTTGTTGTCTTTGGCGAGCTGTTCAAATTCTTGGTTAATAGCGTCACGATCGACTCGTAACTCTGCTAAGCGAGGCTCAAACTTGACTGGGTTGGTGGCTCCATCACGAATCGACTGCTTATAGCTATATCGATTCATATAACGACCAGGATCATCTTCGGCACCAAACAGTTTAAAAGTATTGCGGTCGATGCCAGAAATCGGTGTGCCGGTTAAACCATAAAAATGTGCATTGGGTAGTGCCCAACGCATTTTCTCACCTAGGCCACCTTCTTGTGTACGATGCGCCTCGTCCACTAGAACAATAATGTTCTCGCGGCTGTTTAGGCCTTCTTCATTACTATCGTCTATCTCGACATCTTTAAATTTAAAGATGGTAGTGATTAAAATGCCTCGGCTATCTTGCTCGATGTATTCACCCAGCTTTTTACAGCTCTGAACTTTAACCAAGTTTTTAACATCGGCTCCACCAAAGGTTTCATTGATTTGGCTATCTAAGTCACGGCGGTCAACGACGACCAATACAGTCGGGTTTTTCAAGTCATTATCAGCGCGCAACATTTTTGCCGCATAGAGCATAAGTAAGGATTTACCTGACCCTTGGAAGTGCCAAATCAAGCCTTTTTTCGGATAGCCGTTGCGAACGCGATCTACAATTTGTTTTGCTGCCTCAAATTGTGGATAGCGAGGTAAAATTTTAATGCGTTTAGGCGGTGTATCTTTACCCGTTTTAACGCTCGAGAATAAGGCGAAGGATTCGAGCAGCTGTAACAAGGTTTTTGGGTTTAGTAAGCCTTCAGCACTATCAAGCACCGACGCCATGCCAGGTAATATATCTTCTCGCTGGTCAGTGTGGTGCCATGGCCCCCAGTCCTTAACGCGAGCATTGATGGCGCCATAAGCAAAGGTTTTTCCTTCACTGGCAAAGCACAGTAAATTGGGCACGAAGTAAGGCTCAACGTTTTTCCAGTAATGTTTTTTACCGCCCATAAAATCAGCAGCGCCATCTTGCCAGGTGACACTGGGGCGGGTAGCGGTTTTAACTTCACCGACTACTAGCGGAAAACCATTTACATACAGCACAATATCAAAATAGACTTCAGTCGCGGCGATATAGTGCACCTGCTGTGACACCACAAAGTGATTGTTTTCGATGTTGTCGAAATCGATCAGGTTAATGGTGATATGGTCGCCGTTCTCGCCAAAAGGTAAGGTCTTCTCAGCCATTAACCATTCATGGAAGTTTTCATTGGCTTTTACCAAACCTGTGTGCCGAGACTCTAAAATTACACCGCGTAGCTTATAAATGACTTCATCCGCGTAGTCCGGCTGCTTAGCAATATCTGGGTTCAATGAACAAAGCGCATCTTTCAGCCACTCATCTACAAAGATGTCCTGCGCTTTCTTAGGCAGGACTTCACCATGGCAAAAGTTCCATTTGACACCGCTTAAACTTTTTAAGCGGTCGATAATTCCGTTTTCTGTGACGGTTTGTTCGTTAAACATATCCAATTATTCCGGTTAGTTGATTAGTGCCTTTTTGATAGATAGCAATGATTCCCGCTTTTTTTGTAGCAAGGTTTTGTAAGTATTGAACTCCTGTTCAAAGGTAATGACACTTTTCCGTATCTCATCTTCAAGAACTGGAATATCTAAAGGATTTATGTGTTTGTTGTTGAGTTGTGGAATTCCTGAATTGTCGGAGATGTTATGAAGCCCGTACCATTCGAGGAAGATTTTAATATACACAGGCTCGACGCCATCACACCTAAGAGCCATAATGTTCGTGTCAGCAATCCCCTGGGTACCAAGTATTCCAACTCTGTTTTTAAAGATTGCAGCGCCACGCTTAGGAAAAATAATATATCCTGGCTCTAAAATATTTAGCTTTAGATTTTGATCGCTAAAATGAAATTGCTCGGCTGAGCGAGTCATATTCGTATGGTCTGGGTTAGTATTAAAATCGTCTACTTTAAAGTAAGATGATTCTCCTGCAGGGTTGAACTTTATTTTTGAAGGTGCGTATCCTCCAAAAATATCAAAAATGTCTGAGCCTTTTTTCATAAAATCTGATTCGACTTCACCAAATACTTTTGAGTAAATTTTCGCTCGAGCTTCGATAAGTGAGTCTGAGGTGCTATCAATTAAGCTTGATAGTTTTTCGATTACTTCTAGCTTTGATAGCAATTGGTTTTGTATGTTTTTATTTGGAACGCAAAACTCTTGATTGCAAAGTACTTTCCATTTAATAGTAGGCGATAGGGATCCTTCTGAGATTTCTATTGCTCGGCTCATGAATGCATCAGACTGCATAAAAAATGGAAGAATTTCAGGTAATATATTTTCAGAATCAGCTTCCAGTACCATAGCGTGAGCTGAACAAATACAATCCCAATCAGCCACAGCCACTTTGCGCTGGTAGGCTCGACGTTTGCCGAAAATAATCTGGCCTTTTTTTACCAATAGCTTTTGGCCTGCTACGTCACTGGGCACGCCGTGACGCTTAATCTTTAAGCTGTCAGGATCTAGATGCTCTAATCCTACATAAACATCAAGTTCGGTTTCACTGGGTTCAACACGCTTGGAAATATGTCTGGCAATATCGCCAAACTTGACCATTTGCCATCCTTCAGGAAGTTGCTGTTCGCTCATTTACTGCTTCACCTCGCTAGCTTCAGTTTCATACCCCAATTCAGCAAGGCTTTGAAATAATTTGTTTGTTTGTTTCTTTAGTTGCACACGGCTGACTTTCCAAGCTTCAATGGCATGTTCAATATCGTGCACTTCGCCATTGTTTTTTGCTTGTACATACAGAGGTATCGACAGGTTAAAGAGGTTTTCTTTGATGGTTTCGATATCAATCAGTGCCGTGATATTGCTTTGGCTTTCTGGGTTGAAATAAGCCTCGCATAGAGCTTCTAAATCATTATCTGACAATCGGCTATGAGCACGCTTTCGAGTAACGTGCTCTACACCGTTGATAAACAAAACCTTGTTCTTGCGCTCAGCGGTTTTCTTGCAATTAAGAACTACCACGCAGGATTCCATAGGCGAGTTGTAAAACAGGTTTGGTCCCAGACCAATCACTGCCTCGATGATGTCTGACTCTAATACCTGCTTACGGATACTTTGCTCTGAATCGCGGAATAATACGCCGTGTGGCCACAACATGGCGGCACGACCGGTATCTGGCTTTAAACTCTTGATGATGTGCGTATAAAACGCATAGTCTGCACAACCTTGTGGTGGGACGCCGTAAAGGTTGCGACCAAAGGGATCGGCGGCAAACTTATCGCGGTTCCACTTTTTTATCGAATAAGGCGGGTTCGCAAAAATCACATCAAACTGTTTGAGCTGATCGTTTTCGATAAACTTCGGCTCGGCGAGTGTATCACCACGTAGCACATCGAATTCTTCGATGTCGTGCAGGAACATGTTCATGCGGGCGATCGCCGAGGTGAGCAGGTTTACTTCTTGGCCATATAAATGAACCGATCTCCACTCCTCACCGCGCTCGCGCAAATCCATCACTGCATTAAGCAACATGCCCCCGGTGCCGCACGTTGGGTCATAGGCGGTTTCACCGGGCTTTAAACCCATGATGCGCGTCATCAAATGCACTACCGTACGATTGGTATAAAACTCGGCAGCGGTATGCCCTGAGTCATCAGCAAACTTTTTGATTAGGTACTCGTAAGCTTCACCGAGGTCGTCCTGGGCAACGGCTTTAATGCCAAGTGGAATTTTACTGAAATGCTCTATCAGGTCAGATAGCAGGTGATCGGGCAGGCGCTCTTTATTGGTCCATTGGGCATCACCAAACACCCCATGTAAGCGCGGGTTGTTGGCTTCAATTAAACGCAGCGCATTTTGAATGGCCTCGCCGATGTTCTTGCCTGTGTCGCGTACTGATTGCCAGCGTGCTTCGTTTGGAATATTAAAGCGGTGGAACATTTCGGCTGTTGCCATTTCCATATCGCCGGTTTGCTCTAAGGCTTCGGCTAACTCTTCTTCATAGACATCTGACAGGCGCTTAAAGAACAGTAATGGAAATATAAACTGCTTATAGTCTGAGGCATCAATTTGGCCACGTAAAAATTCGGCGGCACCCCAGAGTAAGTTTTCTAATTCATTTTTGTTCATAATCGGTAATCCAAATATTCAGGGCCTTCACACCAAATATTAATAAAGTCTCCATTGGGGTAAGGTGTGGTCTCGGATAGCAAAAATATTTGCTTAGGATAATTGTTGGCCAGCTTATCAAGAGTCGATTGTTTGAATCGCTTGAAGCTACCTTCTTCGATTTGGTTATCCGATAGATATGTAGACGGTTGGTTTTCTAGTTCGCCATATTTGAGTTTGTTTGCAAAGACAAAGCCATATCCACCTTTTCGTTTTTTAATCCAGCCCTTTCCATAATAAATTCTGAATTCGTCTTCAAACTCAGATAAGTCTTGGCCATTGATTTCAATGAACAAATCTTTAATGTCGATTACGCCAATTTCAGGAAGCTGGACTGTGTACGACTCAGTCGCCAAAAAGGCATCGATGAGCGATGAAAGCGTTTTTGAACGTTGGATCTTACGCTTTCCGGGATCTGGTGTATTTCCGGATTTTGCTCTGGATTCACCACCGTCTCCGCCATCGTTTGTACCTGCTGGTTCGGGTCTTTTTGTGCTGGGTGGCTGCAAATTTAAACGAATGGCATGGTCGATGTATTCATCGCTGTCGCTATAGATGTCGGTTGTATTTCTTGAGCTTTTTTTCTGGGGATCAATATCTTTTGCGATGTTGCACTCAGCGCTATGATTACCAACGACTTTGTAATAAGGGTCACGTTTTCTTTTGTGCTTAGGACGATCTAAATTGGCGCAGGTTACTGGCGCATTGCAGTTGTCATCAGGGCACTGAAATTTGAATTTAGAGGTAATATTGCCATCTTCATACTGTTTGTCAGCTTCTTGGGCGGTAATGCTTTTACCCAGTTCTTCAGCTAAGGCTTTTTCGAGCTTCATACTTCGAATCCTTCTTTGATTAAAAGGGCTTCGAGTTCTTCTTCGGCTTGCTCGAGGGCGGCTAATTTGGATTGGAAATCTTTCAGCGCTTCTTCTACCGTTATGCTCTCTTCTTCGAGAGGCTTTTGCACGTAACGCGCGATATTCAAGTTGAAGTCGTTTTCTTCGATTTCAGTAAGCGGTACCCAACGTGCGACACCTTCAATTTCATTTGCGTTAGGGCCGTGTTGTTCTTGTTGCTGGTAGATCCGATAAATCTCGTCTGCTTGCTCATTAGAAAGTGTGTTTTGTGCGCGACCCTTAGTAAATATTTCTTCGGCATTGATGATCAGCACATTATCGATGTGTTGATCAGGTCGATTTTTTCTTAACACTAAAATGCAAGCGGGGATGCCTGTACCATAAAATAAATTTGATGCGACGCCGATAATAGCTTCTACACGATTTTCCTTGAGTAACTGTGTGCGAATCTTGCCTTCTGCTCCGCCTCTAAAGAGTACGCCATGCGGCAAAACTACTGCCATTCGGCCATTGTCATTAAGAGAGGCAAACATGTGTTGCACCCAGGCAAAGTCACCATTGGTTTTAGGTGCTAAGCCGTATTGCTTTCGTCCATAAGGATCCGCCGACCACAAACCATAGCCCCATTCTTTTAAGCTGAATGGAGGATTGGCTATTACGCAATCGAAAGTCTCTAGGCGGTCGCTGACTAAAAATTTTGGCTCGCGAAGTGTATCGCCGCGCACGATATCGAAGTCCTCTTGGCCATGGAGGAATAGGTTCATACGGGCAATGGCTTCGGTAGTAAGATTTTTTTCTTGGCCTTTTATTTTCAATAGACGTGGATCTCCACCGTTTTCTTTTACGTGGTGGATGGTTTCCAGCAGCATGCCGCCTGTACCGCAAGCAGGATCGTAGACACTTTCCCCGGCCTGCGGGTCAAGGATGTTTACCATTAAGCGGACAATAGTTCTTGGTGTATAGAATTCACCGGCTTTTTTGTTGGCCTTATCTGCAAAGCGCTTAATAAGGTATTCGTAAGCGCGCCCCATGTCGTCATCACGAACCGATGCAACTCCCAAATTCACTTTGTTAAAGTGGTTGAGTAAGGTGCTTAATAATTCATCTGACAAACGCTCCTTGTTGGTCCAACTCGCGTCACCAAATATGCCGTGTAACTGTGGGTTTGCTAATTCGATCCCGCGAAACGCATCCTTAAGAGCTTGACCAATATCTTTGTTCTGTTCAAAAACGTGCTTCCAATGGCATTCCTCTGGAATTTGAATTCTGTGAAACATATCGCCTTTGGCTAGCTCAGCATCACCAACTTGCTCCATCGCTGCTTCGAACTCTTCATCGTAGACGTCGCAAATACGCTTAAAGAACAGTATTGGGAAGATATAGGTTTTATAGTCTGAAGCATCAATGGGGCCAGTGATTATGTGGGCCGCATGCCATAGGTGTGCTTCGAGGTCTTTTAAACTGATTAGTGTCATTAATTATTCATTCCATGATATTTAAGCATGACGCACTTAATATAGCTTTAAATCATCCAGCAATTGAATAGTAAACTCTATGTTTGCTGCTAGATGTTAAGGTCATTCATTGTATCACAATGAAGTGATCGCACTTATATGAACTACCATTACGTTGATTTTACCTTAGATACTAATAATGGAGATATGTTATGCCACTTAGATTATCATTTTCATTACTACTCACATTTATATTTAGTTTAACAAGATAATTAGCTGGTACAAATAAAAACCAGGCAATATTTATATAATTACCAGCATAGTAAGTACAACCGGTAGTCCTACTATTTGATCAAAAACAGTTAGTCTTCGCCCCCCAATGCATTAAAGCAACTTACAAATCATATAAGAATTTATACAAAAAAAAACAATAAAGGCGAAATTTTAAAACGGCTTCGTTCCTCTTCGTCGTAGGGAGAATAATTTTTTCCCGTGTAGCCAGCTATCACTATGTGTTAGCTGCCATTAAATAACTTAGAGGAATATATTATGAACACTATAAATGTGACCTACGTTAACACCGAAAGTTTGTCCAAATATAAAACTGAACTTCGTAAACACCCAAAAGCAAAACTCAAGAAGTTATCAAAACTAATTGATGAGTATGGTTTTATAGTCCCAATTCTAATAGATAACAAAACTAAAGAAATTGTTTCAGGGCATGCTCGAATGGATGCAGCAATAATGTCAGGAATTGAAGAAATCCCAATTATTGCCATTGATCACCTCTCTTCTGAACAAATTCGAGCTTTTAGAATAGCTGACAATAAGATAACAGAAGGTTCTGAGTGGAATTTAGAGGTTCTTAAAACAGAATTAATCGAGCTAAGAGACCTAGATTTCGATTTATTAATGACGGGTTTTGAAATCCCTGAAATTGATATGATTATTCTTGATAACCATGAAGACTCAGAGTATTCAAAAGAAGATATACCTGCACCACCAAAGGATCCGGTAGTAAGGGAAGGAGATGCTTTTCAGCTAGGTAATCATAGAATTACATGTAGTGACTGCAGAAATACTACAGCAATAACTGAGCTATTTATTGGCCAAAAGGCAAGTCTTGTCATAACCGACCCACCCTACAACGTTAAGATAAATGGTCATGTATTACCGAAAACCGAAGCTCACTCTGAGTTTGCTATGGCTAGCGGAGAAATGACGAAGTTGCAGTTCACAGAATTTCTAACTGAAGTTTTTTCAGTTTTTAAGCAAAGCAGTTGTGATGGTTCACTTCATTATCATTTTATTGATCATAAACATACTGAGGAAATGTTAGAGGCAGGCTCTAATGTCTATGAAGAACGCCTGAATATTTGTGTTTGGAAAAAGACAAATGCAGGTATGGGAAGCCTATACCGCTCACAGCACGAGTTTTGTTGTGTATTTAAAAATGGAAAAGCATCTCATACAAATAATGTTCAGTTAGGTAAATATGGGCGCAGCCGTTCAAATGTATGGGTCTATCCAGGCATGAACACTTTTAGTGAAAATCGAGATGAGCTGCTATCAGCTCATCCAACAGTCAAAAATAAACAAATGATTGCTGACATCATATTAGATGCATCTTGCACTGGTGATCTCGTATTTGATGGTTTTTTAGGATCTGGAACAGCGCTACTCGCCGCTGAACAAACAGGGCGGATATGTTACGCATCAGAAATCGAACCAAAGTATGTAGAAGTAGCTATCGCGAGATTTCAAGCAATATCGGACGCCCCTGTAATTCATCTAGAAACAGGCATGTCATTTGATGAGTTGAAGAGACAGCGAACTACTTCTGATAACGAGGAGAATAACAATGAGTAATAAAGATTATGAGGTTGGTTTTTGCAAACCTCCTGTATCAGGGCAATTTAAGCCCGGTCAATCGGGTAATCCGAAAGGTAGACCAAAAGGAACAAAAAATTTGGCTACTGATTTAGATGAAGAATCATCCAGCCCAGTTTCAATTTTAGAGGGGAATAAACAAAAACTTATTTCCAAGCAACGTGCACTTGTCAAAGCACTTTATACAAAAGCGCTCAAAGGAGATATTCGAGCCATGAATACGCTCATCAGAATGATTGAGCGAACAGCTCCTATTGAATCTGTAGATAATGCTGAAAAACCATTATCGCCAAATGATGCAGCCTTAATGAAAGAGTTCCTATCAAGAAATAAGTAAAAGGAGAAAATGATGAATAATTTTACCATTAACGATTTTAATTTAGTACTTAGAAACGATCTTCATACATTTATGAAAAAGTCGTTTTTGAGCCAGCACCCTGGTGGAGTATTAGCTGATAACTGGCATCTACAAGCTATAACTCACAAGCTTGAGCTATGCATGCGCGGTGAAATACAGCGTTTATTAATTACTCTTCCCCCTAGGTCATTAAAAACACATATTGCCTCAGTTAGCTTTCCTGCATTTTTGTTAGGGCAAGATCCTTCAACAAAAATATTATGCGCTAGTTATTCAAAGCAGCTTTCAGCGGTTTTTTCAAACCAATGTCGTTTATTGATGATGGAGGAATGGTATAAGGAGCTTTTCCCAAAAACCATAATTTCGTCATTAAAAAATACTTCAAGTGAATTTGATACCACTATGCATGGATACAGAATCGCAACTTCACCTGCTGGCACACTGACAGGTCGTGGTGGTGATTTTATTATCCTGGATGATTGCAATAAAGCAACTGACTACCTGTCTGAGACAATGCGTGAAAAAGTTAACACTTGGTTTGACAACACCTTACAATCACGATTAAACAGTATAACAGATGGTTGCATAATTGTTGTTCAGCAGCGCATTCATACTGATGACCTAGCTGGACATATTCTTAAGAAAGGTGGGTGGACACATCTAAATCTGGCTGCTATCTCTCAAGAAAGCCATGTGATCCCAATAAGTGATAGAGAAGATTACCACTTCAAAAAAGGAGAGTTGCTTCATGAAGCAAGGCTTGATCTAAAATCACTGGAAGAACAACGGAAAAATGTTGGTAGTTATGTCTTTAGTGCGCAATACCTTCAAGCACCGGTACCAGAAGAAGGGAACCTAATTCCAATAGAGTTTTTTAGGTCATTTACAAACCACCCTTTGCCTCAGAAAGGCGATTTAATCGTACATTCTTGGGATCTTGCAAATTCGACTGGTAAAAATAATGACTATAGCGTTGGTACATTATGGCTTTATAGGCACAATCAGTATTACCTATTGGATGTCATTCGGAGAAAACTTAGCTTTCGTGAACTCTTTCTTGAAATTCATGAACAAGCATCAAGTGCAAATGCAAACCTGGTGCTTATTGAGACAGCAGGCATAGGTAATGCTCTAATAGTCGAACTTCAACGCTGTACTAATATCAATATTGTTCCAATTGTCCCAATAAATGACAAAGTTACAAGAATGATACCCGGAACAGCAGACATTGAAGCTGGTAAGGTCGCAATTCCAGAAGGTGCTTTATGGCGTGCTGATTTCGAAAAGGAGTTAGCTGAATTTCCTCATGGTAAATATGATGACCAAGTTGATAGTCTAAGCCAATTTCTTGACTGGGCCAGATCCCAGAAAGACAAAGGGCAGGAGTCAAAAAAATTGTCGTCAGTATTACGTGGGGTTAACCAAAACCAAAAACCAACTGCAATTAAAACAAAAGAAGACGTAAAAAAATTACTTTGGCCAAATATATAGAGGAAGATCAAATGAGCAAAAATAGAAAGTCTAGAGCAAAAGAGATTCTAATCAAAATTAGTCAAATAAACCAGAAGACTAATAAATTAACTATTACTGATATCCGTAGAGCCAATAAGGAATACTCTAAAATTTCGAAATATTCGGGTATAAAAATTGAAATAGAGGAGGAAGATAAAAAATAGCAGCGTAAATCACAATTCGTATTTTTTAAATATATCACGCTATAAAAAAGGGTCTTTAGTTGTTAACTGAAGGCCCTTTTGTTATTTCAGTTTGAAATATTGACAATAAATAAGCCAAAGAGTTGACTTGTGCAGCAAAGAGAGCGGTACTAGAGGAGTGATATTTTTCCATTAATGGTGATTTATGCAAACTACAAAATCATTTGATCAGTTAAGCCTCTCTGAATTAAAAGCTCTATATGAGGAAATATTCAAAAAAAAACCACCTGCTAAATCCAGGAACGATTTTATTAAGGGCAATATATGTTGGGCAATCCAAGCTAAGAATAGAGGCAAGTCATTTAATATCCTACGCAAACAACTTATAACACAGGCTCAAAATAAATCATTTTCAGCAAAAACAAATTATTTAGTGGGAACCCGCATCATAAGAGAGTGGCAAGGGGAAACACATGAAGTAATTGTCGAGGAATCTGGATTCCGTTGGCGCAATCAAAAATACAAAAGCCTTTCTCATATCGCTAGAGAAATTACTGGATCAAGATGGTCTGGCCCTCGCTTCTTCGGGCTAAACTCAAATAACGGTAGTTAACTATGGGTAATCTACACAAATTAGGCAAAAAACAAACACGCTGCGTTATTTATACTCGAAAATCTTCAGAAGATGGCTTAGAACAAGAATTCAATTCTTTACATGCTCAAAGAGAAGCATGTGAGGCATATATAAGGAGTCAAGCACATGAAGGATGGCTCCTGCTTAATAAGAACTATGATGATGGGGGATTTTCGGGTGGAAACATGAACAGACCAGGTTTAACCGAGCTAATGCTTGATATCAAATCAGGTGAAATTGATCTGATACTTGTATATAAGGTTGATAGATTAAGCAGGTCATTAGCAGACTTTTCAAATATGGTGGACACTTTTGATAGATATGATGTTTCATTTGTTTCTATAACACAACAGTTTAATACATCTACATCAATGGGAAGATTAACGCTTAATGTTCTTTTATCATTTGCTCAATTTGAACGTGAAGTTACTGGGGAGCGTATACGAGATAAGATTGCAGCTTCGAAGAAAAAAGGCTTATGGATGGGTGGTTACGTACCATTGGGTTATGACAATATTGATAAATCTCTTGTGATCAACTTAGAAGAAGCTGAGACCGTTAGGTATATTTACAATCAATATTTACATCTTGGAACAGTAAAATTACTTAAAGAGAAGCTCGATACTGACGGTGTTATAACGAAACAAAGCAAAGGTGGCTATGGAGGAAATGAGTTTTCACGAGGTGCCCTATATGCTCTACTACAAAACCCTATATATATAGGAAAAATTAGACACAAAGAAAAACTATACAAAGGGAGCCATGATGCCATATTGGATTTAACAACGTGGAAAGCAGTTCAGGCACAGATCTCCGAGAACCGGTCAGCTAAATATAATAGAACCCAATCAAAGGAACCATCACTACTAGCTGGCCTCTTGTTTGATATAAAAGACAACCCATTATCGCCCGCTCATACTAGAAAAAAAACACGGAGATATCGGTATTATGTAAATCAAGCTCTCATTCAGTTTAAGCAAGTACCGGATGATGCAGTAACAAGGGTACCTGCAAATATAGTAGAATCTTTAGTTGAAAACGATGTAAAACAACTATTAACCAATAGCTCTCGGCTCATTAATGAATTAGAACCACTAGACTTATCAGCCAATAAGAAACAATCTGCCATCAAAACAGCCAGGCTCCTATCAGAAGCTTGGAGTGACTTTGAAATATATAAGAGAGTTGAGATTATTAATCTAGTTATAGTTAAAATTACAATCACGCAAAGCTCTATGTGTATCACCTACTCTCTATCTAACCTCGTACAGCAACTGCTTGAGCATACGGATATATCTTGTGAATTAATATTTCATACAAGTATCAATATTAAATTAAAAAGATGCGGCGTAGAAACCAAGTTAATAGTTGAAGAGCAAAATTACAGCTCAGCACTAAAGCCGCACCCAGAATCATTAAGAGCAATACAGAATGCAGTGAGAAATGGAATTATTTGGAATCAACTACTCTTAAGTGAACAAGCACAATCTGCCAAAGAAATTGCAGCATGCAGCGATGTAAGTGACAGATATGTATCTCACTGCATACGTTTAGCCTTTCTTTCACCCAGCATTATTAAACGAATATTCAAGGGCGACATCCCTCACGACCTAACTCTTACCAAGCTAAAAGCAGGTATTCCTTTAGACTGGAATGAGCAGGAAAAAATCTTCGCCTAACCACAATCAAAATACAATCAAATACACAGGTTTGTTTAAACAAATCAGTAGCTCTAAAATCCATCTTTTATCAGATAAAAACAGCTAAAGCGAACTCTAAAAATCCAATTAGAGATAATCTGGGGCTTTAAATATATTGGGGTGTAATTTGAACAACTATAGAGACCATATAAGCTTTGCAAAAATCCTGTACATCATTGATATATAGGACTTTAATAAAACACGCAAAGCGAACTCTATAGTAGAGAAAAAAATCTGGCGGACAGGGAGGGATTCGAACCCTCGGTACGTTGCCGTACACACACTTTCCAGGCGTGCTCCTTCGACCACTCGGACACCTGTCCCAAAGACCGCACAGATTAAACCACTTCAGCTTGTTACGCAATAGTTACCAGAAAATCAGGTGCATTTTTTAACATTTTCCATCAGATAAGTGGTATTTTTTGTATTTTTAATTGCCGCTTATCCTAATTTTCTTACCGATGAATAACTAAATTAAGTTGTTGCACAGCTAGTCGATTGAAGACAAATTGCGTTTTGCCTAAGCTAGATTCATATGGAGCACATAAACAGGGACGAAGGAGATGTTTAGGCATATTGGAGCAGGAAAGATATGGTTCTTCAATACGATTGTTCGTCAGATGATGTAATAAAACTGATAGATAAAGCAAACAAGGAAGAGAGATTATGTTTGCTGCGTTCTTTAGGGATTGAGTATGATTTAAGGCATGAGGCCGGCAGAACTATCTTCTATATGCTTAGCAGGGAAGCCAGTAATTCTATAGGGAGATTGATGAGACCAGGAAAAGGACTTCCTTACTGGCTTATTGTCCACAACGCAGCCAAGCATCTAAAGGCCAAACATCATGATCGCGATACATCATGGGTAGAAAAAAATTATCCCGTTCTTGAAAAAAATATTTTTGACATGATGTTTAGAACTTTTCTGTATTCGATGCCAAAATCTAAACGAGAAAATCTGGATGAGAGTTTGTCCGTGATTGGAGATAAACTGCTACGCAATTC
Source organism: Gammaproteobacteria bacterium (assembly GCA_033852075.1). GTDB lineage: Bacteria > Pseudomonadota > Gammaproteobacteria > QZLD01 > QZLD01 > QZLE01. Next base: position 168,121 of record JAWSVC010000012.1, on the reverse strand, counting down.
AGACAAAAATGATTCACGCGTTGCCACTGTTTCATCGTTAGGTTTGGGTAGTACTTCATTATTAGCATTACTTGGCAGTTCAATAGGTGCAACTATTGCCCCTCTTTGGCTTTTGGCTCTTGGAGCTTTAACTGCTCAACGCTTCGGTTCTTCCAAGTACAAAAAACTAATTCCATTTATTGCTATAATTGCATCTATAAGGATTAAAATTGAATCTAACGCTGAAGATGATGATGGATATAATCTTAACCGTCAGCAAATAATGGTTAGATCGGGTTTTTAATTGAGAGGAAGCTATGCAACTTGCTAATTTACACCTGCCAAATATTACCAATGAATCTATTAAAGAGGATCTTAAACGAACTCTTTTAGAAAATACTCCGATTGCATCAAACCCTAAACATGATCTTGCGGATGAATTATTAGGCTGCATTGGATTAATGGTTGGTGCCGATAGTGAGTTATGCAATATAATAGCCCGGCAAATCAGAAGAAATTTCCACAAGGCATGGTCTCAGCTTTCGGTTGAAGAGTGGAGAATATTTGAAGATATCCAGCCAGCATCATCCAAATATCTTCGTGAAGTAATAAAAGTTAATATCAAAAAGAAATTCGCTAAGTTTTTTGTTGTTAAAGAAAACTTCTACTCCCCTATAAAGAACAAACTTCTTTGTAATGTCATTGATACTCTTTGCGGAGCAGTTGGTGATATTGAAGCTAGATTCGGAGGCGAAACTCCTTTAGTTGAAACTATCGACAGTATTAAGAATGGAGATATTCGCGAAGCAGTTGACCAACTATTATTAGCATACGATCTATACGGAGCTATTGTAGAAACTGAATGCTGCAAAGAACAACTAATTGATGAAATTGATTATCAGATTAAAGCTATTGATGATCTAACTGAAATGGATTCAGTTTTTGCTGAAGGTGCAACTGTTAGATACCGCAAAACCCTTAACGAACTTAAAACCAGATTAAGTATTTTGGGTTAATTGAACAAGATTTAAAGCAAACTTTGGGGTTCAGAAACCAACTGCACAATTTTATTTTTCAATTGCAGGAAGCATAATCCTAAATTTAGCCCCATGTCCTGGCTGTGAAATCTCTATAAACTCTCCGCTATGATCATCGACTATGATGTAATATGAAACGCTTAGGCCTAAACCTGTTCCTACTCCAGGGCTTTTAGTAGTATAAAATGGTTCAAACAACCTATCCTTAATAGCAGGATCAATCCCCGGACCATTGTCCTCTACTTCGATACCAACCATGTTTCTATCTTTTTCATACCAACAGCGCAAATTAATCCTTGGTTTTTTAATACCAGTCCCATGCATTTCGTAAGCACTATTTTGCAATAGATTAAGAATAACCTGCTGGATCATTCCTGACTCACAATTAATCATAGGTATTGATTCTTCATATTCTTTAACTATTTCAATGCATTTGAAATCGTAATGTTTCCTCTGGTTATAATCTATACCCGCCAATTCCAACGACTTATCTATTAGCTCTGTTACAAAATGCGGAGTTTTTACTGCATCCCTCGTTCTGGCAAAACTAAGCATGTTTTTTACAATATTCGCAATCCTTTTTCCAGATTCCTCAATTGTATTAACCATACGGTCAATTCCACGATCATGCATATATGCTTTTAGATCCGCAATTTCAAGATTGTATTTATTCGCCACCTCTACATTCTTTTCAAACTGTTCAAGTTTTAATAAGCGATTTTCAAGAGAAATTGCAGTCTGCATCATACCTGCAAGCGGGTTATTGATTTCATGCGCCATACCTGCAGCCAAGCCACCAACTGATAACATTTTTTCAGTTTGTATCATTAAGGCTTGTGTCCTTTTATATTCAGATATATCTCTTGTAGTAATATAAATTATCGGTTTGCCTTCTAAATAGATTCGAGAGGTTTCAACGTGAGCAAAAAATTCCTCTCCATCAAGACGCCGATGTACCCATTCAAATTTACTATATCCTTTTTCAACAATTTCCTTTAGCTTTTCTAAAGCAGCATCTTTCGATAGAACTCCATTAGGCTGATATTCAGGAGATACATCATAGACCTGTAGTTTAGAGAGATGTTCTTTATCATTGATTTTAAACATTGAAAGGGCTGCAGGATTGCAATCAATAATCCCACATTCAGGATCATACAATAAAATAGCATCTATAGAGGCTTCAAAGATTGTCATGTATAGCTGATAATTTTTCTGTTCTGCCGCTTCGGCTTTTATGCGCCGCTCAAGCATCTGATTGGCGTATTTTGCAAGCTGGTGGAATTCAGAAAAACTTATATTTTCTTCATCTATCGGGATATTTTCTTCCGAGCTGCGGCAAAAGAAATCGAAGAAGGTTTCAAGATTATTGCTAATTTTTGATGTTACATATTTAGCTAAAATAACTATAACCACAATCAATAACAAAACTATTATCGTATATTTAATAATAAAATCGGTAAGCTTTTGGTCAAGAATCTGTTTTTTATGCGCAATTATTTCATCGATTTCATTAACATAGATACCAGCCCCAATCATCCACTCCCAATCTGGAACAGATACTACATAACTAATCTTAGGAAGCGGTTTCTGCCCTCCGAGTTTTGGCATCACATATTTAATAAAACCACCACCAGATTGTGCCGTTTTTATCGCCTCTTGAACAACCTTTACACCATTTACATCGGTTAAATCAAAATAATTACTCCCCTTTATAGCTCCGAATAACAAATCGCCATCAATATTACCACCAAAATAATACCTATCCCCCTCTAATATAATTTTAGATATTCTTTGTATAGTTTCATTTTTTATTATTTCAGTTTGGTCATCTATGTACTTACCATTACCTATAACCCAATTCAGTGGTTTAAATAACTTAACATAAGATATTTTTTTCACCTCAACCCCTGGATTGCTTGGCTGATCCCAAAAATATGTTATATAACCCTCACCTTTTTCTGCAGCAACTGCTAGCATATCTCTAATAACATACTTCCCCTTTTTATCCCTAAAATCCCACATATTTTTACCAACCATATTGGTGTTGTTTGGATTTACTGTTTCAATAGCATCAGTATTAAAGGCAAAAAAGTAACCAGCACCATTATCCCAACTAGCTGAATGCAAAACATCTGTAATCATTTTTTCCAGTTCTGCTATGCTTTTCGTATCTTTATTTTTTTCATAGATATGCTCTATGATATAAAACACCTGAATAGTCCGATCCTTAACTTCGTCCTTTAATCTTTGCTCAGTAGTTTCTTGCTGATAGTTAATGTATTGCTGTAACTGTTTGACTTCGTGTTTAATCTTGTTTTTTTGCGATTGAATATAATTTTCATGCAAAGCAGCGGATTCTTCATTAAAGGCGCTTATCTCTTTTTCCATAAGAATAAAAGCAAAAACCAAGCTCAGCACGACAGTTAAACTAACCATGCTGTAAAAATAAATTTTGGTAAGACTTTTTTGTTTAGTCAAAAGTTATGCGCTCATAAAATTAAAAACTTAATAATTATTATAGTTAGTGATTTTAAAGGTTTTTTTAAATATAACCGTTTTGCTAAACAGATAACAAAAAAGCAGCCCGAAGACTGCTTTTTATATTTTTTGGATACCGGCCGCCGGTATGACGTAATCAGAAGTCAGGTATAAAGGCCTCTTAAGCTTCCTGATTAGCCAGATACATCCAAGTCTCAACAACTGTATCAGGGTTAAGAGAAACACTCTCGATACCCTCTTCCATCAACCATTTGGCAAGATCAGGGTGATCTGAAGGTCCTTGTCCGCAGATACCAACGTATTTACCAGCCTTTTTACACGCCTGAATTGCCATGTGTAAAAGAGCTTTAACTGCGGGATTACGCTCATCAAACAGATGTGCGATAAGACCAGAGTCACGGTCAAGACCAAGTGTAAGCTGAGTAAGGTCATTTGAACCAATTGAGAAGCCATCGAAGAACTCAAGGAATTGGTCTGCAAGAATCGCATTTGATGGAATCTCACACATCATCATTACTTTAAGGCCGTCTTTGCCACGCTCAAGACCATTTTCTTTCAATAGCTCAATAACCTGCTCTGCTTCTTCGAGGGTTCTAACGAATGGCGCCATAATCCAGATATTATCAAGCCCCATCTCTTCACGCGCTTTACGAACTGCTTTACATTCAAGTTCAAAGCAGGCACGAAAATCATCAGAGATATAACGAGAAGCACCACGATAACCTAGCATTGGATTATCTTCTTCTGGCTCGTACATGTCGCCACCAACAAGATTAGCGTACTCGTTCGACTTAAAGTCTGACATACGTACGATAATTGGCTTTGGTGCGAATGCTGCTGCCAGTGTAGAGATACCTTCAACCAGTTTTTCTACATAGAATGATACAGGATCTGCATATCCCGCCATTTGCTGGTCGATAATTTCTTTGGTTTCAGCAGGTTGAGTTTCATAGTTAAGAAGAGCTCTAGGGTGAACTCCAATCATTCTATTGATGATAAACTCAAGACGCGCAAGACCAACACCAGCATTTGGAAGTCTTTGGAAATCAAAGGCACGCTCTGGATTACCAACGTTCATCATAATCTTAAATGGTATATCTGGCATTGAATCCAGGCTGATTTGATTCAATTCAAAATTCAACAAACCATTATAGATATAACCGGTATCACCTTCAGCGCATGAAACAGTTACGTCTATACCATCGGCGATTTTTGCTGTTGCGTCACCACAACCCACTACTGCAGGAATACCAAGTTCACGTGCGATAATCGCTGCATGGCAGGTTCTTCCACCACGATTAGTTACGATCGCAGAAGCCTTTTTCATTACAGGTTCCCAATCCGGATCTGTCATGTCTGTAACCAGTACATCACCTTCCTGAACCTTTGCCATTTCAGAGATGTCGTTTACGATTCTTACTTTACCAGCACCGATCTTCTGTCCGATACTTCTACCGGTTACGATCGCTTCACCACCGCTTTGTTTAAGAACAAATCTTTCAATAACCTGACCAGTACGGCTTTGAACAGTCTCCGGGCGTGCTTGCAGGATATAAAGCTTACCATCGTTACCATCTTTACCCCACTCAATATCCATTGGGCGACCGTAATGCTTTTCAATAATAATGGCTTGTTTGGCCAATTGATTTACTTCATCATCTGTTAATGAGAACTTATTGCTATCAGCTGGATCTACATCAACGGTATCAACTGACTTGCCGTGCTCTTTTGATTGGCTGTAAACCATTTTGATTGCTTTACTACCAAGATTTCTTTGTAGTACTGCATTCTTGCCAGCTTCTAATGCAGGCTTGTAAACGTAGAATTCATCAGGATTAACCGCACCCTGTACTACTGTTTCTCCAAGACCATATGATGATGTGATAAATACCACTTTATCAAAGCCAGATTCGGTATCAATTGAGAACATAACACCTGCCGCACCAATATCACTACGTACCATTCTTTGTACGCCTGCTGATAATGCAACCTGACTATGCTCAAAACCTTGGTGTACACGGTAAGAAATAGCTCTGTCGTTATACAGAGATGCAAATACATGTTTCATGGCAACAAGGACATTATCCAAACCACGAACATTAAGGAAGGTTTCTTGCTGACCCGCGAATGAAGCATCAGGAAGGTCTTCTGCTGTAGCTGAAGATCTAACCGCTACAGAAAGATCACCGCCGGCATCTGCTTCCATTTTTTTGTAAGCTTCAGTGATTTCTGCTTCAAAATCAGGTGTAAATGGAGTGTCGATAACTAATTGTCTGATCTCAGCGCCAGCTTCAGCAAGTGCTGCCACATCATCAGTATTTAGGTTTTCAAGTCTCTGGTTTATTTGTTCACGTAAACCACTTTGATCCAAAAATCTCCAGAAAGCATCGGCAGTTGTCGCAAAACCGCCCGGTACTTGTACCCCTGCTTTAGCTAGATGACTAATCATCTCACCTAGTGATGCGTTTTTCCCTCCAACGCGCTCAACATCATTCATCCCTAGATTTTCGAACCAAATTACATTTTCTTGCATGATTTGCACCCTCATAACTTAATCGGAGCTAAATAAATGAATGCGCATAATACACTAAATTATTTTTGAATGCAGGTATGAATGTTATTTATAACCCCTTTTGTAATTATATTTAAAAAATGATTTATTAGCCCCAAATTCACCACTAAAAAAAAACCTTATTTTACGAATACTTATGCAGACACAACTTATGATTTCTTATTATGTTTTATATAGTTATATTATATTACCTTACTGATTTAGTAAGCTATTAAGCAAAACATTGCGTTTTAATTCATGTTATATTTGAGCGAATTAATGATAGCGACATGAATTTATGTTACATATAACTGTAATTTAAAATATAACTGGATATACAATGACTGCATGCATACGCACCGTTTTTTATGTTTCTGATGGAACAGGTATCACAGCTGAAACCCTTGGACAAACACTGCTAACTCAATTTCCGAACGTTGAATTTGAACAAGTAAATCTACCTTTCGTTAATACCACTGAAAAAGCTATTAATGCTATAAGAGTTATTAATGAAAATGCTCAAAATAGTTGCGGAAAACCATTTGTATTCTGCACAATTATTTCAGATAGTTTGCGCCATAAAGTTAAAGAAGAAAGCAATTCTCTGTTTTTTGATTTTTTCGAAACATTCATGACCCCGATGGAGCAGGAACTTGGTGCTGAATCATCCCATACTGTTGGACGCTCACACGGGATGTCTGATTCCAAAATTTATCTTGATAGAATGAATGCCGTTAATTATGCAGTAGATAACGATGACGGTGTCACTACAAGGCACTATGGCAATGCTGACGTTGTAATTATTGGTGTTTCACGATCTGGAAAAACACCAGTTAGTCTTTATATGGCGCTTCAGTATGGTATTCGTGCAGCAAATTATCCGCTAACAGATGATGATTTAGAGCACAATATTCTACCGTCCTGCCTTGAACCATATAGAGACAAATTATTTGGCCTTGTCATTGATCCTATCAGACTACAAAAAATCAGGTTTGAGCGACGCCCAAACAGCAGATATTCTTCACTTGGTCAATGCAAACACGAAGTTACTACAATTAAAAAAATCTTAAAAAGAGAACGAATAAATTTTGTAGATTCTACGGAAATGTCCATTGAAGAAATCGCTACTACAATAATTCAAAATGCTGGTCTAAAAAAATGCGTTAGAAAATAATTCTGACGTATTACCCATTATTTGCTTTCATATCAATAAAAATATTGAGCCAATTCATATTTCAAAGTTTATTTGGATGCTTATACAGACTACAAGGTCTATATTTAAAATAGTTAAATATAATTTGTATTCCGCATAAGAAAATGCCAAATAAAAACAATAATCACATACAGATAAACAAATTCAGTATTATTGGTGATGTTTTAACAACAATAGAAAACCAATCTACTTCTGTTGAAGAATATCAACATAATTTCGAATTTGGCCTAAAAGCAGCTGAAGCGAAAGATATAGATGATTTCTTAATAATAACCATGCATGAATGCATGAAATATTTTGATGTAAATTATCTTGGTGCACAGTTAGTAGACGAAGAAACCGATTCAATAAAATTTTCTTCGTTAATAACTCCATTTGAAATTCCTAAGCCTCAATACGAAATAATAAACACGGAATTATCATTAGACGACAAACACTCTATTTCTATATATGCGGCTAATAATCAAAAATGGATGTATTTTGATATTGAGGAAACTGATACTGCTGAAACCACAAATATAAACCCAATTGATAAGCAAGCTCTTGAAGTTTTCAATGCAAAGGAAAACATAATTATACCTATTGTATTTAAGCACAAAACTATTGCTTTATTTCAGCTTGGTACGATAGATAAAAAAATTAAACCAAGTATAGAATCCATCGAAAAATTAGTCTGTTTCCTTAACTCTTTGTCAAATTTTATTCGTATATTTAAACACCAGAAAAAACTTGAAGAGAACGCTAAAGAACAACAAGAGAATATTGACCTTATCAGCAAGATAAGCAACACAATAAACTTTGAAGAAATCACAAACTTACTAGTTAAAACAGTAAAGAAGATATCTGGTTGTGATGGGGTTATATATTATAATTTCACCCCTTACGAAGATAACTTAAAGATCAAGGCAGTCAACCTGACTCAAAAGCTAAAACCTATTGAACAAACTCTAATTAATATAAGCGTAGATCTTCAAGAGGATGAGGTTATTGTTGAAAGTTTTAAAAAAAATATCTCTATAAACGTTGATAGATCAAATTTTCAATCTTACGGTGAAAAAAACATAGGTCAGTTTAAAGGTTGGAATATAAATGAAATGCTCATTATTCCAGTATGTGTTCCAAACCAATCACCAATCGGGATAGTAACTGCATTTTATCGAGGTGATAAAACAGCCAAATTCGATGTGATTTCAAAAATTAATAGCGCATTACTCCAATTTTATAATCCATTAGTAAATGCTTTTAAATACGAAATACTAAAAAACAGCAAGGTTGCGCTAACAACGGCAAAAGAAGAACGCAGCAACCTTATTCGATTTATCAATTTAGTTAATAGCTTAACATCTGCAAATAAAGCCTACTCAACTTTATGCCGTGAAGTCTTAAGATTATTTGATTTTGATACAGCAAGTATATTGCTTGAAGAAAATACAAAATTAATCCCTAAGGCAAGCGAATCAAAAGATGGCAAATATGACCATATCTGCACCAAATGGTTATCTGTCATGCGGGAACTTGACTATGATACAAGTGATATTAAAGGCGCATTTCCATTTACATTCAATACCCAAAAAGCTTATTTTTTTCCTGATATAGTTCAGGTAATGGATATGAAAATGAGCAATGAAGATAGGGAGGTTCTTACCCGTATAAATGAAATCTGCGAGATGAAATCAACTATCAATATCCCAATAATAAATTCTGGCAATTCTATAGGTGTTCTATGTCTTGTTAGTTTCGAAACTAAAGTAAAACTTTCTCAAGATGACATATCCTTTTTAGAGCTTATCGGTGAGTTTTTTGGTTCTGCTATAACTAACGCAGGCCTATATACAACTATCGCAAAAAATAAAAAAGAACTGGAAAAAACCATTTATGAACTGGATTCAACTCAAAAGAAATTGATTGATACAGAAAGAATGCGAGCTGAAGCACTACTTATTGCAAAAGAATCTGCAGAAGCTTCTGCAAACTCTAAGAGCCAGTTTTTAGCAAATATGAGTCATGAAATTAGAACACCAATGAATGCCATTATCGGCATGACTAATCTTGCTTTGCGACATGACATTTCAGAAAAGGTAAAGGATTATCTGCATAAAATTGATAACTCCTCGAAAACATTGCTTCACCTTATAAACGATATTCTAGACTTATCTAAAATCGAATCTGGCAAGTTTACAATAGAAAAAATCGATTTTTCTCTAAACGATGTTTTAGACGGAATATCTGATATTTTTACTCCAAAATTAGCAGAAAATCCTGATATAGACATCATAATAAATGTTGATAAAAATATTACTAATACCTTACACGGTGACCCCGCTAGAATTGGACAGGTTATCATCAACATACTTAATAATGCTGTTAAGTTTACTACTAGTGGAGAGATTGCTCTCTCTATTACAAAACTATCAGATAGTAAAAACGTTCAAGCATTAAAATTTGCGATTAAAGATACTGGTATAGGAATCAAAAAAGAGGTTTTACCTAACCTGTTTGATTCATTTACACAAGCCGATGGATCTATATCCAGAAAATACGGAGGTACTGGACTTGGCCTTTCGATATGCAAAAGCCTTATTGAGTTAATGGGCGGAGAAATTTGGGCAGAAAGCGTTTATAACAAAGGCAGTACTTTCTTTTTTACAATTGAATTTGATAAAGCTAAAGAAGATATAACAACAACAATCCAAATACCTACAATTCTAAATAATAAAAAAATACTAATTATTGACAACAACAAAAATGTAGGTAACCAACTAAAAGGAATTCTAAATTCATATAATTTTATTGCTGATGCAATATCATCCGGTAGTGAGGCATTAAATAAATTATCAGCAGCACATAAAGAAAATCACAATTATGACTTAATCCTGCTTGATTTAAACATGCCTGTTCTTGACGGTATTCAAACATCACAAAAGATATATCTTGATGACAGATTTAATAACATTCCAATAATTGCAATGGGAACAATGGGTCAAGAAGAAACAATAAGCAATCTAAATAATATAGATTCTATTATTTATAAGCCAATAAAAAATATAGAGCTTATTGAGGCTGTACTAACAGCCTTTGACCATAAAATAGAAACTATATCAATTGCAGATTCTGATAAATTCATTTCTAGTAAATTACCGACCTCAATAAAAATCAACATTGAAAAGATTGCTAAAGAACACTTATCTGGTCATAAAATTTTGGTGATTGATGATAACAATATAAACCTTCAGGTTGCTAAGGAAGTAATTAATATAGTTGGTATTGATGTTGATATAGCAAATAACGCTAAATTAGGAATCGAATTAATTCAAAAACACAAATATGGTCTCGTATTCATGGATATTCAAATGCCAGAAATCAATGGATACGAAGCTACGAAATTGATTCGTGAAAACAAAAAAATTAAAGACACTATTATCATTGCCATGACTGCAAACGCAATGGATGGAGACAAAGGCGACTGTCTTAAAGCTGGCATGAATGATTATATCTCCAAACCTATAAATCCCGACGCTTTATATAGATTATTACTCAAATGGCTTGAAGGAAAAGAAATTCTTAAAGATGATAACCTTTCGCAATTCTCATTAAATAATGAGACACAAACTACAGAGGGTTTCAAAAATAAAAATAGAATTAATTTTGAGCTTGCTATAAAGAAAATAGGCAACAATAAAAACCTTTATAACAAATTAGCAGGCGATTTTTGCAAAGACTTTGCTAACTATCCCAAAGATATTAAAAATGCAATACAAGACAACAAAGTTGAGCATGCACATAGACTAGCCCATACGATAAAGGGCGTAGCCGGAACCTTTGGTGCGGATTTTTTATATGAATCATCTATGATGTTAGAGTCTCAATTAAAACGCAATGAAACCGATAATATAGAGTTATCATTTTCTATGTTTGAAAAAGACTTTAAAGATTGCATGCAACAATTATCTGCATTTTTACAAAAGCCAGATGACAAATAATAATATATAAGGCAATAAAATTAATTTAGCTTTATGCCTTCCGTACCTTCTGAACTTAAAAGCCAGCGGTCAAGAGTATCCTGCAATTGCTCTAATCTTACAGGTTTTGACAAATGATCGTTCATACCTGCTTTTAAGCATTTCTCTTTATATCCGGTTGCTGCATGCGCGGTCAAAGCAATAATTGGTACCGGAGATTTACCTTCGTTTTGTTCTCTTTCCCGAATAATCTGTGTAGCCTGATATCCACTCATTACCGGCATTTCACAATCCATAATAATGGCATCATAACGAACCTTAGATGACGCATTAACTGCCTCTTGGCCATTAGTGGATACATCGGCATGGTAGCCAAGTTTTAATAATAATCCCAAGGCAACCTTCTGATTAATAATATTATCTTCAACTAGCAATATTCTGCGTGCCTTGTAGTCTTTTTCTTGTAGTGTGTGCCTTGTTACTAATACTTGGTCTTGATGTTGTTCATCTATACCCATAACGGTAGCAATACAATCGTATATTTGAGCTTGTGTTATAGGCTTGGTAAAGTAACCATTAAATCCAGATTCTCGCGCTAGTTTGCCATCACCTCTTACACTTACTGAGGTTAAAAGAACAAGTTTCATGCTAGAAAGCACATTATCTTCTCTGATCGTTTTTGCCAGCTGAATCCCATCCATGCCAGGCATATTCCTATCGATAATTGCAAGATCATATGGTTTACCTTGAACTACCGCATGTCTAAGTTCCTTAAGGGCCTCTTCTGCACCTGGTTCAGTAGTACATAAGATATCTTTGGTTTCTAGTACACGTTCAAGAATTTCCAGGCTTGTTGGATTATCATCAACGCACATAACCCGTAGTCCCTTGATATCTTCAAGTGGTTTAAATTTAGGCAAATGATCTTCAACAGATTTGGATCTAATGGTAAACCAGAAGGTACTGCCTTTTCCATCTTCAGATTTAAGCCCAATTTCACCATCAAACATATTTACCAGACGGCGACATACATTAAGCCCTAGCCCCATTCCCTGAGCTGAAGCTTGAATTGCAGCATCCTCTTGAACTGGCTGAGAGAATCCCTGATTAATTAATTGTCTGCGCTCTTCAGACATACCTTGCCCAGTATCAGAAATCTGAATCTCAAGTATATTGCCATGCTCATCTTCACCTACATGGTCTGCACGAACAATGATTTCGCCTCTGGATGTATATTTCACCGCATTACTTAATAAATTATTAAGTATCTGTCTAAATCTTGTTGGATCACCACAAATAATTGATGGTACAGCAGGTGATATCAGGCATGAGATGGTAACTGGCTTATCAATAACAACCCGCTCATACACTCTGCATAGCTCTTCAATAACTCGGCGCATATCAAAATTAATATACTCAAAGTCTAATTTTCCTGACTCAATCCGTGAGAAATCCAATACATCATTCATTACTGCCAATAAGGCATTACCCGAACTAATTGCAGCTTCAAGCAATTCTGATTGTTTCTCTGAAAGATTTTCCTGCTTTAATAATGTGAGCATCCCCAGAACACCATTCATAGGTGTTCTAATCTCATCACTTGTGTTAGACAAAAATTCCGTCTTGGCTCTGGAAGCTGCACGAACATCTTCTAACGCATGATCTAGCAATACGTTTTTAGCTTCCAGTTCACTAGTGTATTCTGCAAGTTGCTGTTCCATTTGTGCTCGTTTTGTTACATCACGAAACATCCCAATATATTTGACCTTATTACCATGAATAAGACGGGAGATACCAAGTTCCAGTGAAAACCTGGTTTTATCAATGGTAAAACCTTCAATAGGTATAACTGGGTGTGCATTGCCGCCAAGCTGAGTATCTTCCACTGCGTGGAAATCGCCACTATCGATTCTGCTTTTTATGCCAGGAACAAAGTTCTCAATGTTTTCACCGACCCCTTGCCCTTTTTCACAACCTAACATTCGCTGAGCAGATGGATTAAGAGTTTCAATAACCCCGGTATGATCGCATAGAAAAATGCCGTCTACAGCACGATCAAATATTGATTGCATCCGTTCTGCTGTACCACTTTGAACAATCTCTCTCTTTTGAACTGAATCACGCATCATCCTAAAACTTGTGATAAGCGATCCAATTTCATCATTACGGCCACGAGGCAATCTTACGTTATAATCTCCGGATGCAGATGCCCAAATAGCTCGTGCAATTTTGGATATAGGCCTTATTATATGGGTTTCAAAAATGATAACTACTAAAATTATTGCACCAATAATATTCCATATTAGTAGCATTTCCCAATTTCGATGTAATGGCATGCTATCGTAACCAATATCGTACTCAAGCACGAAATAACCAAGCTTTTTACCATTTTCCAAAATATCACGCTTATATTTTTTTGATAACGTTAACTGGTCACTTAATGCTTGATGAACCGTTTTCGATAAAGCAATAGGCTTACTGTCATCATCAGAATGATTATCGGTACTTTTCTCATCAGAGGAATTTTTATTGTCATCGTGAATGACATTATTATGGTGATCGGAATCATTCCACTGATTTTTTTCTGCTGTAATTAATTTATCAGTAGCATCATAAATACTAATCTTTAACCAATCATCACGCATTGCAAAAGACATCCCCAATCTCTTGGAAATTTCTTTCTTATCTTTTTGTTTAACAGGTAACGCAAGAATTTTGGCTAAAACATCAGCGTGCTCAATTATTCGCTCATATTTTAATGCATCATTTGTTTTTGTTGAGGCATGAATCCAATACTGATCTAAATAAACCAGTTCAATTAAACCTATAGCCAATAGCAATAAAATCAATTTGGTGCGTATACGCAATGGCTTTTACTCCTAACATGCTAACAATTATGAATAGATAGCATATTTATGACACAATTAAATTAAGCACTAAAACCACAGTCAATAAGATATAAATATAGGACATCTAACTGCTGATTTCATGTCAATATGTAAAATTGGTAACAGACCTTATACCCTAAACTGATAACTTTCAAGCACAGACAATGGATTATGGCGCTGATAATTTCATTGACACTTTAATATTAAAACTAATTTTAAAAATACTTATAAGTATTTTTAATTTTAAAATCATGAATTAATATATTAATTATCCGAACTAACACGCCCTCCTTCCTGCTTATTTTCATTAAACCAAAATAGCAAAAGTTCTTCGATGGTGGAGATATTTTTTGCCGGCAATGCATGGTTTAACACTGTTTTTACAGCACCATGTACTGTTTTTGACAGGTTATTATCCATGATTGATTGGTGTAATCCCGGTGCTTGTTCCCATGGTGCTAAATAAACCTCGGGGAAATCGACCCAACCAGCATCAACCATTCTATTTAAGGCATTTAACTCATTCACATTACATAGATTTGTACCAATAATAGTTGCCGAAGGCATTATTATGGATCGCTGCTGAATTGAGACTTGAGGAGCATAAAAGCTGTAACGTTTACCACCCATATCGCCAAGATAAATTACTCTTCCTGTTAATGGCTTAATCATCATAGATGATACAGCAAGGGTATCTTTATGCGCCCTTTCAATAACAACATCCACCTTGGCTTTTGAATTACCGAAAAATGAACCTACCTTTCTAGCTACTGGTGAATAGGTATTTGATGTGAATTTTCTGATGCCTTCTCTAAATTTTGCCGCATTTATCATAGGATCAGGTAATACCGGCATACCATTGAACCATTCAAAATTAGGGTTTTCATTAGCTAATTTTTCTAAAGAGAAAATACCAACTATAGATTCACCGAATCCCATTGAATTAACGTAATGACATTGGTCTATCGTCTCCGTAATTACAACAACGCGAGCACCTGACTCACGCAGAATCTCAATAGTTTCGAGACCTGTAATATCCTGAATTGTTTTACCATCACCATAATAAACAACTACAGAGTCACCTGGAATAATATCTGCTCTATTTAGCATTTCTAAGGCACTAACCCTTCCTGGCTTTCCAACAAAGGTCATATTATAACCGGTTGTAGCATTATGAAATGCTATAGTTCCACCGGGAACAAGGGCCTGAAAACTTCTTGGAAAAACCTCTTCTCCTGCATGAGAAATTACGTAATCCATAAGATTACCGTCATTTTTATCTCTTATTTTCTCTAAAAATGACTCTCCCCAATGCAACCATCTCCTCCATTCAGCCGGATCTTCCGGAACTCTAGTAAAACAATCCTGGGTAGTTAAATCATCACGGCTTATGATCGGAATATTGTTCTTTTCACCTACCGCAATACGTTCTTTAGTTGGCACCATTCCGGTAACCTTCATTCTATGCGCTGTAGCCAATTTAGCAGCCCAACTCCCGGAAGCAGACGCAGCACCTTCAATCAATATCCTTTTACGAGGCTTAACCTTTAAGGCAGTAAATAATGTTCTATATACAGTACCGGCAGGCAATAGATAACTACCAACCAGCTCAAATGGAATATTTTTTGGCGGTTTGATACATTGCGGTCCATCAACAGTAATGAATTGCTGGTGGGAGCCATCTGGAGAATCCATACCCTGACTATGAAACCCCTCTCCCATTGGTTCAGTAACAGCTTCAGGCGAAAGAAAATTAATAACGCCAGGATATATCGCTACAACCTCTCCTATCTTTAAGCGCCCGGTCAGCATTAACTCTTCACCTAAACCAACTACAACACCAACACCACCAGACCCTGTAATATGTATATCCTTGTCATGCATATTAAATACAGACTCAGGAAAACCCGATAATGCGCTGATATCATCCCGGTTAATTTCCGATCCTAATACATAAAGCAAAGCCTGATGTGGTCGTGGTTGAGGTACCGGAACTATAATTTGTTTTTCAGCTCTTATTGGCTCTCCATGCAATGCCTCTCCGGTTTCAAGGTCTTTTACTACAGCATAAGCGTGTTGCCATTTGGGAAGCAAAGTTTTTCCAGGATAGAATGGTGCTCCAATTTTTAATAGCTTACCTTCTTGCATTAATTCATCTTGCTGCAGCTCTGTGAACTGCGGACGATATTGAGTTGGTAGCGGAGGAGATTTTTTTGTAAAAAACATCTCCAGACCTTTCATTCCTCCATGATCAGCATCAATTACAGCAAGTGAAAATGCTTCTGCCTCTGCTGCTAAACCAACTTCATATCCTTGCTGAAATCCCATTTGCACCAGTTTTACAATAGCATTAGCAACCTTACCCCTACCTACGCTCACAGCCTGTCGTAAACAACGCTGTATTTCGGAATGTTCTAAGATAACTGACCAAGGCACGGGAACAGGATGAGCCCAAGACACTATATCTTCATGTCTTTGCTTCATCGCGTCTATAACAGTCGAATCTTCACCTTTTATTGCTGAAATTGCTAATGTATGGGCATGAGTTAAGGCGTCATCAACACCTCCAGTTAAACAATTAACAAGTCCCAGCTCCTCAGCCTTGTCTGCGTCTATTTGACGCCCTGAAAGCAATAAATATAAAGATTCATTTAAAGCCCTTTCCAGAGATTTATTCTTTGCTACTATAACCCTTGGTACCCGCTGAGTACCTCCAAAACCTGGAGGAACAAACAAATTGATCTCAGGCTGTGCAAATATAGCGCTTCGATCAGCAACTCGATAATGACAAGACATAGCCAGTTCACAACCACCACCAAGAGCCAATCCACTTATCGCAGCAATAACTGGCTTTTTCATCTGTTCTATTCGAGAAAAAAGAACGTGTCCTTTGGTCGCAAATGCTCTTGCAGTATCACGGTCTTTTATCTGCCTATAGATCTGCTGAATATCTGCTCCTGCTACAAAGCATTTAGGATTTTTGCTTCCAATAACAATCGCCTTAACACTAAGATCCTGCTCAAGCTCACCAATGATCTTAATTAAGTCATCCAACACCTCATTAGAAAGTGCATTTACAGGAGCTGCATCAATAATAATTGTTACCAGATACGCCCTTTTGCCAGAGCTAATAGGCACAGAAAAATATTCCACGCTAACATAACGCTCTTTTCTAACCATTAAATTAGAAGTTGTCTTATTAATCTGGGATTTCCATTCAATTATTTTTTCATAAAGCCTATCAACTGATATTGGGTTAATAACCCCGGACTTATCAGAATCCATATTTCCATATATCAGATCAATAATA
This sequence comes from Gammaproteobacteria bacterium, assembly GCA_033852075.1. Taxonomy (GTDB): domain Bacteria; phylum Pseudomonadota; class Gammaproteobacteria; order QZLD01; family QZLD01; genus QZLE01. Next base: position 150,685 of record JAWSVC010000012.1, on the reverse strand, counting down.
ATCCTGCGGAGATACTTTCCATTTTGGGTTTCTGGAAATTCATCCACAACTATATAAGCATTAGGAATAGCTAAAGGTCCCATTTCAGATTCAATAAAACTATTAATGCGATCAACATCCAGTTTGGAAAGCCTCAAGCCTGATTTTATTTTAATAAATGCAAGAGGAACATTTCCTCTTTCAACATCAGGAGCAGCAATAACAATACAATCATCTAGAGGAGAACTTGAATTTATAAATTTATCTCTTCTAATTGCATTCTCAACATCAGATGCAGCAAATACATTCCCACTTATGTTAATCGAATCATCATAATAATCATGAAACAAATAAGCATGCTGTTCATTTATACTGGCATAATCGCCCAATAAAAAAGCAGAGTCCGGACTATCAGAATCATCACAGTATCGCGAAAAATACAATGAATTAAATTTATTAATATCACCTACCCATGCATCATCATTTACTTTTTTACCAGCACCCCAAACTGTAAGCATCATCGTTGGTAGCGGTCTATTAAGAACTAACTCACCCCACTCATCAATCTCTGCTATACGATATCTAAACCTATCATCTTTATTCTTATTTATTGATGGGATTCTAACCTGGGCTGAAACCCACGGCATTATAAAAGCAGTTCCATTTGACTTAAGCCGGTAATCAGAATTCCCATAAAAATGGGACCATAAGACGGTTCCGGATTCTGTACTGATATAAGAGTTAATAAAGTTCTGGGTAAATAGCTCCATTGCAAATCTATGGATCTTAGGATTTATCGGCTCTGAAGAAAAAGAAGCGACTCTTAATGATGAAAGGTCATAACTTTCTATCATTCTTTGTTTTTCGGTATCAAGCATAAAACCCTGAATAATAGAGGCCTTGGTTATTAAGATTGACACCTGTCTGCGATAAATAACTGAAGCAAATCTACCTGCATCCGGATAGGTGTGTGATCCCTCAACTAAAACACCGGTTATACGATTAATCAATGCTGCTGAAATCAAATAAGCCTGCCCGACAATGCCGCCAGGATCAGCTGTAACATAAATCACATCACTTCCTGGTTTGGCGTCAAAACTAACTTTTACAGTGTTGTTGACACCTATAGCTATATTGCTATGCGTATGAACAATAGGTTTTGGATTACCGGTTAATCCTGCACTATATGCAATAAGCATTGGAAAAGATGCGGGAACAGGCTCACATGGGCAAACATCCCACAAAGCAGCAACAAGCTCAGGACCAGCCATTTTTTCCAGCTCTTTGTACTGCTCCAAACCAAGCTTATTGCAAACCATGTTCATGGATTGTTCTAATAGAGAGGTTGCAGAATAATCTCTTCCTTCAATTTGATTCCATTTAACTTCTTCAGCACAGGCATTATCTATAACGATAACGCTTTCAACGGCCCCCTTTAACTCACGTATCTTATTTAATAATGCGGTACGGAAATTTATTGAGTGTATTGCATCAAGACCACCCTGTTCAATTAGAGCATCCCCCACCTCATGCAATACTACAGCAGGGGTTGCTGTTTTTTCACCACGTAAGGCATCAATAACACGCATAGTAATTTCACGAGCCAATACTGAATCGCAATATTCAGTGGCTAACGCATCTACAATTTCAATTACTTTTTTGCTAGATACAAATTTATCTAAGGCTATATCGACAACCGAATCTTTAAGCTTAACTGTTTGACCATTCTTTGAAGCACCGTTTGCAGTTATAACAACTTTTGCGCCAATTTCTTCAATACGATCAGCCAAAGTTTTAGACGATAGCTCAGAATAAATTGATGTATATATAACACCAATACGTTTAGCTCCTTCTATCCAAACAACTTGGTCAATTATGTTAGGAAGATATATTGCTATTCTATCGCCTTTAGTTAGTCCAATTTCCTTTAAAACTAATGCAGCCAGAACAGACTGAGTTAAAAGTTCTTTGCGACTAATTATTCCTTCATGTACAGGGCGACCTAATCCTCCATATGCAGATGAATCCCACTCTTCACCTTCGAAGATAAATGCAGCCTCATTACCTTGGCCGCCTAACACATGACGATCAACTTCATTAAAAGCAGCATTAGTTAATGCCCCCTGAAACCACTTAAAACAAGGTTTTGATTTATCATCTAATATTTTTTTCCAGGGGACCCATTGTTCCAGAGATATTGGGCCAACATCAACACACCGCCACCCCTGCCACTTACCGGAAGAATTTTGTTGTAACCATGATTTCTTCTCGCTGTTATACCAGTGTATAGATCGAGCAGCTTGAACGGCAAAAGCAGCTTCAAAATCTTTATCGAAACCAGACCTTATCTCTTCGAATTTTTGCATGTTAATAATAGGATTATCTCTTATATCAACAGGCAACTGAGGAACTAAATCATCATTATCAGCAACATGATTCATAGAAAATTCTACAATATCACTAGAATCGACAACTTCCTGTTCTTGCATTACAGCTCCTTGTAAAAACGATTAACATTGATTGTTATTCACAGGACAAACAAACATAATGAATAATAACCTGTAATCATCGAAATTTGCCAGCTTTAACACAATTAAATATACAAAATAATGTCTCTGACATATGCAAAGAAAATCATGATAAATGCTATAAGAAAGTTTAATTGGGGAATAATAAATACTATTTTAGGGAGCAAAATTGCAAAAACTAACACATATAAAAATTATTATATTATTCTGCTTCAACAACATATCAGATTGTTATTTTTAAATATTATCCAATAAATACAATTAATTACAAAAATAAAAAATCTGCAAAAGGGGGAGGCAAAGAAAATAAAGTATAGACCTGGAAAATCATAAAAAATGATAACTATTTCAAGAAATTAAATTTTATTATTTTTTTTTAATATTTATGAAATAAAAACCTTTAAATATTTAATTTTTGTATATCCTTAAATTTATAAGGTAGATAAAATGCAGAATAGAAAAACTAGAAGCTGGGAGGATTGTAATGGGTACTTTAATTGACGAAACAGACGAAATTGATATTGAAGCAGAATGGGCAGACCAAGTTGCAAAATGTTCACTAAGCCCTGGGAAAAAGAGAGCTGTAGAAACAAAAAGAGGCAACAGGAAACGCATTGAAGAGCTTGAAGAATTAAGACAATTACGTGAATTAATTGATGATTACGATAGCGCTTATGACTCAAATCTAGGTTATAACTAATAACCACCAGCCCATCAAATCACCTTATAACTAAATCCACCTCGCAAGAGGTGGATTTATTGTTGGTTATCTATTCATAACTAATTCAAATCTAAATGAATCGATGGATCGTGTGATAGACAATTTTTAATCCTACTTATAATGTCAGAAATAGTTTGATCATCATATTCGTTTCCAGCTTGAACACCCCATACAGGACCTGGCCACCCTGCATCATCTACTTTTCTTGCAATAACATGCACATGAAACTGTTTAACGATATTACCTAACGCTCCGATATTTATCTTATCGTAATTACCCAGGCATTCAAGCAACCTGGATGTAGCATTAATTTCATCAATAAGGTAATAACGATCAGCAACAGATAGATCAAATATTTCTGTCACATTTGCCCGCATCGGCACCAACAAAAACCATACCCACGCATCCTTGTTTATTAAACGCAACTGACAAAGCTCAAATTGTCCAATATAAACAGAGTCTTTTTCCAGCACTTCATCTAGTACAAATTCTGAGTCACTCATTAAAAACCTCCATATACTTTAGGAGCAAGTATTTACAAATCTAAAAGAAACATTATTAACTATAAAAAATTATCATTAGTCCGTATGATGAATAAATCAAAATAAGCAATAGATAAAATATATAATATGAATGAACAAATATCTCAGCAGGAAGACTACAGCAATCTAACTCCAGATACGGTATTAGATGCAGCAGCATCTGTTGGATATGATGTCAATGCTTCTATAATCCCTTTAAATAGCTATGAAAATAGAGTTTACCAGATTGGTATAAATGATTCATCGCCTATCATCACAAAATTTTATCGCCCAAGAAGATGGTCTAACGAAGCGATCATGGAAGAACATAGTTTTTCAATAGAATTATCAGAGCTTGAAATTCCTGTAATAGCTCCATTTACTGATAATGATAATAAGACCTTACATTATTATAATGGGTACAGATTTGCCATATTTCCAAAACAGGCAGGCAGAAGCCCAGATACCGACAACATGGATCAATTATATAGGATCGGGCGATTCATTGGCCGCATTCATGCTGTAGGAGCCACCAAAAATTTCCAGCACAGGCCTTCTTTAGAAATCCAAAACTATGGATATGACGCAATAGACTTTCTTTTTAACAATAATTTTATTCCTGCTGAATTAGATGATTCGTACAAATCAACTGTTGAGATATTGATAAAGAAAGTGGAATCAATTTTTACTACATATAAATATAAAAATATCCAAAAGCAAAGAATCCATGGAGATTGCCATATCAGTAATATTCTATGGCGAGACGAAGGCCCCCATTTTGTTGATCTTGATGACTGCATTACCGGACCAGTAGTTCAGGATATATGGATGCTTTTATCAGGAGACCGAGCTGAAATGACAGCCCAACTTTCTGAAATTCTTGAGGGCTATAGCGAATTCAATTCTTTTAATACGTCGCAACTTGTTTTTATTGAATCACTACGGGCTCTACGACTGCTTCATTACAGTTCATGGCTGGCCAAAAGATGGAATGATCCAGCTTTCCCTCATAATTTTCCATGGTTTAATACGACTAAATATTGGCAAGATCAGATACTGATTTTAAGAGAGCAAATCTCCATGTTGGATGAAGAACCACTTTTCTGGAGATAAGTCTTGACTATTTATACAAAAAAGTCTGAAAATACGGCTATAAGGGTCTGAATATATCTAGTTTCAGATTAATTCAAAATGGATTTAAAAATTGAGCACATCGGAAGGGAGTTCAAATATGCTAAGAGTAGTTTTTAACCAAAAAGGCGGCGTTGGTAAATCCACAATTACTTGTAATCTTGCAGCAATAAGCGCATCAAAAGGACTTAAAACATTAGTCATTGATCTTGATCCTCAAGGAAACTCTTCTCAGTACCTGCTTGGAGATGAAGCTGACAATGTTGATAAAACAGCAGCAAACTTTTTTGAGCAGATGTTAAGTTTCCAGATATTTAAACAAGAAACAACTGACTTTATCCACGAAACACCTTTCGAAAATCTTTTTGTTCTTCCTTCATCACAGGAATTAGAGTCTTTGCAGGGCAAGCTTGAAGCAAGATACAAAATGTATAAGCTTAGAGAAGCACTAGATAAGCTAGGTGATTTCGATGAAATTTATATAGACACGCCTCCTGCTCTTAATTTTTATTCAAGATCTGCATTAATCGCAGCTAACACCTGCTTAATACCATTTGACTGTGATAACTTTTCAAGACGCGCATTATACAGTGTGATTGATCATATCCAGGAAATTCAAATGGACCATAATCAGGAATTGATTGTTGAAGGGATTGTTGTAAACCAGTTCCAATCAAGAGCTAACCTTCCGCAAAAACTCGTACAAGAGCTAATAGATGAAGATTTACCAATCTTAGATTCAAAAATTAGAACATCTGTAAAAATCAGAGAATCACATGAATGCTCAACTCCTATGATATTTTTTGCACCAAAACATAAAGTTACTGAAGAATTCGTTCAGCTACACGCAACACTTCAAGATACAAACATAGCGACCATCAAAGGACGCAAAAGAGCCTAATTTTAGCTTTCCACCTTTAAAATACCGGCACTAAGCCGGTATTTTTGTGCATATTTATTTAATATCCACCCTATTTTTTCAATTTAAAATGAACTTATTCTCATTATTGAAGCAAATAATAAAAAAAATTACTCCATACACTGAAAATTCTGGGTTTTTGGTCGATAATTAAAGTAATTATTATTAAGCCATGGAGTGTTGCTGTTTGAAACCAATTAAGAGTCTATTATCTCTGGTATCGGTCATTATTTTATATCTTGCGTCCTGTTCGGTATACGCAGCTGATCCCATTGACTCTGTGCGAATACTCATTGATATTTCCGGAAGCATGAAACAAAATGACCCGAATAACCTTCGGGCACCTGCAATGCGCATGCTGGTAAACCTATTGCCACCAGGAAGTGAAGCTGGTGTCTGGACATTTGCAAAATGGACTAATGAATTTGTAAGGCATGGCAAGGTAACGCCTGACTGGCAAACCGCAGCTACAAATAAAGCATCGCAAATAAGATCACCCGGGCAATTTACCGATATAGCCCAAGTTCTGGAAGACTCCAGTAGAGATTGGAATCAACCTGTACCTTATGAACATAGAAGTGTAATCCTACTTACAGATGGCGTAGTTGATGTTTCCAAAGATCCCCTAAAAAATGTTGAATCAAGAAAAAAAATCATTTCCGAAGTCATTCCCTACTTCAAACGGTCAGGTATAAAAATACACACCATTGCTTTATCAGAAAACGCCGATACCGAGCTGCTTGAAAACCTTGCGGTACAAACTGATGGCGCATACATAATGGTACAAAATGCTGACCAACTGCAAAAAGCATTTCTTAAGCTATTTGAAAAATCTGTAAAAAGAGAAACCCTTCCTCTTAATGAAAATAAATTCAGCGTTGATTCATCGGTAGATGAATTAACAATCTTAGTTTTCAATAAACCAGATTCACCTAAAACTAAATTAAAAGACCCTACTGGCAATGAATTCGACAGCAAACACGCTCCTGCAAAGGTTAAATGGCATCACGATTCTGGTTATGATTTAGTAACAATATCTGAACCAAAGATAGGTGAATGGCAAATTATTGCTGATATCGATCCAGATAACAGAGTCATGATTGTAAGTGATCTGAAACTCAAAAGTTCTCAGGTGCCAAATAACCTGATTAACGGCGAATCATTTATCTTTGAAACATGGCTGGAAGAAGAAGGCAAGGTTATTGAAAAACCAGACTTTCATCGCTTTGTAAAATTCTCTATTGACCAAACCACACCAGATGGCAAAACTAAAACCATTAGCATGAAAGATAATGGCTTAGCGGGCGATAAGAAACCAAAAGATGGCATATATACCTATAAATTTGCAAAGACACTACGAGAAATTGGTGAACATGAAATAATTACTCAGGTTAACGGAAAGACATTCCAAAGAGAATTAAGACACACCATTACTGTCCATGATGATCCATTATCTATAGAAACAAACCAGGAAATCATTGATGGGAAAGGCAAAGTTGATATAGAAGTATCATTAACAAAAGATTGGATTGATCCTGACACTATAGAAATTGCCGCAGAAATAACCTATCCAGACGGACTTAGCGAGTTATTAGAACCGGAATTTGACTTTGACCTTTGGAAAATTACAGTTGATGATATTGAACTTGATAGAAAATACGCCATTAAGATTCAAATGATAGCACAGACCGGTACAGGTCGCCCTGTTAACCTTCGTGCTCCTATTATTGATGTATTTATAAAATCTCCAGAAGCAATTAAACCTCCAGCCATTGAAGAGCCTAAAATTGAAGAACCAGATGAAGAAGAGCTTCCTGAATCAGATGACGTTAGCCTTCTACTAATAATCTTAGTATTTGTTGGATTCAACCTAATAGTCTTAACTGTTATAGGAATTGTCTATTTATTTAGTAAAAAAGAAAAATCCATACCCACATTAGATGATGATGGTGAAGATTTGGATAACGATGAAACCGAAGAATTGGATAGCCAAACAGAAGAGAATCTGGAATCTGAAATCGAGGAAACAGCAGCAGAAACCATCAGTGAGAATGAAGTAGATTCTTCAACCAATGGTGATATAGATGAAGAATTAGCTGCAATGGCAGAACAAGGACAGGAAGATAAAAAAGATGAGTAATTATTCAAAAATATCACATACTCAAAGGAGTAGAAATGGACGATAAGCTATCAACATCGGACATCCTGATATTTCTTGCTGCAAGCGAATTCTTGATTATTATTATAATCGCACTAGTTGCTTTCTTATTTGTTATGTCGCGCCGTAAAAAAAGCGACTCAAATGCAACAGCTAATCTAGCCAATAAAATCAAATCTAAAAAGATTGAACGCAAATCAGAACTTTCGAGTATCCTTTCCGAAACCTATAACATAGAAGGCGATAAGCTTAAAAAAGAAACTGAAAAGCTTATCAAAATGGAGAACCAATTTTATCAACGTTTTATAAAAACCTATCTAACCCGTGATGCCGATGCGGTAGAGATGATTGACGAAGACCTAAAAGAGTTATTAAAAAACTACAATCAACTTGTACCTAAACAAGAACAGCGAGATGAACGAGCAGAAGAAGCACTAGCCGTAATCGACAACTTAAGTGAGGATCAAGCAGACTACGAATCACAGATTAGCCGCCTAAAAGAAACAATTAACAATCTATCAGATGACCTGAAACAATACAAAAATACTATCAATCGACTATTCTTCGAATATTCCGCTATGTTTGGCGTGGATGTTGATCCAAGAAACCAGTTAACTGCATCAGAAATTTTATCACGCCTTGAAACTGGTAGACTTGGCGATGAAGAACCTTCATTATCAGACTTGGATGAAGATGATGACGAAGCAGCGCCGCTATCTGAAAAGACTTATGATGACACTGTTGAGATTGAAGGCGAACCAGAAAGCGACGCCCAAATTACTGAATCGGCAACAGAACAAATAGCAGAAAATTCAGAGGATATTAATGCCATAGTAGAAACTACTGAACCAGAGCCAGAACCAGTAATAACAGAAGAAGCACCTATTCAACAATCAAGCACTAAAGAAGCACCTCCCGCCCAACCTATTCCTGACGAACTAATTGCTGAATTATTAGGTGATGATGCGGTACCGACTCCAAGCCCAGAAGTCGAAACCAAAACAGAAGCCGAACCTGAGCCAGAATCTATACAAGAAACAGACTCAAATTCTGATGAAACAGAATCTGAGCCTGAACCAGAACAATCCAAATCAGATCAAGAAATGGAAGAAGACGAATTTGAAAAAGAATTTGCAGCTCTAGTTAACAAAAACAATGACAGCTAACCTGCTTTTTCGTTCTCTTAAAAATGATATCTAAGATTTCCAAATACGCCCTCAACTGAGATATCCGCAGTCAATCCATCAACATCATCAATATTGATTGAGAATTTTCTCCAGCCAAGTTCAAACCCCAAACCATAATCAAATTCATATCCTGCATAAATTTTCATATCTCTGATACCTGATCCGTCATACTCTATTGCACTACCTTCTCCAGAAATATAAAGACCTGTTGTTGGAATATCAATTTGAGCTTTTGCATAAAGCATTGGAATAGGAACATCAAAGCTTTTACTAGCTGATTGCGATGTCGTATTTGAATATATTTCAACTTCGCCATTTATTAATTTTATATCTAAACCAGCATCAAGATTTATCCAGTTATCCAAAAGCTCGTAGTAAAGAATTAAATCGGTATCATCAAGTTGAAATTTAGAATCAATAGATTCATCTATATTATATGTCACACCATCGAACACAAAACTTTCAGATAGCACATGAGATCCAGTTGTGCTGATTTTATCATGTTGAATCTTAACGTTCGGAAGCATTGGTACAAAATGTTCAATCGCCAAATAAAATGATACGCCGCTATCATTTTCAAGTTTAAGATCTTCCTCTAATCCAACATTAGAACCATTGTAATCAACAAAACCTTCAATATTTTGCGCCCAAAAACCAACGCCAGCATAGATACCAAGAACATCGTCAGCAAATGCCAAAGAAGGAACCAGTAATAACAACGATATAAGTAGCTTTAAATTTTTCATCACAACTCCATTTTGATTAATTTTATACGAACCATTCTAAGCTAATCTCAGCAAAGAGCAATCAAACACTCTTAAGTTTATTTCTATGCAAAACTACACATTCCCTCTTTCAATAATATGCAGTTATTACAAACTGGTTTTACCTTACAGATATTCTTACAATGCTCAACAAGCAATGCGTGATATTGGTTATACAATAATACATTCTGATCTATATGTTCCTGAATATGAATCCGTAACGCTTCATAACTTATAGATTTATCTATAATTCCAATTCTAGAAAAAACCCTACGGTAATAAGCATCTATAACAAAAACCGGCCTTTCAAAGGCGTAAAGAAGAATATCATCAGCAGTTTCATACCCTACGCCTTTAACGTCTAATAGCATCTTGCGAAGTTCATCTGTTTCAACCTTTGCAAGTTGCTCGTATTGTCCGTTATTTACATACCAGGAATTAAAATTCTTTATCCGTTCGGCCTTAATATTAAAATATCCAGATGGCCGTATCAGTTCGGCAAGATCTGACAATGCAACGAAATCAATAGACTCGGGAGTAATGCAATCCGCATTTTTAAGATTGATTATTGCTCGCTCTACATTCTTCCAATTAGTATTCTGAGTAAGAATTGCACCAAGCATAACCTCGTAAGAAGTTTCCGCTGGCCACCAATTAAGAGCTCCATATTCTTGATCTAGTAACTCGTAGACTTTAGCAAAAACAAACTTAGCGTCGTTTCTTTCTTTTACCACCACGATCAAATGCCTTCCTTGGAGTGCTTCTTTTCAAAACAGACTTCTTTTTGCCATCTTCCTGCTGAAATTCCATACCTACATAATTCATTAAGACGTCAATTTCTTTATCGGACAAAAACTTACTTTTGCCAGGCATGTGAGATTTTAATAATTTAATATCAGCAAACCTTACCCTACTCAATCTTGAAACCGTTAAATCAAGGGCTTCCCACATACGTCTAACTTCACGGTTACGGCCTTCCATAAGAACAACGTGGTACCATTTATTTGCCCCCTCACCTCCGCTTCTTTTTATATCAGAAAATTTAGCCATACCATCTTCAAGCATTACGCCATCACGTAATTGCTGTAACATCTGATCTGAAACCTCGCCCAATACACGTACAGCGTATTCTCTTTCGATTTGATATGAGGGATGCATAAGCCTATTTGCCAATTCGCCATTGTTAGTAAACAACAATAAGCCGCTCGTATTAATATCGAGTCTGCCAATTGAAATCCAACGCGCTCCATTCAATTTAGGCAGATTATTGAATACTGTTGGCCTTCCATCCGGATCATTGCGTGAACAAACTTCACCCTCTGGCTTGTGATAAACAATAACTTTGGTTTTTACACCAGATAACGATCTTCTATCAAGAACCTTATTATCTATCTCAACCGTTTCAGTTCCATCAATAGAATCTCCAAGGCTTGCAATTTCACCATTAACTTTAATTCTACCGTCACGCAACCATTGCTCGATCTCTCTGCGAGATCCAAACCCTGAATTAGCCAATTTCTTTTGTATTCTTTCTCTATTATCTGACACGTTTTTTCCTGTTATACAGCAAATACAAACTAATTAAGCCCAATAGAAGCAACATTGTATTTGCAGAATTAATTACCTTCGACTGCGCTCAGGCGACTTAAAATCGAAGTTATACTAATAACTAATTGTTTTCCTCATCACCCGAATCAGAAACTATTTCCAAATGAACCTGATCCTGATTGTCTTGTTCTGTTTCTTTACTTGCTTCATCTGCATCATCATTGTCGTCATCTGCAAACTTAAGATCTAACTCAGCGTTAATCTCAGTAATATCTCTAAGCTCCATCAAGCTTGGCAGATCATCAAGGCTCTTCATATTGAAATAATTTAGAAACTCTTTGGTTGTACCATATAAGGATGGATGCCCGGGAACATCACGCCTCCCAACCACTCTTATCCAATTACGCTCTATCAATGTCTTCATAATCTGAGAGCTAATACTTACACCACGAATTTCTTCAATTTCACCTCGTGTAATAGGTTGCCTATATGCAATAATCGCGAGTGTTTCCAAAAAGGCACGGGAATATTTAGTTGGTTTTTCTTCCCATAATCTTGAAACCCATGGTTGCATCTCCTGCTTAACCTGAATTCTGTATCCACTGGCAACCTCCATCAACTCAAAGCTTCTACCCTCATAATCTTGCTTAAGTTCTTCTATAGCTTCTCTTAAAGCAGACTTTTCCGGAGTTTTATCTTCATCAAAAATCATTTGCAACTTATCGAGTGACATCGGGCCATTAGCAGACAAAATTACCGCTTCAATAATTGCTTTAAGCGGTATATTACCTTCGCTATATGCGCCAGTAATTTTAGGGCTATTCTCAGAAGCTTCTTCGGATTTTACAAGTTCCATTATTCATCATCCTCTACATCACCTTTAGCCTTAACGTAAATAGGAGCAAATTGCTCCTGCTGCACAATTTCAATCAATGATCCTTTAACCAGCTCTAAAATCGCCAGAAATGATACAACCACACCCAATTTACCCTCTTCCAAGGTAAATAAAGAACCAAATTCTACAAACTTATCATCTTCGATCTTTGCCAGAACCTGACTCATTCTCTCTCGTACAGAAAGCGTTTCTCGTTGTACTTGATGACTAGTGAAAAGATCAGCTCTGGCAACAACTTCCATCATTGCTGCCAGTAATTCCTTGATATCAACATCAGGAAGAGCCTTAACCTCTTTAAAATGTTCAGCATCAAGATTAACAGGGACAATATCACGTTCCACACGCGGCAATTCATCAAGATCCTCTGCAGCAGTTTTATAACGCTCATATTCCTGCAGGCGTCTAATCAATTCGGCCCGGGGATCATCTTCGTCTTCAGTTTCTGTAGGCCTTGGCAACAACATCCGCGACTTGATTTCTGCCAACATAGCGGCCATTACCAAATACTCACCAGCTAACTCAAGACGCATTTCATCCATTAATTCAATATATTGCATATATTGTGAGGTTATAGGTGCAATTGGTATATCGATAATATCAAGATTCTGACGCTTGATTAGATAAAGCAACAAATCTAGCGGCCCTTCAAATGCCTCCAGAAAAACCTCAAGAGCGTCAGGAGGGATATAAAGATCATTAGGAATCTGGGTAACAGCCTCGCCGCGCACGACAGCAAACGGCATCTCTTCCTGAAGAGATCCTTGCTGAGAATTTAATATATCTTGTGTTACCCCTGCTGTTTCAGTCATGTAATCCCTACTGTCTGTTTGGCCAATCCATGGCAATGCCAGGTTGAGTATTTAAAACATTAACGATAGTTAAGTCCCATTGCTCCACGAACTTCATCTAAAGTATCTTTGGCAATATCTCTGGCAGACTCACACCCTTCTGCAACAATATTCTTAATAATATCAGGAGTTTCCATATATTCATTAGCACGTTCTCTAATTGGTGCCAACTCTTTATTGATAGCCTCAATAACTGGCATCTTACAATCAATACACCCAATGCCAGCAGATCTACAACCATTTTGCACCCATTCCTGTGTGCTGCTGTCAGAATATACTTCATGTAATTGCCACACAGGACACTTTGACGGATCACCAGGATCAGTACGGCGAACGCGGTTAGTATCGGTAGGCATGGTTCTGATTTTCTTTTCAACCGATTCAGGGTCTTCACGTAACGCAATAGTATTATTATACGACTTAGACATCTTTTGCCCGTCTATTCCTGGCATCTTAGATGTTGGAGTTAATAGTGATTGAGGTTCCGGAAGAATCACACGACCGCCGCCTTCAAGATAACCATATAGTCGCTCTTGGTCAGCAATAGTAATATTTTGCTGATTCTTTAATAATTCGCGAGCTACCTCTAAAGCTTCCTGATCACCTTGTTCTTGAAATTTTTTGCGCAAGCTATTGTAGTTTTTAGCATTTTTCTTACCCATTTTTTTAATCGCTTCTTCTGCCTTTTCTTCAAAGCCTGGTTCTCGACCATAAAGGAAGTTAAAGCGACGCGCGACTTCACGAGTAAGCTCAACATGAGCAACCTGATCCTCACCAACAGGCACTTGCCCTGCTTTATAAATCAAGATATCAGCACTCTGCAAAAGCGGATAACCTAAAAATCCATATGTATCCAAATCTTTTTCGCGCAATTTATCCTGCATATCTTTATAAGAAGGAACCCTTTCCAACCATCCTAACGGAGTCAGCATTGATAGTAGAAGGTGAAGCTCTGCATGTTCCGGAACACGAGACTGAAAGAAAATTGTTGCTTCGTTAGGATTTATTCCAGCTGCAAGCCAATCGATAACAACATCCCAGGAACTTTTTGCAATTATTGATGGATCTTCATAATGAGTAGTAAGTGCATGCCAGTCAGCCACAAAAAAATAGCATTTAAACTCATGTTGCAAATTAAGCCAGTTTTTTAACACTCCATGATAATGTCCAAGATGAAGTTGACCTGTTGGCCTCATACCTGAAAGAACTGTGCTGTTATCAGCTGTAATATTATTCAATTTTCTACCTATTATTTAATAATCGATTTACTTAAATAAAAACTGCTTTGGGGGAATAAACGCCACCAAAATTCCAATAATTATTCCTAAAACAAGCCCTACTGTATGGGCGGTGTTGGCAATAGCGCCAATTAAACCGGTGAAGCATAACACATACCATGCAACAACCATAATAATCACTTGTTTTTCCAGAAACAATCCAAACCTGGAGTTAAATTTTTGCTGCATCCATATATAACCAAACAGGCCATAAATCACACCGGACATTCCGCCAAATTTTGGCCCAGCAACGTAATATTGAGAAATATTAGAAAGAACACCAAGAATTATTATAAGCAACACAAAAAACCAACGTTTATGTCTATATTCAACAACAGCTCCCAGGTAATACATCGCGAACATATTAAATACTATATGCATTACACTAAAATGAAGAAATATAGGGGTAATTAATCTATAAATCTGACCGTTAACTATCTCATGCAGCCCTGATTTGTATATTGATGCCGTTATTCTCAGGCCAAAATATACAAATTCAAAAACATAAGGGATATGTATTTTAAGGTCATATAAAAGGATAATTGGTAGTGAAACAACTATTGATATCAAAATACAAGTTGCAGAAACAGGAAACCGTTTAGCAAATATCACTAAACGATCTTTTAAAGGCGGAAGCTGAGATTGCTGATTATATTGATTCATAACAAGATAATATCAAAAAGAACTATATTAAGCATATAGTTCAAAATCACCTTTCCCCTGCCTGATTACACAAGGTTCGCCATCAGTACAATCAACTACTGTGGTTGAATCATAACCGCCGTAGCCACCATCAATAACCAGATCGACCAGCTTGGAAAAATCGTCATATATATCTTCCGGATCATGCTCTGGAAGCTCATTACCGGGTTTAATTAAACTGGTAGTTAATATAGGGGCGCCAACATGCGCTAATAATTCTTGTGCGATATTATGTTCTGGCACCCTTAACCCTATGGTTTTACGGCTTGAGTGCATAATGCGTCTTGGCACATTACTCTTTGCTTTGAGAATAAAGGTAAAACACCCGGGAGTTAAAACCTTAAGCATTCTATAAACCGTGTTATCAACCTTCGCATAATCAGAAATCTCGGCAAGATCCTTGCACATAAGTGTAAATAAATGCTTATTGTTTAACTGACGAATCCTGATAATTCTATCCAGTGCCTTTTTATCCCCCAAATTGCATGCAAGAGCATAGCAAGAATCTGTTGGATAAATGATAACGCCGCCATCATGAATAATATCAGCAGCCTGTTTAAGCAAACGAGCTTGAGGGTTATCTGGGTGAATCCTAAAAATATGTGTCATCTATAAAAACTCAAAATCAACGTACAGGCCAAATATCAGCCGAATAATTAATAACCAGCGGATTATAGCACCCGTTTTTTTAGCGGTATATCTAAATTACTCCTTAGTTTTATAACAATATTTTGAACTTTTCCCCCATAATTAGCTCCAACCATAGATAACACTTTCTGTCAGCTTGCGATCAGGCATGTGTCATTAGCTTTATTGGCCAATCTATGAAGCTAAAAAAACAGATAAGACTTATTAATTTTGAAAGACTTCATGAAATAATTTTATAATCTTGATAAAGTACAACTCATATCAACATTAAGCATAACAAATTTGATATCTATAAATTCATTAAATATGCTTGGTTAAACATAAAAACGGACTCAATTACTAATGAATAAATTTCTTTTTGATTTTTTCCCTCTGCTAATATTCGGGGTTGTATATTACTTCACCAGAGAAGCTCACGGACTTACCTATGCAATAATTGCTATTATGATAGCTACAGTGATCCAAACCGGATTTCACTACCTAAAACACAAAAAGATTGAAAAAATTCATTTGATTAACCTTCTGTTAATTGTAGGGCTTGGTGGTATATCTTTATTGTTTAATGACGATGGCAACACCGTATTTAAATGGAAACCAACTATTCTATATTGGGTATTTTCAATAGCGCTACTAATAACCAGATATATCGGCAATAAAACCATACCGGAAAGAATATTAGGCGCTATTATTGATGCTCCTCAATCAGTCTGGACAAAAGTAAATCTTTCCTGGGTATTGTTCTTTGCTGTATTTGGGGCATTAAATCTTGTTGTGGCCTATAACTTTGAAAGTGACACATGGGTAATGTTCAAACTAATAGGAGGAACGCTCTTATTACTACTATTCATGGTTATTCAGTTAATTGCACTACGTGGATATATTAAACCAGAGCATGAGCTTGAACATAGCCTTAAAGATGGTAAAAAGGTTCCCAAACAGCAGTAGTTTTGCACTATAATAATTAAGCTTTACGTAATAGCTATTAATAAATAGCGTAATGGATTGTAATAAAAATTAAGGAGATACTCTTGCTATACGCAATAATTAGCACCGATGTTGCAAACAGTCTTCCTCTTCGAAAAACCGTAAGAACCATACATTTAGAAAGAATTCAGCAACTACAGGATCAAGGGCGTCTTTTTGTAGCTGGGCCTCATCCTGCTGTAGATAGCGATGATCCAGGAGAAGCTGGCTTTACAGGAAGTCTTATTATTGCTGAATTTGCCTCGTTAGAAGATGCAAAAGAATGGGCTGGTAATGATCCATATATTGACGCAGGCGTCTATGCTAACGTCACAGTTAAGCCGTTTAAAAAGGTTATGCCATAAAATTCATATTTATCAAATCAACTTTACTAAGGAATAAAAATGCAAAAAATTACTAAACTAGCTGCGGTATCAATAATTGCCTTACTGCCTTTAACTGCATGTAGTGGTGACGATTCAGAGAAAACAACACCTCAACCAGCAAAGGTAGAGCAAGCCAAGCCAGCTACAACCAATGAAAAAGCTGAAGAAACCAAGGACGTAGCAAAAGAAACAGCAGCACCTGATGCCACCTATGTTGCAGTAGTAAATGGAACCAAAATTTCCGAGTTGATGCTTCAAAAGCATGTTCAATACAGAACTCGTGGTCAAAAAATCACACTTACCCCAGAGCAACGCAAAGCAGTTATTGATGACATAATCAGCCTTGAACTGCTTAAGCAAAATGCAGTTAAGCAAAATCTTGATAAAGATAAGGATGTAATGGCGGTTATAGAAAACGTAAAACGTGGCGAGTTAGCGCAAGCATATGTTAACCAACTTAAAGAATCAAAGAAAGTTTCTGATGAAGAGTTGAAAAAACAATATGATGATTACGTAAAAGAAAATGCTTTAGACTTTAACGCAAGTCACATCTTGGTAAAAACAGAGGAAGAAGCAAAAAAAGCAATTGCTGAAATTGATGGTGGAGCAGATTTTGCCGAAACAGCGAAAAAATACTCTGTTGGTCCTACAGGTGTTAAAGGTGGAGATTTAGGTTGGTTCGGAGCCAAACAAATGGTTGCTGAATTTACTGCAGCAGTAAAAAAACTTACTGTTGGCGCTTATACCAAAGAACCTGTTAAAACAAAATTCGGCTGGCATGTAATCTTACTTAAAGAAACCAGACCGGCAACCGTTGTTCCATTTGATCAAATGAAGCAACAACTTCAAATGCAGGCAGATACTCAAATTATTCAAGATACAATTGCTGAACTAAAGAAAAACGCAAAAATTGAGATTAATGAATAATATTATTGGTATTTAGTTTATGTGCCAGTATGCAATGCTTACTGGCACATTTTGTTTTTACAACAACCTATCTATATAGTAATTTTTACTTAACCAGAATATAATCTTCGAACATACCGCTTTTAAACTTATCAAAGAACCGTTCGATGGAATCTAATCAGCATTTTCAAGAAATAACTAATAGTATACCCGCCGCCATAGCCTATATAGACTGTGAACTAAAGGTTATAGATTTCAATAACACTTACGGATATTGGTTTGGCCTAGATCAAAAATCATATACTCCAGTTCATGTTAAAGAAATCATAGGACAAATTGCATTTGAAAAAATTCTGGATTATCTAAACAACGCCCTACAAGGAAAACACCAAAGTTACCAACGCATCTCAACAGATGCGAACGGAAAATCTCGTACAATAAACATCGAATTAAGCCCCAATAAAAACGATGAAGGCAAAGTTATTGGTTTTTTCGCTATCGCCATGGATATATCTGACAAGATATCTTCAGATATAAAGGCGCAAAATGTAATCACATTAAACGCAGATATTCATGAAATATCACAACAAGCATTAACCGGTATTAATTATCTTGAATTAGCTCTTATAGCTGTGAATAAAATATCAGCATCTTTAGATGCAGACCTTTGCGAAATTATGCATTTTAAAAAGGATTCAGACCTAATGCTAATTGATGCTTGCTATGGTTGGGAAAGACAATTCTCTTCAGAGAAAATAAGTAGAGCTGACCTAACCCAGGCAACAGGATTTGATGAAAACTACATAGAAGCAACAGAGTCGGCTGGCACCTCCACTTTTACTCTTCAGGGCGTTCTTAGCGGTTATAGCTGCCCAATATATATAAAAAATACCAAATATGGAGTTTTAGGAGTTCATTTCAAATCCGACCATATTCTGACAAATCAAGAAAAAAACTACATCCAAACAATAGTTTTTCTTTTATCTTGTGCATTAGAGAGAGAGGCAAACGAAACTCGCCTTCATGAAGCGATTATCCATGCAGAAACAGCCAGTAGCGCAAAAAGTTCCTATCTGGCAAACATGAGTCATGAAATTCGCACCCCAATGAACGGCGTTATAGGCATGCTTGAGCTACTTAAAGATACAAGCATGGATGCTCAACAGGCCGAATACGTTGAAGTAGCTCACCGTTCAACAGAGAACCTAATGCGAATTATCAATAATGTATTAGATCTCTCAAAGATCGAAGCTGGGAAGCTTGAGCTTGAAGAAAACCAATTCAATCTCTTTAAGGCTATCAGAAACACAACAGACCTGTTTATGGGAAGAGCAAAACAAAAAGACATCAACCTGGTGTGCCAACTTGCAGACAATCTTCCTGTTAATGTAATCGGGGATTCGACAAGAATTGAGCAAATAATTACAAATCTGCTCAGCAATGCCATGAAATTTACAGAATTTGGTGAGATTAAAGTATTTGGCAAATGCGAAAAAATTGAAGACATGCTCGCCAGCATTAGATTTGAAGTAAGTGACACTGGCGTAGGTATCTCTGATGAAAGAAAAAGTAAAGTTTTTGACAGCTTTACCCAAGAAGAAGCATCTACCACCAGAAAATATGGCGGCACAGGACTTGGCCTATCAATTGTTAAACAATTAGTTGAACTTATGGGCGGGGAAATTGGGATCAAGGATAATAGTCCTCGAGGCACCTGCTTTTATTTCACCTTAAATATTAAGGTAGAACCAAGACAACAGATGTCTCAGGAAAATAAACAAGAAACTGTTCGTCGCCAAAATATAATGGTAGTTGGCGAAGAATTATTTCTTGGACCAATTATGGGATGGATTAAGAATTGGGGAGCAGATATTGAAGTTGCCTCGTCTGGCCTGGAAGCTATGTCAATAATCATGGATAAACAAACATCACCAAATCCAATATCCGTTATTGTTTGTAATCATGAACTTCCAGGCATGACATCAGAACAATTTTTTAATCTACTGGATAAAAACCCTGTTCTAAACTCAATCCGTCGTATTGATATTTTGCCAGAAAATGATCGCAGAACCTCCTCTTCCAGCTCATTTGACCAAAACACTAGCGCAACCGGCGTTATAAATATCAGTCTTAACGAATCGTCTATCTTTGATGCTTTGGCTAATGCACCGATTGCTACAGTTAACGAATCAGCTCAAAAGCAACATCATGGGCACTTAGACGATCAAGAAACTACTAATAAAATTCTTATTGCAGAAGATAACCCAGTAAACCAAAAAGTTACATCTGATACACTTAAAAAACTTGGTTATGAAGTCACTGTTGCAAATAATGGTCGCGAGGCTTTTGAGGCATTTAAGTCAACAAATTTTGATTTAATCCTAATGGACTGCCAAATGCCCATAATGGATGGCTATGAAGCTACTCAAGCTATACGCGAACATGAAATTGACTCAGGAAAACATACGCCAATTATCGCAGCCACTGCTCATGCAATGCGCGGAGATAAAGAAAAATGCATAGAAGCCGGTATGGACGATTATCTTTCAAAACCCATCCGAATGATGGCACTAAAAGAAAAAGTTGAAGAATGGCTTTCTGGCGAAGATAAAACCCAACTTTTGTAGCTGTAATACTACCGGAAAAACAGGGATAAAAAACGGCTCGGCAGAGTATTTTCTGTCGGGCCGTTTGCGTCATAAAAATTATATCGTAAAGAATAAATCAGAGATTGCCAGAAACGTCATAACTCTTTTATGAAAAGCTATGACGAACGCTGGCACAAAGTACGATGTTAATTCGGTAAATTGTTGATGTTAAAGGGGTACTCTACATCTACATACAATTACAACACTATTGGCGTCCGAAAAGAGCATTCCAAACCCTCGATTGCTCAGCAGTCATACATCGAAAATAAGGAAATGCTCTTACTGGAGTAGCATATCCGGGGACATCGAATAATCCAGTCGCCCCTCCTTTACCATCCATAAATTCCTGCATGATCTGCTGACCTTCTGTAGACAAATTTCCTCCTGAATAAAGTAAAATGCCACTAGTAAAAGAATTAGAATTGACCCCTTCACCATAAGCACCATAATATCCTTCTGGCATAATTGAGTAAGGGATACCGGACTTAAAATTACTCGTCATATCAATCAACAACTGGATATATTCATCTTCGCTAAGACATGGAGGAATAATTACTTCTAATCCTGTCGTATGATCAGCATATTTTACATGCTTCTCTATTTCACTTTGTGAAAGAGGATCAAAACCAAAATTAAAACCATAGAGTAAATCTCCTCCAAATCCAATACTAGACAAAATAGGATTTTCAGGACCACCACCTATGGTAGTGTAATATCTACCATTATCATCCTTATTAAATATGAATTCATTTTTCCATTTCTCCTGGTTTGTCGGAGTAATTCGAAGAAACGTATGAATCGATTTGTAATCAACTACTTGATGATACTGAAGCGCTATAGGATAAGTAATCGCAGCCGCTGCACTCAACCCCATAGGGTCAACAAAGTTTGTAGGGCTGTTCATTACATAGGTATAGCGGTTGATGCTATCAATCATTCCCAGCGGATCGGGGCGGTTGAAACGGCCGGTATTGGCATCATAAATACGCGCCTTGGCATAGTAGATTCCGGCATCACTCCATGACTGGAATCCCCCCATCCACTCCATACCGGCATAAGCATACCGATGCGGTGATGCTTTTTCCTTACCAATTTCACCTTCATAAACTCGTTTACCCCATGCATCATAGTTTGCTTCATAACTTCGTCCATCTGAAATAACACTTCCTAACGCATCCTTCCAAACATAGTCGGTAGACAATTCAGAAATAAATGTTTCAGTAGTTTTCTCCAGCAAAATAGAGTTTGTGCCAGGCTCATAAGCATAATAACGATTAACCGGATGACCATAATAGAGTGATTTTTTTGCAATCAATTGATTCCCCGCATACTGAAAATACTGTTTCACATTTTCATTACCGGATTCGAACTCAACCCGGCGGTTACGATGATCATACCGGTAGCACTGTTGTTGCATTTCACCATCCAAATATCCGGCACATTTCACCCGGTTCATTTCATCATAATCCATGGTCAGATCAACATCCCCTGAACTGTTACGCCTAACAGTCTGATTACCATTAGCATCATACTGATATGACTGAAGCAACAACCCGTTAAGTGAGTTTTCCCTCACCTCCTGCAACTGATTTGCAGAATCATATTTAAAATACTGAACCTGAGCAGACGCTACCCCATCTGGTTGCCGGGCAACGGTTTTCCTGTTATGAAACGCATCATAACCATAGGCTTCTGAAAACCCGGAACTTAAATCACCTGACACCGAACTATTTGTTAAACGCCCCAGATTATCGTAACCATAATCATGAATAATTACATTTTTATGGGAAGGGCTATCCTGATACTTTCCACTATATTGATATGTTGTCTGTTCTACCTGCCCCTGTGAATCATAAAGATAGTCGATCGATACAGAAGACACCCTTCTATATTCAAAATAATCCAGCTTGGTTGGAGCAGAATGCCGAATAGATTTAACCCTGCCATCTGCATAATATTCGTAATCGGAAACTTGATTATCCTGTAAGTATTTATCCTGTAGATATTGTTTCCGGGTAAGACGACCGGCTGCATCCCGGGTAAACTGAATGGTATCACGCACACTTGAATCACCGGACTTTGTTATAATCTCCATACCGGCAATCCTGCCTACTGCATCATATATATAGTGCTGAGCCGATTCATCTGCCACATTCATCTCCAGCAAACGTCCGGCATCCGTATACCGATACTTTATATCACGGTCAAGTCGCTCATCAACAACTCGTTCCAACCGATGCGCCATATCATACTCATAGCTATAGTTAACGACCGGACCCAAAACTCTGGTAACCTCTCCTAACTCATTTCTGACATAGGTGATTGTATTTCCGACATGATCGGTCTGTGTTTCAAGCAGACCTCCGTAATAATAGGTAAACGATGTTGTCTGCTGTTTTGCATCAGTTACCGATTGCAGATTATTATGTTCATCATACCGGAAGGTTGTTACACGATTAAGCGCATCAATCTCTTTAATCTTGCGGCCAAAATCATCGTACTTATAACTAATCTGTCTGGTTAAATTATCAGCCGTTTTATCACCGTTAAGGTTGGTATTACCGCTCCATACTTCGATATTATTTCCCAGATTATCATAAACATTCAGCGTTACTAATCTAACGTCCTGGCCGTCCAGTTCAACAACAGGGCTTACAATCCTAATCGGCAGCCCTACTTCATTGTATGAAGTAGTAGTTGCATTCCCGGCATTATCGGTCACTTTGGTAACTTTACCCGATGCGTTATATTCAAATTTAGTAGAACGCCCCATTGGATCAATTAACTCTTTAAGGCGTCCGTTACCTGCCGGACCATAATATATGTAGCTTGTCTCTTCTCCATTCGGATCTATAGTCTTAACTTTTCGCCCCATGGCATCATATTGAACTTCGTTTGCATGCCCGGCTTCGTCATATGACTTCACAGCCCGATTTAACTCGTCATACTCGATTCCGGTTGAATATCCGTCCGGATCGGTAACCTTAACCGGATTTCCCGCTTCGTCATATTGATAATAGGTAATCGCCCCTGCGGCAGTAACCGTTGCAATAACTCTGTCAAACTCATCATATCTGGCACTGTTATGATCCAACAGAACCAGTTCTCCATTTTTAAAAGAGGTTAAACTCTGCCCAACAAGATTACCACTGTCATCATAAGTGAAACTGCGAACTCTTCCGTTTTCATCAGTTGCCTTTTCTAATCTGCCATTATCATCATAGAAATATTCCACCGGATAACGATTTTCATTCTCATCACGTTCAACTCTGCCCAAAGCATCGTATTCTGTGGCCACCTCATATATTTCATCGGCGTCAATAACACCGTCACCGTTTAAATCACCTTTATAGGTCTTCTTAACCACATTCAGACCAAATACATTGTTTCGGGTATCATTCCAGTCATAGATAATTTCCGGGCCCTCACCGGTTACAAAATCTCTGACCGTGGTAATTGACTTAACAATTCCACCGGACTCGTAGGTATATTTTTTCCATCTCACAATCTGGTCTGGCACCGGGGTATATCCCTGCGGATCAATTGATTCGCCATATCCGCTTTTCAATATAATTGTGTCGGTAACCCTCTGCTCGCCATCAAACTTGAGTATTGTGTAATTACCATTCGCATCTCTGATCTTGCCCGCCTCACCAAATTGATTATAGTTACTGTATTCAACATAGGTCTGATCCGGCTGAGTAACCCGCGTTAAATTCCCCGCACTATCATATTCATACTTGGTTTCGTACCCGAGCGGATTAATCAGTTTGGTCAGTTTGTATGCGTGTTCACTGTCAAATTCAAACCGGGTAATTTCGCCTTTTTCATCAACCTCTTTAACAACCTTACCCCGCTTGTCAAAATAGGTCTGGCGAACACCGCCGCGCTCATTCACGGTTCTGGTCATGCGACTGAAGTCGTTATATTCAAAGGTATAACTTTCATTCAGGTTATTGTAGTGACGGAACGCCCGACCGTCCGCATAATACTCAAATGTTGTTTTATTACTATTTGGATAGGTAAAAGATTTCAGTTTATGTTCTTTCTTTGAACCATCCGCTTCAGTATAGTAGTTATAAAGTGTAGGAGACATTGCCCCTTGAGTGGCAAGCGGCGTGTAATATTCAGTCAGATTCCCCGATCCGTCATACCGATATTCGTGGATATGTCCGTCCCAATCTTCAACTGTCGCAATCCTCCCTTCTTCATAACTAAACTCTAACCTGCGCCCAAGTGAATCTTCAACATAGTCCAGTTCATCATTAGCTGAATAATGCAGACTCAAAGTATTTCCAAAACGGTCGGAAATTGATAACAGTTTAACAACCGTACTTATATCCCAGTTACCGGGAGCCGCAAACGTATATACCAACCCGGTTGTTTCCGTAATGACAATGGCGCCATTGTCTTTCTGCGTTACCTTGAAATCGAACCCTTCCGGAGTTTCGAAATCGGCAAACCCAATACCATTCTGTTCGGTTTTATTGGTGAAAGAGATAAACTTACTTGATCCATCCCCATCAACCCACCGAAAGCTCGATGACACATCATCACTATCGTCATCATCACGCTCAAAATTGAAGTTATCATCTTCAAATTTCAAGTAATGATTGTAAGAGTGAGTCCAACCGAACCCCATAGGACCATCTATTTGAGAAAGGCTGTTATAAGTACGGGAAAACACCAGACCTATACCGACTCCCTTAAGGCTGATATCGGTCTCGGTATGATACATATTTCCATTGAACAGATTCACCGGATCACCACCGGTTACAGTAACTCCCGGGGTATCTCCATATCCTTGAGCAGAATTATATTCACCATTAAATATATCGTTAAAAAATTCATCGTCAATCTGATCATATTCCGGAAAACCTGAAATATCATAATAGGCATCTAGATCACTTACATAATTAATTTGCTGAGAGTCATCAGGCATTACACAATACCCGCCATGAGCCTGCCCAATTAACCATGCCGCTGCACCATTGGGTTTTTCTGGCGAATACACAAACCCTATCCAGCCCTGATAATTTAACATTTGCCGGGGCAAAGTGACTTTGGCACTCTCTTCAACCACCCAACCCCGGATATCTTCCAGAGCGGATTCCGGATAGTTATAATCGGAATCGGAATTGGATGTCAGTTTCAGATACCCGGGATCGGATTCCAGACAGCCTAAACGTGCTGCTTCGGTTGTCTCATCCTGACAATCGAGTGTGACGATCTCAATACCCTCTTCATTGGCATACTGCAATCCGCGAACCGTGCTTATTCCATCAAGCGCCGCCAGCTCCTGCCAAAGCATATGTTCATTTGAAGAACCAATAAATCCCCATCCTTTCCGGGTAATGTCCGTCGTTCCATCATCCTGAGCGTCATGTGCGGCTGAGTTGGCCCCCAAAACACCAATTACCATTCCCGAAGGCGCTATTGCAAATGGAATATCAAAGATATACTCGGCTTTACGATAACCTTTTGCCGTTACAATTCCGCCGTAATTCCGCGCCACATGATCATACGCGCCATAAAACGGCTCAAGCTCCTGTGCAAAACGATTCAGAAAATGAAGCCCGGCGATATTTAACAGGCTGTCCAGATCCTTGACAGGGTCCGCTCCGACTGCCTCAAGATATTGCTTTTTTCGCAATTCCAGAAGTTGATCTGATACCCGGCCTGCATAATTGGTGATGGTTGCACTATCGCGGATATCAACCGACGTCTGGGCTTCTACACTCAAATCTGTCCGGCTGGAATAATTGGGTATATCAACCGGTTCAACTCTGGTTACTGTCACTGTTTCATTAAAATCAAGATTATAATTATCTCCACATATCGGGCGAACACCTGACGATACAATAGATTCCTTACCATCTATACGAATCACAGCATTAACATCCGGTGATAATAATCCATAACCACGTAAAGAAGCACACGTATAAATAAAACCGTCATAGTATTTTCCATTTATTTCTCCTCCATCAGAAAAATCGAATCTATCCACCAAATTGTTTCCGACTTCCAGGCTTCTAAAACCCACAGATATGGTTTTCATCGCCTTTGCATAAGAGAAATAAGAGTGGTTTAAAAGATCACCCACTTTTACTCTTACCGTTTGCATATGATCATAGGGAACCTTGCTGATTTCAGCCGATTCGGTTCCGGCCCACGGCAGAAACTTATCAACACGATAAGGCAAACCACTGGGCAGAAATTCATAGGACTGTTTGATCTTTTCACGATGAATACCGACATCGGCCAGCGAAATATTCGGATTTTCCTGCCGCACTTCAGTCAGTGCCTTATCAAGAATATACTCGCTCGCCTTTTGATGCGTTCTCTGATCAAGATAACCGGTTATGTCAATATCTTTGGGAAGATCAGCCCCCTTGGTAACCCGGTTTTTCTCAAAGCTTGGATCCAATACAACCCAACGATGACCGGCATTATCACCACCGGAACCACGATATGCAGAATACGGCACACAGGCTTCCGCCACAACATGTGCAAAACTATAAACAGCCCCTTCACCGCTCTGTTCATCAGGCTGCGCATAATAACTTGGAATCACACCGGCATTAACCACTTTAAGTGCGGCATAAGGGGTCTGTGTTCCGATCCAGTCGGACAGCATCTGCCCGGACTCATCATCAAACCTGGTTTTAAGCATTACATATCTGGCCGGTATATTGGATGCCCGTAACAATGCAATCAATAATGACGCCTGATCGGTTGAGTTACCGCCACCGCTCATCAGGGTTGCGTGAGCACCTTTGACCGTTCCCCAATAGGTCTCAAAATCGATTTCATTACTAACGTATTCAAATATCTTTATCGGAGAATGATCCAGTTCGGCCGCAAGTTGCTTAATTTCATCGGTTAATCCGGTTTCATACCGCGGATCCAGGTCGGCGCTGGTATAATTACACTCACCGGCATCACTCACCATTGCCAACGATTTGGTTTCTGCAAAATATTGCATCTTTTGAGGTTTTACATATTGAGCATATACAGGTTCCTGAACATCTGTCTGAGTAATCTTATTTCGTTCAAATTTTTCAAATTGATTACTATTCTCAGTATCGGTTGTTCTTCTTTTCAGTTTCGGCGGTTTATCTCTTGCTGTCCTGTATTGTTTTAATTTAGCAGATAAATTCTCAAACAGTTCATTTTTACGGGCGCTGTTTTTTTCATTTTCTAACTGTTCCAACAATTCATCTAATTCATCAAAACGGGATTGCACCTGTTGTTTCAGTACATTAACTCCAGCTGACATATCAGCTTTGTCCTGAGACTTTAGTTCATCTATCATACTGTCCAATTGTCCCAATACAGCTTGCCGGGAATTAACTATCTGAGCCTTCAGCTCTTTTACCAATCCCATACTCCGAGCTGATTTCATGGACTGGAGAGACTTTGCCGACTGCTGATGTTTTTCAACTTCGCTTTCCAATAATCTCAATTTGGTATCAAGATCATTCAGGCTCAGTGATTGAGATACCGACTTATCAGGAACCTGTCGAGAAATAAGCTTACGAGCACTCTCAGCAAACCGGTTATCGGCACAAGCTTCATTCAAAGGAATAATCAACAATAACGCTAAAATAATCCCGAAAACCAGCAATGCGTTATTTCGATAATAAATATTAATTTTCATTCTTTTCACCACTTACTATTTGAATTAAGGCTTTGAATTAAAGCAAAATTGACTGAATCACAACGAGTATTGCCGGCTCATTCAGCAAAGGATTACGTCCGACATCAACTTCATCACCATCCCCCATTCCGTCTGCATCACTGTCAAATAGATATGGGTCTGTTCCCAAACGGAACTCTTGCAGCCCCGTCAGTCCATCATTGTCACTATCAACAAATGCAATTCCACCATCACCAGGATCTGTGGCATCAAGCCCTAAGGCAATCTCTTCGCTATCAGAGACATTATCACCATCTGTATCTGAGTCATTAGGCAATGTTCCCAAACTATACTCCTGAAAATTGGTCAACCCGTCATGATCATTATCCAAATCCCGATCATTCGCGTTAAGGGAATTCAGTCCGTATCTAGCTTCAAACCATAATGGAATACCATCACCATCGGCATCAGAATCAGCATAATTTACCGATATCTCAATAATATGGGTCTGTCTGTTTAATTCAGCATCTACTGCCAGCACTGTTGCCTGGTACTTGCCACGCTTATTAGATGATCCGGAAATGGTGTTATTTACAAGTTTCATTCCTTCCGGCAGTTTTCCCGATATCAGCTTCCAGGTAATATCAGATTCGCTGGCAAAAGCCGGTAACACAAATGTTGTCTGATATCCCATTTCAGCTTCCCATAGCCAGGTAGCCGGAGGATAACTCTGTGATTTACCCTGGATATCAATATCAACATTAGCAATTTGCGGATCTGTACCAAGCAGTTCTTCAACCCTGTCTGGGATACCATCGGAATCACTGTCTGCCAAAGCACGATCGGGTTCTGGATATGAATATGGATAAGTAATTATTACTTTCCTCAGGGCCTTCAGGGCGGCTCCAGTTAATAATTCCGAATTCTGCCAGCTTCCGTTTTCAAGCTGCGCATTAATCAAATAGTTTTCCGCATTTGCAATAGCCGTTTTAACAGCTGAGGAAAAAGAATAGTTTTCTATCGTCCACAAATGCAGCACATCAAGAACAACTGCGGTTTCAAATATATTGCTCTTGCCATTACCAAATCCACCATCATTATTTTGATTAGCCAATAACCACTCGGTACTTTTTTGTGAACTATGAGAATACAACACTGAAGCCAGTCTTGATTCAAACGCTGTGGTAATCACATCCGGCATAACATGTATATTCTCTGCAGAAAGCTTATCTTTAAATGATAACCATTTATCAGACAACGCTGCAGGCAAACCTCCCCCATCAACACGTCCCTGATAATCCATATAAAACTTATGAATACCTAAACAGTCAACAACTGTTTGTTGCGTATCAAAGCCAAAACAAACTAATGCAGCAGTTAAAGTATCGCGAGAACTAAGATACTTTTTGGAAAATTTTCCAAATCCCTGAACATTTTCACCATCATTCTGAAAAGTCACCTTGAACTGCTCAAGTCGATTTACCAAATTATCCGGAGGATTATAATTGCTTAATGCCAGAATCTGCATAACCGTAGCATCAAGTGTTTTTGGCTTCTTACCTAATAACCAACTTTGAGCTCTTGATACCGGATATGATGGAATATCATGATCTCCTCGCTCAACCATTGCCAGATGTAACCCTAAAGCAGCATAAGAGGTAGTAATCACACTCATCTCATCTCCCAGGTCACCTCGCCAGCTTCCATCTACTTCCTGTTCGGAAATCAACCAAGCAGCACCCATTGCCATTGATTCTTTGACATCTTCATTTGCAGCCGCATGTACAACATTTAAACCAACCAAATTAACCAGCAGCAAACCAGCAGCAATAAGGGGCCTTATACAATACCTGTATTCGGCTCTGGAACTTAGTATATTTACATTCGCCATAACATCTCTCTTTTCTTAAATTTAATGTTCAACATATTACTACCATCACCTAAAGACTTTTCTTATACTCTATGAAGTCGCTTTCCGATAAATCGTCATTATTGCTACAAACAGGCAATTTATTTTTCAAACTACAGCTCATATTTATCTCAGATACTGATTTTTACGCAAACCACCAGATGCCGTAAGTACAATTACTTACAGACTCAGCTTTTTTCCATTTAAATTTGTTTATGTGCTAACTGTTAATTCGTTAAAAATTTCTAACGATTCTATTGAACAATCACTACTTCCAATTACCCAAATGAGTTACCTGAGCAGGATTTCCTGATGTTGGCGGATTCATTTCTGAAACATAAAGATATAAATCACTTTTAGTTGTCATTTTTGTCAATATTGTTGACCACGCAATCTTTCCAAAATCCGTAGTTGTATCCAGATAAAATGCATAGCAACATCCAGTAACATTTTCCTTAAAAAGATTTAGGTTACGAAAATATACTTTTCCTCCGCTAACCACCTGGTAATCAACCTGACTCATATCTGTCACATGAATATAACCTGGATCACAAAATGCCGATGTCGATAACAACATTGCACTTAATGCCATAACCGTTTTTTTATTAATTAATTTCATTTCTCTTAACCTATAAATAGCTTGTTTCTTACAGAGCAGCACAAAGTATTAATCACCATGTGCTGCCCTTGTGATAGTTAATTCAATATCAATCCCATAACAATTGGCAACCAGTTGCATTTTGCACAGCAAACCAAATATTTGTTTTGATTATTTTTCTATTCTGAAATAACTTAAGGTTTCAGAATTGTTTTGATCAATACAGCTATCTTTTCCCCAAAACGTTACAAGCACCTTGCGTGCTTGGGCAGCTAATAATCCACTTATATATTCATTTGCCATAGACCTGTTTACCGAAAATGAATAATAATCACCACCACTATTTGAATCATGACATGCTGGCGGATTATCAACTCCTCCTTTAGGGTACACGTAAACCAGATTACCTCCATCGTAAAAAAGCACTCTTTCCACTTCCGCTCGCGTCGATCCTGCATTAGCTAAAGATGAAAATACAGCCAATAAAGATGCTCCAAAATATGTTAAAAGTTTGTATTTCATTTTTTCCTCCAATAAATAAACACTTGAAATCACCCGATAAATAAACAAATTCATGAAATCAAAATCTAAGATTCATCCATAACATTGCTGCTAATTTATAATTTTGACAAAAAAGTTCAATCATACTTTAGTACTAGTCTAAGAAGATAACCAACATCAATCGATGTATTGACGCCAGTCATTACCATTTAGAAATACAACTGATTTATACTATGAAAAAGCAAGGCAAAACATTTGACCCGGCAAACCAAACTACCGAAAATCTTTCCAGTTAATATAATTTACGATTCAACAATGAACTCAGATATTGGGAAAACACATAATGTAAAATTTGTAGAATATTTTTTTAAATACAAGGCATATCGAAGCCAATTGAAGGCGCATATTACTAATATGTAACTGAAATTGCCTGGAAATATAACGCAGTAGTTAGAAAAATAGACACAAAATTTTAGTAGGTCCACTTATCTAACAGATACTCCAAAGACCTCTTCCGTATTGGCTTTGGCAAATGATCGTCCATACCGGCTTCTATGCATTTATCCTTATCTTCCTGCAATACACTGGCAGTTAAAGCAATGATTGGCGTTCTTTTAATTTTACCTGACAGCTCCATATTGCGTATCTTTCTTGTTGCTGTATAACCATCCATCACCGGCATCTGACAATCCATAAGTATCAGGTTGTAACAGTTACTTTCTATTTTATCTATCGCCTCTTTTCCATTTGCGGCAACATCTACCTCACATCTAGCTAGATCAAGCAATCCAACAGCTACACGCTGATTTATTGCATTATCTTCTACCAATAAAACCTTAACAGCATCAGATTTATTTAATTTTTGTTCTTTTGATATTTGATCTGTATTTGGTTGTGTTAAGTCAACCTCATTATCTGAGACAAGTTGCGATCCAAATAACTCATTAAAAGTTGATATTATTGGTTGTAATGTAGTGATAGGAGTAGTTATAAATTTATCTGCGCCAGCACTTAATAACAGTGCTTTAGTTTCAGAGTCAATTTCAGCACCAACATAAATAATTTTTGTCTGATCGATAAGCCTTCTTTGTTTTATACCTCGACATAAATCTTTGCTTTTATTAAGACAATCCGGATTATCTAAAATAATAATATCGAATGGATTTGCTTCTTTTTCCGCAAGCAGCAATTCGCTAACCCCAAGATCAATACTGCGTAATACCACATAATTCAAACCGAGCGGAGCTATAATATGCTCTAAACCTGGAGATGTATTTTCATTATCTTCAATAATTAAAACTCTAAGATTTTGCTGCTCTAGGTTAAGCGCTGTTGACTGATCTAACTTATCTGAATCATCAAAACAAATTGTAAACCAGAAATTACTTCCTTTACCTGGATTTGATTGGACACCAATTTGTCCTTTAAACATATGAACGATCTGCCTGCAAATCGCCAACCCTAAACCAGTACCACCAAAATTTCTTGTTGTAGACTCATCTGCTTGTGAGAACGAGTTAAATATATTCGACTGCGCTTCCTCGGATATACCAATACCTGTATCAGATATCTCAAAATGGATTTTATTGGTATTTCCTTTTCTACTTTTTAGTTCAACCCTTATCTTCACTTCCCCTGAAGATGTAAACTTAATCGCATTACTAACCAGATTATTCATTACTTGCCATAATCGGATTGGATCACCAACAAGTTCACTAGGAATATCTTTATCAACTTCTGTAATTAATGATATCCCTTTTTGATTAGCCCCCTGAATATTCAACTGAACAATATCATTAATTAAGCTAGAAATATCAAAATTTACACTCTCTAATGTTAGCTTGCCTGCTTCTATTTTAGAAAAATCGAGGATATCACTAATTAATGATAATAATGACTCACCAGAAGAGCTGGCAATTTTCAAATACTCATCTTGCTCGAGGCTGGTTTTAGTCTCTTTAAGAAGAGTTATCATCCCTAAAATACCATTAAGAGGAGTACGTAACTCGTGAGACATATTGGCAACAAATAAACTTTTTGCACTTGCCGCACTCTCTGCAACCTCTTTTGCTATTTGTAACTCATCTACTAATCTCTTTAAATACTCACTTTTTCTATCAAGTTCCTCGCGCTGAATTTCTTTTTGAATACTTCCTGAAATAGAATCGATGAAAAGAGAAATCTCATCAATAGAGTCATTATTAAGATCAAGACTTCTTGATTGAGACATTAGATGAATAACACCAATAGTCTCTCCATCCTGAATTACAGGTACTATTAAATTATCTTTTATTTCAAGGTACTCTGAAATTCTTCTATCAACTTCTGGTAAAGAGCTTAAATCAGAGGATAATATATTCTTTGCGTAGAATGGCTTTTGAGTAATAGCCACTTTTGTTGAAATAGAGTTTTTTCTCTCTAACCGAATCTTACTGGTTATCGAATTAGCTTCGGAAGCGCTTTTATCATTAATCCCATAATATTTATAAACCCACAGGATTTTACTTTCTTTATCAACAAGCTGAACCCCTATACCTTCTACTCCCCAGCGTTCTTGCAGATATTCAGTAATATCAGCTAACAGGGAATCTAAAGACGAGGAACTACCAACCTTCTGCAACAACGCAGAAAGTCTTTTTTCAGTTGCCAGGTTTTGTTCCAGGTAAGCAATTTGCAACCTTAAGTTGGCGCTATCTGATTTAGTCACAACCAAACATCTTCCATAAACAGATAAATTTCCTTAATAAAGCACGGGAAACCAAACTTTATTGCATAACATTAGTATAGACTACTAATCTAATTAGTATAAATATTTTTACTAAACTACTTAGTCAAAAACATTTCGATATGGTGCGCTATTTTATCTGCTTCACGTAAACAGCCTAAATGCCCCCATTCTGAATCAACTATTTCAACCTTACACTGCCCTGGGCATGCTTCATTAATAATCTTCCCCACCTCAAATGCCCATTCAGGAGCAAACTCACAATCGGTATCAATGTTAATCAACAGTACCGAACATTTGATTCGTCTAACACCTTCTTCATAACTATTAGCACCAATTCCCAAATCAAAACCATTAACTGCAGTAGTAAGAATTATATATGAGTTAGGATCTCTGCCGACAATATCATTTTCCAAAGTGGACAGAAGATAATTGGATATATTGTTACTTCTTTGTTGCTGACTCTCTCCCCCTTCAGGCACCACATCCCAACACAAAGATTTAATGCATTTTTCATGCGTATAATAAAATTTGGCTACTTGATGAATCATTCGTAAAGAATGAAGGGCCTCACCATCTTGATACCATCCATCATTGAATTCAGGATCCATTTTAACAGCGTTAATAATAAAGTGATGCATTGTCATCCCGGACGGAGGCATACGACCAGCTGTGGCAACAGCAACAACGTTCTCAACATAATCTGGAAACAGTGCTGCCATCTGTAAAGATTGCAAAGACCCCATTGAAGGACCTGCCATAAGATAGAGTTTTTTTACACCAAGAAAATCAAGAAACTTTCTTATAAATAGAGTCATGTCAATTAAAGTAATATCAGGAAAATCCGGCCCATATTTTTTTTGAGTTTTAGGGTTTATGGATGCAGGCCCTGTCGTTCCAAACATACTTCCCAAAGAGTTAGCACATATAACCCTGTATTTGTTTGTATCAATCACTTTTCCAGGGCCAATAATCTTATCCCACCACCCTGACACAGAATCAGCTTCAGAAAATTTTCCAGCAGCATGTGAATTAGATAACCCTCCATGAGCAATATATATAACTTTGCCATCTGCATTACCATATTCTTCGTAACAAACCTGAGGAGACTCAATAACCTCACCCGACTGAGTAATAAATGGCTCAGGCAAATTAATAATTTTCTGATGGACAATCATTTTGATCAACACACTTTAAATAAGTAAAAATTAATGAAACATAAGCAAGTAAAATACACTATTTACAAATAAAAAAAACACAAAAAAAGATAACAATTTATGCATTTTTAGTTAAAATACTTCGGTTTTAAAATTAGTCAGTACGATTTTACTGAGCCAAGCATCGCGATATTGATTTAACAGGATCAACATGATGTTTACATTGAAGCAATTAATACGGACATATGATGGAACATAAAGACACTCAAGTTACAGCAGATCAAGTTACCACCTCTTTATCAGACAACAGAACCAACTCTCTTGGCATATGCGTTGGAGCCTCGACGGTTTCTATAGTTCAGCTAAGCGCAACTATTGACCCGGAAACAGGAAAGCCATCCGATATTACTATAGACGAACACGAATCACATCCTCATGAAGGAGATCCCAAACACACTCTGGCGACAATAGTTGAAAGGCTGTATCTGAGTTCGTTCGATCATATTGCACTTACCGGTAGAAAATTTACTAACTTTGTAAATCTAACAACCATTTCTGAGCCAGAAGCTACTGAAAAAGCATATTCGTTTGTTAAACCTGAAGATAAAAACTGTCCGGCAATCGTTTCCGCTGGTGGCGAAACATTCATGGTTTATGCATTAGATAAAAAAGGAAAAATATCTAATGTTATTACCGGAAACAAATGCGCATCTGGTACTGGAGAATTCTTCCTTCAACAACTACGTCGCATGGATGTATCACTAGATGACGCAGTCCATTTTGCCTCAGAGGCAGAACCACATCACGTATCAGGACGTTGCTCAGTATTCTGTAAATCAGATTGTACCCACGCAACAAATGCAGGTATTCCAAAATCTCAAGTAACTGCAGGCCTTTGTCATATGATGGCAAACAAAGTTGTAGAACTTCTAAACAAGATTGAAATGAAAGACGTGATGGTCGTAGGTGGTGCTTCACGCAACAGAATGATGATGGACTATCTTCGCGAAGAAATTCCAGGCCTTGAAGTTCCTAAAGAAGCCCCATATTTTGAAGCACTTGGCGCAGCTATTTGGGCTTTAGAAAATGAAACCATGCCATTCCCTGGTCATGCTGATTTCTTAAAAGACGAGATCTCTTCCTTTGCAACCCTACCCGCTCTAAGTGATTTCCAAGACATGGTTGAGTTCAAAGAACTAAATCGCGGCACTCTCAATTCCGGAGACAAGTGCATTCTTGGTCTTGATGTTGGCTCAACAACCACAAAAGCGGTTCTTTTGCGCAAAGATGATGACGCCCTTCTTGCATCCGTATACCTAAGAACCAATGGAGATCCTGTTGGAGCTTTCCGAAAATGCTATCAAGCCATTCTTGAACAAATCACTGAGCAACTACCAATAGAACAAATCCAAATTGTTGGCTTAGGAGTAAGTGGTTCTGGCAGACAAATAGCCGGGCTTCATGCAATGACTGACGGCATTATCAATGAAATTATCGCCCATGCTACTGCAGCAGTTCATTTTGACCCAGAAGTAGACACTCTATTCGAAATCGGCGGGCAAGATGCCAAGTACACCTTTATTCGTAATTCCGTGCCATCTGATTACGCCATGAATGAAGCTTGTTCTGCCGGTACAGGTTCATTCCTTGAAGAATCAGCATTAGAAACCCTTGGTATTGAGATGACTGATATCGCAGGCGTTGCCTTAGATGCTGTATCAGCACCCAATTTCAATGACCAATGTGCAGCTTTTATTTCATCAGACATTAAAACAGCGGTCCATGAAGGAATTGAACGTAAAGAGATTGTTGCCGGACTCGTATATTCAATTTGTATCAACTACGCTAACCGAGTCAAAGGCAACCGTCCTGTAGGTAAAAAAGTATTTATGCAAGGTGGTGTTTGCTATAACAAAGCTGTACCACTCGCAATGGCATCATTAGTTGGCAAACCAATTATCGTTCCACCTGAGCCTGGATTAATGGGTGCTTTCGGTGTAGCTCTTGAAGTTAAAAAACGTATTGAATCCGGATTAATGGAAGAGAAGATTTTCAATCTATCTGAACTCATAGCCCGCGATGTCACCTACGGAAAAACCTTTATTTGCGCTGGCGGTAAAGAAAAATGTGACCGTAAGTGCGAAATTAACATGATCGAACTGGAAGATAAGAAATATCCATTCGGTGGTGCATGTAACCTGTATTACAACATGCGTAAAAGCATTAGCTTTGATGTTGCAAGTCTTGATCTGGTTAAACTTCGTCAGGAACTTGTATACAAAAAGTATGGAACTCTTTTCGATCAAAAATCCGGATCTTCTGAAAAACCCACAGTTGCATTAAACAGAAGCTTCCTTGTAAATACCTATTTCCCCCTATATTCAAAATTCTTTACAGAGCTTGGGTATAACGTAGTAATGCCTGAAAAACCAACTCAAGAAGGGATAGAAAAAAGAAACGCTGCATTCTGTTATCCTGTGGAACTAGCCCATGGCTTCTTTGATAGCCTTTTAAAAGCTGAACAAAGACCAGACTTTATCTTCCTACCTCACTTTAAGTCTGTACCTAATCTTGAGGGTTATACAACATCGCAAGTTTGCCCGTTTGTACAAGGTGAAACCTTCTACCTGCAGTCAACATTCAAAGACCAAATTGAAACCCTGGAAAAACAAGGCACCAAACTATTTGCGCCTCTATTGGATCTTACCGAAGGCACCAACGAAGCCAAAAACCCACTAATTGAAACAGCAATTAAAATGGGCAAAAGCAAGGCAGAGGCTGAGGCTGCATATTCAATAGCAATTAAAGCTCAAACCGATTGCTTAAATGAAATGCAGGAAATTGGTCGCAAAACAGTTACTGAATTAGAAAAAACTCCAGAGAAAATTGCCGTAACTATTTTCTCCCGCCCATATAATGGATTTGTAGAAGAAGCGCATATGGGTATACCGCATAAAATTGCTTCCCGCGGTTATCTGGTCATACCTTTTGATTTTCTACCAATGGATGCAGAATCAAGATCAGAGAATATGTTCTGGGGAATGGGACAAAGAATTTTAGGTGCTGCAAAATATGTAAAATCGCACCCTCAACTATTTGGCACATTTATTACCAACTTCTCATGCGGACCAGACTCATTCCTGATTGGTTTTTTCCGTGACATCATGGAACGAAAACCATCACTAACTCTTGAGCTTGATAGCCACACTGCTGATGCTGGCCTGGAAACCAGAATCGAAGCATTCCTGGATATTGTAGCTTCATATCGCCTGTTATTACAAAATAAGGCTATAGAAGAAGAAAATAAATCATTCTTCCAAGCTGAAACCATCCTGGAAAACAATACACTAACTATTATCACCTCTTCAGGAGAGCATGTTCCTCTAACAGATAAACGCGTTACTGTGCTTATTCCATCCATGGGACAACTTTCAAGTGAATCACTTGCTGAAGTAATGAAATCTCAAGGAATAAACGCTAAGGTACAACCTGCACCAGATGAACAAATCTTAAAAATTGGAAGATCAAACTCCACATGTAAAGAGTGTTTGCCACTAATCATTACAACCGGAACGATGGTTGATTACATTCAAAACCATCGCAAAGAAGGTGAAATTCTTGTTTACTTCATGCCATCTGCAGCAGGTCCTTGCAGATTTGGTCAATACAATGTATTCATGAAGAATCTAATAAAGAATAATAAGTTCAACGACGTAGCTGTTTTATCACTGTCTTCAGAAAACTCATATGCAGGGCTTGGAAACAACTTCCAACTTTTAACATGGGCAGGAGCTGTTATAACTGATGTTCTTGAAGATATCAGATCCATGTTATTAACTAACGCTAAAGACACTGAATCAGCAATTAAAATCTTCATGAACGAATGGGAACAGATTAAAGATTCTATTCGTAGCGGCAAATTCAAAAACATCCGCAAACAACTTAAAAAGACAGCAAAAATTCTTAAAGCTATCCCTACAAAACACCATTACAAAGATGTCCCTACCGTGTTACTTGCCGGAGAAATCTTTGTAAGACGTGAGGCGCTATCTCGTCAGTATATTACTGAAAAAATGGCTGAAAAAGGTTTTGCAACTGTTTGCTCGCCAATTGCTGAATGGATTATCTACTCAGACTACCTTGTAGAAAATAATCTAACCGAAGAACCGCTTGAAGGGATGGAACGCTTTGGTTTCCATATCAAAAAGCAAGTAATGCGTCATATTGAAAAGAAAATCAAATCAATCCTGTCTAAATCGGGATTGGTGCATGCATCACCGCTTGATATGAAACCAGTTATAGATAAAGGTTCAAAATATATCTCCCCTAATCTGCCAGGTGAAGCTATCTTAACTGTAGGTAGCGCACTAGATGAAATTGCAAATCATGTAAGTGGTGTTATTGCAATTGGTCCATTTGGTTGTATGCCAAACAGACTTGCAGAATCAATTCTAAATGAAGCAATGACAAAAGAAGATAAGATTGCATGTGAACCTAATAATCAAAAAGTTAAGGCAGTTCTTGCGGATATTGATAGTCTTCCATTCTTAGCAATTGAAACCGACGGATCTCCATTCCCTCAATTGATTAATGCCAAGCTGGAAACATTCTTGTTACGAGCCAAGCGTTTGCACGACAAGATGTGATATTTTTCTGGATTGCCCACCTGTTTAAATTTAAAGCAGGTTGGGCAATAACTGGATACCGGCCTTCGCCGGTATGACGAATAGCTAATACTCTTCCTACGCAGGATAACGTCATCCCGGACTTGATCCACTACTGTCCGGGGAAATTAATACCGTTCGTGCTGAGCGCGAAGCAGTCGAAGTATGAAACGGTATTAATCAAAGGTTTACAAGCACCCTTCGACTGTTCGTACCTCACGCTCAGGATGAACGAAATTTTAAGTCTCAAATATACTTTTACTCCTCATAGCATTACACAGCAATGCTTTTCAGCAATGGGTAATATTTTCCCCGGACAGTAGTGGGACTTGATCCGGGATCCAGCAAACGAACGTTTGCCGCGCGAAGCGCGAATTGCACATAATATTTGAAAAAATAACTTCTCCCAAACTTTATTGCGCCTTCGCAAAATAACGTATTTAAAAGTTAAACCTCGATCCCAATTTTATTATTATCCTTACCTGAATCTGGCCCTGCAAATCCAGACTCGTCAATAAAGATATCTTTATAGCTGGTATAGATTGAAGCAAACATTACTGGCATAACAATCACCAATCCCAGCCCCATTGGAATGGATCCAATTAACATGGCTGCAAATGAAACCACTCCATATCCCAAAAACGACCACATATTTCTAAGGCAAGCTAAAAAACTAAGCTTAAATGCATTTAATGGGGAAACCCCATTTATTACAACAAGAGCTGGGGCAAACCAAAGCGCCATATATACAGGTAATAAAAGAGACAAAAATATCATAGAGAAAAAAAACAACGGCTGCATAAACGATAATAATTCTTGAAGCTGCTCTTGGGTAATTTGACCTGTAAGTTGAGCGGTATATAGTGACACCAATTTCTCTTCATCTGTTACGATACTAAGATCACCAACAAAAGCCTCTGTAATCCAAAGTGATACATATTTTATTACGATAAAAGCAACAAAATAATAAAGACCAAGCATTATCAGATCCCTAGCCCTGTTAGAAAAACCTGAAAACACACTTTCATAAGGAAAGATATTATATTTATCTAACTGATAAGCTCCAACCATAAAGCCAGCAAGAAAGATAGGCCACAATATTTTTGAAGCACTAAATAACGTTATCCCTAATACTAAATTCAGAATTGACCATAAAAAAAATGCAAACATCCATGAAAACGGGCTTCTCATAAATAGTTTAAACCCATCAACAAACCATGATATACCCTCAGCAAAAGAGGCTATTTTAGGTTCTGAACGCAATACAAAACGACCACTATTGCCGTCTTGACCAGTGTGAGATTGATCATTCATAATTTATTTCTGTATCATTAAATTCTAGCGGATATACGCTACATTCTGCCCTAACATCTCTGCAGTTACCAGCACAATCCCCTTTGGTGATACATAAAAGTACTTACTGTCTTTTTCCAGATCTTCACCAATAACGGTATTTTCGGGGATAGTACATGCCTCATCAATTACAGCATTCTTAATACGGCAATTCTCACCAACCGTTACTCCGGGTAAAATCACCGACTTTTCAATCAAGGATCTTGAATTCACATGAACATTAGAAAATAACAATGAGTTTCTTACAATTGATCCGGAAATATAATCACCACCAGAGACCATTGAATTAATAGCCATTCCACGGCGACCATCCTCATTAAAAATAAATTTTGCAGGTGGTAACTGAGCCTGATATGTCCAGATAGGCCATTCACTATCATATAAATCAAGCTCAGGACATTCACGTATTAACTCCTGATTTGCCTCATAAAATGCATCCACAGTACCAACATCACGAAAATATGGCTGTCTACCTGTATTAGGATCACGAAATGGATGCGCTACTACTCTATTGGTAGCAATAGCAAAAGGAATTATATCCTTAGCAAAATCTCTGGATGAATTTTCATTAGCGGCATCTATTGCCAGCTGTTCAAACAAAAACTCTCTGGAAAAAACATATATACCCATAGAGCATAAAGCCACATCATCGCGCCCCGGTATAGTGTCCGGATTATCCGGCTTTTCAGTAAACTTTGTAACCACACCATCAGCATCAACACTCATTACTCCGAACGCCTTGGCTTGTTCTATAGGGGTTTCAATGCAACCAACAGTCATATCAGCACCACAACTAACATGTCGCGCTATCATAGTTCCATAATCCATTTTATATATGTGATCACCTGCAAGAACAACCACATAATCAGGGTGATGACTATTGATAATATCAATATTTTGATAAACAGCATCTGCCGTACCAGCATACCAATCTTTTTGATTAACCCTCTGTTGTGCAGGAACAATTTCAATGAACTCGCCATGTTCACCACGAAGAAAGCTCCACCCCTTTTGCATATGCTGAATCAAAGAATGCGCCTTGTACTGAGTCAAAACAGCCATTTTACGAATGCCGGAATTAATGCAATTAGAAAGCGGAAAATCTATGATTCGAAACTTACCACCAAAAGGTACTGCTGGTTTAGTCCTCCAATCAGTCAAATTTGCTAATCTTCCCCCTCTTCCTCCTGCAAGTATAATTGCAATACTGTTTTGCGTTAATCTACTAACAAATCTCTGATTGTGACCAAATTCCATTTAAGACAACCTTTATAAATTCATGAATTACAGCTTCGCATAAAAACGTAGAAATTATTTTTTATACATTTATTATACGTTATCCCAGAGGGAATGTTAGCCAATACATAAAAAATTAATACTTCGAATAAATACAAAGGGAATTATATAACCGATGTTGAATATTACTGATCAAATTGCATCTGAACTTAATGTAAAACCAATCCAAATTGCTGCAGCAATTTCACTGCTTGATGAAGGCGCTACGGTTCCATTTATTGCAAGATATCGTAAAGAAAAAACTCAAGGTTTGGATGATACGCAATTACGTAATCTCGAAGAACGCTTAATATACCTTCGCGAATTGGAAGACCGCAAAGTAACAGTAATTAAATCTATCGAAGAACAAGGCAAATTAACCCCTGAACTAAAACAGTCCATTACCGAAGCAGACACTAAAACCAGAGTTGAAGACCTATATCTACCATATAAAAAGAAAAGAG
Source organism: Gammaproteobacteria bacterium (assembly GCA_033852075.1). Taxonomy (GTDB): domain Bacteria; phylum Pseudomonadota; class Gammaproteobacteria; order QZLD01; family QZLD01; genus QZLE01. The sequence goes on along the minus strand of JAWSVC010000012.1, from coordinate 107,671 downwards.
TAACTAAGGCTCAATTAGCAAGAGAAGCTGGCTTAGATCCTTTGGCTAAATCGATCCTTGAAAATAGAACAAATATCCCATTAGATATTGCAGAGCAATATCTAAACCAGGAAAAGAATATAAATACAGCTCAAGATGCACTTGATGGTGCACGCCAGATAGTTATGGAAGATTTGGCCGAAGATGCAGACCTGATCCAAAAACTTAGAGGTTATCTGCATGAAAACGGAGTTGTTAAATCAACCGTTATTGATGGTAAAGAATCAGAAGGCCAGAAATACTCTGATTACTTTGATTATCAGGAAAAATTTAATACTGTTCCATCACACAGAGCATTAGCCCTGTTTCGTGGCAGAAATGAGGGAATCCTAAATGTCACTATTGAGTCATCAATAGAGGAACAAGACATAGATCCATGCATTGGTATCATTGCAAACTGGATAGAATTCAAAAACCTGGATCTTCCAGCAGATAAATGGATTAGCGACACAATCCGCTTTGCTTGGCGAGTTAAAATCCAAACCAAGCTTGATATGGACTTAAAGGCTAACCTAAAAGCAGATGCCGAAGAAGAAGCTATTAAGGTTTTCGCTTCTAATTTCAAAGACCTTATCTTAGCACCGCCAGCAGGCCATAAAGCCATAATAGGCCTTGATCCGGGTATTAGAACCGGTGTAAAAGTTGCTGTAATTAATGAAAACGGCAAGCTGGTAGACACCACTACAATCTACCCATTGCAACCTCAAAATAAGTGGAATGAATCAATTGAGGTCATAAAAATGCTAAGCCTGAAACACGAGGCGAAACTAATCAGCATCGGCAATGGCACCGGCTCACGTGAAACCGACAAGCTGGTTAAGGATATGATCAAACGCTATCCAGAAACCAAAGCAATCGGAATAATTGTCTCCGAAGCCGGAGCCTCAGTATATTCAGCTTCAGAATTTGCAGCAAAAGAGTTCCCGGATTTAGATGTATCGCTACGGGGTGCGGCATCAATAGCAAGAAGATTACAAGATCCTCTAGCTGAATTAGTTAAGATTGAACCCAAAGCAATCGGAGTTGGCCAATATCAACACGATGTAAACCAAAGCAAACTCTCAAGAACTCTTGATGCAACATGCGAGGACTGTGTAAACGCCGTTGGAGTTGACCTTAATACAGCATCTACTCCATTATTGGCTCGCGTATCCGGACTAAACCAAACAATTGCCAGTAATATCGTCGAATTTCGTGACCTAAACGGCTCTTTCAGTAACCGTAATGACCTAAAAAAAGTACCTCGTTTAGGCGACAAAACCTTCGAACAAGCTGCAGGATTCTTACGAATATCCAATGGCACAAATCCACTGGATAAATCAGCAGTTCACCCGGAATCATACCCGATCGTACAAAAAATTATCGATAACACCGGAATCGAAATTTCACAACTTATCGGTAATACAAAAGCTCTAAAAGCGATTGATCCAAAAGGCCTTACAACAGATGATATTGGTGAATTAACCGTAATAGATATCATCAAAGAACTGGAAAAACCGGGAAGAGATCCAAGACCTGAATTTAAAACTGCAAACTTTAAAGAAGGAGTTGAGGACATCAAGGATCTAAAAGAAGGGATGATCCTTGAAGGCGTAATCTCTAACGTTACCAACTTTGGGGCATTCGTAGACCTGGGGGTTCATCAGGACGGTTTGGTTCATATCTCACAGCTGGCAAATAAATTTGTCAAAGATCCAAGAGAAGTTGTTAAAGCTGGTGATATCGTCAAAGTTAAGGTTATGGAAGTCGACATCAAACGCAAACGCATTGGGCTATCTATGCGGTTGGATGAACCGTTGGAAGGCAAAGCATCTGCAAAACCAAAAGACAACCGAACAAATTCTAGTGGCAGAAACAAGAAACCTGCAAACATAGAACCAAAACCTGCCAATAATGCCTTTGCAAATGCCTTTTCAAAGGCAGGATTAAGATAATATTGGAGCGCCTCATTACTTCATAAGAAATCCAAATATTAAAAATAAGTCGGTTGAGCGCAGTCGAAACCACCTTATTTTAATTGAAATTTTCATTACCCCTTCGACCTTGGTTTATCCTGAACGCGGCCGAAGGGGTCAGAAGACTAAAACGTAAGTCTAAAACTAATCATCTAGCGCCTGCTGCTGATGCTGCTGTGCTCTAACGGTGTAATCTTTATATGCAGGTAAGGCAACCGCAGCCAAAATCCCTACCACCATAATTATTGGCATGATAAGCCCAATAACTGTCATCAATATACTATTAGGTGGTGTCTGATTACCAAACCTATTAGCACCTTTTGTTCCTGGCATGAATACAATCACAAGACCCATTATCATATTGACAATAGGTATAAACATCAGTAAACAAGCCCAACCACTCCAATCAATATCATGCAGCCTTCTTATCAAAAAAGACAAGAACAACACAAACATACCAATATAAAGCACTCCAGCAAGCAGAACAAAAACGCCACCAAGGGCACCAGCAGCAGGTGATTCTCCACCAACCGCAGCAGACATCCCCCCCATAACTCCTGCAAATATTCCTACAGCCAATAGAACAATAAAATACGAAATGGTTAAATAGGCAAGATATCTTATTCTCCCTATACGGCCAGAAAAACCGAAGAACTTAACATCTGAATATTCAGTTATATCACTTTCAATAAATTCAGACTCAGGTGTAACGTATGGATTTGTAGTATTCATTTTTTCTCCTTTAAACCCCAATATTAAATAGCAGCTTCCTGCAATAAAGCGTCATAATGTAACCGATAATTTCCGGCAATAAAACTATTTTGTCTTATCTAAAGTATTATGCCTGAAATAAAATACAAACATCAAAACCATGATGCATTTTCGTCTTTTTTATGCCATAATATGCATATGCATCAACAAAAGGTAATATACTATGGCCTTACCAAATAAAAAACCAGCCGCCGAAGCAAACAATATCTTATTTAAGGCTTTTTTTAACGCTATAAAACAGCTTGGGCTAGATAATAATCATGTAGCCAAAATACTAGGTGTTGATAGAACCACAATTACCCGTATAAAAAACAAAGGTGAAATCAAAGCCAAATCAAAAAGTGGAGAAATAGCTCTACTTGCAATACGAGTATATAGATCACTATATGCCATGGTTGGCGGCGATAACGAAATGATGCACCTCTGGATGCACACCAATAACAAACACCTAAACGGTGTACCAGCCGAATTGGTATGTACTATACCCGGAATCGTCCATGTAACTGAATATCTGGATGCGATGCGTGGCAAGGTATGAATATCTGGCAACAGTGCAACGGCGAAAAGCATATAACCCAACTTAACTGCAGCATCACCCGCGTTGTTGAATCACAACAGCAAGTAGCAACCATGTCCCTTGTAGACACTCACGAAGAACAAGAACTTCTTGAACAGCTACTGGAAGAAAACAAACCCAAAATCATCCCCCAGGAAAAACACTATTTAATCACCACCCCCTTTAGATACCCGCCTTTACTGTACGGATCAAGATTTGGAGAAAAGCATTTTCCCGGGATTTTCTATGCTTCTGAAAAGATTGAGACCTGCTTTAGCGAATGCGCCTACTATAGATTTTTATTTATTGAGGGAATGGAAAATTTTCCTGAATCAAAAAAAATTAATACTCAACACATCACTTTTTGGGTAACCATAAATACAGCAAACGCCATCAAGCTACAGAATTATCCATTTACACAATATCAAGAAATCACATCTCCTAATAACTATACAAATTCTCAACAACTAGGAACTGACATGAGAGAATCTGGTATCGAAGCATTTAGTTTCGTATCCGCAAGAGATCATGCAAAAGGAATTAATTTTGGAGTATTTAACCAAAATGCCATTATTAGCACCACTCCTTACCGAATAAACCACTGGCAATGCACAACCTCGCAAAATTCCGTTATTTTTTATGATCATATATCAAACTCTTCGTGCGAATTCTCAAAAAATCAGTTTATGATCAATAATATACTTCCTGCTGCTGCCATTTAAAATTCACTAAAAATCCAGTCACTTTTTGCACATCCTCACATTAAATAGTTTAATTATTTTATTATTTATTAAATATAGTTTTGAGCAATATATCTAAATAGCAAATCTTTCAAACCCCCCGCCAAATAAAGAGTTTTCGGATTGCTGCACCACAACATCAATTAAAATTTGCTGCGCCGCACAAAATAAACCATTGATTTTAAAGCCAAAAAGTTTGACATAGTTCACATTTTTTTTAAAAATATGTCACAACTTTAATGGAAAGTAATATGCAAATAGAACCATGCTGCGTTTATCTTTTTACCAAACGCGTTTTGGGTGCATAAAGCAAGAATTATATAAACACAAGAGGTGAGAAATGAGGAAACTACTGACCCTATCACTAGGGGTTGTTATAGCATTAATCTCAATAACAGCTTCTGCTGCTGAATGGAAAACAGAGGAATTCGTTGGCGGATTAAACAACGTTCATATATATAATCCAGAAACAACATCACCAATTGGTAAAGGCAAAGCCCTTCTAGTAGTACTTCGTGGTTGCATGCAACCAGCATCTAACTTTAAAGAGGCAGGACTGGATGAAGCTGCTGAAGAATACGGAATGGTAATAGCGGCAGCAGACCCCAACAACCCAAATCCGGGGTTTGACTGCTGGCAATACTGGACAGCTTACGCAAATAGCGAAGCAAAAAACATCTTAACTACAACTCAAGAAATAATTAGTGATGCTCAATATAATATAGATCCAAACCAAGTATATATTGCAGGACTATCATCTGGAGGAGCCCAGGCCATGACAACTGGGTGTAAATATCCAAATGTATTCGCAGGTATGGGGCTTGATGCTGCACCAAGCGCAGGCACAACTTCTTCGGGAGCTTTTGGTGATACAGCAGAAGGAGATGCTCAAACAGCCGCTGCCACATGTAAAAGACTTGCAGGAAATAACTCGTCTTACTTTGAAACACAGATTACCTCTACAGCATACGGAACCTCAGATGGGACCGTCCCTAAAGGTTATGGTCTAATTAATGCTGGCGCCATGGCAATTATTTATGGCGTTGACCAGACTGATGAAGAAAATGAGGTACAAGGACATAGTGATGTGCTTGAAAGCACTTGGAGCGATGGGCGTGTTTCCATGGTTGAGTTTGGTGGCGTTGATCACGCATGGCCTGGAGGCCCAGATGCCACTGGTGGACTTATGACTTACATTAACAGTTCAAGCGCTAACTACGGCCTTTACCTTGGAAAATATTTTTCTGAAAATAACAAGCGTGTACAACAAGACCAAAAAGAAAAACCAGCTCTTTCAAATGTTGTAGCGTATTCTGCTGAAGATACAATCTACGTTTCTGCTACTGCTACCGATACCGATGGCACCATTGCTTCAGTTACTATCTCAATTAACGACACCAGCTACCCGGTAGAAATTAATAGTGCAAAACAGGTAACATTCAGCGAAGAGTACCCTGATCTAGAAAATGGTACTTACACCGTAACCGTTACCGCAACAGATGATGACGATGAATTTGCTGTTAAAACTATTGAAGACATAGTTATTGATGAACAGGAAGAGGAAGATATAACACCGCCATCTATCGATCTCTTCGAAGCACAGCTATCTGATAACGAAGCATGTATCCAGGCTAAAGTTAAAGCGTCTGATGAACACGGCTCTGTCGCAAAGGTAGAGATTATAATAGATGATGAAAACGAATTCACAGCAGAATTTAAAGAAGGGGAATACACCTCTGAAATATGCGGACTTGATAGCGGCGAATACACTGTTAAAGCTAAAGCCACAGATGATTCAGGTAATAGCGCAGAATCTGATAATCAAGGTCCGTTTACAATTATCGAAGCTGAAAAACTACCACCTGTAATCACAAACTTTGATGCCTCAAATGACGATGGCTGTTTGGTTATCAACATAACTGCAGAAGAGGCTGAAGGTGATAACGATTATATTGACAGTATTGCATACAAAGTAATACCAACAGGTGAAGGCGAAGGCTATAAAATAAACCTGATAAATCAGGACGACACCAACAGTTTCACTATTCAAACTGTAAGGGATTGTACCCTTGAGCTTGGCGAATACACTGTTAAAGCAACGGCAACTGACAGTTCAGACGCTTTATCGCAGGCTGAAACCAAAACTGTAACTCTGGCTAAAGATGAAATTGAAAACCAGGCACCTGAAATTATTGCTGCTCAACATGAACAGCAAGGCGAATGTGTAGCAATTATAGCTCAGGCAACTGACGATAAAAGCGTTGTAAGTGCTAAATTAATGCTTGGTGACAACGAACATGAGCTAACTGTACTGCCAACAACCGATGGTTTTACGCTTGCAACTCGAGAGCCTGGAATTTGCGGTCTTGCTGCTGGTGATTACACTGCTGTAATAACTGCCACTGATGATGAAGGAACATCTAGTGAACCTTACAGTCATGATTTCACCATTGAAAAAGATGAAACTGATACCGATGGTGACGGCGTTCCTGATAACGAAGATGCATTCCCTAACGATCCATCAGAAACAGCTGACACTGACAAAGATGGTATTGGCGATAATTCGGATGATTTCCCAGAAGATCCTACTGAATCAAAAGACTCTGATAACGACGGTGTAGGTGACAACAGCGATGCTT
>JAWSVC010000012.1:6255-100866 GCA_033852075.1 Gammaproteobacteria bacterium | reverse complement strand
ATCCTACTGAATCAAAAGACTCAGATAACGACGGTGTAGGTGATAATGCTGATGCTTTCCCTGCAGACCCAACTGAGACCATCGATACAGATGGAGATGGTGTTGGTAACAATACTGACCTGTATCCAGAAGACCCTACAAAATGGAAAGATGACCAAGACTCTACTGATACCGATGAAGATGGCGTAGCAGACGAAAATGATGCATTCCCTAATGATCCATCTGAATCAAAAGATTCAGATGATGACGGCGTAGGTGATAATGCCGATGCATTCCCTGCCGACCCAACTGAAACCGTTGATACCGATGGAGATGGAGTTGGTGACAATGCTGATTTCTATCCAGAAGATCCAGAAAAATGGACTGAAGAGCAAAGTTGTGAAGATCTAAATGATAATGGCATCTGTGATAATGAAGAGCAGGCATGCGAAGATGCTAACAATAATGGAATTTGCGATGATATCGAACCGGAAGAACAAGACCAAGGTGGTTCTGGCGGTGGCGGTGGTGCCCCTAGCCTACTGCTTCTTGCTCTTGGCCTAACAGCTATTCGCATTAGAAAAAGAAAGTAATCCAAAATCATTTGGGAACAGGAACCGGATTAGTGTAAGCTAATCCGGTTTTTTATATTTTATAATTTTATGACAAGGCTATTCTGACTACTTAATGTTCCCTTACACACTAAAAAGAAGCAAAAGAAAAAGCATCGGCTTAAAAATAACTGATGACGGTGAGGTTATCGTTACAGCCCCACTTAAAGCCAATAAATTATTAGTGGATAGCGTAGTTAATTCCAAATCTGGCTGGATAAATAAAAAATTAACTATCATCAAAAACAGAAATGATTTGTTTAAACCAAAAACTTATTCGCATGGCGAGGAATTTGAATACCTCGGATATCCCTATTCCCTTTGTTTTTTAGATAACAAAAGCCAGGTATATTTAGATAAAAACAATTTATCTATTGGCATTAATAATTCATGCGGATCATCAAAACCACAAAAAGAAATTATTAAAAATAAGATAATCGCTTGGTATAGAGAACAGGCACAAATTTATTTGGATAATACCGGACATGAACTAGCAAATAAAATTGGAGTTAATCCAATTTTAATAAAAGAAAAAGCTTTTCCGAGAAGCTGGGGAATGTGCCACAACAATGGCAAGATTTTTATCAACTATAAATTAATTATGGCCCCCAAAGATATTATTGACTACGTAATAATCCACGAGCTGTGCCACCTGATCCACCCAAATCATAGCAAACAATTCTGGGATACGGTATCGAAACACTGCAAAAATTATCAGGCACATAAAACCTGGCTCAAAGATAATGGTTATAAACTTGAGCTTTAAATAATTTGTTTGAGCGCTTAAGTAAATATTGCCTTTAATTTCAAAGCAAGCTCCTGCGCCTCAATCCCTAACGGAGTTAAATAACCACCGTCAATTTGAGTTATCATTTTTCTTGCATTAAGACGCTTTGTTGCAGATATAATTTTTGGATCTGCATTAGCATGAACCTTAATCCCCTCTTGCATGCTATCGCAACTAAACATTGATAACACTTCTAATTCATCTTCAATTTCACTGGTAAACATAAAAAACCTCTTAGATTGTATTATTAATAACAATAGTACAATTTAAGAGGTTTAATAAAGTATTATTTTAAATTCTAGTTAAGAGATTTCTTTTTAGTATAGTTAATATGATCATAACTATATATTGGTTTGTTAAGTTTCGAAGATCCAATAATTTGATCAATCAAAGCAACAAGTTCAAGCGGCTTTTCAACCAATACAGCATGACCAGTATCCTGCAAAACATGAAAATGTGCATTAGGTATTTTTTCAGCAATTAAAGCACTAAAACGCACCGGTTTAATAATATCCAATTCAGCACCGACAACCAAGGTAGGACATTTAATCTCATGCAATCTATCTGTCAATTTTTCTTCTTTCTTTAACTTATAAAACATTTCACTAAGTTTTATATGGCCTTGATAAACAGATTTTTTCAGCAAGTTTCTAGCCACTATTTTTCGTTGATTGATAGATCCGAGATTATCTGTCAAATAAGCGTTTGAATAAATATCAGGAATAAAGATCTCATAAAATTTATCCGCATACTCTTGAGCAACATGTGGACAATTATTACTTTTTTCAAGAGCACTGACAGCCTCTTTAGCAACATTATTCCAACGATCAACCATAAGACACATTAAATTATCAATTTCTGATACAGATGCAACAGTAGTAAGTGAATTAACTTTTTGCGGATATAATAGCGCGAACCAAAGAGCGACTTCACCACCGAGACTTGTGCCCACAACATGAGCATTTTCAATCCCAAGCTTTTCAGTAAGGAGATAAAGGTCTTCCGCCATAGTCAAAAAAGAATACGGTTTATTATTAGCCAGCTCAGAAAACCACTGACCCCGTAAGTCATATGCTAGAGTCTGGCACTTAGACTCTAATGGTCGTTTTATTTGATTCCATGATTCTAAAGGGTTAGCAATTCCATTTATAAAAATAACGGTATCTTTAGCCGTGCTATTTTTATTAAATTCGTATCTACACTGAAATCCATTAATATCAATAAAAGAAGTCATTTACCAAGTCCAATAATTATTTTCATACCATATAGTATGAATCATTTTATAATGAATTACCATCAAAGATTGCGTCGGCAATCACCAAAAAATTTCTTATTTCTAACAAACAAACTTTTAATATAAAAAACTTACAAGTACATGTAAATCCAACTTTAGAACTATATTCATAACCATGAAATTCATCTAACCATATTTAATTAATTAACCCAACACTAAAGCAAGATAATCATAAATCAACCTAATTTCGTTATCAGATTCACTATTTTTATATAATTTAAAAGCGTACAACCAATAATATTTGGTAAAAAAACCTTAAATGAAACCATATAGATCATTTATTTATATATAATATTTTTTAATTCAATCTCGCATAAATACACATATATTGATAAAATAATAACGTTAAATATAAATACGCCAAATTGGATATTAGCGTAACTACTATTAAAACAAATTATTATAAGGAATTAATTTGAGCGATCCATCCATACCAACTAACACTATTAGGCGACTACCAAGATATTATCATTATATGCAAGATCTCATCGATCAAGGTGATATGCACGTCACCTCAGATCAAATTGCAAATTACTTTGGCATACACCCTACACAAGTTAGAAAAGACCTTGCTATAACCGGCCTTATAGGCAAACCAAAGGTAGGACATGTATTATCTGAAGCAGTAAAGTCTATATATAACTTTCTTGGTTGGGATAGAAAATCTGACGCATTAATAGTTGGCGCCGGCAATCTGGGCTCTGCAATCATAGGTTATGGGGGATTTGGATTAACTGGTGTAAAAATAGTTGCCGCATTTGATACAGATCCTGAAAAAATTGGAACAGTAATAAATGGTGTTGAAGTATACCCAATGCGCAAATTTACTGACCTGGCACTTAAATTAAAGGCCAAAATTGGCATTATAACCTGCTCAGCTGAGGCTGCCGAAGCAGTAGCAAACACCATGGTGGTTAGTGGTATAACAGCCATATGGAATTTTACTCCGGTAAAACCATATATACCAGAAGGTGTTATTATGGAACAAACAGAACTATATTCCTGCCTATCTGTTATATCCAGAAGAATCAAAGAACTTGAAGAAAAAGACCAAAATTAAAGGGTGCACCTAAATTGCACCCTTCTAAATAAAATACCTACCTCTTCTTTGGCGGCATAACCATGCCCTTTGATTCAAGCACCTTTACTCCCTCTTGATTGATACACCAAGCCTTAAATTTTAAACGATTTTTCTCTCTGTTTAACTCTGCTACCTCTACAACGGCCTCGATAGTATCTTCTATATATACTGGGGCTAAAAATGTAACTTCCGATGATACAAAGATGGTTCCAGGCCCAGGCAACTGAGTCCCTAATATATTTGAAATCAGACTTACAGTTAATTGCCCATGCGCAATTCTATGCTTAAAAAATGTCCCTTCTGCATACGCTTCATTAACATGCGCAGGATTAAAATCACCAGTAACTGCAGCAAATTGATAAACATCAGTTTCACTGATAGTTTTAGCAAAATAAGCCTTATCTCCAACCTGAATCTCATTAATGCTTTTACCTAAGATTTCTTGAAATGCCATAATTTACACCTCTTCATTATCATCAAGTGGAGTTGGAGGAAATAGCACACCACTACCAACCATTACTATTTCTGATTTCTGATTTTTTGCTTCAACAGAAAATTCTGCTGTATTCTCTCCAATATCAATAGCTGTTATCGTTAAACCTATCTCTATTGTGTCACCAATAAAAACCGGTTGGATAAACTTAACTCTTTGTGTTTTTACAGTAGAGCCGTAACCAGGAAGCTTCATACCAATAATATTGGTTATAAAGCTGGCGGTTAGCATGCCATGCGCAATACGACGTTTAAAGATAGTTTTTTTTGCAAACTCATCGTTTATTGGAAGTAAATTAACATCGCCAGTAACGCCTGCGAATTGCAACATATCTGTATCAGACAAAGTCTTAGCGAAATATGCAGATTCACCGATAGTTAATTGCTCAACGGTTTTACCAATTCTTGCCTTCATAACAACCTCCTAACTAACTGCACACGGTGGCATAATTTCAGATTCACCAGTCATGACACACTCATCATGTTGATTCGTACATTTTAAATCAAACCATACCCGGCTCTCTTTTCCGTCTATTTTGGTTACTTTAACTGTGGCCTCAATTGTATCTCCAATAAATACAGGGCTAATAAAATCCAGATCCTGAGCAATATGAATAGTTCCATTCCCAGGATATTGAGTTCCAAGAATTTTTGATACCAGACCCGCCACCAACATTTGCGGAACCGTACGTTTGCCACATTTAGTCTTGCTGGCAAAAACCTTATTCAAATGTGTAGGATTGAAATTTCCAACTATACCCGTAAATTGATACACATCAGCTTCGGTAAAAGTTTTTCCAAATGATGCTGTATCGCCAATTCTAATTTCACCTATGGTCTTCCCTAACTTAGATTCTAAACTGTAATCAACCATATCATTACCTCGATGAACTTTAAGTTGCAGCCTGAAAAACAGGCCACAACTTCATTTTTTATACCACATTTACTAACCTAAAGTGCTGTAACCATTATCAACATAATAGACATTACCGGTAAGTGACTTTGAGGCATCGGTAACCAAGAATGTTGATACCGCACCAACCTCATCCGGTCCAATTTGATAGTTAGGGATACGGTCTGTAACAGAAGATATCAGCTTATCAAAATCCTTAATTCCAGATGATGCTCTTGTCATAATTGGCCCAGGTGAAACACAATTAACCCTTATTCCTTTGGTATTTAGTTCATAAGCCAGATATCTGGTTGAGCTTTCTAAAGCTGCTTTTACCGGCCCCATGGCTGCATAATTTTCAACCGCTCTTTCAGCCCCCAGATAAGACATAGAAATAATTGATCCGCCATCTTTCATTAATGGTTCGGCAAGCTTTGTCATGCGTAATAATGAGTGACAAGAAACATCCATCGCAAGCTGAAACCCATCTAATGAACAATCAACTAATCTACCATGAAGGTCATCTTTACTAGCAAACGCAATAGAATGAACCAAAAAATCAAGCTTTCCCCATTTCTGTTCAATCTCTGCAAATACAGCTTCCAATTCACCTTCAGTTTGAACATTACAAGGCATTATTATCGAAGCTTCGACCTCTTCTGCTAACGGTCGCACATACTTTTCTGATTTTTCATTAAGGTAAGTGATAGCAAGTTCAGCACCTGCATCACGCATATGTTTTGCACATCCATAAGCAATACTATCTTTATTAGCGATTCCAACAATAAGACCCTTTTTACCTTTTAGTGAAAATAGCTGACTCATTTTTACACCTTGCCTTTATAAGTTAATAAATATCATTTAAGTTTTGCTGATTTCCTAAGGCATCAACCAAAACTTTCAGTTTTAATTGTTGAGAGATGAGTGCAGCAGATGCTTATAAAATAAGCCACTCATCAATCAACAATTGCTAATATTACACACTGGCAAAAACATAGCAATACTTTTCGTTATTTTTTTCACGTTATTTTTTGCTTTTGCATAGCCAGTCAAATATTTTAGTGAAATTTTTATCTTTTTTTGAATATATTCACATAAAGCAATAACAACTTATCATATTGATATCTATATACTTATACAAGCGAGCGTGAAAAATACCGCCTATAATAAAAACAAATAACCAGTATATTATTTCGTTATATTTATTACTATATAAATAGATTTAGCTACAAATAAATGTAAGACATTACATCAAAACAGGGTTATACATATTCAATATTCACTTTCTTATAAAAATTTTTCTCGAGCAAATCCCGCAATTCATGAATAATATTTACCCTTGATGAAAATACATCAATATATTTAGGATCCATATGAGCCTGGTTTATCCTTGTACCTACAATAAATATATTACAAGATCCACCCCCTCCATTTTTGATCCCGGCGGAATATTGGAAGAATTTGAATATCAGTATATTTCGCTATTTATTTCACGGTTTAGCAAGGATTTCTTTTTTGTCGGAGATATTTATGAACTAGAACTTGCATATTTTTGATTTGTACTCAGATTGTATCGCCCCAAAATCACCACTAAATTCGATACAACAAAAAAGCGCGGTAAACCGCGCCTCATGTTATCACTTACTTTATATGATACTTATCTCTTCTTTGGTGGCATTACCATCCCTTCAGATTCAAGTACCTTTACTCCATTTTGATTTGTACACCATGCCTTAAACTTTAGCCTGTTCTTTTCTCTATTAAGTTCGGCAACTTCAACAACAGCCTCAATAGTATCTTCAATATATACTGGAGCTAAGAATGTAACCGAAGAAGAAACAAAGATGGTTCCGGGGCCAGGCAACTGAGTTCCTAATATATTAGATATAAGGCTTACAGTTAGCTGCCCATGCGCTATGCGATGTTTAAAAAATGTGCCTTCTGCGTATGCTTCATTAACATGGGCTGGATTAAAATCACCAGTAACTGCTGCAAATTGATACACATCAGTTTCACTTATTGTTTTAGCAAAATAGGCTTTATCCCCAACCTCAATTTCATTAATACTTTTACCTAAGATTTCTTGAAATGCCATATTGCATCACTCCTCATCCGTATCATCAAGAGGCAATGGAGGTAATGCTATACCACCACCATCCATAACTATTTCACTATTTTGATTCTTTGCTTCTACAGAAAAATCTACAGTATTCGCCTCAACATCTACAGCCGTGATTGTCAGCCCAACCTCTATTGTATCCCCGATAAAAACAGGCTGTAAAAACCTTACCTTCTGATTTCTTACGGTAGATCCATAACCAGGCAACTTCATACCAATAATATTGGTAATGAAGCTGGCAGTAAGCATACCATGTGCAATACGTCGCTTGAATATTGTCTTTTTAGCAAACTCTTCGTTGATAGGTAATAAGTTTACATCACCAGTAACCCCGGCAAATAAAAGCATGTCGGTTTCTGACATGGTTTTTGCAAAATAAGCCTTATCTCCGACCTTAATTTCACTAACTGTTTTTCCTATTCTAGCTTTCATTATTCCTCCTCAGTAGTAAATGGAGGGATAATCTCTGTTTCACCAGTTAAAACCAGTTCTCCATCAAGATTTACGCATTCAAGATCAAACCATACTCTGTTTAATTTGCCATCGATCTTAGTAACCTTAACGGTAGCTTCTACTGTATCTCCAAAAAATACAGGTTTAATAAATTCAAGATCTTGTGAGACATGAACAGTGCCATTACCTGGATACTGTGTTCCTAAAATTTTAGAAACCAAACCAGCAACCAACATTTGAGGCACTGTACGCTTGCCATATTTTGTTTTACCAGCAAATTCTTTATTTAAGTGGGTTGGGTTAAAATTACCAACGATACCAGTAAACTGGTAAACATCAGCCTCTGTAAAGGTTTTACCGAAAGAGGCTGTGTCTCCAATTTTGATTTCGCTGATGGTTCTTCCTATCTTTGTTTCGATACTATAATCCATCAATACACCATCATTATTAAGTTAATAATCAATTATCCTATAGTGCTATAGCCTTCATCTACATAATAGATATAACCAGTAAGAGCCTTAGCAGCATCTGTAACTAAGAATGTTGAAATAGCCCCCACATCTTCAGGAGTAACATTATAACTAGGGATCTTCTCACCAACAGATCCAAGAAGCTCTGAGAAATCTTTAATACCAGAAGCAGCACGAGTTTTAATAGGCCCTGGAGATACGCAATTTACTCTAATACCCTTATCGTGTAATTCTCTAGCCATATATCTTGTTGAGCTTTCTAAAGCTGCTTTAACTGGCCCCATCGCTCCGTAATTATCAACAGCTCTTTCAGAACCAAGGTAACTCATAGATAAAATTGAACCGCCATCTTTCATAAGTGGTTCGGCTAACTTAGTCATTCTCATTAATGAATGGCAAGAAACATCCATTGCTAGATGAAAACCTTCTAAGGAACAATCAACCAAACGACCATGCAGATCATCTTTACTGGCAAACGCGATTGAATGAACCAGAAAATCTAATTTTCCCCATTTTTTTTCAATCTCTGCAAATACCGCTTCCAACTCACCCGGTTGCTGAACATCACAAGGCATATAAATTGAAGCCTCAAGTTCCTCTGCAAAAGGTCTGACATATTTATCAGATCTTTCATTTAGGTATGTTATGGCAAGATCAGCACCTGCAGCCTTCATCATGCGCGCGCAACCAAGAGCAATACTTTGTTTGTTTGCGATTCCAACAATAAGACCTTTTTTACCATTTAGTGAAAATAGTTCGCTCATTTTTCTTCCTTTGTTTTGAGGTATTCCTAATTCTTGTAAAAAACTTCTGTTCTGAGTGTACAATGGTTAGTTATAACATCCAAGTTATTAATCCTAGTTGTTTGTAACCAACTGATTTTAAAGAACTGTCATATGGATGTCATGTTGATGACGTGTTATCTTTTTAATAAATAATGCAAATTGGACTCTCACTTTTTAGGGATAGATCATGTTAATTAGAAAATTGCGATTAGAAAAAGGCTGGACCCAAGAAGAACTTGCTGAAATGTGTGATTTAAGTGTTCGCACTATCCAGCGTATAGAGCGTGGGCAAAAACCAGGACTTGAAACAATTAAATCTCTGGCCTCAGTTTTTGAAGTTGATTTTACAGATCTGTCTCATGGTTTAGGAATTAATACCCAGGAGAGCACAATGACTAATCAGCAAAATATTCAAACCGATACAGACAAAAATAATATAGATATCACTTCAGATGAATCTAAAGAATTATTATACGTTAAAGACATTAGAGGATTTTATTCCCACATAATTAAATACGTTATAGTCATGTCAATTCTATTAGTTATTGACTTATTAACTACGCCTGGAAAATTCTGGGTTCAATGGCCGGCTATGGGATGGGGAATTGGCCTTATTATGCACGGTATGAGCGTTTTTGAGATCTTCAATTTCTTTAGTCCAAGATGGGAGAAAAAGCAGTTTGATCGACGCATGAAAAGAAAAAGCAGAAGAAATACAAATTACTGATATTTAATTTATTTATTGAATTAGATTAAGTTGCTAACTACATTATTATTGAGATGATTAATATAAACAAGGAGACCTAGCATGGACGATCATATCATTATCGGTGTACACGTAAGCAATAGAGCTCAGCAAGCTGTAGAACTGCAAAAAATATTCACAGAATATGGTTGTAGTATCAAGACCAGAGTCGGCCTGCATGATACTAGTGCTAATTCTTGCTCCACTACTGGTGTAATACTTTTAGAGATCTTTAATAAAGATGAGGCTGATATTTCTGATGAAATGCTAGATAAATTCAATTCTATTGATGGGGTTGATGCCCAAAGAATGAGATTTGCACATTAATTTAAAAACTAAGTGGACAATATAGATACCCCCGGCTTTAGCCGGGGGTATCTATTGAGGATAAACAACTTTTACCTTTTTAGTCACTCCATCCACATCCATCTCAATATCCCTGGTCGCAAGATCAGTACTACCAAGAATCGGAAGATAAAATAATATTGCCTTATTAGTTTGTATTGCTGCCATATATTCAAATAAATGCGATATCGCATTATCTATATCAAAAATACTTCCTTTGATTTGATTAGAGCGTTTGGTTTCTATTAATATTGATTCATTATTATGTGTAATCAGCATATCAATATGCGTATGAGAAGAACCAAGCTCAATCCTTTTGTCTATCTCAACCTGAAATTCAGGTACAGATATTTCAAGAAATCCTCTTAGATAACCAAGCATTTCATATTCTGCCGGTAAGTTTTCGCGCTCTTCAATATAAAATAAATCAGCAGAAAATAGCCTTAACAGAGCGACTATTTTATCCAAAAGAAAATTCTCTCCATAACGTTCGATTTCCTGGCGGATCCTTTCTGCCTTATCCCATCCAATAAAGTATTTTGCCTTCTCATAACTGGCAATCTCAATAATCTGCTCAACTAATATTAAAAAGAATGCTGAGACGTTTAGAATAGCAAGCATCGCTTCTTGTTCAGAATAAAATAATTGCTCGTCTTTCTCTGAAGGAATTTCCCAATCTTTTAAATATCTGTGAAAAGTTTGAGCTTCTTTATCCTTAAAGATGTTTTTTTCATCAAGATATTTGTATAACTGTTTGGCCGTTAACTCTTTTGGATCTTCGTTACAAAGAAGCTTATATGCTTCACCTAAAGCCGCCTCAAAGGCATGATTAGCTCTTAACACGGCATCAGTAAACAGATATTCTTCTATACTGCCTTTGGCTTCCTGCCAATAATGCTCAGCCATTTGTAAGTGGTTAATTACTTCATATATTCCAGGGAAAAAATCTGCTGGTAAGGCCTCAGAAACCTTCCTTTTTATTTCGAAAAGCATGTCCATATCAATAACCTACCTTTTATTGGCATTATTATTAACAATATAGCAGATGAAAGAAATTATGTTTTTACTAACCAGCTAGATATAAATATCATTTTTGCCATGAATAACCTTATCAACCATTTTGCGTGAAACTTCCTGCTCTTTTTCGCCCATTTCAGCAATAAATTTCTCCATTGCTTCCATACCGATATTTTTGGTTTCTTCCGAGGCATAATCACGTAAGAATTCCATGAACGATGAAGCTGCATTTGGGCCGCAGTGCTGTTTGATTAGACCAGGTTTAGCAAGATCCATGAAATCCTCACCTGTTCTACCCAGTCGATAACAACCTGTGCAAAACGAAGGTATATAGCCTTTTTGGGTAATATCTCGGATCACTTCATCTAATGAACGGTGATCACCAAGTGAAAACTGACTCATATCTTCATGATCATCAGAGTATCCACCTGGGTTAGTACGACTTCCTGCAGAAATTTGCGACACACCCAAATCCAAAGTTCTGCCTCGTAGACTTGGTCCTTCACGAGTCGACATAATAATTCCGGTATATGGAACCGCTATACGCAAAATGGCAACAATCTTTAAAAAGTCCTCATCAGAAACCTCTGCCGGAGGGTGTTCTGATATAGCAGATCCTGTTGCAAACTCCATACGGGGTACACTAATGGTGTGCGGCCCCACACCAAATTTATCTTCCAGGTAATTGATATGTTGCATAAGTGCTAATATTTCATACTTCCATTCCGCTAATCCGAATAGCACTCCAACACCGCAGTCATCTATACCTGCTTCCATAGCACGATCAATCGCAGTTACACGCCAGTCAAAATCTGTCTTTTTACCACGCAGATGCACCTTGCTATATACATCACGATTATAAGTTTCCTGAAAGATTTGATATGTACCAATCCCTTTTCCTTTCAGCAACTTAAATTCTTCAACTGTAAGCGGAGCTACATTAACATTGATTCTGCGTATACTACTGCCGTGAGCGTCTTTTACACTGTATATGGTATCTATTGAATCCAGGACATAATTGAAGCCTTGTTTTGGATATGATTCACCAGCAACCATTAGCACACGTTTATGACCACTTTCGATTAAAATTCTGGTTTCTTCCGCAATCTCTGCCTGATTCAGTACACGACGATGAATTGCTTTATTTCCAGCCCTGAACGCACAGTATGAACACTCATTTGCACAAAGATTAGAAATATACAGTGGAGCAAAAATAACTAGACGATTTCCGTAAATCTCTTCTTTAACGTATTTCGCAGTTTCGAACAATTCCTGAACCAGGTCTGGATCGGTAATATTGGATAAGACAGCAACTTCACTTAATGATAATCCTTTCAGTTCTCGCCCTTTTGCAAGCACTTCTTTAACCTTTGCTTGATCTTGTGAAGCGTTTTCTAATTCCTGAAGTATTTTTTTATCATCAATAATAGCAGTCATATTTTTTCTCAAAATAGGTATTAAACACAATGTCCATAAGGACGAAGAGCCTACATTAGCAGGCTCTTCGGTTAGTTACAACAATTATTCCGACTATTTTAGTCAGATATTTTCAATGGCTAAAATTTATTACTACAGTGTTGTGCAAAATCTCAAGGAATCATTAATTTATTAGCCGAGGTGATTAAGCACAAGGCGGACGGAGCGCAGCAACCGGAGTGTATATGTAATACATGAGGATTGTGAGCACCGCCCAACACAGCGATTAATTACCGCAGGCAGTAAATTATAGATTCCTAATCAATTAACCTACCTCTTGCGGTATAGTGAGTATGCAGTAACTCATGAGACTTATGACCGCAAGGGCCTTCAGTGAAAAACTCTTGATATAAATGAGCCACTTCAGGGTTTTCATGCGATTTACGATATTCGTAATTCATATCCTCTTCATATATTAATTTAGCACGAGCCTCACGCACATCCATATTTACTGGGCGCGGCATACCTCCACCCGCTAGACATCCGCCAGGACATCCCATAAACTCAATAAAATGACATTCACTGAATGGACCGCCGGCTTCAATATCTGCCAGTACCTTCTTGGCATTAGCAGTACCATGCGCGACACCAACTTTCAAAGTCGCGCCTTTCAGCCATTCCCAATCATTAAAATGACCTTTAAGAATTTCTGGCACTTCACCAACCTGATCTAATGTAATTTCTGCAATTCTGGAACCTTCAAAACCACGCACAGGAGTAATGTTTGCATGCTCAAACAGATCTTCAATTTTTAGCCCGGTTATAAGCTCTGCAGCAGTTCTAAGCGCAGCTTCCATTACACCACCTGTTGCTCCAAAAATCACACCAGAACCTGTTGATACTCCAAAAGGATCATCATACTTACCCTTTGGCACCTTACGCAGATCCATACCAGCCTCTTTAATCATTCCCGCTGCTTCTTCTGTTGTAAGAACAATATCAACATCTTTGTATCCGCTATCGTTCATCTCCGGACGACTGCATTCAAATTTTTTCGCCACGCAAGGCATTAAAGCAACAGATACAATATCTTTAGGATCAATGTTATTCTTTTGCGCATAGTAGGTCTTAATTACTGCACCAAACATCTGCTGTGGGCTTTTAGCTGAAGATACATTTGGAATCATCTCTGGTTTAAAGTGTTCTAAGTATTTAATCCAACCAGGAGAACAACTGGTAAACTGCGGCAAAGCTACTGTTTCATCCTTATCTACCAATGCCTTTTTCAGTCTGATAAGAAGTTCGGTTGCCTCTTCAATGATTGTTAAATCAGCTGTAAAAGTTGTATCAAATACACTATCGAAACCACAACGACGAAGTGCTGTAGCCAACTGAAATGTCATTGCCGCTTCACCAGGCTCATTACCAAAACATTCACCGATAGCAGACCTTGGAGCCGGAGCAGTTTGAATTACCACATGTTTGGTTGGATCTTCAATCATTTGCCAGACCTTTGCAACCTCATCCTTAACCGACAAAGCACCAGTTGGACAGTGGGTAATACACTGACCGCAATTTATACATACAGTATCTTCCAAATCTTTATCTGCAAACGCAGCAATCTTAATCTTATTGCTGCGATCTTTCATATCATAAGCACCAACTGCCTGAAGCTCTTTACATGCTCTTTCACAGTTACGACACTGCACGCATTTATTCATATCGCGCACAATAAAGAGTCCTGAATCCTCAATTCTATGCTCAGCCTTTTGCTTTTCACCAAATCTAAATTCAGTTACTCCACATTCATCAGCTAATTCTCTTAATGTGCAGTTACGACTACGATTACATGTGTAACATGTGCCGGTATGATTTGAAAGTTCCAGATCAACAAGATCACGTCTCGCTTTTCTCACCGTGTGGCTATTGGTATTAATTACCATACCCTCTTCTAAAGGCATGGTGCAGGATGTTTGCAAATTCCTATAACCTTCAATCTCAACAACACAAACCCTACACAACCCTTTTGGTTTTAAATCATCGTGATTACATAGAGTCGGAATCTTAATACCAACACCTTTTGCTGCGTTAAGAATAGTTGTCCCTTCAGGTACACTAACCTGAATATCATCGATAGTTGCAGTAACCATTTTTCCATTTTCACTCATTGTTATACTCTCCGTAGCTGCAATTAAAGTTGGTCTGCGAAATCATTCATCAGATTTTTTACAATATTAGGACTTGTCTGCCCTAACCCGCATTTTGAAGTTAGCAACATTGTTTCACATAAAGTTTTAATGTCTTTTTCTTCTTTTGGGGTTACCTTACCTGCTCTCATTTTTTCTACATGATTAAGCAATGCTGTATTGCCCCATCTACATGGGGTACATTGCCCACATGATTCTTCAATAAAGAACTCAAGGTAGTTTTCTGCAATATCGAATAAATTACGATCTTTATTGTAAATAATGACCGATCCACCAGTTGCTAAATCTTCGTATGATAGTTTGCGGTCAAACTTACTTGCAGGAACTAATTGACCAGAATATCCTCCGATCTGAATTGCCATAGGGTTTTCTGCATCAACCAGTTTTACAATATCATTCAACGTCATACCCCAAGGTAGTTCATACACTCCAGGTTTATGACAATCTCCGGCTATACTGAATAATTTATAGCCTTTGCTCTTATCAACACCAACTGAGTTATACCAAGCCGCCCCCTTATCAAAAATACAAGGAATCCAAGCAAAGGTCTCAACATTATTTACGTTAGTAGGTTTACCAAATAAACCATCGGTAACTGGAAATGGTGGTTTATTTCTAGGCTCTCCTCTATGTCCTTCAATAGATTCAATTAGCGCAGTTTCTTCACCACAAACATATGCACCTGCGCCAAAATACAACTGGATATCAAAATCAAAATCTTTTCCGCAAATGTTTTTGCCCAGCATACTATTGTTACGCTTTGTCTCAAGTAAAGCTTCCAGTCTTTCTCTCATAAAGGCATATTCCCATCTAATATAGAGAATACCTTCTTTGGCTCCTACGGCATAACCAGCAATAGTCATACCTTCTACTACTTTATCTGCAAACCGATCAAAAATAAGCATGTCTTTAAAACATCCAGGCTCACCTTCATCAGCATTACAAACTACATATTTAATATCACCTTCGGCTCCAGCACAAAAATCCCACTTCAATCCTGTTGGAAAACCTGCTCCACCATGCCCTCTAAGACCTGATTCTTTAACTAGGCTACGTACATCTTCAGATGACATTTCAAGTGCTTTCTTTAAACCAGAATCCTCTTGAACCTGATCAAAGGTTAAATCATTCGTCACACTTTTTGGTAACTCAGACTCAACTTCTTCACCCGCACGTAACCTTCTGACAATATCGCTTGCCTTATCCGGGGTTACCAATGGAAAAATCTTTTCATTAATTATCATGGCAGGAGAGAGATCAGAAATACCTACGCAACCAGTCCATTCAAGCGAGAACATTCTGTCATATGTGGTCTCACCCATTTTAATTCCTAGTTCTTTTTCAAGCCTTTCTGCTACATCATCAACTCCAGCCATCTTTGATGGCATATCTATACTTAGAGCAACATGATATTTACCTTTAGGTTCAACCTGTAAGAAACTATAAAATGTAGCTACTCCATACACTTCTGCAGAACTGATCCCTAACATAACACCAATTTCCTGCATCGCGTACTCTGGAATATATCCATATTCCTTTTGCACATCCTGAAGTATTGGTATTAGTGATTTTTTCTCCATTGAATATTCATTTTTAATTTCTTCGAGTAATTTTCGAATATCATCATTACTTGGAATATACATATGTCCCTCCCTGGGATTGGATTAATAACTAATAATTATTATTTTAAATATAGAACAGTTTTTCATTGTATGCGGAAATTTGGGGAGGAATTATTGGAATAAATATTTAAACAAAACAAATTGTTATAAAATAACATGCAAATACAGATTCATGCCTGACATTTTAAACACAATTACTTAAGCATTTTCTCTAATATTTCTGTTATAACGCCATTAGCGGTATTAATTCTTCTGGAATCAGAAATGTTTTGCTTTTGAATATAAGGGCCTGATTCCAATTCATTTACGCAGTTAGTATATATGGTATTTATATTATCCATTGTCAACTCAAGATGAAACTGAAGACCAATTACCTGCTGTTTATAAATAAATGCCTGATTAGCACACCCTTCACTATAAGCAATACAACTAGCACCTTTTGGTATTGAAAAAGTATCGTTATGCCAATGAAAAACACTAATATCATCAGGTAAAAGATCATTAGTTGATCTTATAGGAAACCACCCAATCTCTTTATATTGGTTCTGGCTTACAGTACCCCCTAAAGCATCAGATATGAGTTGAGCTCCAAGACAAATACCAACAATGGCCAATTTTTTAAATATAGTGGCTTCTCTTATCGCCTTTTTTAAAAAGATTTTTTCTTCCTTCAACCATGGATATTCAGCATATTCATAAATATTCATGGGACCACCCATTATTAAAAGAATATCAATATCTCTTAGTTCATTTCTATCTGGAAGTTCTTCGTCGAGATACATCTTTGTCGATGTAATATCCATTCCTTTTTCTAAAGCCCAATCCTCTATAATACCTATTGATTCAAACTCAACATGTTGGATAAAGTGCAATCTTTGCTTTTTTTCTGGCTTATTATCTCTTGATCTTGCGAAGTTGAAGAACATATATTACTCGATTATTACAGGTGATGAGTTAACCACAAAAGGGTTAACACGTGATGCAAATGAAAACAAATTTGGATAATTATTCTTTATGTAGAACATATAATCCAACCATTGGTGAACCAATAAAACACATGCTTTCCGCATATCATTAGATATATGCTTTATATCTGAGATAGGAGATTCTTCCAGTTTGGTTCTTGCTGTTAATTCTTCGGTAACATGAAAAACTTCTCGCAACAAACGAGTAAATTTTTCTTGCTCAAGCAGAATCGGGTTCTCAAGCAATCTAACCATAAATTCTCTTCTGCTCATCAAGAATCTTCTTATTCCCAATAATTCTTCACCATTAATTTCAAATTCAAAATAATGATTCATAATGGTTTTATGAATTTCTGAGAACATTACTTCATCCCAATTATCATTAATAATCAAGTCATTTCGGATCTTATCGATATTTTTGTCAAACTGGCAAAAATATCCTAATAACTCAGTTCCTACTTCACTGAAAAAAGCCCCAATTACCATATTAATTTTTTCGTTGTGACGTTTATTCTCACCTTTATAGATCATTAACTCTGTAGCATTAGATATTGCTCCAACAAATGAAACAACACCACCAATGATTATAAAGATAACAATAAATTTACCAGCGACGGTAGTTGGCTGTATATCTCCATACCCTACTGTAGACATGGTGACAATATTCATATAGATAGAATCTAGAAAACTTAGACCTTCAAAATACATAAATCCTAAGGAACCGGTTACCATAACCAATACCAATAGCAATAAATAAATACGCAGTCTAGCTCTGAGTGCATTCATGATGATAACAACTACTAAAGAAGTTTGAGTAGCGTTCGATGATACCCAAAAAAGGTGGCGAGGTATAACTATTTTGAAATTTTATTACGCCCGTGAGTATAAGAAATCACGGGCAAGGCTGCAAAATATAAAGGTTATTCAACCTCACTAAAGTCATTTTTTCCAGCACCACATAATGGACAAATCCAACCTT
The DNA here is from genome assembly GCA_033852075.1 of Gammaproteobacteria bacterium. GTDB lineage: Bacteria > Pseudomonadota > Gammaproteobacteria > QZLD01 > QZLD01 > QZLE01. The sequence goes on along the minus strand of JAWSVC010000012.1, from coordinate 82,607 downwards.
CAGGTACATCTTCCCAAACTGTGCCTGGCTCTATGTCATTATCAGGATCTCCTGCCTCAGGATCATATATATATCCACAAACATCACATACATACTTTTTCATAAAAAACTCCAATTATTATTAAAAAATTATTCTTCATTTATAGAGATATCGCGCTCTTTCATGTACGCTAAAATTCGCTGTTTATGGTTTTTATCTCCCTCATTTAGCACATGAAAGACACGTATTACGTCAGAATCAATATCTTTTTCTAATGCAGATTGATAATGCGCCTCTCCAGCAGAACCTTCAATATAAACTGCATAGTTAAAAGCTTCCTCACGAGATATCGATTTATCTTCACAATAACAAATCACTTTTTTTATTTGATTACTTACCTGATTAAGCTCTTCCAAACTTTTAGGTAAAATCTCTTTAGGAAACTTATCGAATGGTAAAAGCACCTCTTTCCCACTTTCTAAAAATGATGCATGATGCTTTTCTTCAACCGACAATCTCCACCAGAAATCTCGGTCATCTTTAAAATACTCACTAAATCCCATATATAGATCAGACAATAGAAGCTCAAGCTCTATTCCTTTATCTATAATCTCAATTATTCCATTATCAGATGAATTCATTTGGTTTCCTTTAATTACTGCGGTGTTAGCTGCAAAAGTTCCGGGGCTATCTCTGATACCAAATCACCTTGAGCAATATGTTTTGATATTTGAAGAAAACCTTTTTTATTACCAATCATCACACACCCAACAACCTTTTCTTTATCAAAAATGATTCTTTTAAATGAATCATCGGTATGAATAAAGTCAGATTCTAACTTATGCTCAGGATCGTGGTTACCTACAGATCCCAATTCAATACCAACAACTTTTAGCATCATTGACATTACAGAACCAGTATAATAGACACTATTGCCTGTCATATTCAAAGCAGCAAGCTTTCCTTGCTCCATAGCAATCATCCAACTGCCGTATAAACTGCTTTCAAATTCAATAAGATCACCAGCAGCATATATATCTTGCGCACTAGTATGTAAGTTCTTATCTATTATCAGGCCAATATTAGTTTTAATTCCTGAATTCTTTGCCAGTTCAAGATTTGGCCTCACACCAGCAGATACTAAAACCATATCAGTAGGTATAACCATACCGCTTTTTAAAATAACACGTTCTACTTGCGCTTGTTGATTACCAACAATCTCTGTAGCAGCATCTCCTAAAATAAAATTGAATCCAATTTTTTCCAATTGTTTTTTCAGGAATGCTCCGCCTTCTTTATCAATCTGCTTAGGCAATAAATGATCTGAAAGTTCGACAACCGTAACTTTCAGTCCACACTGAATCATTGAATAGCCAATTTCAAGGCCTAATAAACCACCACCTAGTATCACTATGGATGATTTACCATTCTTGTATTCAATTATTCTTTCTGCATCATCAATATTTCTTAGCGCAAAAACACCATCTAAAGTATTACCATTAATTCTGGGAATAAATGAATGGCTGCCAGCAGCATAAAGTAACTTATCAAATTCAAATCTTTGTCCATCTTCGGCAATTGCAACTTTCTCATCAATATCAATAGAGGCAATTTGCACACCGGTACACAAAGTTATATTTTTTTCCTGATACCAGCTTTCCTTTCTAACCACTAATTTATCTTTAGTGATATCACCCGCTATATATTCAGGTAATCTAATCCTTGAATAGAATGGAGTGTGCTCATTAGTAACAATAAAAATTTGCGCCTGCGCATCAATTTTCCTGATATTTTCAGCTGCGGTAGTTCCGGCAATACCATTACCGATAATGAGATAATCTGTTTTCATTACTTATGCTAATCCTTGCATTAAAAACACAGGCGCTTTAAAAAATTAAATTCCAGCTACAAACTGCTCGAATTGTGACTGAGACATTGCGCCCATCTTAACTTCCGCAATTTCGCCATTCTTAATCACAACAACTGTTGGAATGGATCTAATACGAAACTTTGCGGCAAGTTCACTTTCTTGTTCGGTATCACATTTAGCGAAAAGAATATTTGAGTTTTCAGCAGTTACCTTTTCTGCAACAGCTTCAAATGCAGGGCCAAATGCTTTACATGGACCACACCATGTTGCCCAAAAATCAATGATTACGATTTCATATTTTTGAATAGCTTCTTCATATGCCTGTGATGTGATATTTACAACTGCCATTATTAATTCTCCTTAAATAATTTGGCTTGTCTGGTTGTAATAAAGCAAAAATTACAACCAGATATACTTCTTTAAATCTAGACTAGAAATCTAATTTTTTATAGAACTCTTTCTTCTAAAACATTCGCACTATATCAAAATAATTCTAATCAGTGTTACATCATTATGATTCAAGCTTTTTTAATGCTTTCGTCACGGTATCTTTTGGCGAAACCTTATACCAGGTTTCACTAATTTTTCCTTCTTCATTTATAAGGAACGCAGAGCGTATTATCCCCATATATGACCTACCGTACATCTTTTTTTCACCCCAAACCGAATATAACTCAGCCACATTATGACCTTCATCACTTAGCAATGAAAAATTAATTCCATATTTATCAGCAAATTTTTTCTGTTTCTCGACCTTGTCAGGGCTAATCCCAAGAACCACCACATTAAGCTGATTTAGTTGTCCAAGATTATCATTTAAAAGGCATGTCTGCTTGGTACATCCAGGAGTATCCGCTTTAGGATAAAAATATAGCAATACCTTTTGTCCCTTATATTGTTCAAGATTAACTTGAGAATCATCCTGATTATTTAATATAAATTTTGGTGCTATATCATTAATATTAAGAGTCATTATTATCCTCATTAATTAATTGTAATTATACGAATAGAAAATACACAACAATCCGCAACCTTTAATGTAAGTTATTACTTTACTAAAACTTATGTTCCTGACTTAGATTCTCCACCAACAAATGTTCCAATTTCTTGATCAAGAAAGTATAAAGATTCGCCACCAGTTCCAATAAGTTTGATTTTATCTAGAACCTTGCTAAATAAAGCTTCTTCCTCTACCTGCTCTGCAACAAACCACTGTAAATAATTAAATGTTGCCCAGTCTTTCTCTTCATACGACACACTAACAAGGTCATTAATAGTTCCTGTAACAAACTTTTCATGTTCATATGCTTGTTCAAAAACTTCATGAATAGATACATAGTCTGCTTTTGGTTTGTCAATTTGACCTAAAACAGGCATTGCTCCTTTTTCACACATATAGTCAAACATCTTCTGCATATGCATCATTTCTTCTGTTGCATGCTCTCTAAAAAATGCTGCACAATTCTCAAGACCTTGACTGTCTGCCCATGCTGACATCTGCAGATATATATTTGATGAAAAAAACTCTATACCAATCTGATCATTTAGTTTTGTTACCATTTTTTCACTTAGCATTTCTTACTCCAATTCATATTGCTATTCATTTCGCAATTAAGTGTCATATAAACACATCAATCAAACAATTAATACTCAATCTATATATGCTGTGACATATTTGTACGATTAATAAAAAATTACCTATTCAATCTATAGTTATAATCCTACGTTGCTATTCAACAAAAGTATAATTGATTGTATTAATTAGAATGATTGATTTTTTGGAATATTAAAAGCCAAACCTTATTCGTGCATAAATATTGTCATTTTTATCAAACTGCCCCCAAAATGTATTTTTCTCTTTTCCCGAAAAGATATTAGCACCTGCATCAATACTCCAATTATCATCAATCCGATAAGATATTGCGGGACGCAAATATCCATCTTGATCCGTCGGTGAATAAAATACAAATAATGACAATTGCAGCTGGTCTCGCTGCATACGGTAATTTAATCTAGTTGTTATTAAATGCCGACTTTTGTCCTGCTCATACTGAGGAAAATATGAATTATTCAAAAGTTCATCATGATCTAGAATATGCTCAATATAATATTGAAGACCGAGGGTTAGTTTGGGTATTAATTCTCTCTCATAACCAATAAGTAATCGCATTTGATCATTTGGTATTAATGGATTTGTACCGGATTTATCCTGACTTGACTGGTAATAACTTATTTCAGCATTTCCAATTCCACCCAATAACGTTGACCTTAAGCTTGCTCCATAAGCATTTAATCTCGCAAATGTTGGATTTCCACTGTTATCCATTGCTGTGGGTTGCCCCCAAAACCCACGATACCCATAAAGCGCCCACTCTATTCCTTTATAACGATCATATATTCTAATCGCTAACTCGCTATTGGATAATTTTTCGCTTGGCTGTACTGGTGATATCTCAGGTGGGGCTGCAACTATTTGCCCTGCCTGAGGTGAAAAATAGGAAAAACGTTCCCCGGTAAGAAATACATCTGATTCAAATTCTGGCATCCAAATCATATCGATATTAAAAATATTTCCAAAATACCCAAGCTTTACAGCATCTGACGGAGCTTTTAAATATTCAAGATCTCTACCTGCAAAAAATGATTGATAATCTTTTGGAAATAAGTCATTAATAAACAATAAATCTCCAGTTCCCCATGTTAATACCTGGCGCCCAACGGTTAAATCAATACTATCCCAAGAATATTTTGCGGTAGCTTCTCTAAAATTTAGCTGATAATCATCAACCACTCCATCAGCATGAGCATCAACCTTTAAGTTCAAGTCAATATTTTTCCAAAGATGACTAAGCTCCAACCGTGAAATCAGATCTGCCTGTGAAAGATCGTCATTAGTTTGCGCAACATTATTATCGGTGTATGCACCTAATCCAATAGAAACAAAACCATGCAACTCCCCCCCCTGCTGCTCTTCTTCATCACCCCAATCATCATCCCAGTCATCTGCAATGACAGGAAGTGAAAAACATAAAGTTAAGGCAATAAACAAAGATGTTATATATTTAAGTACTTGCACAATAACATCCTACTTCCCTAACCACTTCCTTGGAGGATTACGCAATGACCGTTCAGTAAAGATATCCGCAGGAATACCAACATTATATTCAACACCTTTAAATTCCATCAGTGTATATCCACCTGTCTGAATGTCTGTAATTTTAGATCTAACCACAGTCTGAAAACCCTGAATATTCTCTATTTCAACAGTTTCAACTTTTCGATATAGCTTGCCAACCTTGTTGTAATACTCAATCTTATTTGGAATAAATGAGACCTTGTCTATCCATAGTTTATAAGATTGAAATTCAACACTTTCTGGTTGTTTAGGAGTATTCTCTACTATGTATTCCTTATCTGTGGTTTCGATAAGTTTATGATCGTCTTCATCCAATCCTCTACCTGATACATCCTCATAAAAGAAATGTGATCCAATAAAACTAGTGCGTTTATCACCTGCTGCTATACGCTTAACTAAATCGATACTTGGTAAATATAACCATCTATCATCATCTCTACCGATATGTTTAGAAACCATAAATACGGTATCCCTTACATCCGCTGGTTTGGAAAACTTAATTAAAAAGTTTTGATCACCTCCTTCAGTCACATCTTTTCTAACCATGGAAAACTGACGGCGCTGTTTATTACCATTTTGATCAACAATGGTCATACGTACTTTTGATTGACCATCGTCACCAGCATAATAAGAGGCCAGATTAGCAAAACGCACTATAAAATTAACATCGGTAAAATCCTCTGCCTGAGCATGACCAAATTGTGCTAACAGAATTAAAGCTAAAAATATATTTTTCATATCAAACATCCTTCCTATCTTGTTCCGATGAAATTTCTTCAAATTGTTCTTGTTCTGATCCACCCCCTGTTTTTTCTGGTGAAACAATTTCTTCTGGTACAGAGGTTTCTTCCGGTACAAAAACTTCTTTTACTACATCAACAGCTAAAGGATTTTCCGCCTTTATCTTAGTCATTCTATTACCGACAACAACAATAGCCGGCAGAATAAAAAGCGTCACAACTGCAGAAACAGCCATAATTGCTGCCAGAAAAAAACCTACCGTCATATATGGAACTAGTGGAGCGGCCAACAATGGAGTAAATCCAATAGCAATTACAATAGCGTTTCTACTAATAGCCCGAGCAGGCTCGGCAAATAAATCCTTTATGGTTTGGTGCCAATCATTTGTTTCCTTATTTATATCCCGCATCCGCTGAATAAAGTGAATGGCAAAATCTACAGACAATCCCAGTGTTAGAGATGACAATACAGCAACCGGCATATCATAATTCTTACCAACAAGGCCAATAATGCCATATATAAAGGCAATAGTTACACTTAGCGGAATCATCGCCAGCAATCCGCACTTAATAGAACGGAACAAAACAATCATCATCACAAAAACGATTACGAATGACCCTAAAAGACTTGAGATCATCCCCTCTACCATTTCACCTTGCCAGACAACATTTATATAGGTTAGACCACCCCACTCTAGTTTTAGGTCATCTGGTAACGGATTTGCTTTTACATACTCATCAACAACCTTCTCTACCGCCTCCATATCAATATTGTCACCGCTTTTAAGCTGGATCCATATTGCTGCTGAACTATAATCTGGAGTAATCATATGCCATAAATCATTTGGCCTGTGCGATGACTGAAAACTAAGCACTGTTTGCGCAACAGCTGCTGAACTATCCGGAACCAGATAATTAATGGGCTTTCCACCTTTTAACTCTCTATATACGGTTTTTACCAAGTCAGCAAAAGAGTTTGTTTTACCAACATAACCACTTTCCAACAATGTTTCCTGCAGGTCTTCAACCAACTTAATAGCCTTAGGAGACTGAAAATATTTTACCTTTTTATATGTTACTTCAAGCTTATTCAGCACTTGTTGCCATACCCTTTCCACATCAGGTTCCGACTCGAAAATTATGTCATCTATTTCGGCAGAAATGGTTTCCAGCTGTTCTAAAACCGGTCTGTTACTTACCGATTCCTTTAACTGCTTCCAATTCCCCTGAAGATCTATAGTAGGTAGTGCATTTTTAATTATCTGATCGACATTTTGATTAAATGATCTATATAAATCATCTTGCGAAGTATTGGTTAGCACCAGAAATGCATCATAGGTTCCAGCAAAATGCTTATTTAAAACCTTGTCGGCCACACGAATCTCATGATGTTCCTTAAACCAGCGTACGGGATTATCATTTATCTTGATTCTGGTAATGCCATATGCGCTAATAACACAAATAATTACCACAATACTTATGATTATCTTCGGATAAGAAGTGGCTGTTAGACCAAGTTTTGGCAATATTTTTGCCATCCCTGCCTTTGAATCCTCTGCCTTTTTAGCTGCATCGGCGAGAACCTTTAACCGTTTTTCTGAAAGACTGACTATAAAAGCAGGAATAAAGGTTATTGTTAATAAAAATGCCGAAACTATACCGCCAGCAACGAATGCACCAAATACCTTAACCGGTGGGATTGGAGTAAAAGCAAGAGAGGCAAAACCGACTGCTGAGGTAAGCGATGTATATAACATCGGGGTAAACAGATGACTCATAACTTCATCAACCACCTCGGCAGGGTCATCTCCAATTTTATATCTATCTGCAAATTCAGAAAGAATATGCACAGAATCAAGCACAGCTATCGGCATTAAAAATATCGGAATCATCGAGCTCATAATATGCACGGTAAATCCCATACCTATCAAAGCTCCCATAGTACATACAACTGTAACCACTGCCATAACCATAGGTGCAGAAATTAAGGTTACGCTGCGGAAAAACCACCACATTAATAAAAAGATAACCGCTCCTGCTAAAGGAGCTGAAAGAGACATCTGAGAAAACATCTCCACCCCAAATGTATCTTCCGCCACAGGAAGACCCGTTATATATAACTTATCGTTCACACCTGGGCTTAAATCTGAGATTATCTGTTTAATCTCTGTCGCTATCCGATGACTTTCGTGTTTATCAGTAATAGGGACATAGATTGCAGTTGCCTTTCCATCTTCAGAAACCAAGGTGTTTTTTAATAAGGGAAGATTTAAAATGGCTTTGCGAATCTGTTGAGATTGCTCGATATCTTTCGGCGGTGTTTGCATCATCCATTGAAAACGGATAGTACCCTCACCTTCCTGAGTTATATTATCAACGGTACTTACTGACATCAGATCAGGCGCGACTACGCCTTTTATCGCGAGAATTTTAGATGTTAACTCAGAAATAAGCTTTAAAGATGTAGGATTAAAAACTCCATTTTTATCCTCATTAACCAACCCAACAACGATAGAATCACTTAGATTAAAGCGTTTTTTGATTTGATTATGTAGAACCCTATCTTCCTGTTGTTCAGAAAGCATATTTTCCGGATCAGTATCAACCTTAATCTTTGGTATCTGCCAAACCAGAAACAGTGATATTGCAAAAACAACCGCAAATACTATCTCTGGATGTTTTAATGAAAATCTTATAATCCCTTTTCTCATAAAGCCCCCGAGCGTATTGAGTGTCCAGCTCTAATTTAAGCGCCACATCTTTTAATGATAGTAGCGCTTTGCCGGATTAGCCACCCTGTTTTTCAAGCTCTGCCATATCTAATTCCTTAACCTTTTCAATTAGTTCATTCAAGGCCGGTTCAGTTAGCATACCAGACTGATTAAATACTAATGTTTCTTGCTTAAATACCATAATAGTAGGTATAGAACGGATTCTAAATGCTCCGGCAAGCTCCTGTTCTTCTTGAGTATCACACTTTGCAAAAACAACATCTGCATGATTATCAGATACTTTTTCAAATATCGGGCCGAACATTTGACACGGACCACACCATGGTGCCCAAAAATCTATTATCACAATATGGTTATTTTCGATGATTTCTTTATGATTGCCTTTATTCAAATATGTTATAGCCATGTTGACCTCCTTTATATTGTTACATTATAACATAACATGTTATTTGATTTGTTACAACATAACATTTTTCAGCGCAAGGAGGGCGTGGCTAAAATGACTTATAAATCACATAATAAATAAATTTTAAGACCAATTTTCAAATTCCCAACAAAACCATTAAATTCAAACTAAAGTTAAATATTGGGAATTAAAAAAATTGGACTTTTTAATGGGCAATACTGTTACAGATCAATTTGAATTAATTGAATCTGATAAAAATGACATTCTCTTTTCAAATCTATCATCAGGTTTAATTGCGCATATTGTTGTTTCAAGCTGCTTTGCATTCGTTCAATATAATATAGTTTCCGGCATCGAGCTTTCCTTATGGTTCTCATTTTCGATTTTAGTCATCACTTTCAGGTTAATCTCATTAAGAAAATATAATCACTGTAAAAATAAAGACACTAAATTTTGGCGAAAAAACTTTATCTTTGGGGCTTTTTTATCAGGATCAGTATGGGGAACTGCCGGAATATTATTTTTCCATGAAAATTCATTCTTTCACCAACTTTTTTTAGTGCTAATAGTAATCGGAATGAGTGGTGGAGCCATAATTTTATCTGTTGTTAAAACTGCAATGTTTGTATTTTTTATTCCGGCAATGACCCCGATAATAGTAAATTTTATTTTAGTAGCAGAACGAAACTATGTAATTACAGGGCTGTTGTTATTATTTTATACGATAATAATGTCTATCTCTGTACTGCGATACAATAAAGTAATTACCCATTCTCTTTACTTACGACATAACAACGACGAACTACTATCCTCATTAAAAATCGAAAAAGAAAAAGCATTAGAAGCCACTGCCGCTAAAAGCACATTTTTAGCCAATATGAGTCATGAAATCCGAACACCCATGAATACAATCATTGGGTTAGCCGAATTAATGCAAAGAACTCAACTGGATAAACGCCAAGAAGATTATATAAAAAAAATTAATGTTTCATCACATGCATTATTGGGAATAATTAATGACATTCTCGATTTTTCTAAAATTGAAGCAGGGAAATTAACCATTGAAAATACTAGATTTGATATAAATGAAATTTTAGAAAGGATTACAGATATATTTGCCAGTAAAGCATCAGAAAAAAAATTAGAGCTGATTATTTACTGCGAACCTAACGTGCCAAGGTATCTTAAAGGTGACCCGTTAAGGATAGAGCAGATATTAATAAATCTAACTAATAATGCGATCAAATTCACAGATAATGGTGAAATTATCGTAAAGGTAGAGCTAAAAAAACAGATTGATGATAAAGCACAACTGTTTTTTTCAGTTAAAGACACTGGCATTGGAATGGATCATGAACAAACGCATAAGCTATTTCAATCTTTTACCCAGGTGGATCAATCAACAACCAGAAAATATGGTGGAACAGGTTTAGGCCTAAGCATATGCAAAAATTTAGTTGAATTAATAGGAGGAAACATTGGTGTTAGAAGTGAAAAAGGAATTGGAAGCATCTTTTCATTTGCTATTGAACTCCAAATATTTAACAAAAATATCGAAGACGAAATTTTAAACCATCCACAACTTGGTTCCCAAAGAGCTCTGATCGTTGACGATAATGAATCAACAGCAATCTACCTAACTGAATCATTAAAAAACATCGGTATTAGCGCCGAATACGTTCTATCAGGTAAAGAAGCCCTAAAAACACTATTAAAAGCATCAACCAATGACCAACCTTTCAATATTGCATTAATAGACTGGCAAATGCCTGAAATAAATGGAATGGAAACAATAGAAATTTTAAGAAGCGATGGGCGCTACGATAATTTAATACTTATTATGATGACTGCTTATAGTGATGAAGAGATTTGCACTAAAGCATCTGCACTAGACATAAGAAAATGTTTAACGAAACCTGTAAAACAATCAACTCTAATTGAAGTTATCGCAACTGAATTATTTGAAAACAAAGATAATCTTAGCAACAACCAAATCAAAAGCACACGATCACACTTAATACCGGAAATACAAGATTCAAAAGTACTAATAGTTGAAGACCATGATATTAATAGGGAAATAGCATATGAACTACTAAAAGATATGGGACTTAATGTTGAAACTGCAGAAAACGGCACTGATGCATTGATAAAAATAGAATCTGATAATTTTGACTGTATTATGACAGATATACAAATGCCTAAAATGAGCGGCGACCAACTAACAAAAAAATTAAGATCTAATAAAAAATACTTCGATATCCCAATCATAGCACTAACTGCGGATGCTATGTCCGAAAATAAAGAACATTATCTTGCAATTGGAATGAGCGATTTTATTTCAAAACCTATTAATGTAAAAGAACTAAAGAAAACATTAATAAAATGGTTGTATAAACCTTCTATTTCACTATCTGAAAAAAATAATAAAACACAAACCAACAGCAATGATGTTTCTTGTAAAGATAATGAACTAGACCTTTCGAAAATCGACGGAATAGATGCAGAAAAAGCAATACAGATGCTAGGTGGTAGAACTACCCTAATATGCAAAACATTATTAAGTTTTATTGAAACTTATAGTAATAGCGGAGAAACCATAGATTCGTATATAAAAAATAACAACATAACTGAAGCCAAAAAATATATCCATTCATTAAAAGGATTGGCAGGAACATTAGCAGCTACTAAGTTGCTTAAGGATGTAAATACAATACATGTCGCAATTAATAATAATGAATTAGATGATATTGATGAGCTTATAAAGGATTACAAATCCTCTTTTGAAAGTCTATCTAATTCAGTTAAAGCTAATATCAATTGAGTTTTCGCTCTTTAATTAATAATACATATTTAAATTACTATAAATCACATACTCTTAATTACACCAAGCAATATTGATTAATATCAAAATCCATAAAATTTTAAAGACAATCACACAATAAATTATCCAACATTAATCGCCCTATTTAAGTGCACTATTTTGTGCATCATTTCCGTTAACTCCCAATAACTGAGCATAAAAACATTTGTTATTTTAACAAAAATCAGCATTATTCTCTTTAATTACCGACACTTGCGAGTTTGGCACGGCATATGCAAAATTTGTTTTAAGTGCAACTTTTGCAATGTTAGTAAATTATCAATGCCAGGAGCATAACAATGAAGATGATAACAGCAATCATAAAACCATTTATGTTAGACAACGTCAGGGAGGCTTTATCTGATATTTCGGTTCAAGGCATCACTGTAACTGAAGTAAAAGGGTTTGGTAGACAAAAAGGACATACAGAGCTTTATCGCGGAGCTGAGTATGTTGTTGACTTCCTTCCTAAGATAAAAATTGAAGCAGCAGTATCTGCTGACATGTGCGATCAGGTTGTAGATGCAATCAGAAATACTGCAAATACTGGAAAGATCGGTGACGGGAAAATATTTGTTACCAGTCTTGAACAAGTTGTAAGAATCAGAACTGGTGAATCCGGTCCTGAAGCTCTTTAACCCTCATTAATTTCCAGAAACTAAGAACTCATTTTTTTAGGAGAAGTACAGTGGAAAATCAAATTTTTGAACTTCAATATGCGATCGATACCTTTTACTTTTTGATATGCGGCGCATTGGTAATGTGGATGGCAGCAGGTTTCGCCATGCTGGAATCAGGTCTGGTTAGAGCCAAAAACACCACAGAAATTTTAACCAAAAACGTGGCACTATACTCCGTAGCCTGCATTATGTATTTAATTTGCGGTTACGAAATTATGTATGGCGGCGGTTTCCTGCTTGATGGAATCATGGGCGGTGACGACTTCGTTAAAAATGCTCTGGCATCTTCTGCAGAAAACGGCTTTGATGGAGACTCAGTATACTCAGCAGCATCTGACTTCTTCTTCCAAGTTGTATTCGTAGCAACCGCTATGTCAATCGTATCTGGTGCGGTAGCTGAAAGAATGAAGCTTTGGGCTTTCCTTCTATTTTCAGTTGTAATGACAGCATTCATCTATCCTATGGAAGGAGCATGGACCTGGGGCGGTAGCGATGTATTTGGTCTATTTAACCTTGGAGATCTTGGTTTCTCTGACTTCGCTGGCTCAGGCATTGTTCACCTTGCAGGTGCATCAGCAGCTCTAGCAGCAGTATTATTACTTGGTGCTCGTAAAGGTAAATACGGCAAAGATGGATCAATCAACGCAATCCCTGGTTCAAACTTACCTCTTGCAGCACTAGGTACCTTTATCCTATGGATGGGCTGGTTTGGATTTAACGGTGGTTCAGTTCTAAAACTAGGCGATATAGCTAGCTCACATTCAGTTGCAATGGTATTCCTTAACACTAACGCAGCCGCAGCTGCAGGTTCAATTGCAGCAATGATACTTGCTAGACTTTGGTTCGGAAAGGCTGATTTAACCATGCTACTTAACGGCGCACTTGCAGGACTTGTTGTTATCACAGCAGAACCATCAACTCCAACACCACTTTTAGCTTCACTATTTGGAGTAATTGGCGGTATCGCGGTTGTTGTAGCTATCGTAACCATCGACAAGCTAAAAATAGACGATCCAGTTGGAGCTCTATCTGTACACGGTGTTTGCGGTTTGATTGGTCTGCTTCTTGTTCCAGTAACTAACAGCGACTCAACATTTGTAGGTCAGATCGTTGGTGCGGTTACAATCTTCGCATGGGTATTTGGTGTTAGCATCATAGTATGGGCTATTATCAAAGCTGTAATGGGTATCAGGGTAACAGAAGAAGAAGAGTACGAAGGTATGGACCTTATCGATTGCGGTATGGAAGCTTACCCAGAATTTACTTCTTCAAAATAGTGTCACTCCTAATCTCTTTATTGAGATACTTAATAAAAAACCCCGGCAAATGCCGGGGTTTTTTTAATAACAAAATAGAAATTACTAAGCCTTCCACAACCCGTGCAAATTACAATATTCTCTAACAACAACATTATTTGCATCAGTTTTAAATACTGCAACTGGATCTTGATTTGGTTTTAGGTATTCCCTTAGCACAACATCGCCTGCAATCAATTCAATCCACTCAATATAGTGATCATCTTGCATTGGATGCATAACCTCACCTACAGTAACCTTATAACCGCCATCGACCTTTTTAACAACTGGAACATGCTTTTCTGTTGCCGCATCGGTTGTATTTTCGGTTCTAAGATTCATAGGTTGATTACAACAAACGAGCTCACCTGGACCTTGATGAGAAACAGTAACAATATTTCCACAAAGGTTGCATTTATACACTTCGTTTCTGGTAGTCATAATAACTCCTTATTTATTATTGCCACGAAAATGTTTATTTCCGAACTAATAGTTTTCTCCAAACAGCTCAAAATGAGCTTGAGGATGAACACAAGCTGGACAAACTTCTGGTGCCGCATCTCCCTGATGCAGATAACCACAGTTTAGACAACGCCAAGTAACAACTCCATCTTTTTGGAAGACTTTTCCTTCTTCAATATTTTTTGCAAGATCTCTATAACGTTTCTCATGCTGTTTTTCAGCAATAGAAATTGCATCCCAAGCATCTGCAATCTTATCAAACCCTTCTTCTCTTGCTGTTTTAGCAAATTCTGGATAAAGTTCAGTCCACTCTTCATTTTCACCGCAAGCAGCAGCCTTTAGATTATCAACAGTACACCCAATTACACCAGCAGGAAAACAAGCAACAATCTCTACGTCACCACCCTGCAAAAACTTAAAGAAACGCTTAGCATGTTCTTTTTCTTGATTCGCAGTCTCTTCAAAGATTTCCGCTATTTGCCTATAACCTTCTTTTCTAGCCTTAGCAGCAAAATAGGTATAACGGTTTCTTGCTTGAGACTCACCTGCAAACGAAGCCATAAGATTTTTTTCGGTTTTACTACCTTTTAATTCCATTAGTTACTCCTGATAAATGTTTTATAGATAATTCAAATATATCACTCCTGATTAGGTACTATACATTATAGAAAGATTGAATCGAGTTAAAATCAAATAAATAGATCATTAAAATTGATTTAATTGATATAGATCAAGGTTGATTCTTTTTTTAAAGATAGCATTATAAAAGTTAGATTTAATCTGAGGCTATATCAATGAAACGTAAAATTATCGAAATTAATGAAGATCTTTGTAATGGATGTGGAATATGTGTTCCATCTTGCCATGAAGGTGCAATACAGATTATTGATGGTAAAGCCAAATTAATAGACGATAAGTTTTGTGATGGGCTTGGAGATTGCCTGAATGAATGCCCTCTTGGAGCCATTAATATAATTGAACGTGAAGCCGCTGAATATGATGACAAAGCAGTACAAAAACACATCTCCAATCTTCAAAAACAGGAAACAACTAAACCAACTGTAAAACCTGCTCATGGCTGCAGTAGCGTCTGTCCCGGGTCAGCCAATAAAATAATTAAAGAAATGCAGCCATCTCCATGTAATTGCGATTCAACCAGTAATAACACAGATAAAGGCGCACCATCAGAATTAACTCAATGGCCGGTTCAGCTACACCTGTTATCACCACTAGCACCATTCTTTAATAACAGGGAGTTGATTATAGCTGCCGATTGCGTAGCATTCGCAATGGGAAATTTCCATAACCGACTGTTAAAAGATAAAGCCGTCGCTATTGCCTGCCCAAAGCTCGATGATACCAGTCAATATCTAGATAAACTAACCGCCATAATACAGCATAACAATGTTACCGGGTTATACGTAGCCATTATGGAAGTACCGTGCTGCCGTGGACTTGAGATATTAGCAAAACAGGCATTGGATAATTCTGGAAAAGATATCCCATTATCTGTAATCACTATATCTGTGGATGGAAAAGTAATTTCAGAAACTTAACATTGAACCATAACAACACAATCACAGTTTACAATGCCTTTATATTGCAAATTAGTATAGCGTTTACGGAAGGATTACCTGAGATGTGTTGGCAACCACTCTCCCGGAGCCCTTCTTCTATTTATCATACTTCTTCGATCTGCTCTAGTTGGACCTGTTATAAAACGAATAAACTCGCGCCGATCTGTTACATTTTCACGACGATCCTTTTTACGCCTATTAATTCCCACCCATTGTTGTTTTGTGCCAGCCATATTTATTCTCCCATAGATAATCATTTTATGATTATTGTTATAGCTTGATCTTATTATATTGCGTAAGCCTAACTTACACTTCATACCACCACATTATATTATCAATTGCTTATGTATAAATCAACATAGAACTGCGTCACAGTTTAAATATTCAAACAATAATGTAAATTATACTTTCGTATTACTACCAATAAAAAAAGGGTCGCTATGACCCCTTTTTTTATTCATTACTTTTGAGTAATACTAAGCTTCTGCACTCTCTTCAAGAAGGGCTTTCATACTTAATCTTATACGACCTTGACGATCAACCTCTAGAACCTTAACTTTAACAGTCTCGCCTTCTTTTAGTTTATCGGTAACCTTCTCTACTCTCTCATTCGAGATTTGAGATATATGAACAAGGCCGTCTTTTCCTGGTAGAATGGTAACAAATGCGCCAAAGTCCATGATCTTGGTTACAGGGCCTTCGTATACAGCACCAACCTCTACCTCTGCAGTGATTAGCTCAATACGCTTCTTAGCTTCTTCACCAGCAGCTTGATCAACAGAGGATATTTTAACCAAACCAGAGTCATCAATATCTACTTCTGCTCCAGTCTCTTCAATAATTGATCTGATGGTTGCACCACCTTTACCAATTACATCTCTGATCTTATCTTTATCAATAGTCATTGCGATAATGCGCGGAGCGAACTCAGACATATCACTACGTGGTTCAGAGATCACTTCATTCATCTTTTCCAGAATGTGTAAACGACCTTCTTTTGCCTGATCAAGTGCAATTGCCATGATCTCTTCAGTAATGCCATTGATCTTGATATCCATTTGCAGTGCAGAGATACCATCTGTAGTACCAGCTACTTTAAAGTCCATATCACCAAGATGATCCTCATCACCAAGGATATCAGACAATACAGCAAATGAATTTTCTTCTTTAACAAGTCCCATTGCGATACCAGCAACAGGAGCCTTAACAGGTACACCTGCATCCATTAGTGACAAACTGGTACCACAAACAGAAGCCATGGAGCTTGAACCGTTTGATTCTGTAATCTCTGAAACTACACGAATAACGTATGGGTAATTACTCATATCTGGTAATACAGCCTGTACACCACGACGAGCAAGACGACCATGACCAATCTCTCTACGCTTAGGACTACCGATCATTCCAGTTTCACCCACACAGAACGGAGGGAAATTGTAGTGAAGCATAAATGGCTCTTTTCTTTCACCTTCAAGCGCATCAATGATTTGTGCATCTCTTGTAGTACCGAGAGTTGTAACAACTATCGCCTGAGTTTCACCACGAGTAAATAACGCAGAACCATGAGTTCTTGGAAGAACACCTGTCTCAACAGAGATCTTTCTAACTGTTCTGGTATCACGGCCATCAATTCTTGGCTCACCAGAAAGGATTCTGCCACGAACAATCTTCTTCTCAAGTGAAGATAGCTCACCTTGAACAGCTTCAGCTGTAAGTTCACCTTCTTCAGAAACAAGTTCAGCAACAACTTCGTCTTTTGCTGCAGCAACAGCATCTTGACGCACAAGTTTATCTGCAATCTTATATGCTTCTTCTAATTTGGCTTTACCTTTTTCAGTAACAAGATTTGCTAAGGTTTCATCCTTAACGGGGGGCTGCCAATCCCAAGCATCAATAGTATTCATGCTTGCAAATTCTTTAACCGCTTGAACAACAACCTGCATCTCTTTATGACCAAACATTACAGCGCCGAGCATAACAGATTCAGGTAAAAGGTTAGCTTCAGATTCAACCATTAATACCGCTGATTCTGTACCAGCTACAACAAGATCAAGATCTGATTCTTTCAATTCAGCAAATGTTGGGTTAAGAAGATATTGTCCATCTTTATAACCAACCCTAGCGGCACCAAGCGGGCCATCAAATGGAATACCAGAAACAGCAAGGGCAGCAGATGTACCAATCATCGCAGGAACATCCGGGTCAATTTGTGGATTTAAAGAAACTACTGTAGCAACAACTTGTACTTCATTCATAAACCCTTTTGGAAATAAAGGGCGAATTGGTCTATCAATAAGACGACAAGTTAAAGTTTCTTTTTCTGAAGGACGACCTTCTCGTTTGAAAAAACCACCCGGGATCTTACCTGCTGAGTATGTTTTTTCCTGATAATTAACTGTCAATGGGAAAAAGTCTCTTCCCTCTGCGCCACTTTTTTTACCAACAACTGTAACTAATACAGATGTTCCTTCCATATTAACAAGTACCGCTGCTGTTGCTTGACGTGCGATACGCCCTGTTTCAAGAGTTACTTTTTTATCACCAAATTGAAATTCTTTTATGATAGGTGTCACGTATATTTTCCTTTTATTTATTAATTAATTTTTTTCCTACTTCAGCTTTATCTTTGGTGTATTGCACATAAGAATAATCCATAAAAGCTCAGCCATAAAAAAATAAATCAGCTGCTATTTGTGTTTTTGAATATTAATCAAAAACTAGCGCTGATTACTTATTACTCTCAATGAGCCTTTACTCGAGAAGAGCTTAGTATATGAACCAATCCTATGCACACTACTTCCATTTAGAATCCACCTTCGCAGGCCTAGTATATTTACAAGTTTTAGTAAAAGAGCTTTCAGTTTTTCCAGGGCAAAGTCCAGATCATCTAAAAGCTCTTTAGGATATATTACTTACGTAGTCCCAAACGTTTAATCAAAGTTTGATAACGCTCAACATCCTTCTTCTTAAGGTAGTCTAGCAGTTTTCTACGCGCATTCACTATTCTTAGTAGACCTTGTCTTGAATGGTGGTCATGCTTGTGCTCACTAAAGTGAGATGATAAATCATTGATTCTAGCGGTTTGTAACGCAACCTGTACCTCTGGAGATCCAGTATCGTTAGCATCACGCTGGTAATCTTTAACGATCTGTACTCTTTGCTCTTTCGTTAAAGCCATTGTTTACTCCTAGTTAAGTTAATATAAGCCGCGTATTTTAGCCTAGTTAAAAGGCAAAATCATCAAATTTATTTATAAATAATTGATTGTTTTTCAATGTGTAACAAAAAAGCCCGAAGATAATCTCCGAGCTTTTTAAACTTATCTATGTATGCTGTATTTAGATCTATGATCCAAAATACTTGAGCAATACACCAGCTGCAACAGCCGACCCAATAACACCAGCCACGTTAGGCCCCATAGCGTGCATAAGCAAAAAGTTTTGAGGATTCGCCTCAAGGCCAACCTTATTCGACACACGAGCAGCCATTGGAACCGCCGATACCCCCGCTGAACCAATAAGTGGATTTATTGGAGTACCACTTAGTTTATTCATAAGCTTAGCCATTAACACTCCACAAGCAGTACCAATACCGAACGCAACTATCCCCAGAGAGAGAATCTTGAGGGTATCAAACTGTAAGAATTGACTGGCTTGTAATTTTGAACCAACAGAAAGACCAAGAAATATGGTAACAACGTTAATCAAAGCATTTTGCGTTGTATCACTAAGGCGATCTACCACTCCACTCTCTTTCATAAGATTACCAAAACAGAACATACCAAGTAGAGGGGCTGCATCTGGTAACAGTAGAGCAACTAGAAGAAGAAGCACTATTGGAAACAGAATCTTCTCAGTTTGAGATACCGGCCTTAACTGAGTCATCTTAATTTCCCGCTCTTCTTTAGACGTAAACAGTTTCATGATGGGCGGCTGAATCATTGGAACCAATGCCATATATGAATAAGCAGCTACAGCGATTGCTCCTAAAAGATGTGGAGCTAATTTAGTAGCAACATAAATAGCAGTCGGTCCATCAGCACCACCAATGATACCAATCGCCGCCGCCTCCTGACCAGAGAACTGTAATGCAATTGCACCAATAAGGGTCACAAAAATACCGAACTGAGCAGCGGCACCTAAAAGCAGAGTTTTAGGATTAGCTAATAGCGGACCGAAATCAGTCATAGCACCAACCCCCATAAAGATGATCAGAGGAAATGCACCTGTCGTTAATCCAACACTATAAAATAGATAAAGAATTCCATCAGCATAATTAGCATGATGAGCTATCTCTTTTGCTGCCATTTGTGCAGTTGCTGAAGCTTCGTAATATGAAACACCACCAAGAGCTTGATTAATGGCTGCAATAACTTCATCAGACCCATAGTGCAGCGCTTGCGACACTGCTGATTCAGCAAGGCCTGCTACTGGAATATTTGATAAAATTGCACCAAAACCAATTGGCACAAGCAATAGAGGCTCAAATCCCTTCTTGATAGCAAGGAAAAGCAAAAGTAATCCCACTGCCAACATAAGGGCCTGACCAAGAGATATGTTTGCTATCCCTGAGCCATATACTAGATTTAAAACATTTTCCATTGGATAAAATCCTCAAGCAAATAAGTCCCGACTTAGTCGGGACTTAGATATTTAAATTAGGCCAAAGTTAGAAGAGTATCGCCAACAGCAACAGTCTCGCCTTCTTTAACACAGATTTCAGCAATAGAACCTGCCTTGCTGGCACGAACTTCTGTCTCCATCTTCATCGCTTCAAGGATAATAATCACATCACCTTCGTTAACTTGCTGACCAACAGATACTGGTATCTTATGAACATGTCCACCAAGTGGCGCAGGAATCGCTTCTCCTCCTACCGACCCTGATGGTGCAGCAGTAGTATGAGATGAAGCACCTACCACAGGAACCGCATGAGCAATTTGAGAAATATCACCACCATCTTCTACCTGAACCACATAACTGTGACCAGCAACTGTTACTGTGTAAACATCTGCACCACCTGCTGTCTTAGTTGTTGCAGCTGCTGGCGCTGCATCTTCAGCAGTTGGAGCCGGCTCAAATGCATCTGGATTACCACGATTCTCAAGGAACTTAAGACCAACTTGTGGGAATAGAGCATAGGTAAGAACGTCATCAATCTCGTTCTTAGCAAGTTTAATTCCCTTCTCTTTAGCAATATCTTTAAGCTCAACAGTAAGTTTTTCAACTTCTGGCTCAAGAAGATCTGCTGGACGACAAGTGATAGCTTCACCACCATCAAGAACTCTTTCCTGAAGCTCTTTATTAAGCTCAGAAGGAGCTGCACCGTATTCACCTTTAAGGATACCAGCAGTCTCTTTAGTGATGGTTTTGTATCTTTCACCA
The DNA here is from genome assembly GCA_033852075.1 of Gammaproteobacteria bacterium. Classification (GTDB taxonomy): domain Bacteria; phylum Pseudomonadota; class Gammaproteobacteria; order QZLD01; family QZLD01; genus QZLE01. Next base: position 61,485 of record JAWSVC010000012.1, on the reverse strand, counting down.
GTCAGAACGTTAAGAACCGCTTGAGTACCAACGATCTGTGAAGTTGGAGTTACCAAAGGAATATAACCAAGGTCTTCACGTACACGTGGAATCTCTTCAAGTACAGCATCAAGCTTGTCAATTGCATTTTGTTCTTTAAGCTGATTTTCCATGTTGGTTAACATTCCACCAGGAACCTGAGCAACAAGAATTCTTGAATCAACACCTTTAAGCGCGCCTTCAAATTTTGCATATTTCTTACGAACTTCACGGAAGTATGCTGCAATCTCTTCCATAAGGCCGATATCAAGACCTGTATCTCTTTCTGTACCTTCAAGCATTGCAACAACAGTCTCAGTAGCAGAGTGACCATATGTCATAGACATTGAAGAAATAGAAGTATCAACATTATCGATACCAGCTTCAGCAGCCTTTAAATAAGTTGGAACAGAAAGACCTGTTGTTGCATGACATTGCATATGAACAGGGATACTAATCTCTTTCTTAAGAGCAGTGATTAATTCATAGGCATCATAAGGCTTGAGCAAACCAGACATATCTTTAATACAAACAGAATGAGCGCCCATCTCTTCAATTTGCTTGGCAAGCTTACACCATGACTCAAGAGTATGAACTGGGCTGGTTGTGTAAGATAGAGTACCTTGAGCGTGCTTTTCATTCTCGATAACTGCTTTAATCGCCGTCTCAAGATTACGTGGATCATTCATTGCGTCAAATACACGGAATACGTCAACTCCGTTTACAGCCGCTCTTTCAACAAATTTTCTTACTACGTCATCAGCATAATGTCTGTAACCAAGAATATTTTGACCACGGAAAAGCATTTGCTGCGGAGTATTTGGCATAGCCGCTTTTAATTGACGGATTCTATCCCATGGATCTTCGCCTAGGAATCTAATACAGGAATCAAATGTAGCTCCACCCCAAGTTTCAACTGACCAGTAGCCAACTTTATCTAGTTTATCAGCGATTGGAAGCATATCTTCCAAGCGCATTCTGGTCGCAAATAGTGATTGGTGTGCGTCACGTAATACTACGTCGGTAATTCCAAGTTTTTTTGTACTCATGGTTTCAACCTTAGTTATTAATTTAAAGTCCGTATTATTAAAATGTACTACTTGCCTTTTTTGGCCTTAGCAGATCGATGCTGATGAATAGCAGCAGAAATAACCGCTGTTAATACTGCATCGGGAATTTTAGATTGTCCAGCTACTGGAATTGGCTGTTCTGGTTTTTTGAACTTTGCCTCATATGACATCACAAACTTTGACATAAGAGTTGTACAAACAATCAGAACGACAAGGAATATAAATACTGTTCCCATTCCAAGTGCAACTAGAGTTAAACCTTCTTGCATAAGATGCTCCTTAGTTTTCACACATCTTAAGACGTGTGATGCAAGCTCTATCTCACCGACCATTTTGTTTTCGCGCAACTACCCGCTGACAGCGAATAAAGCGTGAAATTTGGGCTGAACTGCCCTTCGATAGAGGCCGATAGTTTTTAATGCCCTAACCTTTTATTCTGAATTCATGCTACAAACCAAAATAATTAGGGATGTTTTTTCCAAACGTAAACCGGCAACAATTTACACTGACTAAGCCAGGATGGCAACTATTGAATAATTTTATTTGCTAAGGAATTATTTCCCAGCCCTAGTCAATAATCCCCCAAAAACGGGCTATGTAATAACTGGAGTGCAAACCGTAGTCTACAGCATGTTGTCCCGCCTCTGCCCCCCCCATGTCTTCTTCATCACCAGGTTGGACAGGCACAGCATGAAACATTCTAGGAATCATCAAGGTTGCAACTTTAACATCCCCTGACTCATCTTTATATTCAGAATATATATGCTCTGCATAGGTTTCTTTTAAAGTAGTGTTTTTATTATCGGCTACTTGGTCAATGCCGTGTACGGCTGTCCACTGTTCCATCTGCTCTTGAAGATTATCATCATCAACATATTTATCACGCCCGCCATGCCAGATAAATACTTTTGGATATTCACCTGAAAAGTTTTTTTGACCAAATGTGGTCACCATGTTTTTCCACTCTTCCGGTGATTTTTTTCGCTCTGGATCCATGCAAGCTTCCCCCTGACCTTCACAACCAGGACCATTATTACTACGCGTCATAAAGCTTGGCTTTACCCCCATACAGTCGAAACCCTGCTTAAGACTATCAGCACACCGAAATGGAATTCCAGCTATTGGAGCGCCACCAGCAAAAACATCAGGGTATTCTGCAAGCATAAGGTTTGTCATTGCTGCACCAGCAGAAAATCCTGTAATAAATATTTTTTTACTATCAACGGAATAACCGCTTTTTTTAAGAAAACTTATCATATCGATAATTGATCTATCTTCACTTTCACCTATAGCTTTCCACTTTCCGCCATTACCGGTCCACCTAAAACACAAACCAGGATTTCCTGTAAGTTTACCCTTCCATACTTTAGGTTTCTGTTGTTCGGGATAAATCACATAAAACTTATATTTATCTGCCAGATCATTCCATTCCGTCCAATCTTTTATTTGATTAGCTCCTTTCATACAACCATGCATCACAACAACCAATGGAGCATCTTCTGCTGGCATATCTTCTGGAATATGCATATACATCTTAAGATTACCCGGATTAGGCAAATCAGGGTCTTCGTCAGAAATTAATGGAAAATCCTCAACCAAATGAAACGGCTTACCAATATTTTTAGCTTTAGCACTTCCTGCTTCTTTTAAATCACCAGCACACGCGATACCAGACACAAGAAAAACAACTAAAAAAATTGAGTTAGCAAATCGTTTCATATCAAACCTCAAATCACAACAATACAAATTAAATAAAATTCACTTTGGAAGCTTTCAAATAGGAATACAAATTATACCAACTTTGGGCAAGAAAAATAAAACTTATTCAATTTATTACGCTTGCAACATTATTAATCCAATCAGCATATAGACAAATATTGTAGATTGATTCACAAACAACTATCATTACATTTGTTTTTGAGTATTACTGATTATTTTATGGATAGTTCCATTAGTAATACCGTATTAATACAATAAATCTTTTAGAATTTATGCTATAACAATGATTGGTTTAGCACTCATAATAGGAGTAACAAATGAAATTCGTAACAGCCATTATTAAACCTTTTAAACTTGATGATGTTAGAGAAGCATTATCTGACATTGGAGTCCAAGGGGTTACTGTTACAGAAGTAAAGGGATTCGGCCGCCAAAAAGGTCATACTGAACTATATCGTGGAGCAGAGTATGTTGTAGATTTTTTACCAAAAGTAAAACTTGAAATTGCTATTAATGATGACATGCTAGATCAAGTAGTTGAAACAATTTCGAACACAGCCAACTCCGGCAAAATTGGTGATGGTAAAATCTTTATAACAGAATTATTAGATGTGGTTCGTATCCGTACTGGTGAAACAGGCCCTGAAGCAATCTAAAGATTAAAAAAGGCAGTATTTTCGCTGCCTTTTTGTTATTACATCCCAATATAAGGAAAGATAGATTTTGCTGGATAAGGAAGCCGTAAAAATAGCAGCTATCGATTACCTATCGCGACGCGAGCATTCCCAAAAAGAACTTATTGATAAACTCATAATAAAAGGTGCAATACAATCTGATATAAATGAAGTTCTCACCTGGCTTTCCGAAAACAACCTGCAAAGCGATGAAAGGTTTACTGAATCATTTATCAATTCACGAATAAATAAAGGCCATGGTCCTCTCAAAATAATCTCTGAATTAAGAAATAAAGGCATTAATCTAAGCATTAATGAGCTTCAAATTGGACAAAATGATTGGATAATTATTGCGAAAAAAGTACGAGAAAAGCGCTTTGGAACTGAACTGCCAGCCAATCTAAGTGATAAAGCCAAACAAATTCGCTTTTTAGAGTATCGAGGTTTTACGTTTGATCAGGTAAAATGCGCGCTTAATGACATTGAACACTATGAATGAGAGTATGTAATGAACTGGACTTGTGCAGATATAAGAAATGCATTTCTGAACTTCTTTAATGAAAAAGGGCATGAAATAGTTGCAAGCAGCCCTTTAATTCCTGGTAACGATAAGACCTTACTTTTCACCAATGCAGGAATGGTCCAGTTTAAGGATACATTCCTTGGTCAAGAGAAAAGATCCTATACAACAGCCACCTCAAGCCAACGCTGCGTTCGTGCAGGGGGCAAGCATAACGACTTGGAAAATGTTGGCTACACTGCACGCCATCATACCTTCTTTGAGATGCTAGGTAACTTTAGCTTTGGCGATTATTTCAAACAAGATGCAATTAAATATGCATGGGAATTCCTGACTGAGGTCATTGGCCTACCTCCTGAAAAGTTATGGGTAACAGTATTTGAAGAAGATAATGAAGCAGCCGACATCTGGCTTAAAGAGATTGGAGTTAATGAAAACCGTTTTTCTCGTATAGGGGCCAAAGATAACTTTTGGGCCATGGGAGACACCGGACCATGCGGTCCTTGTACCGAAATATTTTATGACCATGGCAAAGATATTCCAGGTGGACCTCCAGGAACTCCTGAAGAAGATGGCGATCGCTACATTGAGATCTGGAATCTAGTATTTATGCAATACAACCGCTTTGCGGATGGCACCATGGAGCCACTTCCAAAACCATCGGTTGATACCGGTATGGGATTGGAAAGACTAGCAGCCATCTTACAAAATGTTCATTCCAACTATGAAATCGACCTATTCCAAAGCCTTATTAAATCTGCTGCTAATATCACAGGAACAACTGATCTTAACAATAAATCACTACGAGTTATTGCTGATCATATCCGCGCCTGTTCATTCCTTGTTGCTGATGGAGTATTCCCGTCAAATGAAGGGCGTGGTTACGTACTCAGACGCATTATTCGCCGTGCGGTAAGACATGGATACCAACTTGGCACCAAAGATCTATTCTTCTATAAGCTTGTAGATACTTTGATAAAAGAGATGGGAGAAGCCTACCCTATCCTTGTTGAGCAGCAGGATTTTGTTAAAAAGATCTTAAAGCAGGAAGAAGAACAATTTGCTAAGACCCTTGAGCAAGGCATGAAAATCCTGGAAACTGAAATTGATACAATGGGCGGCAAAGTTATATCTGGCGCTACAGCCTTTAAGCTTTACGACACCTATGGTTTCCCATTTGACCTTACTGCTGATATTGCCCGTGAGCGTGAACTTACTGTTGACCGTGATGGTTTTGATGCTTCCATGGAAGAGCAAAAAAAGAAAAGTAAAGAAAGCAGTCAGTTTGATATCGATTATAACGAAAACATGGAAACAGAACACAGCACCGAATTTATTGGTTATGAGGCGACTACTGGCAAAGGACATGTGTTAGCGATCTTTAAAGATGGCCACCTTATCGACAAAGCAACTACTGAAGATGAAGTACAAATCATCTTAGACAAGACCCCGTTTTATGCAGAATCTGGCGGTCAGGCTGGTGATTGCGGAGAACTACTAGGCAACGGTTTTAAGGTTAAAATTAAAGATACTATTAAAAGCCACAATGCATTTTTGCACATAGGCACCGTTATTGAAGGCACAATCAATACCAGAGATGAAGTTGCAGCAGTTGTAGATGGCATTAAACGCCAGGCAACCATGATCAACCACACTGCAACTCATATCTTACATGCTGCGCTACGCGAAGTACTTGGAACCCACGTTCAGCAAAAAGGGTCATTGGTTAATTCGGATAGACTTAGATTCGACTTTTCACACTTTGAACCGGTTTCTCAAGAGCAGCTGGAAGAAATCGAAAAAATTGCCAATGAACAGGTTCGCGCCAACCATGACGCAGAAATTAGCGTGATGCCTTATGACGAGGCCACCAAGTCCGGGGCTATGGCGTTATTTGGTGAGAAATACGGAGATAAAGTTAGAGTCATTAAGCTAGGTGATTTTTCCATCGAACTTTGTGGTGGTACCCATGCCGAAAGAGCTGGTGATATTGGTTTGATTAAGATCATAAGTGAAACAGGTATAGCCTCTGGCGTACGTCGCCTTGAAGCCCTTACCGGCACCAATGCAATGACATATCTTTGGAATAATGAGCGTAAGCTCAATAAGTTATGCGGATTCCTTAAAGCTGACCGTGAAAATCTTAATGATAAGATGGAGCAGCTTATCACCAGAAATCGTGCGACAGAAAAAGAGCTTGAACGCATGAAAAGCAAACTTGCCAGCCAGGCAGGCGGTGACCTTGCCAGCAATGCGATTGAGATCAATGGAGTTAAGATACTTTCAGCAAAGCTAGAAGGTGCAGATGCCAAAACCCTTCGCGAAACTGTTGATCAGCTTAAAAACAAGCTTGGAACTGCAGTAATTGTTCTTGGAACAGTTATGGATGAAGGCAAAGTCCAATTAGCAGCTGGTGTTACCAAAGACTTGATCAAAAACATCAAGGCAGGCGATGTTGTTAATCACATTGCAGCACAGGTTGGCGGCCGTGGCGGAGGCAAGCCTGATATGGCATTAGCTGGTGGCAGTGAACCAAATAAGCTGGATGGTGCTTTAGCTTCTTTAGAGGCTTGGGCTAAAGAGAATATTTAAGCCTCTTTAATAAAGACAAACAAAATGACAGAAAGAAAACATATTGTAGATGCACTAATAGCCCCAAACTTAGATCGCGGATTAATCTATACAAAAAAGTGCGGATGGGTTGATCTAGGTCATGCAAACCCAGCCAAAGGTGCATCTGTTTTATGGGAAGAGATCAAAAACGAAAAAGGAAAACCTTCAGCAAAAGCGGGATACTACAGAATTTCATACTCACAAAAAATGGGCACAAAACACATTAAAATTGGCATTGTAAAAACATATGACCTTAAAAAAGGTATGAAACTTGAACAAAAAAAATCAGTTGCATTATCAATATTTCTTGATGTTTCAAAAGACTTTGAAACAATGCAAGGAAATTGGTTTTGGGGAATTTTTACTGATAGCAGCTTTAGCGCTGAAGACCTTGTATCTAACTTAATCGGCTTTTACCGAGCTGTTGAGCCACAAAAACAATTTATCCAAATTTGTGAACCTGTAAGCAAAAAAGAAGCTCTTCATATCTGGGATACATATGGCGCTGTTGGATCAAATAAAAATTATAGAACTACTCCATACATTTACCCCATCGGCGAATCTAAAAATTACGGTCCAATGAGCTCCTCACTACCACCATTATTAAATACAATACAACCTGCAAAGCAGGGCATTCTTTTCTATGAAGTCAAATAAACAAGTTATGAAGAAACTAATTGTTAGTATTTTTCTTTTTTTTATAACTACAATTATTGCATTAGCATATTTGCTTTCTATTATTGTTAGCGAAAGCGTCTCCTATGAAAAAGGCTCATTGGAATATTACCTACTAACCACAGAAATAATAAAAGAGTTGCCGTTTACAGAGTTAGAAGATGCAAACTACTTCTATAGTACAGCTGATGGGAATAAACCTGTTGAAAATGTTGTTGAGTTTTCTACGACAAAACCTATTAGCGCCCTATCTGAATATCTTATTGCAAATAAATTCAAGCTCCTAGCAGATGGTTCATATGAAAATGGATCGCAGATAATCTATATAGAATACAGCGAAAATGAAAAAAAACAGATCAAAATCACGGTCTTGGAATATTTAAATTAAGCTATGATTTAATAACAAATTTTTTCTTGCAAAAGCACAAAAATATCGTCATACCTTCTTAAGCAACTTACTATTCAACTTGAAAAACAGAACAACCGTTGCCAGATGCACCAAAACAAATGGAGCCAGTATCAGATAATAAGGCAATGTAAACTTTTCAACTACCTTATTTACAACCAACCCATAGTTAACAAAAAACATTCCAAAAACTAAAAAAGCTACACCAGGACACACCAAAGCATATGCAGTTGCACTGTTTTTTTCACCCCAAACATACTCCTTAAAGTACCCTATTTTTTTCATCAACAGATAGCCAAACACACCAAACATTAACTGAATACCCACCACTGCCGAGGTAAAAATATAATAAGTTCCCATACCGTAGGAAAAATCAAAATGATGATGCAGCCCATTCAGGTAACGTATTATTGTAATACCCCACAAAGTGAAAATAGGAATCATAACCCAGATGGTTGGAACGGTCTCTTTTCCGATTCCATGGGTCATCATAGAGCTGAACCCCATTGTATACTGCAATAACATTAACATTACAGCTACCATTAAAAACATTACCGAAAGGAATAATCCAACAGCATTAAAAGCAATCGTATGGCTCATTGCTCCGGGAGCAGCAAAACCAACCGCAATCATGCTAAAAGCGAAGATAGCAATCATCTGCGAAAGATTATTATTAGCTAGTTCATTAAACCCACCTTGTTCTAATAGCCGCAAAAAATACCCAAAAAAGATCTTAACCGCATAAATAGCAACAGCTAAAAATGCCAGCAACGCTCCAGGGAAAAGATATTCAACGATAGTCCACAACTTTGGTATAAAAACCGCTCCCAAAACAAAGCTAACATTAATAGTCATAGCCAAAACCAAAGGGATCACCATCATTGAAATTTCACCATTACTGCTTTTCATTGCTTCATAGACCGAAGTTTTTTTAAATTCTCGTATCTGCAAAAAATTCCATATCAATAACCTAAAGTGTAAATATGCAAATACCAGCATTAATATAAGTACTACACCAATCAAAACGCTCAATGCTATGGGGCCGTTTTTTAATAATGGATAGATATGATCAAAAGTCACCATGGGGTAACCTTTATGTTTAACCATAAACATAAGATAGATAAAAAATGTTACAGCTAATCCACCGGCTCCAAGCGAACCAAGCATATACTGAGGGTTGTATTCAACAGTTGATTTTAGTGTACGCATAACACCTCCATGTATATTTACACAATATTTCCATTTATTAATTTCAGTATAGTAAATATCTTAATTTTTTAAGTTTGAAGAAGTTATCATTGAGTAAATGACTAAAAATAATCATTTATTAAAAAACATTGAAGCTAACTTATTGTCGGTACTATCTTTTATAAAAATTGATACCAAAATATTAGAAATAACACCAAGAATGTAATTCGATGGATATTTTTTCAAGATCAAGGCACGATTTGTTAAAAAGATGTTGAGCCTACGCCATTGTAAGCGACTCATTTTTTAGTGAGTTGTAACAAAGATATTGGAAAAATATCCCCTAATTTGAACTTTATTGAATAAGTGTGGACTAACCCACATATAGCTTGCAGATTTGCTCACAGCAATAATGTACTAGACATATATTATAAACTGTAAGTATTTCCTCCTGATATACGTAGCTTTTATACCGGCTTCCCCATAGCCGGTTTTTTTTATCTACATCCTAATCATGTAATTTTATTACTATATTTTTTAACTTTTTCCCTATATTGATATAAAAATCACGTTACAAATGATATGCTACCAGCGTCTTAGTACGTATGCTTTTTTTAATAATTGTTTAGGTAGGGAAATATGAATCCAACAACTATTCAAATTATCGGTACTGTATTATTTGCCTGTGCCGTTATACACACCTTTATGGTGAAAAAGTTTGAAGAAATTTCACACAAATACCCTCACGGTTCAGTTGGCAATAACTTCTTCCATTTTTTAGGTGAAGTTGAAGCTGTATTCGGAATGTGGGCGGCTTTATTCCTTATTTGTTATTCAATTTTCAATGGTTTTGTCATTTATGATGACCACCACAATGTAGTTGGCGGTGCTATTAAATACCTTAATGACCAAAATTACACCGAACCAATGTTCGTGTTCGTTATTATGTGTATGGCTGGTACCAGGCCTGTAATCTTGCTCGCAGAAAAGATGATTAAGACTGTTGCTAAACTACTTCCATTCCCTGGTCGTATGGCATTTTATATATCAGCACTAATACTTGGCCCTTTACTTGGTTCATTTATTACTGAACCTGCTGCTATGACTGTTACTGCGCTAATCCTTCTTGAGTATTTTTACAGCAACAATATGTCTAAGAAGTTCATGTATGCAACCATTGGTCTGCTATTTGTAAATATCTCCGTTGGCGGAACCCTTACCCATTTTGCAGCGCCTCCTGTTCTTATGGTTGCTGGTAAATGGCATTGGGGTATCATGCACATGGTTACCAATTTTGGTTTTAAAGCTGCTATTGCTATTGTTATTTGTACAGTTGCTGTAGCTTTTGCATTTAAAAATGAACTTAAAGGCAAGCTAGAAGACAAACAGTCTCATGAAAATACCATGACCCCTACTTGGTGGATAACCGTTATTCACCTTATTTTCTTAGCTCTAGTCGTTTATACTGCTCACCATATGACGTTCTTCATGGGGCTATTCCTATTCTTCCTTGGTTTTGTTGCTGTTACAAAAGAATATCAAGACGAAGTTAAACTTAAAGAATCATTACTTGTTGGCTTCTTCCTTGCCGGTTTGGTTACCCTTGGTACTATGCAGCAATGGTGGTTACAAGAAGTATTAACAAAGCTTGGCGATCTTACGCTTTATATTGGTGCTACTGGTCTTACTGCTATTACTGACAATGCAGCCCTAACTTATCTTGGATCGCTTGTTGATCTTACTGATGGTCAAAAATACGGATTGGTTGCTGGTGCGGTTTCCGGTGGTGGTTTAACTGTTATTGCTAACGCTCCTAACCCTGCTGGTTTCGGTATTCTTAAAAAATCATTTGGTGAAGATGGTATTAGTCCTCTAGGTATACTTGCTGGCGCATTATTCCCAACAATTGTGGTAATGATATGCTTCCAGTTAATTCCAAGTATTCCTGGAGGTTCTGCTCACCATGCTACTGAACCTACAGCTATTCATGCACCAGCCGAACACGCAGCTGCTACCTCAGCAGAACACACCACTACAGCAACTGTTGAAGAAAAATCTGCTGAAGGAACTGTTGCTGAAATGGTTGATACAGCAGAAAAAGCTGCAACTGATGTAGCCGAAAAAGCTGAAGAAGTTGCTGTTGAAACTACAGAAACAGCAACTGAAATGGCTGAAGAAGCAACAGAAATTGTTGCTGAAGCCGCTGAAGATACCGCAGAAGCAGTTAAAGAGATAGCTGATGATGCTAAACAAGCTGTAAAAGAAGCTACAGAATAGTAGTTTATTTTTAAAAAGTCCTGCTTATTTTAAGCAGGACTTTTTATTTAACAAAATGATAAAGATCTAATCCAATACTCCACCATTGTCTATCCATTTATCTAAATCTTCTTCCGGCATTGGCCTGGCAAAATAGTATCCCTGAGCAATATCACACCCCAGATCACGCAATAAAGACCAGCAGCCTGCATCTTCAACTCCCTCTGCAACAATTTCCATACCTAGGTTATGCCCCATCTCAATAGTAGTATGAACTATCATGATGTCGTCAGGATTATTTTCCATATCCATTACAAATGATTTATCAATCTTAAGTTCAGCAAGAGGCAATTGTTTTAGATATGCAAGAGAAGAATACCCTGTTCCAAAGTCATCTATAGAAAACCGTATCATCTTAGAATTCAGATACTCCAGATTCTTTTGCGCAATCAAGTTACCTTCAAGATTAATATTTTCTGTTACTTCAAGCATTAATAGATCATTCGGCAAACTGTAATCTGCTAAAGAATCAACTACAAATCTTCCAAAATCAGGCTCCTGAATATTTTTTGGAGAAATATTTAAACTAATACGAATAGGCTGGTCTTTTGCAAAAAAATAATGACATTTTTTTATGCCTTCTTTTAAAACCCATCTCGTAAGTTGTTTAATCAGACCGGTTTGTTCAGCTATTGGAATAAATTCATCTGGAGGAATAAATCCTAATTTGGGATGAATCCAACGAATTAACGCCTCAACACCTATTACCTCTTCAGTCAATAATGACATTTGTGGTTGATAATAAAGTTTCAAATTATTATGTTCAATCGCTGCCCGCAATTCCACCATAAGCATTAACTTACGAGCACTATATGGATCTTCACCGGATGAGTAAATCGCATAATGATCAGCATTACCATGGGCTAATTCCATAGCTACATGAGCATGTTGCATTAACATATTGGCATTTTTACCGTGAGCAGGATATTCTGATATACCAATTAATGCGCCTATATCTAAAGACATACCATGATAATCAAAAGGCCTTTGCAAATCAGACAATACAGAATCAGCTATTTTATTTACATCAATATCCGTAATGTTTCCATCAATTAAAAATGCAAAATTAACACCTTCCATTACCGATAAGAAATCCTCGTTTCCACCAGTATTATCTATTCTGATAGCCCCATTAATAAGGTTTGCCAGATCACCTAACCTAACCGCAACCTGCATTAAGATTTTATCTCCATTATGGTATCCAAGTGAATGATTTATATCATCAAAATGATTTAGATACACAACAAACACATAAAATTTTTCTTTTTTCTCTACTTCAACCAGCTCACCTATTTTATGTTGCAGCATCATTCTATTCGGGAAATTAGTCCTGGGATCATGCATAGCCATATGCAACAGTTTTTTTTCAAATTCAGCTCTTTCCTGACTATCCTGAGATACATATTCAAGAGATTTCTTTGCGTACAATTCTTTATTTTTTGATTGTAAATCTAATTTGCTTGAAAGAAGGCTAATGGTTAGTAAAGTATTAACCCTTGATAAGACCTCTAGCTCATCAAATGGCTTATAGATAATATCAAGCATACCTATATTTAAAGCCTGATAAACCAAATCATTATTATCACGCTGAGCAATACCTAATACAATTGGTTTGAAACCATTTGATATATTAAATATTTCTTTAAACAGCTCTATACCACTTTGAAAAGGCATATCAATATCAATAATCACTAAAGCAGGAGAAAGTGTGCAGTAAACTCCCACAGCTTGACGAGGATCAGTAATATTGATCACTTGCTCAAAACCATGAGAAAACAATATATCATTGATATAATTGTGATTAATTTGTTGATCATCAACCACAAGGATATTAAGTTTTAATAACTCTCTATCGATATCCATTAAATAATTCCAACCACAACACTAAATTGCTAAAATTCTTCTACTTCTTTATGGTAAGAATAGATTAGTTAGTGATAATTTCCGCACTTAATAAGCCATATTGTTAGCTAGGTCCTGTTTTTTTACGTTATTCTTCAGAAATTTACATATATTTCGCTTTAAATACCTTTTATTTTTAAAATAAATGAACACAAGCATGGAAAAATCAGACAAATATAATTTGATTGTAGTACTTGGAGCAACTGCTACGGGCAAAACCAAATTAGCTGTTGAAATTGCAAATAATTTCAACGGGGAAATAATTTCTGCAGACTCAAGACAAGTATATAAGGGTATGGATATTGGGACCGGTAAAGACCTAGATGAATACGGTGATATTCCCTATCACCTTATCGATATCTATGATCCTGGCTATCAATTTAATGTATTTGAATACCAAAAATTATTTTTCGATTGCTTCGAAGCCATTAGAAGAAAAAACAAACTCCCCATCCTAGCTGGAGGTACTGGTCTTTATATCCAAGCAGTACTTGATAACTATCAATTTGTATATGCACCGGAAGATAAAAAATTAAGGGATGAACTTGATCAATTAAATGACGCTGAATTAATTAACAAACTCAATGAATTAAAACCAGATTTGCATAACACCTCTGACACCACAGATAGGCAAAGAACTATTAGAGCAATTGAGGTAGCATTAGCCCAACAAAAAGTTCATAAAAAAGAAATTTTTCCAGAATTAAAGCCACTAATCTTCGGCATAAAATTTAGTCGTCAGGAATTACACAGTAGAATTACAAAGCGTTTAAAATCAAGAATTTCAACAGGCATGGTAGAAGAAGCCAAAAATCTATTATCTTCCGGGGTCAGCTTTGACGAGCTGGATTACTATGGGCTTGAATACAGATTCCTTTCTCAACTTTTACAAAAAAATATATCTAGGAATGATATGTTTCAAAAACTTAATTCAGAAATTAAAAGATTTGCAAAAAAACAAGAAAATTATTTTAACCGAATGGAAAGACAAGGACACAAAATATATTGGTTGAATGGTTGCGATAACATATTAGATCAAGCCTTAATTATTATTAATCAATAACTTATGAGCAAATACATCAAAATCAATATTTCTCACCAATAAAATTAGTAATATTCATCACAAATAGGTCCTCTAAATATTGCTTACATCGATTTGATGACCTATTTTTAAAGATAGAAATTTATAAAGGGGGTTTCCTTATGTTAACTTATGAAGATTGTTTGGGCGTTTGTGATCTAACTGAAGAAGAAATTGAAGCAATTGCGGAGCACGAGCATATTCCGGAAATTGCAGCTATGGAAATGGGTGAATATCTAGTAAACAGTAAAGATGGCATTCCAAAAATCAAAAAAATAATCCTTGACGATATTAAGGCTGCTGAAGATACTGGTGATAATGAACACGCAGAAGAACTGCGTAAGATTCTTAAGCACTTTGTTACCACACATCCTTCACGCAAAAAGTAATAGGTATAAATATGGACAATAAGCAAACTGTAGTTATTCTTGGGGCAAGCAATAAACCTGAAAGATATTCCCATAAGGCTCAATTACTACTCCAGGACCATGGACATGATGTTATTCTTGTTAGTCCAAAAGTCAAAGAAATTAACGGAACACCAGTTTTGCCTGATCTTAGTTCAATCAAAGAACATGTACACACATTAACCATGTACGTTGGATCTCAAGCATCAACGCCTATAATTGAAGAAATTGTTGCGCTAAGCCCTGATCGCGTTATTTTTAATCCAGGAACTGAGAATATTGAACTTGAGAAAGCATTAAAAGAAAATGGAATAGCATATGAGGAAGCTTGCACGCTAGTTCTTTTAAATACAGGTCAGTTTTAACCCTTAAATTTATACTATATATAAAAAGGTGAGCAATGCTCACCTTTTTTGTCGAATAAATATTTATTAAAAGCTACTGTAGCTTTAATAACTCTTCAAAATTTACGCCTGCAGCATATTTTTTCAAGTCATCAATACTAACTTGACTTCCATCTACTGAAATCAATATCTTGCCTTCTAACAAGATACTTATTTTTCCATCGCCTTCCATAAAGTGTAAAATTGCCTTTTCACCATTAATATCAATTATCTTATCCCCACTTAGCTTAACCATCATAGGATTAGCAAACATCATCGCTGTAGATTGCACAATTGGGCTATCAGTAATAACTACAATGTTAACCTGTGAATCGCCTTTTGAATATTCTTTACCAGCCATTACCAAACCACCATACGCTGATGCAGCATAAGACTCATTGCTATTATCAACAATCTTCCACCCTTTAAGAGGATCAGGCAACAGTTGTGTAAGAGATTGACTTTTAACCTCTCTTAATTTTTGACTAGCGAAATCAAGTTTAGCTATTGCCTCACTGTTATTCCCTGCGTTATAACTTTCAAGCGCAGCACTAATAGCATCAGATATCTCATCAGCAAAAACAGACTGAGAAATAGCAATTGCCAGTATAAACCCTAAAATTCTTTTCATATTAGATTACCCCTAAATTTCCATAATTTCCCCAACAACATCTACTAACTATTAAACGGTTAGTATTATGCAGCTTGGAAATAGATAATAACAAGTAGAATCAGGAATTGGAATCAAGTACTAGAAAAGTGTATTCTTTCATTCTTCCAAAGGGTTACTGCCAAATCAAACGCTATCTTTCTATAGTCTTCATCAGACTCAAGATCCTTAACACTAAAGGCATTATGGCTAGTATTACGAGGAATAGGTTTTTCGAAAGGTGCTCCACGCGGACCTATAATACTTTGTACTATAGGTTGCGTTGCTGTTTTACCTCGATGAGTTACAAGGGCTACATCCCCATTCATTAATTTAACTACTGAGCCTGGAGGAAACAACCCCATATCACGAATAAACATCTGGGTTAGTTCATTATCAACCTTTTCACCACGACTGGTGAAAAGCTCAGTAAGAGCTTGTTTAGCAATTGCTCCCTCTCTATTTGCATGAGGTTTTGTCATAGCAATAAAAATATCTGCAATAGCAATAATTTTAGCACCTAGGGTAATATCTTGATCTCTAAGACCATGAGGATAACCTGAACCATCAAGTCTTTCATGGTGTTGCTGAACTGATTTTATCCAAATTTCATCCTTTACACCGGCTTTACGAAGATATTTTGTCGCACGTAACGGATGAAGCTTAAGATCAGCTAATTGATCAGGAGTTAATGGTACAGCTCTATTAGATACGATATCCTTTAAAGTATGCATCCCAATATCATGAGTAAGAGCTGCTGCAATAACCATTTTACGCTCATTTTTATCATCAATTTTTTTGCTACTAATTACCTCACATATAACACCGGTATATAAAGGCTGAATAACCTCATAATCATCTTCACGGTTAAGCTGAAAATAAGCCAGCAAAAGATCTGCATTCTGCTCACACATATCCTGCAATCTGCCTGAAATATCAAGAATCTGCTCTGAATATTCAGTTGAATCATCATTCAGAAAGTCATCTTTTATTTCATCATACTCATCTTTTAGATTAATGAGTTTTTGCAAGTCAGTATCTTGAACATCCTCTTCAGACCTTTTTCTTCTTCTTCTAGAACCGACGACTACCATATAGTTTTAATTTAACCTTAATATTAATGTTTTAAATACATATATAAATATCGGATATTTTTTATAACACTAAAGGTTACCATCCGAAAATTAAATACTAATGCAATAATTTTAGTCTAGTAAATTAAGATTTTAAATCTAAGAAAGCAGTTATCAGTCAAAGAGTGAACTTTCTCACCAAATTACGAGGTTATTCGATCTCAAATCGCATTGATAAATCCAGAGCTTTTACATTTTTTGTAAGAGCGCCAACCGAAATATAATCAACGCCACACTCAGCTATTTGCCTGATTGTATCCTCTTCTATACCTCCTGATGCCTCAGTTTTAAGCTTTCCACGACACCATTCAACAGCAGTACGAAGATCCTGAAGAGAAAAATTATCTAAAAGAACCGAGTTTGCAGCTGTTTCCAACACCTGTTTAAGCTCATCAAGACTTTCAACCTCAACCTCAATAGGAACTTCCGGATATAATTCCCTGGCATTTGCAACAGCATTGCCAATTGAACCTGCAGCCATTATATGATTTTCTTTGATCAAGATAGCATCATACAACCCCATACGATGGTTCATCCCGCCTCCGCACTTTACTGCATATTTTTGAGCAGTTCTCAATCCTGGGATAGTTTTTCTGGTATCGAGAATATTCGTCTTGGTACCAGAAAGCAGTGCCACATAATGAGCAGTAATAGTTGAAACACCAGATAATGATTGTAAAAAATTCAGGGCTGTTCTTTCGCCTGTTAGCAAAACCTGCGCATCACCTCTTAATTCACACAATTTGGTATTAGCGCTTACCATATCGCCATCTTTAACACACCAATCGATCTCAATATTACTATCTAATTGACGAAAAACTTCATTAAACCATTCACTACCAGAAATAACTGCATTTTCCCGAGAAATCACTGTAGCTTTTGCAATATTTTTAGGCACAAGACTTGCCGTTAAATCACCAGTTCCAACATCCTCTTTCAAAGCTATTTGTACTGTGTCTTTTATGTCCTTTATAAGCGAATCTGTAATCATAGTTCCTGGCTCTAGGTTATATGTTAAGTAGATTTAGTAAATTTGGATATAGATTTGTTATCTTTAGTGCTGCTAAATTAACAAAATACACTACTTATTTCGACAAATTTTATTATTTTACTCCATTAAAAGCAGGAGGATTTTTTTGATTTTTTTATCATTTTTGTGAACTGCTTTACAGAAATATCGATATTATTACACGCCCAATAATTCAAAAGAATATCTTTATTTATCAAAATGATATTTATGTTTAATAACACTTGCCTAGTCCGTAAAAATATGGTGTTATAAATACATCTACAGGTTAAATCTTTAAAGGGTTTGCCAAAACACGACAAAACAATAAACAACACAAACATAAAGTAAAAATACATAACTAAAGATTGCTAATAACAGCTAGGATATAAAAATAAGATAAAAAAGAGCAACGAATACCAAATTAATTTACAATAGACATTTGTTAATATCGTCATTCTACCAATTTAACTGAACGATAAATAAATGGACTATATAGATAAACAAATCTCGTTGCATATAACAATAACTAAAGAAGCTAGGATAGGTAGATATATGGATATTAATCAAGGAAGCATAGCCCCATTCCCCTTTAGAACAGGTAACTATTTCCTTAGACCTTTAAAAAAAAGCTGTTATCACAAAACTGCTATTGGCGTTGCTGAAAAAAAAGATAGAGCGCCACTTTACATAAAATTCCTGGATGAAAAACTATCCTCAAATGAAAGCGCAGTCTCACAATTTCAGCTAGAAGGAAAGATTCTTAATACTCTTAATGGCAAACAATTTCCAAAATATACAGAACATGGCAGAGTCAATAATACTCACTATATTGCTTATAATTATGTCAGAGGGCTATCGCTTAAAACTCTAGGAGATGAAAAACCAGAACAGGTTCATAATAATCCTCGCTTTGCTATTGGCATTATTTCACAAGTATTGGCAGCATTAAAAATGCTGCATGAAAGAGATGAACCCGTAATTCATGGAAATATCAATCCAGCCAATGTTATCGTAGGTAAAAAAGGTCACGTCTACCTTGTCAATTTTGCAGCAGCTACTTTCAAAAATGACATAACAAAACAGGATGTTACCCTATGCAATGTAGATTATTTAAGTCCAGAACAAGCGAAAGGGCTCAGATGGACCGAACAAAGCGATATATTTCAAGTCGGCATCTTATTTTATGAGCTAGTAACAGGGAAAAAATGGAATTCCGGCACAAACCATAACTCAAAGATTTCTTATGCTGCTAACATCTCACCTCTTCCCGACCAATTTCTTTCACCCATTATCGGAACCAACCTTTCGCAGTTAATTGCACAGATGTTACGCCCTGACTCCAGAACAAGGGTCCAAACAATTAATGAAGCAATTCAATGGCTGGAAAGCATAATATCCAAAACGAATATATAATCGATTAATGCTATATATCTCACAATTTTTTTGATGAATACAGCAGAATTAGCGTAAAAATACTACTATATTTTATAGTGTGTGTTAATTATAAATTGTGAGCGATATGTCTGACGATATCTATATTCATAATGTTGAAGAAGAATTGATTCAAGATTTAATCGATAATTTTTCAGAAAACTATGAAACCATTGAAAACAATCTTTCCAGCCTGATAAAACAGCCAGATGAATTATTCCTAATAGATAGCTGTTTCAGGTCGATCCACTCAATTAAATCCAATGCCACTGTTTGCGAATTAGACCCAATTGTTTCTCTCAGCCAAGCCATTGAAGACGTAATTTACTCCATCAAGACCCAAAAAATCGTTTACGGCGATACATTATGTGATGTCATCTTAATTTCCTTGGATCGTCTTAAAGAAGTGATGTTTGCTGTTATAGATCAAACTTCAATTGGAGCATTTCAACGCGAGGATATCCAAAAATTACTTACCGAAATAGCAAGATCCAAGGGCGAAGCCTATATGGAGCATGCTCAAGCTCTAATTCAACTAATTACCGGCAGATTTAATCCAATACCAGAGCCAGAAGAACCAAATCAACCAGAAGAAGAACAATCTGAAAAAATGGGAAAATACCAACCTGATGAGGATAAGCTCTCTAAGGTTATGAGTGATGATCTTAAATTTTTCCGTATGCTTGCTACAAAAATTGAGAAAAAAAATCCATCCTGGCAGGACAGAACAGAGCAACTAATTAATCTTGCATTAAAGATTAATGAATCTGCTGGTTCGCCGATTGATCCTAGTAAACTTACAGCAGCTGTATGCTTACATGATATAGGAATGGCATTTATTCCAAATCACATAATGTTTAAAAAAGGAAAACTATCAAAAGATGAGGTTAATCTGATTAATAAACATACTTCTCAGGGAGCAGCCATTACTAAACGTTTATTGAACTGGAGCGACATAGGAACAATTATCCAGCAACATCACGAACGACCTGATGGCAAGGGATATCCCGAAGGACTTAAAAGCACCTCCATTTCAGATGGAGCCAAAATCATGGCTATTGTTGATGCTTTTTATTCTATGACCAACAATAGGTCAGATCGGGAACATAAACGCTCATTTATCCGTGGCATTTCAGAAATCAATGCTTGCTCAGGCACTCAATTTGCAGAAAATTGGGTAGAGCACTTTAATGCGATAATGCTAAATAAAGATAAAAGAGATGGAGTTGCTAAAGGTTAATATATAACCCTGTAAACATACTAATAACACCATATTATTTTAATCAACCATGATGGTTAAAACATTACCGATATCAAAAAAATAGTTGAGCAAAAAACTAGGGCAACGAAAGTTGTCATTATATTTTTTTGAACACAGGCATCACAAATATTAAATTTGCTTTTCCCCTTTAAATTCAGACAATTAAAAACACAACACGCATTTAAGCTATACTTATAATAACGTATCTACAATGATAGATATTCAAATTTAATCTTGCATTATCAGCTTAATATGGCATTGAAATAAATCTACTGATAACATCAATTAAAGATTATCGACTTATTCTACTAACTAACAGGAATACTTGGATGAAAATTGAAACCAAATCGATCCACTCTGGATATACTGTCGAAGAGACCACAAAAGCTGTAGCAGTTCCAATTTACCAAACAGCTTCTTATGCATTTGATAACACCCAACATGGAGCTGATCTTTTCAACCTTGACGTAGCCGGTAATATCTATACCAGAATTATGAATCCAACAAATGCTGTTCTTGAAGAAAGAGTAGCTGATATGGAAGGTGGTGTTGGAGCGCTTGCCGTTGCTTCAGGCATGTCTGCTATCACCTATGCAATAGAAACTATTACAGAGTCTGGTGATAACATTATCAGTTCCAGCAAGCTTTATGGTGGAACCTATAACCTGTTTGCACACACATTTCCCAAACGAGGCATTGAGGTTAGATTTGCATCTCATGATGATATCGATGCAATGATTGCTAAAATTGATGATAAAACAAAGGCCATTTATTGCGAATCAATTGGTAACCCTGCAGGTAACATTACTGACATTGAAAAACTTGCAAAAGCAGCCCACGAAAAAGGGGTTCC
This sequence comes from Gammaproteobacteria bacterium, assembly GCA_033852075.1. GTDB lineage: Bacteria > Pseudomonadota > Gammaproteobacteria > QZLD01 > QZLD01 > QZLE01. The sequence continues at coordinate 40,177 of JAWSVC010000012.1, read as the reverse complement.
GGTTATAGTTGATAATACTGTTGCCACTCCAGTTCTTTGCCGTCCATTTGATCTGGGAGCAGATATTATTATTCACTCTCTTACCAAATATATTGGTGGACACGGAACTTCAATTGGGGGAATGATCGTCGATTCTGGTAAATTCCCCTGGACGGAACATAAAGATCGCTTTCCAAATCTTAATACACCAGACCCTTCATATCACGATGTTACTTATACCGAACAATTTGGAGCAGCTGCATTTATTGGACGTTGCAGAACAGTGCCATTAAGAAATACCGGATCTGCCCTATCCCCATTTAATGCATTTCTATTCTTACAAGGAATTGAAACTCTACCGTTAAGAATGGAAAGGCACTGCGAAAACGCCCAAAAAGTAGCTGAATTTCTTGAAAACCACCCCAAGGTTTCATGGGTTAGTTATGCTGGTCTAGAATCACATAAAGACAACCTGTTGATTAACAGAATAACTAGCGGCAAGGCAAGTGGTTTATTAAGTTTTGGAATCATAGGTGGTGTAGAAAATGGCGCCAGATTCATTGACGCGCTACAACTGATTACTCGCCTGGTTAACATCGGCGATGCTAAATCATTAGCTGTACACCCTGCATCAACAACACACCGACAACTTAATGATATAGAGCTGGAATCAGCAGGTGTTAGCAAGGATCTAGTTCGAATATCGGTCGGTATTGAACATATTGACGACATACTTGCAGATATTGAGCAGGCATTATCACACTGCATCTAATTAATCTAACATCTTTATTAATACGGCCTGCAATATAATATTGCAGGCCTTTTTTTTATAAATCATAAACCTAGTGACTAGGTATTATTCATTTATAAACTAGGGTTATGATTATTTACAAAATAAATTTTAATCCATTGATGCATTTTGGTGCGATTATTTTAAATAAAATCTCAAATTACACGTTTTTATTAACAAGCACTTCAAACAGATCTTAGCTTTTATAATCAAATAGTTACGCAAATCAGTTACAAACAATATAAACACTTAAAAACAATATTAGCAAATATCTATTTGTTGTTAGCGGCATTTAGTTGTATCCTAATGAAATAGTAAGGATTTTGGACAAAAGGGAATTACAAGCAAATTAGTTTGCATCATCACATACACAATTATGGATTTTGCTTATTAACCGGAGTTTTGGGGTTTGGTTCGGTATTCTCTATAAATTTTCCTTTCTATTTTATGGTCTAGTAAATTATAAGTATTTTAGAGGTGCGATTATGACTGAACGTGTATCTGGAACTGTTAAATGGTTTGATAACGCTAAGGGATATGGGTTTATTGTTAAGGAAGGACACGACGATATATTTGTTCACTATAAAGCCATCCGAGGAGAAGGTCACAGATCTTTAAAAGATGGTCAGGCTGTTGAATTTTCAATCACTCAGGGACCAAAGGGACTATTAGCAGAAGATGTTTCTGCAATGGCTCAGGCTTTGGCATAGAAGAAAATCTGTAAGTAAAATTACAAATATAAATAGATTAAGTTTCCATGTAAGACATGGAAACTTAGTTTGTATTTGTTTTATTCGATGGTTAATGGTGTCGGAGTAACAAATAAGCCAACCACAAAAACCACCATTCATATCAACAATATATAACGCTTAATTTTACTCCGATCACATTTATTCGAGGTTAATTTTGCATTTATTAGATAAAGCAAATTCAAAGATCAAAGTCATCATCCCAATCATCAAGAGCACTATTAACCTTCTCCATTTTAAATACCGCCTTCGGAAAGATTTTTTTGAAATTTTCATCCATTTTTAGAAATGGAAACTTATCTTGTACTAGCTGAATAACTGCCAAAGCCTGACCTCTATCTCGATTCTTTTTTGCAGGGTCTCGATCTGGCTGCTCACTTAACCATAATTTATGCAAAGCAAATGCCCTAGGGTCTGGCGCAACAATTTTTGCAGGAGTGCCATCTACACCAATTACAGTTGCCTCAAACTTAGGAGATGATAACAACCACTCTAAATTTGGAATTGGAACCGGTTCAAATTCATCTTTAGAATCACCAAGACTAGGAGGTTCAGATAATAAGTCTTCATTTACTCTAACAATATCAACCAGGAAACCATCCTTATTAACTGCCCTAAAAGACATATGAGTCTTTTTAAAACTCTTATCTGCCTTCTGAATAATACTCATAATGGTGCTTTTATTCTGGCTACTACATATTCGTAATTTAGTACGTGAATCCCAAAGAAAATCAATATCAGTAGTTTCCATAATTTCAGGTTGAAAGCTAACACCGGCAACCGCTTCATATGCATAAATAGCATTGGTACCAATTACCAAAAGATTTTTCCCCAATACACCAGCTTCATTAAGTCTGGACAAAATTTTGATTGTTGCATTAGGAACCACGCCAATTTTTAAAGCCTTAGCAATTGCCATCTGCTCTTTCAATTGTTCTTTAAGCGAATTAAGTCTATTTTTTGCCTCTTCTTTCCCAGTATGAAAATTATTGTATTTTGTTTCAGTATCTGAAGAGCGAGGCCCCATGCTTTTTGTTGAACCGTTACGGTTAAGAATCTTTACAAGGTATTCCTTACCATTAACAGATTTCCAACTCATTCCCCCTTTATAATGATCAAGATATGATCTAGCATCAAGATAAGCATTATAAGTCTGCTGAAGGTTAATTGAATTTCGGATCTGATTATTGTTTAAATCACTATAAACCATCATTTTTCCTTTCTTTTTCTATAATTTTAATTATGAATGGAAATAAGCAATATATCAATGTTATTTAGAATTTTTCCATTCATTAAGCAAATACGCAATATTTGAATGGAAATTTATTTTTAATCTGAGCATTAAAGTAAATGTCAATTGAATCGTTTTTTCAATATTTCAGTGCTCATTGCCTATTTGATTCACTTTACTCTCCCTGCCTGGCCATATAAATAATAGAAAACCCTGCACCTCTAAGTTAAGTTATATTTTTATAATATAAGTTTAAATATGAAAAGGTTGCTGTTTGATCGCTTCCATAAAAAACACAACCTGGTATTGTTCGGGCAACCGGAGCTGTTGCACTATCTGTCGATTACCGTTAATCGCGATATCAAGAGCAGGATTACCTACTCAGAAAGCCTTTATCCGCTCAGCGCATGGTGTAACTTCCCACACACCTATAATTAGCTATAAATAGAGAATATACATTAATGAAAAATTAGGTTAGCTCCTAATTATCAAAAATGAGACGTGTATCAGAAAATCGTAAATAGTAATATTTGAAATATGTTAAGAATCTCACAAAGATGAAATCATTGTAATATTTAATTAGTTTAATATCTTTATCAAAATAAAATCACATAACAAAATATAGTTACCGTCTCCAAACAGCTTCACCACCGCTTTTCTTTGCTATTAAATCCAAATATTGCTTATGCTGCTGTATTTCAGCATCTGTTGCATATATCTTCTTGAAGGTTAATCCTTCTCGATTAACAGGCGTATATTTTTCGATATGTGTACCATCTTCGCTCTCTTCTGATCCATCTGCTGAAAGCGAAAGACTCACCTGACCACCTGTCATAACCAAATAAACATCAGCCAGAATTTCAGAATCGAGTAATGCTCCATGCAATGTACGTTTAGAATTATCTATTTCATAGCGTCTGCATAACGCATCAAGATTATTCTTTTGTCCCGGAAATTTCTTTTTTGCCATTTCCAACGTATCAAGCACGGTACAATAATCAGCTACTGTTCCTATATCTGAATTAAGCAATTTGAATTCATGATTTATAAAACCAACATCGAACGGTGCATTATGAATAATCAGCTGTGCACCATCGATAAACTGGATAAATTCATCTGCGATTTCGCTAAACAGAGGTTTATCTGCAAGAAATTCTTCTGTTATTCCATGAACTTGCAATGCGCCTTCTTCAGATGCTCTTTCAGGATTGATGTAAACGTGAAAGTTATTACCAGTTATTCTACGGTTTATCATCTCTACACAACCAATTTCAAGTATTCTATTGCCTTGAGATATTTCTATTCCCGTAGTTTCTGTATCTAGTACTATCTGTCTCATTTAACTATTCTCCTGTCTTGGAATATTCCCTCTCCACTTCGCATCATAACAGTTCATCTATTCCCTTATTTGCTAGTTGATCTACCCGTTCATTTTCATCGTGACCACTATGCCCTTTTACCCAGTTCCATTGTATTTCATGCTGTTGGATTAACTGATCCAGTTGTTTCCAAAGATCTTCATTTTTAACTGGTTTTTTCGAAGCAGTTTTCCACCCTTTTTTCTTCCAGTTTTCAATCCAGCTTTGGATTCCATCAAGAACATATTTAGAATCAAGAGTAATGTTGATAGAACATGGTCTTTTCATTGATTCCAGTGCTTTTATAACGGCGGTAAGCTCCATGCGATTATTTGTTGTTTCGGGTTCTGCTCCGTAGAGTTCCTTTTCGACTCCTTTAAAACGCAATAATGCACCCCAACCACCCGGACCAGGATTACCTCTACAGGCTCCATCAGCAAATATTTCTACAATTTCAGTCATTAAATTTCCTTGATATCAGAAATTGAATTATGCCCTGAGAGAACAACCAAAAACAAGTTATTACTAACTTTTTACTTTTGAACTGGCCTGAATTGGGGTGGATACATTTTTTGATTTCTGATCCCAATTAGCTCTCTGCAATGTTAATGGTATAGTTCTTTTTCTAGCCATTAGCACGTATACTCCAGATTTAAAACTTAGGCTAAAATTTGCTAAATCCCCTAAAAATTCAAATCGATTCCCATATTCTTTTTTTACTATTTTATGGTTAAACCTTACTTGCTTATCAACAGTTAAATCCAATCCCAATACAGCAAACCAATCTTTGATTCTGCCGATTGATATTGACCTACCTTCCCATGCTCCTGAAACTGAATATTTTTCTGATAATCGCATAATTCCAAATAAACTGTAGGGGTTAAAACCAGAGATCACAATATAGCCATCTGGTGATAATATCCTTTCAGCCTCATGCAAAACTTCTTGCGGTTTTTTAGTTGCCTCTAAGGTGTGTCTTAAAATAACTATATCCATGCTTTCTGGCTGCAAGGGTAAAGATTCAAACTTTCCAAAAATCGCACAACAGTTATCACAACGTTCAGGAAGATCTAAAACATATGTAGAGCACCTACGATTTAAATTAAGCCAGCTTGTACCTCGAATTGCTCCAAGCTGTAATATGTTAACTCCGGGTAATTTATTGATCTCTTGATTAATTTGCTCAGATTCAAGATCAATTATATATTTTCCCAGATTAGTTTGACTCCACAATTTTTTTACCCTTATAGTGGATTATTGTTGAATAATTTGGCGTGCTTGATAAGGAATCTGTATTATAAAAGTCGTTCCTTCCCCAATCCGGGATTGACAACTTATACTTCCACTCAAGGTTTGAACAACCAAATTATATACTATATGTAATCCAAGACCGCTCCCGCCAAAACCCCTTTTAGTGGTAAAAAAAGGATCAAATATCTTGGAAAGACTATCATCAGATATACCTTTTCCAGAATCTGAATAGATAAATTTTAAGTTTTCACCACTTACTACAACCGAAAGAGTAATTTTTCCATCTGTAATATCTTCAAATCCATGTACTAGTGAGTTTAATGCGAGGTTTGCAATAATTTGAGAAATTGCCCCCGGATAACTATATATAGTTAATTGATCGTCACAATCAATATTAATCTCGATATTTTTATTTTTGAATTTTGGATTAAGGCTTGAAAATATCTCACCAAGATATTTCTTAATATTAAATTCGCGAAGTGAATCGCTTGATTGGTCAACAGCAACCTGCTTGAAACTTTGAATCAAATCCGCAGCTCTATTCATATTTACCAATATCATATTGGATATTTCAGTTACTGTTTTTAAAAAGTTATCGAATGCTGAACGGGTTACTTCTCCTTCTTTATATTCCTTCAAGAATTTTTCTGTTTCGCCGTTCAAATGTGAGGCAGCAGTAACACCAATACCAACAGGAGTATTTATCTCATGCGCCACACCTGCTACTAAACCACCTAATGCCGCCATTTTTTCAGATTGAATCAAACAATCTTTGGTTTTATTAAGTCTATCAAGGGATTCATTAAGCTCACAGGTTCTTTCATCAACAAGCTCTTGTAGATGCAATTTGTGCTTTGTTAGCTCCTCATTTGCTAAATTTAATTCAACTGTCCTCTCTTTAACCATAACCTCTAGATTTTCTTGGTATTCTCTGTTCTCTCTTATTAACCTGGCTTTATCAAGACAACTATCTACAGCATGAATCAATACACTAAAATCTTCAATTGGCTTTAAAATATAATCCCATGCGCCTTGGTGTAAGGCCTGAACAGCTTCCTTTATAATTCCATTTCCAGAAACAACAATAATGGGCATTTCTGGCTTTGTTTCTTTCACGCGCGCAAGCACTTCAAATCCATCAACTTCTGGCATCCTTAAATCAACAATTATAATATCTATCAAATCTTTATTTTCATTGAATATTTCAAGACCAACTCTACCATTTTCAGCAGTAAGCACTTTGTATTCATAGTCTTCAAGGCAATCTAGATAACTTTGACGAATATAATCATCATCATCAATTGCAAGTACTGTTATCGGAGATTCGCTCATACCACACCAGTTTCTATATAGTTATTTTGTCTGCCATAAATACTATGACAATCTATTTGCAATGTCATTTAATGTATTTTCAAGCTTTTCTAGATCACTAACTGGCTTAGAAAACACCTCATTAGACACATTTTTCATGGCTGAAATATCATCCGGCATTTCATATTCAGGAGATCCTGTGCAAATAACAAAGGCTATATTTTGTTTAATCTTATCAGCCTCTCTTATAAACTGATCTCCACCCATGCCACCCATCCTAATATCTACTATTGCACAATCAATATCTTTTGATCGTATAATATCTAAGGCATCCTCCTCTTTTTCTGCAAATTCAACCTGCCACATGCAATCTTCAAAATAGTCAACAAAACTATCTCTAACAAATGCCTCATCATCTACTACTATCAATTTCCTACATTTATTGCCCATCTTTAATACCTTTCACTGGGAGTGATACTATAAATTTAGTTCCTATACCTTTTTCCGATGTTACACTTATTTCACCACCATGATTTTCCTTAATAATGAAATAAGAAACGCTTAATCCAAGACCCGTACCTTTGCCAACACCTTTCGTTGTAAAAAACGGTTCAAAGATTCTTTTTGATATTTCTTCATCCATTCCCGGACCATTATCTTCTATCTCAATAATGATAAACTCGCCATCATCAGATGTCTTTAACCTAATATAAATAACCGGGTCTTTAATGCATGCTTCTTGCATCGCTTGCGCACTATTGCGTAATAAATTCAATAAAACCTGTTGGATTTTTGTTTGTTCGCAAAGTAAAGAAGGTGCGCTTGAATTTAACTCTTTTTCAATCTTTATCTGTTTAAAATCATATTCCTTTTTCATATCATAGTCAGTAACAGCAAGCTCAAGAGTTTTTTCAATTAAATCCTGTACGCTAACAATGGATTTACTATGATCCGTCTTCCTAGCAAAGTTGAGCATATTAGACACAACTTCTGCAGCATGTTTTCCTGATTTTTTAATGGTATGAAGCATACGAGGAATATCTCTGGACTGCATATACTTATAAATTGCTTCTGTTGTTGTACCAGCTTCTTCAGCCGCTCGTTTATTCGCAGGAAGATCTAACTTATCAACGAGTCTATTACTCATCACATTAGCAGTTTGCATCATTCCTGCTAAAGGATTATTAATTTCATGTGCCATACCTGCTGCTAATCCACCTATAGACAGCATTTTTTCATTTTGAACCATCATCTCTTCCATTAGTACTTTTTCCGTAACATTATCTATCCGGATTACCGCACCATGTAAATCTCCAACAATAAGCGGATATATAAAAATATCCTGATACTTAAGATTTTTTGATTCTATTAAGAATTTCTTGCGCAAATACCCTGCTTTTCTATTTTCAATACTTTCTTTGATAAGGTAGATATCACTTTTAATTTGCGGAAATACATCTACAAGTCTTTTTCCATATACCTCTTGCAATGTAACCTTAGAAGCTGCTTCTGCCGCATTATTCCATTGTGTAACTAACAAATTGGGATCCACGCTAATAATTATTGATGGCATTGAATCCATTATATTTGAAAGATAGCTTTGTACTTGGGTAATTTTATACTCTCTATCTTTAACCTTGGTTGACATATATCTAAATGAGCTTGCCAATTGATTGAACTCAAGAAATTTGGTTTGCGAAGGATTTTTTTCATCAGGAGCAATTTCATATTCCCCTTTACCAATAGCATCACTAATTATTATCAATTTATTTAAGGCATCATTAAATCTATTACTTATATGGATAGAAATAATCAAAGCTATAATGCTTACAATAATTGTAATAACAATTATTAAAAACATAAGTTTGGTAATTGGTATGCGCAGTTCACTTAGTGGAGTATATAATGCGATCTTCCAGTTTGTTTCAGGTATAAATGCAATATTTACTATATATTCAACACCATCTATTATTTTATTCTTAACAGAAATTTTTCCATTATAGGATTTTAAATCAGGAACATAATTAACATCATAACTTCGAGTTAGAATTTTTTTTGCATCTGGATGATATATGAATGTGCCCTCCTGATCAGTAATAGTTAGCCGCCTTGTACTAACTAAAGAACCTTCTAGATAATTTCTACTAGCTAAAGATTTAAATACAGGCAACTCTTTCAATGATAAGAAAACGGTTACAATGTAATTATCTTGTCTTTTTGTAATTGAAGCTAAAGGGATATTTGCCCCCTCGGGCAAGAAAGATGCCCCCCAAAACACCTCATTTGATCTAAGGGATTTAACAAAGTAATCATGTCCTGACACATCAAGCCCAATAATATTTTTTTCAAAAGGAGCTACAGCAACAACACGACCTCTACTATCTGAAACCTGTACTCTAAATAAATGCTTTTGTTGTACTTGTATTGCTGAAATCACTTTTTGAATACTATCCAAATCATCTTCTTCAGAACCAGAAATGGCATTAGAAATAATTAACAAATCGCTTAATGGCGATTTAAGCTGTTGTTTAACCAAACCCTCAATATGATGCATATGAGTATGATCAAAGTTTATAATTTGTTTCTCCAGTGCAGAAGATGATATTGTTATACCAATTATTCCAATTATAATAATTGGCAGCGTAACAAGCGCCATCAAGGAAAAACCAAGATATTTTTTTATACTAGTTTCCTTAAATATCGTTTTCATTGATTGCTATCTGCCTTATAGTTTTACCTATTCACTATCAATTAGTTCATATTTGTGATTCTTAATTTTATACGAAGACAACCTTCTGTTTTAGCCATTTCAGTCACCTAACTTTTTTGACGAGATGCCGGTTTTTTATCTAGCGAACATTGAGAAGGTAATTTAATTGTAAATTTTGTGCCTCTTCCTGGTTCGGACGTCACATACATATCACCACTATGATTTTCTGTTATTATAAAATATGAAACACTTAACCCAAGGCCTGTACCAACACCAACTGATTTTGTTGTAAAAAATGGTTCAAAAATCCTTTTAACCGTTTCATCATCCATTCCCGGACCATTATCTTCGATTTCAATCAAAACCATTTCGCTATTTGAATCATAGCTTGTTCGTAATGTAATGGATGGCGAATTTATTACAGCTTCATGCATGGCTTGAGCTGAATTACGCATTAGGTTTAGCAAAACTTGCTGTATCTGGGATTTATCACAACATACGTATAATTCTTCTTTTAAAAAATCTTTTATTATTTTTATCTTTTTAAAATCATAATGACCTTTTATATTGTAATCAGTAACCGCTAGCTCAATAGTATTTGTTATCAATTGATTTAAATTTTCCTGAATTTTTTCACTATTTCCTTTACGTGCAAAACTAAGCATATTTGAGATAATTGAGGCAGCTCTATTACCTGCTGAGATTATTGTGTCTATCATTCGCGGTATTTCACGCAATTGCATATATTTGGCTATTATTTCTGTTGTTGTACCAACCTCATTTGCTGCTTTTACGTTTGCAGGCATATCAGGTTTTTCCACTAACCGATTCGACATTACATGTATAGTTTGCATCATACCGGCAAGAGGATTATTTACTTCATGAGCAAAGCCGGCGGCTAATCCTCCAACAGACAACATCTTTTCGCTTTGAATTAATATCTCTTCTATATGTACCTTATCGGTAACATCATCAATCCTTATTACTGCTCCCTGAACACCATTTGCGATAAGAGGATAAATAGTTACATCCTCAAATTTGGTAGTATCACCTGAAGTATTTTTACGAGTTTCATTAGCAAGAATTGTCCGAGTTTTAATACTTTCGGAAATTTTATCTATCTCAGCCTCAAGGTGGGGAAGAAGCTTATGAAACTCCTGCCCCAATGCATTTTTTTCTGATACTCCCGTTGCATCAGCAATTGTCTTATTCCACTGCGTCACCTTCATATCAGCATCAACACCTACCAAAGAGGAAGGCATTGAATCAATAATGTTTGCAAGATATTTCTTTAACTTTCTAACTTCAAATTCGGCACACTTTCTTTCATTAATATCAACTATTACCCCATCGATATATTTCACATTATCATTGGTACCTAGAATACATTTACCTCTCTCATTCACCCAACACAATGCCCCATCTGCTTTAGTAATACGATACTCAATATCAAAGTTGGACTTTTTGTGTAATGACTTTTGAATAGTTCTTTCAACTAAAGCAGTATCTTCAATATATATAATTGAATTATATGTTCTAACCCCATTAAGAAACTCTTCATCAGAGTAACCAGATAATCTGGAAATTTCATCGCTAACAAAAAGCATTGTATTTTCTTTATCATATTTACACCGATAAGTTACACCGGGTATATTATCCACCAGTGCTTCAAACCTATTCTTTTGTTCAACTATCTGTTCCTGAGCCTCTCGTTGCTTTGTTAATGAATCAGATAACTTTTTAATCATTCCATTAAATGATTCTTCAATAACTTTTAGCTCATCTTTTTTAGACGAGTTTAGAGATATATTTACATCGGCAAGATTATTAATATTAACCTTTTCGGCAGTATCGGCTATAAGCGAAAGAGGTTTTCTAAGTAACTTATTTGATATGTATAAAAAGAAAAACCACAGGGCTATGATTTTTAATATGGCGTTAATCACTAATAATATAAACTCAACCTTTACTCTTTTAAAAATTACAGACGAACTTGAATACAAAGAAACCTTTCCTAACTCTCTTTTATCTCTGCCATGATCATAAAAGATTGGAAATTCATGTTTAAAAACATCCAATCTATATCGTTTAGCCGATAATGATTTTAACTTTTGTTTTCCTATGCCTAAAAAATCAATCTGTAAATCAACCAAGCCATAAACATCGACATCGGCTATAACACCTTGCGCTGCAATTAACGCATCGTTTTCATCAGTAATAGTTATACCGACTATCGTAGGAATTTTAACAATGCTCTGCATTGTCTCACTAAGAGAAATATCATCCATGTGCCAGATATTCATTGCGATAGTTGATTGAATAGATGGTTGAAACTCTATAAGTGAGTCGTTCACATCAACCTTTTGATAGTTATATTCAATAACCATATGAATGGCTGTTATGATAACTGCAAAAATAACATAGAAGACAAAAACGATCCGCATCAATCGTGTCGCAATTGAGTCCCTAATTTTTACAGTAGATTTTATCAAAGTTTAATGCCCTCCCTTTATAAAGCCTAATTATTTAGCTATTAATTCTGCTTTTGTTATACATACTGCTTTTTCTTGGCACCAATGGTAAAGATATTTGAAACTTTGCCCCTCTGCCTTCTGCAGAGATAACACGCATCTCCCCTCCATGCTCGTCTACAATAATATAATAGGAAACACTTAACCCTAAACCAGTCCCTTCTCCAACTGGTTTGGTGGTATAAAAGGGTTCAAAGATTCTTTTGCGTATTTTTTCCGGAATTCCAGGGCCATTATCTTCAACTTCTATGCTTAGTTTTTGTATCTCTTCTTTTTTATCCGTTATATATACGCGAATTGTAATCTTTGGGTTATCGATTTTTGCAGCATGCATTGCCTGTGCACTATTACGAAGCAAATTAAAGATAACCTGTTGAATTTTTGCTTGATGACAGTATAAAAAGGGAAGGGCTTTTTGATATTCCCTTTCAATTATTATCTGTTTAAAATCATATTGTTTTTTCAGGTTATAATCTGTTTGCGCTAGATTTACAGTCGTCTCTATAAGATCCTCTATATTGGTTGAAGCTATAGACTCACTGTTTTTCCTTGAAAAGGAGAGCATATTATTAACAATCAAGGCTGCTCTACTTCCTGATTCAATTATTTTTTCCAGCATTCTCGGAATATCTCGCGCTTCCATAAAACACTTAATTGTTTCAACAGTTGTACCACAAGATTTCGCTGCTAACTGATTAGGTGACATATCAACTCTTTTAACTAACCGGTTAGCAAGCACACTAGCTGTTTGCATCATACCTGCCAGCGGATTGTTTATTTCATGAGCCATGCCGGCTGCTAATCCAGCAATCGAGAGCATTTTTTCATTCTGAATCATCATCTCTTCAATTTTGACCTTATCAGATATATCATCAATCAGAATTACAGCCCCTTCAAACCCCTTTGATGTCAGAGGAAATACTGTTATCTCTTCTACAATATTTTTATTTTCTGTTATATACGAGCGTTTAGATCTTGTTGCCTCTTGCTTTTGAATGCTTTGCTCTATCTCTACAGCTAATTCGGACATTTCCGGAATTACATCATTTATATGTTTTTCTTTAGCCTGTTCAAAGCTTATTCCTGTTCTTGTTTCTGCAGTCTTATTCCATAGAGTTATCTCCCCATCAAGATTTATACCAATAACTATTGATGGCATAGAGTCAATAATATTTATTAGATAATTCCGCAACTGTTGTACTTCATTTTCAGCTTTTTTCTTTTGTGATATGTCATGTATAAGAATAAAATCAGCTGATTCACCATCAAGACATACTGTTTTTGCCCATGTTTCAACCCAGCCTATTTCTCCATTATCATTTACCATCTTCCACTCATTATTCGTTAAACCATCAAAACCTCCCTCTCTCTGCTTTAATAGATCCGATATAAAATTCTTATCGTCAGAATGGACAAATTTCAATAATTCATATGGCTGTAGACTTTCTATAGTATTCTTCGTAACTTGAAAAATATTAAGCACTGCATCATTGCAATATACAATTTTACCCTTTTGAATAATTAATGTTCCAAGAATAAGTTGGTCTGTTAACAATTTAAATTTTTCTTCTATTTCTCTTAGTTCTCTATCCTGCTTTATCTTATCTGTTATATCCCTACTAATACCTCTTACACCACAAAATTCTTCATTTTCATCATAATAAGGATAAGCTGATAACTCTATTATTATCCTTCTATTATCTTTATGATTAAAATTAACTATAAGATTATTTATTGATTGCTGTTCAAGATAAACTTGCTGCATTAATAATTTAAATCTTTCAGTATCATACGTTTCAACTAATTCATATAGTCGCTTTCCTATAAGCTCTTCCGGTGTATAACCCAAAGAATCAAAAACCTTTGGACTAATATATGAAGTTTTCCCATGTATATCCAACTCCCACATAACATCACTTAGTGATTCTACCAATCCACGGAATTTTTTAACTGTTTCAACTAAATTAGACCGTGAATGACTTACTGCTGTAATCATTGTTTTAATTGCATCAATTAACACAGCTCCTTCTACTGATTTGGCCTCTGGCATTTCACCCAAAGGAATTCCATCCTCGTCAGTATTCTTCACCACACTAACAAGATCTCTAACTGGCTTTGTTACCATTCTTGATATAATCAACGAAATAACAACTGTAATACATACAAATATTATGAATATAGTTAATGCCCTACTAATAAATGGCTCTATAAATGTATTAAGATCGTCTAAATAAAGGGAGCTTGCTATATACCAATCTAACGGCTGATAATATGAGATAAAGCTACTTTTCCTGTATATATAATTACCTTTATCTTCCGGCCTATCCCAAAGATAGTTAAGCTCTTTGCCTGGCAAATGAGCCGCTGCCTTTAAATCGGCAATAATACTATTTCCAGTCTCAGGATTTTTTAATTGGGTTGCATTAATACCCTGAATTGTTGGATGAAATGGCATATAGCCATCTCCTCTAAAAATATAATAATATCCGGTTTCACCAATCTCCTGAGGTTTAAGTATTTCTGCAATTTCTTTTATTAAATTCTGAGTGCCATCTTTGATAGATTGATCAATATCTGCAAGAGAAATTGCCATACCAATAGTCCAATTCCAATCCTTAAACTTTCTTGCATAAACAATATATCTTGTACCTTTATTCTCTAAATTTTCTTTGGTGTTTATTTCTTTATTATTTTGTTGGGACTTAACTTTGCATTCAGTAAAAATGCTTTCATTTACATTCCGTGATATTTTGACAAATTCAGTTACTTCAACTCCACTTTCATCAGTGCAATTCAAATTACGATTTGGGAAATTATAAATAACGGGGTTAACCGCCCGATTACTAAGTTTGTTAGTATCATTTATCCATAAATATAATTCTTGGTTATCCTGACCCCAAATTTTAATTTCATCAAAAGTATGTTGCTTAAATCTATCATGATTCAGATTTATTCCGTCAGAAATCAAAAAATTATGATTACTCTCTATTATTTTATAAATAGCGTCTACTTTTGATTTTATTAACTCTTTTTTTAACAAATACATCTTCGAACCGTTTTTGAGCAGTTCCTGATGCCTCATCTTTATATAATCACGTGTAATTTGTGTAACTGATATCGCTTTTTTTTCTATTTGTTCTGTAAGTTTTTTTTTGGCTTCGACTACTTGATAATAAGTTAGAAACGATAACGATAATAATACAACAGATACCGTTGAAAGAATTATCCTCGCTTTAAGAGTTCTGAATATCATAAGTCAGTCTATAAAAGTCCATTTAACACTGCTCTATAGGTAACTGCTCAAGTATTTCCATATACTCTGGAATAGATTCAAGAAATGCATCTACAATCTGGGGATCAAAATGTTTTCCTTTCTCTTCTTTTATTAGCTCGATAACATCTTCAAATGCCCAAGGTTCTTTATAGCAACGCCGACTTATTAATGCATCAACAACATCTGCTAACCCAACTATCCTCCCATAAATATGGATATCTTCCCCCTTTAAACCCTGCGGATATCCTGTACCATCCCATTTTTCATGATGTTCATGCGCGATTATGCCTGCAGCTGTCATCATCTCTCTTTTTGAGTTTTTAAAGATCTTCCATCCATAATCTGCATGTTTTTTCATGATTTCATATTCTTCATCGGTAAGCTTACCTGGTTTTTTTAAGATGCTATCAGGTGTTCCGATTTTACCAATATCATGCATTGGAGCTGCTATAGCCAAAATTTCAAGTTCTGCCTCTGACATACCCAGTTTTTCACCAATCAAAGTCGATACAGCACCAACACGATTAATATGTACTGCAGTCTCTCTTGAATAACCTTCTACAACTTCAGACAAAGTGTAAATAAGCTCCTTTTGAGTATCTTTAATTTCGTTATTTAGAGATAGATTTTCAAATGCTATCGCTACATTTGTGGCAAAAATTGAAATAAGGTTGCGATCAATTTCAGAAAAAGGGGTTTGTGATTGAAAATAAAGTAAGCTGTGCTCTTCTCGCTGACTTTCAAAATATCCTGTAAAGGTCTTCTCAGTAAAGATACAATCCTTTTTTTCTAATGCATCATGAAGTTTTTCTAAAATATGCGCAGGTATTACATCTTCAAGCGGTTTGTTCTCCTTTCCGGTAAACTCACCAGTGGAAGCAACTATGTTATATTTTTGGCGCTCATCTCCTTGATAAGCGGTAAAACCAGAACTTTTGGCATACACAAAATCTTCATCAATATTTAGCACTGTTCCAAGCTGTTTTAAAATACCTTCCGCAAAAACATGGAATGAATTAAGCTCAAAAATACTTCTTGAAGCCGCGATAATATTTTCAAGACCTTTTTTGTTTTGCTCGATTGATTTAATTTGTTTGTAAGACCGCAAGGAAGCGGTAACAACGGTAAATAATTTCTGTGCGGTAAGCTCTGTTTTAGCTTTGTAATCGTTAATATCATAATTGACTATTACTTCATGCTCTGGCGCCTGCCCTGGCTGGCCTGTGCGCATTATTATACGTACATCGTGATTTTGCAGATCTTCTCTGATCTGTTTAGCACACCTTAGACCTGCATCATCAGTTTCCATGATTATATCTAGAAGAATTAAAGCAACATCTTCTTCTGCTTCTAAAACCTCCAGCGCTTCTTTAGCCGAATAAGCACTAATCATATTAAGTGGGCGGTTTTCAAAATGATAATCAGCCAATACCATCTTGGTTACCGCATGAATTATCTCATCGTCATCAACTACAAGAACTTTCCACGGTTTATCTTCAAAAGATTCAGCATTATTCGAATCATCAGCTTCAGTAATTGCAGCAGGTTTATCATCCGCAAAAACCAGTTTATCGTCTTTATTATCTGCGCTATCTAAAAGCAACTTATCATCTTGCGACATAATTACTCAAACCCATTGATTAGTTATCGCCACCATGCAAAACATAAGATATTAGATACAACCACTTACATCATAAATTAACAGTTGATCCTATATGCATATATTTTGAACATAAAACTTCCATTTCATAATAATTATAGACGTCATTTTGCAATATTCTCTCAACAACAACGGTTAACTTTCTATTTTGTCTAACAATTCAAATTTGAGTGCAAATTAATTAGACTAAAGTTGTATAAAAACATAATTACTAATCATTTTATATGATAATTAACCAATTAAAATGTACTATTACTCTAAACTTAATAGTATTCCACTCAAATTAATTCAGTTTATGGACAACACGATGATAAGTATTTTCCCGATAAAAGCTTTTAATGATAATTATATTTGGACAATTAAAAACGATAATGGAGATGCTGTCTTTTTTGATCCAGGCAGCGCCCATCCCGTCAAAAACGCGATAAAAAACTTAAACTTAAAGCCATTGGCTATTTTTATTACTCATCATCATGACGATCATATCGGAGGCGTAATAGAGCTAAAAGATGAATACAAATTAACGGTTTTTGGGCCTGCTAACGAAACTCATCTTGATCTTGATGCCGGACTCAAAGAAAATGACTGCATTGAAATCCCTCAGCTTGATATCTCACTAACAGCTATAGAAACACCTGGACACACCAAAGGCCACCTTTGCTACCATAGCGAAAACTATCTTTTTAGTGGTGATACATTATTCTGTGCTGGTTGCGGCAGAATTTTTGAAGGTAATCCCGAACAAATGTTTGAATCTTTACAAAAAATTGCAAGTTTGCCGGATAATACTCAGATCTTCTGTGCTCACGAATATACATTACCAAACCTTGCATTTGCTAAACATGTAGATCCTGATAATCAAGAAATTATTGATTTTGAAAAAAAAGCTAAAGAATTAGTAAGTCAGAATAAACCGACAATCCCTACTACATTAGATCTTGAGAAAAAAATAAATCCATTTTTACGCTGTAATAACGAAGCTATTAGAACATCAGCAGAAGAATATGCTGGCAGAGATTTAGCATCAGATCCCGAAGTATTTGCAGTAATACGTAAAATGAAGAATAATTTTTAATATCTTAAGCACATATAATTAAATCAAATACCACTACGAAATATGTCTTTAAAAAACATGACTTTTAACTAAAAGTCAAAGATTAAAATTTCACTCGGGATCTTAATCGGTAACTAGTATTGTTTGGGGATATCAATTCCAGATAAAACTCTAGCAGCACCGTCACGCAAAGCCTCTAGTTCATTTTCTCCAGGAACGACAACAACATCAGCTATAAACTTTGTTTTTTGAATAATCATGGAAGTAAATTTATCGCTATAAGCTACCCCGCCGGTTAAGGCAATTGCATCAATATTTCCATCTACAACAGTTGCCAGAGCTCCAATTTCTTTAGCTATCTGGTATGCCATAGCCTGATAGATCATTTTAGCCTGAATATCACCATCTTCGATTTGTTTCTCTACAACTCTTAGATCATTTGTACCTAAATACGCAACCAGTCCGCCTTCACCTTTTATCATTTTGCGGATCTGTTTTTCTTCATATTTACCAGAGAAACATAGTCCAACCAAACTTCCTACCGGCACACCTCCACTACGTTCTGGTGTAAATGGCCCATCACCGTCTAATGCATTATTTACATCAATTACCTTACCATCAGAGTGCAAACCTACTGAGATTCCTCCTCCCATATGCGCAACAATCAGATTTGATTTTTCATATTCCTTACCTAATTGCTCAGCAACCATTCTAGCAGTCCGCTTTTGATTGAGAGCATGAAAAATACTCTTTCTTGGAATTAAAGGATTACCTGAATATCTTGCTATATTATTTAGCTCATCAACAACGACTGGATCAACTATAAAGCTTTTGCATCCTGCTTCATCAGCAATTGCCTTGGCTATCAAGGCTCCAAGATTACTTGCATGCTCCCCCATTTTAGCAGCATATAAATCATCAATCATTGCCTGATCAACCTGATAAGTTCCACCAGGAATTGGTCTTAACAGACCTCCTCTGCCAACCACAGCATCAATATCAGAAAGGTTAATATTATTAGTTTTAAGCTGATCAACTATAAGAGACTTACGCATATCAAATTGATCAACCATTTTCTCAAACGGCGCCAATTCATCGCTACTATGATTAATAGTATCAGTAATAACAACATCCTCACCTTTAAATAAGGCAAATTTAGTAGATGTTGATCCTGGATTAATTGTTAGAATCAAATATGTATCAGCCATTTTTCAATCTCCATATCCATTTTATATAACTATAGGACAACAAAATTGAGATGTGCCTACGATCATTTTTTTATTATTAACCTGGCAATCATTATTACCTAGCTAATAGGTATAACGAAGAATAAACAAGTGCAATAGTTTTTTGAATTAGAAACTATAAATAAACTGCAGCATAAACAGATCCCAATACCGATCATAACCATTACTTTTATCCGGATTATCATCAATCTGTATCATATCTGCAGAACCACCTTCAATATTATGATATTCAGCTTTTACCAAAATACTTGGTGTTGGCCTCCAGTTTGCCCCTATTACATAAGAGTTTGTATAATTACTTGTTGTTTTACCTACAGAAGTAACCACATACCTATGATCATTCCTGATAAAACCACTTATCTGGCTGGTAAACATTTTTTCTATCTGTACATAATAGGCATCTGAAATATTCTCTTGTTTTAATTCAAAGCTATTAATCAAGACATCTGTTCCTGAATTATAAAGATCAAATGTGTTCTTTATGTCATTCTTTCTCCGCATATATTCAGAGGTTAATACCCATGAATTGTAATTGATTCCTGCTGAGAAGATATCGGTAGTAATAAGATTCTCATTACTGCTATGCATAGTCGTAATGCCAGAGTTAGAGCTTGAGTTACTTTTATAATCAACCAATAATCGTGACATTCCTGCAAAGAACATATTCTCAGGTGAGTTATACATAAGACTAGCGGCCAAGAATTTTGGATCAGGCACACTAGTAACATTTGAGTCATTTGCACCTGAAATCTGATTGCGAGGCATCCTTACTTCACCAAACTGTGCTTCCATGTTAATAGAGCCAATCAGGCTATTATGTTTATATTCAATCGCTGCCCCTTTAGATCTTAAGAAACTGTTTCTGGTCCATTCTGCATAGATAACCTGTGGTAATACAACACCAGGGTATGTAACAGGTATATCTCTGGTTTTACCAAATAATCCCATTGGAATTTTCAGTAGCCCGACACGCATATCAATCTGATTATTTCTTCCGGTAAATAGATCTACGCCTATAAGCCCATAATCCAAAGCTAAATCTTCTTCATTAATTTCCGAATCACCATAGTTACGAGAAATCAATTGAGTTGAGAAGTATACTCCTGGGTCAGGAGACCATAATAAGTTTATTGCTCCCATACTAGAATCAAAGCTTCCACTAGTACTTTCACCCAAGAAGTTATTACCAGAAGATAGTGAGAATCCCTGACTGATAAAACCATGCACTTTAACTGGTCCTAAGTCATACGCCGATACACTTGTTGAAATAATCACAAACACAAGTACAAAAATTAGCTTTATCATGATATTAGTCAATCTGGAGAACATTTATCTTGCCTCCTTTATCAACTGTTTCAAGATAACCAATAGCTCCTGGCGTCGAATTTACAACTTTTTTCATCTCCTCTTCATTTTCAACAAATATTGGCCCTTCACCTCCGCCAGAATATATGACCATGTCCCATACCCGTTTAAAATTAATCGGATAGATTTTCATCTTAGAACAAACGTTCAAAAATAAGGCGTGATCATAGTTATAAGTAACTAACTTAACTGGGGTTCCATCTGGCCATCTGCGCATTCTGCTAGTAAAAATTGCTCGCAGATTAAACTGGCTAATAGCCAAGTCTTTTTCTTGATGGTTATAGATATAATCAATTGCAAATGCGGTGCGGGAAATAGAAAGCGCAAATGCAAGCAATACATGCATCACAAATAGCAACAATCTTTTTTTTATCTTAATTCCCACAGAAGTTTAAACCTGAAATACTTTAGAGTGTTGTCCTACACAAATTCCCATAACGTATATGGATAATAGTACATATTGATCTTTATGATAAGTGAAAAATATAAAGGGGCTAAAAAGCCCCTTTATAAACTTTAGCAATATTTACTATGAAATATTATTGGCAACTAGGTACCTTAACCCAGTTTCCTGGTTGGTCTTGCTGCTCAAGCGACGTAGTATCAGATGACATCCCTAAGTATTCATCACTACCATTTGCATAGTAAAGAATATTGTATTGCTGATAAGCTCTGCCAGCTGCCTCATGATTAATATTGGTATCAGTGAAGCAAGTTGGAGTTTCTTCCCATACAACTGTAAACTCTTCCGAATCAGTCATGTTTTCAGCAAGATCAATTGCACGAACTTTCCAGGTCATTGTCGCGTAATCAGTACCTTGAAGCTGCATATCGCATCTGTACTGATCACCACTTGTATTTACACATTGAACCACACCGATATCATCAAGTCTGATTAAAGAAACATATTCAAGATCATCATCAACATCAGTAACGGTAACAGTAACAATCTCTACAGTACCTTCTCTGGTTTGCTGTATATTGCTTATTACCGGTGGTTGTGATGGTTGTTGTTCAGGTCTGGTTGCCGTAAAGAACTGTACAGCGGAACCTTCATTACGAGAATCCCATGCTGATACTGATAACGACAATTCTACTCCAACTTCAAAACCATAATCATCGTAAACTAATACACAAGTAAAGTTAGTAGTACCTTCACAAACGATACCAGTTACAGCACCTAACCCAAGTACAACACGATCAATGTCATTATTCGGATCTGAAGCTACACCAGTTACAACCAATTGGTTATATGAATTTTCAGCTATCTGATATGACTCAACAGTTGGAGGTAGTGGTGACTCTGGGCATTCACCCTGAACATAATTACCAGAATCCTCGATCAAAGTAACTTGAGCATTACCATCCGTACCAAGTTCTTCACCAGAACCTGCGGCATACCAAGTTGTTACTTCGATTCCACCATAGCAGAATGATCCCCAGCAAGTTTCACCTTCCATCTCAGTTTCTGAATAAGACCTACCTGCTGCTTCATGTTCTGATAATGTTGCTACATATTCAACACATGCAGCAGGAAGAACTACAACAGTCTCGGTTACTACGTCACCATTATCTTCATCATCCAACACCCATATTCTAACTTCATGAGAGCCAGCTTCCACACCTGTTACCGTCAAACTAAAGTTTTCGATACCATTTGCCAGGTGCCATTCTGTACTATCTCCAATTCCAATAAGTATCTTTGACAGATCGCCATCAATATCTGAAGCAGTACCTGTAACGTGAACCGTTTGCTCACCGCCAGTTACGGTATATGAATCAATTACAGGTTTATTCATACCAACTACAAAGCTAATCTCTGCACTCTGACTCATATGATTTTCTGCATCATAGGCATAAGCCAAAACTCTGTAATTACCCTTATCTAGATCTGTAAATTCGTAAGACCAGTTATCGGTACCTTCAGCTATTATCCCGAAATAGACATTTCCATCTGTTTCCAGAGTCAACTCTATATACTCAAGATCGCCATCTACATCAGATGCAGTACCAAATACAGTTACATTATTACCAACCATTGAGTAATCAATTGAATCTATCTTTGCATCCCAAACAAACACACCATTGATTGTGGTTTGCGATGTGTACATTTTAGATTGCAATCCAGTTGTATCAGTAACTCGTATATAAACGTTGTAATTTGCAGGTGGGAGATCTTCAAGAGTTATTGACCAATCTTCAGTTCCTTCTACAGTTACCCATTCAGTCATATTGTAATGAAGCTTAACTTCAACTTTTTCAATATTATTGTCTGGGTCGTATGCAGTACCAGAGATCGTCATAGAGCGAGGACCACCCTCTGCAGTACGACTTGTTATTGACGGGGTAGTACCATCTACTACAGTTACTGTTTGTACCCAGAAAGACTCATTACCACTTGCATCATATAATCTGTAGGTAACTTCATAATCACCAGCAATAGATGTATCTACTTCACCGGTAACCTCTCTAACAGGGCTTGGGTCAAGATCATCAACCGGATATGCACAATCATATCTAACATCTTCCGGATCCGAATTCAGCTCTACATATGCATGTTGATCACAGTAAGTGTTTGCTTCAGGAGCAGTAACATCCTCAATAACCTGAACTAGCGCTCTAACTTCATCGGTATAACCTTCACTATCAGTAGCGGTATAGATAACATCGTAATCACCTGCAACTGTGTAATCAGTTGGGTTATAAACTGAAATACTGTCCTCACCTAAATATCCATCAACATAGTCAAGAGCATATGGCTTATTTACTTGAAATACCGGATGCCCTTCTAGCTCATCTCTTCTATATGTTTTAAATACATTTACATATCCATCTACAAGATCCCCTCTTAGAATATAAGGGTTATCTTGGTGTAGAACTACTAAATGCCTGAACTGTCCCCAAGATGGAGCGTAAGTATTACCATCAAGGTCGGTTACCTCATAGAAAACTTCACCCCTGTTACCAACCTGATCCAAATTATCTAAAATATCCCCAAAATATGTAACTCTATCGGTGATATCTCCATCTAGTACATCCCATGCAGTATAACCAGGATCCATATATGGCTCATTAACAACATGTCTAACATATTCACATCCATAGAAGAATGAACATACTGGACCTAAAAGCTGCATATTTGGTTTAGAATCTTCAAGAACATGTATAAGACGAGTTTCAACGGTTCTGTTACCTGCAGAGTCGGTAACGGAATATTCGATGATATAACTACCTTCAACGCTAGTATCAACGTTACTGCTAACTTGAATACTTGCTGTTAAGTCACCATCTTCAACATCAGATGCGGTTGCTGATTCAGCAGAATATTCTGATTCAACACGTATATATTCTTCTACTTTTCCAATCAACGAAATGGTTGGTGGTAGATCTAATGAAGCATCACATGAACCATCAGTTACGTAATATCCTTCAGATTTTTCAGTTAAGGTAACTTGGGTAGAAGTAAATGAGTATCCAATCTGCTCATTTGAACCATCAGCACAAATATACCAACTATTGCATGTATGAGCGCGTCCAGCATCACGATGCTTAGAAGGTGTAGCAGTAAAACTATCGCAGCTTGCTTTTAAAGCCTCCAGAGCCTTTTGCGCATTAAGAATACCGCCAGTTCTTACTAACCCAGTAAGATTATCATTTGCAGTAACTGTATTCATCAAAATAGACTTCATAGCAACAGGATCAAGTTGTGGTGCCTCTGCTTTCATAAGCGCCGCAACACCAACTACGTGAGGAGTAGCCATTGAGGTACCGTTCCAACTCGCATAGCTATCACTTGGTAATGTACTTTTTATAAGTACACCAGGAGCCGCAATATCTGTATGGTGATAACCGCGATTAGAGAATTCAGCCAAGCTTCCTTGATAATCAAGAGCTGCAACACTAATGATATTTGGCAAATCAAAGCTTGAAGGCACTGAGTAGCCATACTGATCAATATTAATTGAATCGTTACCAGCTGCAGCAACAAATAGCATTCCAGATTCACCTACTGCCTGTAATGCATCACGATATGGCTGGAGTAACATTTCTGCATAAACTGCATCAGGAACCATAGCACCGTAACTATTATTTGATACCTTAGCTCCATTATCAGCTGCATACAAAATGCCTTCAATGATATCTGCAGTATATCCATAACCTCCGGCACTCAAGATTTTCACACCCATCAATTGAGTCGACCAGGTAACACCTACTACTCCACTTCCGTTATTACCAGACGCAGCAATTGTACCTGAACAGTGAGTACCATGACCGTGATCATCCATCGGATCACCATCACGATTTACAAAATCATAACCATGAACGTCATCTATATAGCCATTACCATCATCATCAATACCATTACCAGCTATCTCACCTGGATTGGTCCATATATTTGCATTTAGTTCAGGATGATTGTAATCAATTCCAGTATCAATAACGGCTACAACAACATCACTGGCATCAGTCCTGATATCCCAGGCTTCAGGAGCATTAATATCAATACCAGCAGTTGGCTGGATTGTAGTTAAATTACCATTTCCGTCGTCTACATCAAATGATGTGCCGTCGTTATTTAAGCCCCATAGATCAGCGGTAAGATCATTTGGGATAGTTGCTTGAATCTTTAATTTCAAGTTTGGTGCAATATATTCAACATTCGGATCATTTTTTAAGATAGAAAACATGTTGTTAAGACTTTGACCCTTTTCAAAGGTAACAACCTTCCATTGTGAAAACAGTTTTGCCTGTGATGCCAATTTTTTCATTGGTGAGAAGAAAGATTTCATCTTTTCAATCGCGGCAGACTGTAATGTAGGTGCTGCCAAGACATTTGCAGTCTCTTTGAATTTAACTAACAACTGATTAGATTTAATCTCTCCAGATTTAGCAAGGCTGTCAAAATCAATTTTTATATCTTTGATATCTATCGCGGTTGGATTAACTGGAATTTGAGGTTTAGTAATTGCCCCCGGCTGTCCAGCAAATGCGTTGTTTAAGTAAACAGCAAATAAGAATAAAACGATAATGCGTTTCATTGTATTCTCCTGATTGGTTTGTGCCCTATAAACCAAAAAGATTCCATTCCTAGTGGATTAATTAAAATCAACTTTTAAGCATTTTATGTCCAAAAAGCTGAAAACTATTTAAAAATTAAAAACACTTAAAATGTGATTAAAATCACATTGTGCCAAGTCCATTTAAATTAGCGCTCAATAATACATGAATTTTATGATAGGTCAATTAGGTTAAGATTTGTTAATAAAAATTTAACTTTTCAACTAGCAATCAAATGAATAATAACTAATGTTTGAAGCCTTTAATCATGGATTAAAAAACTTATTGATAGTGGGAAATATTTTGAATTGTTAAAGGAGCATCAACTGGAATCAGCATCAGTAATAACTGGAATCAGCATCAGTAATTGATTGATAACGTGATCTATAGTTTTTTAATGGTCCCGATCTGCTTTTCAATTCTTTTAGCAGATATTGGAATAGAAGTTTTAAGTTCCTGAGCGAATATTGAAACCCTGAATTCTTCCAGCATCCAACGCAGCAATATCACTTCTTTTATATCATCGTATTTTAAATGCAGTTCTTGATATTGCTGTTCATATGGATAGATTTCATTTGACCACTGTGCATCACGTTTTGGATCATATTCCAATTTTTCCAACCTTACTTCTAGTGCGTTTATATAACGCGGAATATGTTCTAACCACTCTATTGGGGTTGCGCTAATAAACCCAGAATATATCAATGACGATAGTTGTAAGTCTATCTCTTGATAGATCTTAACAAAGGATAGATTTACATTTCCTTTTAAGGTTTTACGCAACCTATGAGCAGATGACAATGCCTTTTCTGCAACAGCTGCGATCTTATTCATTGTTGGTATTAGCTCGACCTTGTTATTTTCACACAACTGTTCGTATTCTTCTCTGCTACGCGGCAGCTCTTTATCGCTGATAAACACCTTTTCAAACACCGCATCGGTTATATCATTACGCAGCTCTTCCTTTTTTCCTATTGATGTGTAGTGAAGAGCCATGCGCTCGAAACCAGGAATATTCTTATTTATATACCTTGCTTGTTCCTTGAATCTAATCTGTAACAGGCGAAGCAATCCTTCCTTGCTTCTTTCTAAAGCATTAGATTTATCGAACATAAGCTTTAAAGAGATCACATCGCCATGTACCACTATTGCTGGATATGCGGTTATCAATACCCCGCCGCGATTTACCTCAAGTTCTTTTGGTAGTTCATCAAAATCCCATTCAGTTATCTGATCGCGCTCAAATGGGGAATCAACTTCTACTGCCAATGCCAATTTAATCTGCTGAGCAAAATCACGTTGCAGTTTCAGTAGATCGCGCCCTGCTCCAAGGTGTTTACCATTTTCATCAACTACACGGATATTCATTAACATGTGTAATGGAACCTGTACTTCATTCCATATTTCACGGGTTACTTCTACACCTGTCATTCTACGTAATTGATTGGATATAAAAACCAGCAAGGAACTCTCTTTGTGTTCCTGAGTAACTGACTGCATTAATGCCTTGGAAAACTCCGGGACCGGCACAAAGTTTTTCCTGATCTTTTTAGGAAGAGCCTTGATCAGATGGGTTATCTTCTCTTCCAGCATTCCCGGCACCAGCCAATTCAGCCTTTCCTGTCTTAATTGATTTAAAGTCACCAGTGGCGCTGTGATGGTAACCCCGTCTTTTGGATGCCCGGGTTCAAAGTGGTAATCAAGAGCAAAGGAGATATCATCAATTATGATCCTGTCTGGATACTGCGCTTCAGTGACATCTTCAGCCTCATGTTTCATCAGCTCTTCTTTGGTCATCAGCAACGAAGCAAGCGTATTTTCATCTACCTTTTTTAACCACTTTTCCAACGCTGCCTTACTGTTTATATGCGCAGGAATTCTTTCATCATAAAAATCAAATATCCTGTCTTCATCTACCAGTATATCTTTGCGACGCGACTTTGATTCCAGCAAATTTATCTCTTCAAGAATCTGCCGGTTCTTACGGAAAAATTCAACCCGCAAGTCGATATCCTGTTCTACCAAAGCACTGCGAATAAATATTTCACGAGCGGTTACCGGATCAAGCAAACCGAAATTAATCTTCTTTTTAGGGTTAATGGTTAAACCATACAAGGTAACACGATCAAAACCAATCACCTGCCCGCGTTTCTTTTCCCAGTGTGGTTCGTAATAGTGGTGTTTACACAGGTGGGCGCCTGTCTGTTCAATCCATTGCGGCTCAATCTTGGCAATAGTGCTGGCGAACAGGCGCGATGTTTCAATCAGTTCCGCAGCCATAAGCCACTTGGGTTGTTTTTTTACCAGAGCCGATCCCGGAAATACCCGCAGCTTGTTATTACGCGCACCAGTATATTCATTTCTATCGGTTACAACGGCAATATTCCCCAAAAGACCTGCTAACAGTGCCTGATGAATTGGCTCATATTCCGCCGGCTGTTCATTAAGCTTATATTTGTGGTCTGATACCTGTTGCTTAAGTTGCTTGTGAACATCAATCCATTCACGCATGCGTAGATATGAGACAAATCTTTGCTTACACCACTTGCGCATCTTGTTTTGCGAAAGCTCCTTGCTGGCCTTGTGGTATTCATTCCACAAATTCATATAGAAGATAAAATCAGATAATTCGCTTTGAAATTCACCATGCGCCTGATCTGCTGCACCCTGCTTTTCAAATGGTCTGTCACGTGGATCCTGAGTACCCATGGCACTACCGATGATCAGCAGCTCGTTAAGACAATTCAGTTCAGCGGCTTCAAGCAGAATTCTGGATATGCGCGGATCTACCGGAAAAGTTGCCAGTATTTTACCAACCTTGGTTATCTCATTATCTTCATCAACTGCGCCCAGCTC
Organism: Gammaproteobacteria bacterium; assembly: GCA_033852075.1. Lineage (GTDB taxonomy): Bacteria > Pseudomonadota > Gammaproteobacteria > QZLD01 > QZLD01 > QZLE01. The sequence goes on along the minus strand of JAWSVC010000012.1, from coordinate 11,753 downwards.
CTGCAGTAATCTATAACCATCGTTGATAAAGCGGCTATCCGGATTTTCTACAAATGGAAAGTCTTCGATATTACCAAGCCGTAAGGATTTCATCTGCAGGATTACCGAGGCCAGATTGGTGCGCAAGATTTCCGGTTGCGTAAATTCATCCTGATTCAGGAAGTCCTCTTCCGAATACAAACGTATACATATACCGGAACTTACACGACCACAACGCCCCATACGCTGATTAGCACTAGCCTGAGACACCTGTTCTATAGGCAGGCGCTGCACCTTTGTTCGATAGCTGTAACGCGAAATTCTGGCCTTACCAGAATCAATCACATATCTGATTCCCGGCACGGTAAGCGAGGTCTCGGCAACATTTGTCGCCAGCACTATACGTCTGCCACCATGAGGGGCAAATACCTTCATCTGCTCTGCTGGGGAAAGTCTGGCAAACAGTGGCACAATCTCGGCTGTAGGTTGCGACTTGCGCAAAAAATCCGCAGCCTCGCGGATATCTCTCTCCCCGGCCAGAAACACCAGAATATCGCCACTACTGACTCTACCCAGCTCATTCACGGCATCATTAACACCCTGCAATAAATCCTTGTCATCCATTTCTGGATCTTCATGATAAAGTGGACGATAGCGCGCTTCTACCGGATAGGTTCTGCCGGAAACCTCAATAACAGGTGCATCATTAAAGTGTTTGGAAAAGCTATCTGGATCAATCGTGGCTGAAGTGATAATAACCTTTAGGTCAGGCCTTTTTGGTAATAACTGTTTTAAATAACCCAGAAGAAAATCGATATTCAGGCTACGTTCGTGTGCCTCGTCAATGATAATTGTATCGTATTCATTAAGATATCTATCGGTTTGGGTTTCGGCCAAAAGAATACCGTCGGTCATTAGTTTAACCAGACTTTCCTTCTTCACTTGATCAGAAAACCGGACCTTAAAACCGACCTGATTCCCCAACTCCACCTTCATCTCTTCGGCAATACGCTTGGATACACTTCGCGCAGCAATTCGACGCGGCTGTGTATGACCAATCTTACCGTCAATACCGCGCCCTGCCTCCAGACAAATCTTGGGAAGCTGAGTGGTCTTACCGGAACCGGTTTCACCACAGACAATAACCACCTGATTGTTTTTAATCAGCTCAGCTATCTCTTCTCTACGTTCACAAACGGGCAGCGATTCATCATAGGTTATTTCCGGAATAGATTTAGCGCGTGTCTGCAGGGCCTGCTTTGAAATTTCGATATCCAGACTAAGTTTTTCAAGCCCTTTATCTATAGGTTTATTTTCTTTTATTCTGCGTTGTAATCCGCTTAGCCGTTTATTGAAGCCGAAACGATCTGCAAAGATACAGTATTGTATCTCTTTCCTAAGGGTTTTAATTTGTGCAGATGCGTTTTCCAATTCGACTATCCGGTTAGTAATAATGCTGGGAACTATACACAAATTATAAAGCGCAGACAAAGCACCTATAATTTACATAATATTAACTCTTATTTGACGCCATTAACTATACGGGCTTACAATCCTTGCTCTTGTATTAACTAAGAAAGAAATGGATATCTTATGCGCGATAAACTTACTAAATTTTTTGCCTCTAAGTGGGGCATCATATTTGCTGGTGCCATTATTGGATTACTTGCAGGCATTTTACCTAAATTAGGAAACCCTACTAACATGGGTGTTTGTGTCGCCTGCTTTGAACGCGATATTGCTGGCGCTTTAGGACTTCATCGTGCCGCAGTTGTCCAATATTTACGCCCGGAGATTCCTGCTTTTGTGCTCGGATCTTTTTTAGCAGCCTTAATTTTTGGTGAATTCAAAGCTCGAGCAGGTTCTGCGCCTATTGTTCGATTCGTTCTTGGAGCCTTTGCGATGATTGGCGCATTGGTTTTTCTTGGATGCCCATGGAGAGCTATTTTGCGTTTGGCAGGAGGAGATCTTAATTCTTTAATTGGGCTACCAGGTCTTGCCATTGGCATCGGCATTGGCGCATGGTTCCTAAAAAATGGCTTCACCCTTGGACGTTCACACAAAACTTTTAAAGCAGCGGGATGGATTCTTCCAGGTTTAATGATTGGGGTATTAATACTTAGTTTCACACAACCTGGATTTATTTTTGCCAGTACTAAAGGACCTGGAGCTATGTACGCCCCTATCCTTATATCGTTAGCAGTTGGCCTACTCATTGGTTTTATTGCTCAACGCACCAGATTTTGCACAATGGGGGCAATTCGTGACGCCTTATTAATCAGAGACTTCCATTTGCTGTATGGCCTAGCTGCAATGCTTATTATCGCTTTTATCGTAAACCTTATCATTGGTAAGTTTAATGCTGGTTTTATTTCTCAACCAATTGCACACAGTAATTATCTTTGGAATTTTCTTGGGATGATTCTTGCTGGCCTTGCTTTTGCTCTTGCCGGAGGGTGCCCTGGACGCCAGCTGTTCTTATCTGGTGAAGGTGATACCGATTCAGGAGTATTTGTCATCGGCATGATTGTCGGAGCTGGATTTGCACATAACTTTTTATTGGCAGCAAAACCAGACAAAGTTGTTAATGAAGTTTTGCAGGTTGGTGGTCCCGGTACAAATGGTCAAATCGCCGTTATTATCGGATTAGTATTTTGTGTAATTCTTGGGTTCACTATGCGTGAACGATTCGATAGCTAAAGGAATAATCATCATGAAGAATATAGATGTAAGAGGACTATCATGCCCGGAACCTGTAATCAGAACCAGAACGGCATTAAAGAATTTACCTCAGGGAGAAACTGTAAGTGTGCTTGTTGATACAGTTACTTCACGGGAAAATATTTTACGGGCGATTAGTTCGCTGAATTGCGATGTTTCTGTTGAAGAAAACGCTGGTGAATTTAAGCTCATAATCACCCCAAAAGCTTAATCAATGCAATCAGCTTCTCCAATTTATATGGATAATGCTGCGACATCATGGCCTAAACCGCCTGATGTCAGCAGCGCCATAACGCATTATCTTGAACACGTTGGCGCTAACCCGGGTCGTAGTGGACACAGCCTTTCAATTGAAGCTGGAAGGATAGTTGAATCAACACGGGAATCTATTGCCGAACTTTTTGGCTTTGATGACCCTCTTCGGGTTGTTTTTGGTTCCAACGGAACTGAGTCGATTAATCTCGCATTGTACGGCCTACTCCACCCTGGCAATCATGTTATTACGAGCTCGATGGAGCATAACTCGGTGATGCGTCCATTACAGCATCTTGAAGAAAATGGCATTGAATTATCGGTTGTTAATTGCAAACCAGATGGATCTTTGGATAGCGCATTAATTGAAGCTGCAATCAAACCCAATACGACTCTTATTGTACTAAACCACGCATCAAACGTAGTTGGAACCTTACTGCCAATAGCTGATGTCGGTCTTATCGCCAGAAAACACAATTTATTAATGCTTGTCGATACTGCTGCTTCAGCTGGCGCAGTCCCTATTGATATGAACCGCGACAACATAGATCTACTGGCATTCACCGGTCACAAGTCACTTTTTGGCCCAATGGGAACTGGTGGTTTGGTTATTGGTGATCGCGTAGACATATCCCGATTACGCCCACTAAAAAGAGGCGGAACCGGAAGCAGGTCGGAATATGAAGCTCAACCAGAAATGCTGCCTGATATTTTTGAGAGCGGAACTCTTAATGCCATGGGCTTAGCTGGTCTTAATGCCGGAGTAAGGTGGATTTTAGAAAGAGGAATCGAATCGATTCAAAACACCCACCGAAAACATTCCCAATTCATGATAGACGGCCTAAATAGTATAGATAGAGTTAAGGTCTACGGAACACTAGACCCAATGCTGCAGGTGGATACCATATCATTTAATATCGATGGCTTATCTCCATCTGAAGCCGGATTTATTTTAGATGATGAATTTGGCATTCAATGTCGTATTGGTCTTCACTGCTCCCCCGCTGCACATAAAACCATTGGTACTTTTCCTGAAGGAACCATACGTTTTGCACCAAGTATTTTTACTAAGAAACAGGACTTGGAAAAGGCAATTGATGCGGTTAGACAGATTTCCCGGAGAACTTTATGACAAGCGCAAATCATGCAGTAATTCTATTCCATACCAGCAACCATGCATTCAGAGCTGAAAAGGTCTTAAAAAATAAAGATATCAATTGCAAACTTGTCCCAGTACCTCGCCACCTAAGCTCTGATTGTGGTGTGTGCGCCCGTATAGATGCATCTAAAGAAAATGATGCCGTGCAAATTTTAGCTGAGATGCATGTAGAAATTACCGGGGTACATGCTATCTAGCAACAGGAACAAGATAACAAAGAACCCGGCAGCAAAAGCGCCAATTAGTGAAGTTATATTACTTATTATATTCTTCAGTTTTGGCCGAAACCCATTTGGCATCTCCGTAGCAATACTGCCGGGCACATAAACGATAAATCTCTACTTGGCAGAAAACCATGCTCCAAGTGTTTTCTATAAAACAACTCTTATCTAAATTTCCTTATAACTCAATCTCCATTCCTGCATACCCAGGTTCAACAATATCACCTAATTCTTTTCGCATAACTTTTACAGCTTCTTCACCAGTACAGTGACATGGAATAATCCGTTCAACCCCAAAATCATTAAATGCCTTAATAGTCTTTTTAAGCCTGCTCTTCGAAGCTCTGTTTAGATGCAATCCCCCAATAACCATATAAATATTTCGATCAAGGAAATTTTGAATATGATCCATGGTATTAACTATGCCCGAATGACAACATCCAGTTAACAACACCACTCCATTTACGGTTTCGATACAAAGTGATTGGTCATCATAAATAATGTCTGCCACATTTTGTTCCGTATCCAAATAAAATGGGCCTCCGGTATCTTCAAAATCATTATTACGAGCAATCTCACCAGTTAAATATATATTATCAGATATTTGTACTGGACCATTTGAAAAATGCTTTTGATTTTCAGGCAAGTCATTTAATGAATTAACCTGCGAATTTTTTATAGAGATATTCCTGGGATCTTTTCCTGCATGAATGGAATATCTGGTTTCAAAAATATCCGGGTGTGCGAATAAAGCTATGTTATTAGAAGAATTGAGGATATCCCGAATCGCCCCGGTATGATCATAATGACCATGACTTACAACAAGCTTGTTAATATCTGCCAAATCGATCCCAGCTGTTGCAATATTCGGTATAAAGGCGTCACTTTGACCACAATCAAAAATGATCTTATCTGTACCATTTTCGATATATACAGAAAAGCCATGCTCTGACAAAAATTTATCAGCTGCATTGTTATCTACAATAATTTTAATGGTTATGGGTTTATCACTCACGATATTTCCTTGGATTTTAAATCAATCGTCATGCCGGTGAAGACCCACTACTGTCCGGGGAAAATATTACCTGTCTTTGGAAAGCCATGCGTAGCAAGGTTTCTGAATGAAACAGGTGATTTTAGACTTAAATTTTTCAAGTTCCCTGAGC
>JAWSVC010000012.1:151-6215 GCA_033852075.1 Gammaproteobacteria bacterium | reverse complement strand
GGCCTTCGCCGGTATGACGGCTTCTTTTTTTTGGAAAGCCTATATTTATGCCTTTACTCAACGCCTATTTATAAAAGAATAGGGAGCAATCTTCTTTGATTTTAACAATCAATACTTAAATATATGGCCGGTTACTTACAAACCATTAATGGTCGCAGCAATTCACTCCAGAAACCAAAGTATTGTTAAGTAACGATTGGACCAAATTTGCAGGTGTTTCTACAGGCGCGCCAACAATAACATCGATATTTTGAGCTACGAATAACTGCTGAGCTCTTGATCCCATTCCTCCTGCGATAATCGCAGTAACACCTCTTTCACCTAACCAACGAGGTAATAAACCTGGTTCATGTGGTGGTGGATTAACCATTTGCTCATCAACAATCTGTTTTGTTTCATCATCTACCTGAATCAAAGCAAACTGATCACAATGACCAAAATGCTGACATANNCTATTTTCATGTTTTCTCCTTAATTTTAATCAAAATTATTAATCTATTGTTCAACCCAATTCTTTACGTTGAACCATATATTCTCAATTTCTTTAACGCATTTACTATTTCCATACTCAACGATACTCATGCCCTGCATTTGCGCATTTACCATACCTTGATCACTGGAAATTTTACCTACATATTTTGCATCTGATGCAAAACACATTTTCTTTATCTTGCGGGTATTATCAGTATTAATATCAAATTTATTAACCGCCACCATGGTATCTATTTTAAAGTGTTTGGTTAGCTCTAATATCCTCTCTAAATCATGAATACCAGAAAATGTTGGTTCAGTAATAACTAAAACGCCATCAACTCCACTGATAGAAGAAATTACCGGGCACCCTATTCCAGGAGGACCGTCAATTAAGATCAAATCACAATCGATCTGATTAGCCCACTTCTTAGCTTCGTCTCTAATTAATGAAACTAAACGGCCAGAGTTTTCTGCTGCAATTCCAAGTTTTGCATGCACCATCGGTCCATATTTAGTTTCCGATTTATACCATTCCCCGCAATCTCTGGATTCAAATTTAATTGCCCCAGCCGGACATATAAAATTGCATAGTCCGCAGCCTTCACACAATGAGGATTCGATATAGTATTTATTATCTTTTTGCCGGATAGCATCAAAATTACACTTTGATTTACACTTTCCACAATCTATACATAAATCAGAATCAATACTTGCTAACTTGCCACTTATGAATCTGTTTTGCTCCTTAATCTCAGGATTAAGCAAGATATGTAAATCTGCCGCATCAACATCACAATCAACAGTTATACAATTGCCTGCTAAGGCCGCAAATGAAGCAGTAATACTAGTTTTACCAGTTCCACCTTTACCACTAATTACTACGATCTCTTTCATACAACCTCACAATAATCAGTAGTTATCATTTCAAGTACCTTTTGAAGTTTTTCGGTAACTTCGGGAATATCGTTTAAGATATTAACCCCTTCAGAATATTGTTTGGCTACTTCTGGCATAGAGTTTATTTCCAACAGAATATCGATCTCTTCTTTTTTACAATAATCAGTAACGCCACTATCTCCGATATCAGACTTATTGATTATCACACCAAAAGGAATATTTATTTCACGCAATGTATCAACAGCTATTGAAAGGTCATGCAAACCAAATGCTGTTGGTTCTGTAACTAAAATTACATAATCAGAACCATCTACAGCCGTTAACATTGGACAAGAACTGCCGGGTGGACAATCAAGAATATTTAACTCACCAGGCTTAATATCTTTTTTAACTTGACGAATAAGTGGCGGAGACATGGTTCTTCCAATATCCAGTACTCCTGAAACAACATTTATCTCAAATCCATCAGGAGATAAATGAATACCTCTATTGATCTCTCCAATCTTAAATGGATTAAAACTAATAGCGTTATTGGGACATACATAACCACACCCAGTGCAATCATGACACATCTCATTCATAACTATTGTTCTGCCCGCAAGGGTAATAATCGCATTAAACTGGCAAAAACTCTCGCAAGCGCCACAACTCGTACATTTTTCTTTGTCAATTTGTGGCACTTGGCTAAAGGTCTGTTCCGTAGTAACAGATTCTGGTTTTAAAAAAATCATTCCATTAGGTTCTTCAACATCGCAATCGAAAAAATTAACCTTTTGCTTTGCCGCAACTGCCAATGCAGTTGAGATGGTAGTTTTCCCTGTTCCACCCTTGCCTGATGCTATTGCTAATATCAATCTAATACCGCCTATAAAACTTCTTCTTTAGTAAACTCTTTCAAATTATTTGCCAAGTATTGGTTTATCGCTTCTTTAACCGTAATCTCACCACTCACATATGTTTTAACTGATGAATTTTCTAACAAATTAAATGCTTTCGGCCCAAATCTACCCGATATCAATACATCTGCATTAGTATTAATGATTGTCTTTGCCGCCTGTATTCCAGCACCTTGAGTTGCATCCATATTTATCGCGTTATCGACAACTTCAAAATCACCTTTTTCTGTATCAAAAACGATAAAAACAGGAGCTCTCCCAAACCTTGGATTTACTCTTGATTTCAAATCACCCTTATCAGCTGTTATTGCAATAATCATTTAATCTTCCTCATTTAACATCTTCTTAAATTACCTGGCTGGCGTATTAATCACCTTATAATTTCCACCAGGCAATAACACTTCATCTATACGTAACAATAAATATATAGAAATATTCGTGCCAAAAACTCACGAACAATAATTTTCACTTATGCAATTGATCTAAAAGGATTATTTTTAATGACTTAAAACAGATGGATTAAGAACACGACTTTATTAATGCATATTCGCAATGTTTAGTTGCATTAAATAGTTGCAAATATGCAATCTATGATAAAAATATTAACCTCAAAAAGTTAATAGCTGACCATTAAACTTCTATAGCGTATTTAATCATTTTTCTGTAAAGGGTTGTCTTGTGTATGCCTAAAGCTTGCGCGGTTTTACCACGATTATAATTATTATCTTTAAGTGCATTTATTATTATTTCTTTCTCATTTGACTCAATAGCTGGTTTCATAGCAGATTCTGCACTCTGAATCTTTTCTACAGTTGCTTTTGAAGCCCCCATAAATTCCGGAGGTAATTGTTGTCTATTTATTTCATTTGACCCCGACAGGACAACGGCCCTCTCTATAACATTTTCTAACTCACGAATATTCCCAGGCCAATCATGTTCTAATAACACTGAAAATACATCGGCATTTATGAATTTAACGTTTCTATTCTGAATCTTATTATATTTATTTAAAAAATAATCCGCTAAAAAAGGTATGTCTTCCTTTCTTTTTCTTAAAGGAGGTATATTCAGGGAAATCACATTAATCCTATAATAAAGATCCTGCCTAAAACTTCCTTCTCTAACCATTAACGCAAGATCTCTATGGGTTGCTGCAACAATTCTAGCCTTAGATTTTTCGGTTTTTGTTGACCCTAAAGGCTCATAGGTTCCTTCCTGCAATACCCGCAATAATTTAACCTGCATTGCAAAACTGATCTCCCCTATTTCATCAAGAAATATGGTTCCTTTACCAGCCATGGCAAATCTTCCTGGTTTATTAGAATATGCTCCCGTAAAAGCCCCTTTCTTATAACCAAATAATTCTGATTCCAGCAAAGAATCCGGCAATGCTCCGCAATTTACGGCAACAAATGGCTCTGATGAATTTGGTCCATTTTCATGAATAGATTTAGCTAATAATTCCTTCCCAACTCCAGTTTCACCTTTAATCAAAACCGTGGATGAGCTATTAGCAACAGCCTTAGCTGTTTCAATGACGCTTTGCATAGCTGGACTATGAGTCACAAAGCCGCCAAAACTAGATGACTCTTTAAGCTCTGATTTTAGTGTTTCAATTTCACTTAAATNNTTGAAACACTGATCGGGATCTGATTATCTGATGAATCAATAATAAAGCCAGACTGATTAATCACCGGTTTTTTAGATTCAAAGGTCTTTCTTAATGCACAAGATGAATCACACATATTTGAACAAAAAACTTCCGAACAAAGGCGACCAATAGCATCATCTTTTGAAACACCGGTTATCTCAACAGCCGCACGATTAAATGAGGTAATACGCCAATTAAGATCTACCGTAAAAACCCCATCCGAGATACTTTCTAAGATAGCATCAGTTGATGTACCAAGTTCTAAATGATTATTTTTTGTACTCATAAGCAACAATTAACTTAATCTAAAATAACTGTAAAGTTACTCCAGATTAATGGCAAACCTATTTTTTGGCAAATAATTGAAACCAGCTACTCCTGAATATCTCGCAGCTGACCATGCAAATTTTATTGATTTTTTGCAGATCTCTATTTTGACTTTATATAAGTTCCGATAAGCTCTGCACTAGCAATTACATGCCCAGACATCTCTGTTTCCAGATCAACCTTAGTAGGGTTACCAAGATCAGGCAAGACCTTATCAAGGGCATAAAGTTTGTGAAAATAACGATGCCTTCCAATTGGCGGACAAGGACCCCCATAACCTGTACGCTGCCAATCATTAGTCCCTTCAAGAGTACCAATTGGCAATTCACCTACCGAAATAGCCTCTTTTAAACCATTAGCGGTTACAGGGATATTATACAAAACCCAATGCACCCATGTCATTTTAGGCGCTGCAGGATCTGGGGCATCAGGATCGTCAACAATCAACACTAAACTTTTCGCCGCTTCAGGAACACCTTCCCATGATAATGGTGGCGAAATATCACCGCCTTCGCATGTATATTTTGCAGATAATTCTCCATTATGTTCGAATGCTTCTGATGTAATAATCATTTATCTCTCCCCAAAAAATCCCATCAATAATGTATAGCACAGCACGATTAAAATATAAGCCTAGCTTTAAATATCAATAATCCTAATTACATACACTCATGCTAATGCATTTAAATACAACAATAAAATCGGCTTAGACTGATAATATTATTAGTCATCTGCTATTTTTATTAAGATAAGGTAATTTATTTGGAGAATAAAAATGCCACTAATGGAATGGAATGACAACATGAGCGTTGGGCTTGAAACAGCTGATACTCATCATAAAAAATTAATAAGCATGGTTAATTCTTTACATGAATCCATGCTCAAGGGAGAAACTAACGAAGTACTTGGCAAAATATTACATGCCTTGGTTGTGTATACAGAAAAACATTTTGCATATGAAGAACAACTTTTCCAAGCTAATAACTATCCTGATTTTGATGCACACAAGCGCGAGCATGATGAACTAACAGCCGAAGTAAAAGAACTCAATATTCAATTTGATTCAGGAAAAATATCACTTAGTATCGATGTAATGAATTTCCTAAAGAACTGGCTAACCGACCACATAATGCAATCCGATAAAAAAGCAGGTGAATATCTAAATAACAAAGGTATTCATTAGCATTTAGATACTATAAAAAAGGCGCCCATTAATACGGCGCCTTTAAAATTAGGGAGTTTGTAGCTTTATAAGCTTATTAGAAGTTATACTTCAAACCCACTGCCAATGCAGTAGCATCACCATCAACACCACCTGCTTCATGTAAACCACCTGAAGGATCAGATATATTTGTTTTGTCACCAATTGCTGCCAAGATATAAACAGAAGCTTGCTTATTAAACTTATGGTTATAACCGATAGCAAACATACTCGGATCTTCTACTGAACTATCATCGATATCCGTTTGACCCCATACAGCCTTAATTGATCCATTGTCAGTGACCTTAAACTCACCTGTAAGAATAAGATTAAGTTCATCTTCTCCTGCGGTTTCTTTATCAACTGTCTCAACTACACCGCCTAATTTAAATTGACCAAAACTATAACTAGCACCAACTTTGAATGCAGAGCTTGAAGAATCAACATCTTCATAGCCAGCACCTACGTATAGGCTTTTAGTTTTATAAATACCGCCTATACTGAACCTTGCATCATCATTATCACCAGAGATATCATCATCACCAGCACCGTATGAAACAGCAAGACTGAAGTCATTAAATGTGTTCAAGTAGTTAATAGAGTTATTTTCTCTTGAAT
>JAWSVC010000012.1:0-129 GCA_033852075.1 Gammaproteobacteria bacterium | reverse complement strand
TTGAAGCTTTGTATGCTGTATCATGGCGACCAACACGAATTTCACCAAAGCTGCCTTTAATACCTGCATACTGTGCACGACCTTTTTTGATGCTGGTTGAGCTATCGTCTGTAGTGTCTACTTCAAACT
>JAWSVC010000058.1:0-905 GCA_033852075.1 Gammaproteobacteria bacterium | reverse complement strand
TCGCGCTCAGGGCGAACGGAAGTTTTAGCTAAGATCAATCAAGCTTCTTAATATCCTCATCATTTGAACCCTTATCTTCCTTAGTAAACTCCCCATCAATAATATCGCCATCCTGGTCACTATGATTTTGCCTAAAGCCATCGTGACTTGAAAACCCACTAAAACCTTGGCCGTTTAATATTTGAAGCTTACCTTTTTCTACGACAATCTTAGCAACAGCCTGGCGAATAGGTGGAATTAACATCAAAAAACCAACGGTATCGGTGAAGAAGCCAGGGGTTAATAGTAGAGCACCACAAAGTAGTAATATGATGCCTTCAACAAGTTCTGTTGCTGGAATTTTATTTTCCTGCAGGTTTTCTTGGGCTCGCTGCAGCGTGGATAACCCTTGCCACTTGAGCATGGTGATACCGATAAAGGCTGTGAGAATAATCATTCCCAGGGTAGGCCCAACACCAATCATCTCGCCAATACGCATAAACAGATAGATTTCGATTATTGGGACGATAATAAAAATGGCAAGTAAGATGCGGAACATAAATGAAACCTTTGGGGTCTATAATGGAAGTAAGTAATAATAGTTCGATGATTCTAGCAAATATTGGTTCAGATTTTTATACTCGTGTTTAAAGTGTCTATATCTGAAAAAATATGAATTCCTAGGCAGAGCTTAGGAATAGGAGAAAAAATATCGTCATACCAGCGTAGGCCTACCACTGTACGGGGAAAAGTTTATTAAATAGTACAAAGCAATATGGTGTTTTGCTTTTAAGCTATAGCGGTAATAATAGACTTAAAACTCCGTTCGCCCTGAGCGCGAGGCACGAGCAGTCGAAGGATGCTGTAAGCCTTTGATTAATACCGTTTCATACTTCGACTGCTGCGCGCTCAGTACGAACGGTATT
>JAWSVC010000011.1:16589-89847 GCA_033852075.1 Gammaproteobacteria bacterium | reverse complement strand
CACCCTTCGACTGCTCGTACCTCGCGCTCAGGATGAACGGGATTTTGAGTTTCAAATACTCTTTACCCCTTAATAACATTACCCAATAACGCTTTAAAACAACAAGCACTATTTTCCCCGAACAATAGTGAACGAAAGCCGGTATCCAGTTATTATCTAACTACTAATAACCACTTTTCAATCAGCCCTCAAGAAGCTCCACAACCTTGGCTACATTACTCTGCCAATCATAGTTCTTAAGTACCATTTCGCGCCCTTTTTCACCCCAGCTTGCAGCAACAGTTTTATCCTGAAGCAGTTCTACTACCTTTTGTGCATACACATCAGGGGGATCTTGCGTTAAATCAGCAAATAGCTCGGCATCTTTAATACCTTCCATTGCCTGACTGGTAGATACAACAGCATTACCCATTGCCATAGCCTCTAACACCTTGTTTTGCACGCCACGTGCAATACGCAATGGTGCAACAGAAAGGTCGGCATATTGAATATATGGGCGCACATCTTCAACCCTACCTGTAACAGTTACTCCGGCAATATTTTTTAGCGCTATAACCTTGGCTGTAGGTTTTGAACCAACGATATAAAACTGTGTTCCTGGAATTTCTTGCTGTACTAAAGGCAATACCTCTTCAGCAAACCACTTAACTGCGTCTACATTTGCCCAATAATCCATAGCCCCGGTAAATACTACCTTTGGGGAACCATCTGTATAAGGATTCTCTAGATTAGAGTCAGCAGTAAAAAACTGATAATCCACACCATTATCAATACTGTGTACTTTTTCTGCTACCGTTGGAACAAGCTCGCGAAACATTGAGCTTTCTTTTTCTGAAACAAACAAACTATGATCAACCCTGTCTGCCACTCTATGTTCCCAATCAAATAGTTTTTTATATTCACGATCATAGATCCAACTGGCAGGCCATCTTTTACTTTTACTATACTGGCGCCATTTATCAGAATCGATATCAACAAAATCAACCACCATTTTCAAATCAAACCTGGTGGAAATAACAAATTGAGCCATTGCCGAAGAAAACACTAAAACCTTATCAACACCTTTGCTTATAACCTGTTCAACATATGCTGAAATCTGTTTGTTTTCATAATATGGTATTGAAAGCGCCTGTGAGGTAATAAGCCCCTTTAAGGAGCGAACCTTACTCGCCAATGGGTCTATCTCGACGGCACACATTGATTCACACAACGATGCAACATGCTCTTTATATTGCAGATCCTCTTTATCATCAATAAAGGTTGCCAGATGAATCTTATATTCTTTGCGCAATTCATTTAGCAGGTGATAAGAACGGATCTTATCTCCTTTATTTGGTGGATATGGGATACGGTGGGCAAGAAAAAGAAGTTGTTTCATTTGACCTTTATCCTAAATTCTTAGAAACCATTGGCCCAATAATCCTGGACATACCTAAAGGCAGTTTTTTCCAGATATCAATAAACAATTTATATTTAGGGTTATTAGGATTAATCTCCGGCATGCTATCGGCTTTTACCAAATAATATTGGTATGGTAACGGTTCTGGCGTAAACCCCCAGTTTTTCTTAAAACTATATGCTCCAGTTCCTTCCTTACTACGCCCAAAGTCAAAGATCTTACACCCTTTTTCTACTGCTCTGCGCATAACTTCCCAATACATAAAGTCATTACCAGCCAATGCACGAGCGGAATCTTTGCCTCCACCATAATATGGAAGAACCTGATCACGGAAATAAAAATTCATAACACTGGCTACCACTTCTCCATTTTTGGTAACGGTAACTATGTCGCACTGGTCCTTAAAAACATCCTTTAGAACCTGAAAATACTTTTTCGCAAAAACAGGAGTTCCAAGACGCCAAACACTATGAGAATAAGCATCGAAGAAACGATCAATGTTTTCATCAATCTCACTTTCAAGACCAGCCTTAATACCCTTACGCACCATAGCACGCTGCTTACGAGGAATAGCCTTCATATTCTCTTCATCGTCATCGCTGATCTCTTTTTTGAAGGTTACATAAAGCTCTTTGGTTGGCCAGTCCGGATTGTTTATTTTTCTTTCACGCAGTTCGAGACTATCTACATTAAGTTGTTTAGCCAGTTCGCATGCCTGCTTTTCCAATTTTTCTCGGATCTGATCAGAATCAGCAACGGCTCCACCATAAACAGTAAACGGCATACTTACCAGATTATTACCAAATAACATACTTTTAACATGACCAAGAGGAAGTACTCCAACGATCTTGCCATCTGCTTCAGCACCTTCTTTTGAGCAAGCACCGCCTTCTTTTAGGCAAGCATAATACATGTAAGTTTTATGGCCAAAAGCCTTTTCGATAACCTGCTGCCACTGTGCCAAATGGAAAAAGGTTCCCTCTTCTTTAGAGGTTACATATTCATTCCATTCTTGATATTTATCCTGAGTTAATAATTTAATCTCTATTGTGTCACTCATTTTTTTCTCAATTCTTTTAAAAAATTATTAGCGTAATTCTATTCGGGGAAGTTCTTTATCTTGCAGAAAAACATTGTCCATTCTATCCCAACTAAAATCCTGCAATAACAATTGTAATCTGTGCTCCATTTTCGATAGGTTTGTATAATGTCTAAACCTGGTTTTAATATTAGTATTACTTTGGCGAGGTTGCTCAGGATCTATCTCCCATGGATGGAAATAAAATACAGCTGACTCACCATCAACCTTGTTAACCTTATTGATTGCTCTTTTTGACCATAAATATGGTAACAAGCGAAAATAACCACCGCCGCCACATGGAAAGTTCTTCCCAAATACCTTGGTTGTGGTAACCGGCACTTCTATTAAATTCAGATCATTTGGATAAAAGGCAAATCTTGGTGCTTTTGGCATTCCATATAGATCATGATGTATAGGATAAATACTAGAACTGTATTTATGACCAGTTTCCTGTAGTACTTCCAAAGCCCATAAATTTGATGAGCCTATAGAATAACTTGGCGCCCGATAACCATTTACCTGTGTTCCTGAAAGATCTTCAAGTAATGCCTTGGTCTTTTCCAAATCATCCCGAAACTGATCTTTAGTCATATGAATCACACGAACATGATCCCAACCATGACTTGCAATCTCGTGTCCCCGTTCTGCAATGCGCTTAATTAGCTGTGGATAACGTTCTGCCACCCACCCTAGAATAAAAAATGTACCTTTGACTTTATGATCTGCAAATATCTGCAACACTTTATCGGTATTCTGCTCGACACGACATGGCAATATTTCCCAGTCACTACGATCAATTACCTTCTCAAAGGCTGAAACCTGAAAATAGTCTTCTATGTCCACTGTTAGGGCATTTTTCAATCTTTTTGCCTCTGGTTGTTTTAAGATATTGTAATTATAGCAAGTTATCTCTGGATAACGGCCTTCGCCGATATGGCATTTTCCCCGAACAACAATGCACCTTCGCGGAAATTAAGGGCTAAAGCGCAATAGTAGTTATAACTTTTGTAACCACAACTCTAAATGTTCTGCAATCCTCTCCGCAGTCTTCCCATCCCAATATTCAGGAATACGCCCGGCCTTACCTTTACCTTCCATTACATCTGCAAAGGTTTTTAAAATTAGTTCACGGTCTGAACCAACAATAGTATTGGTGCCATCGGTAGCTGTAATTGGTCGCTCGGTAGAATCCCGCAAGGTAATACAAGGAACACCAAGCGCGGTGGTCTCTTCCTGAATACCGCCAGAATCAGTCAAAACTACCTTGGCATCTTTCATCAAACCTAACATCTCCAAGTACCCTGCCGGTGGAATTCTTAAGATTGAATCTGTATCCAAAAGAAATTCTAGCTTAAACAATTCTATTTTAGATGCTGTACGCGGATGCACAGGAAAAACAAGAGGTATTGCCTTACTAACTTCATTCATTGTTTCCAAAAGACTTCGCAATACCTCTTCATTATCAACATTTGCAGGCCTGTGCATGGTTAATATTGCGTAACTACCGTTTTCTCCGGTAAATTGTGCACTACCACCATTCGTAACAAAAATGTCTTTAGCTGGTGTTGCCTTTTCAAGATTATTGCGCAAGGTGTCAATCATAACGTTACCGACAAACTGTACCTTATCACTATCAATGCCTTCTTGCGCCAAATTGTCTTTAGCTTCACGCTCTGTGGTATAAAGCAAATCAGAAAGTTGGTCAGTTAGAATTCGATTAACCTCTTCCGGCATAGTTCTATCACGACTACGCAACCCTGCCTCTACATGAATAACCGGAATATTCTTCTTCGCAGCAACCAAACCACAAGCAATGGTTGAATTAACATCACCAACAACCAATACTGCTGCAGGGTTATGTTTATCCACTTCTGGTTCAAATCTTTTCATAATCTCTGCAGTCTGCACTGCATGTGAACCCGATCCAACACCTAAATCAACATCAGGCTCTGGAATCCCTAACTGATCGAAGAATGATTTTTTCATCGCCTCATCATAATGCTGCCCAGTATGAACAAGCACGGCATCTATTCCACAATCTGTTTTGTTAAACTGAGCCATTAGTGGTGCTATCTTCATAAAGTTTGGTCTTGCACCCACTACACACATTATTTTTTTGTTACTTCCCACTTTAAATTCCTTCATTCAAACAAAAAATATGAATCAGCATATTAAATTCATATTACGAAATTATTCTTTATCACCGAATTGTTTTCTGAGATTGCCAAATAGAATTTCATGTAAATATTCTATCTTCATCTCTAGTTTACCAATTCTATTTTCCAGCGTATCTATCTTTTCTTCAGCCCTTTCAAGTGCTGCCGCAGTTATTGCTTTATATTCATCATAACTTTCTTTGATAGCAGGCTTATCCTGTTCAATATTTCTCAGTTCTGAATCCGGTATAATATCGTCCAAAAATTCTTCTGATACCGACTCTTGCCCATCATGAGCCTTATGAGTCGTTTCATGAAATGTTACCATTTCACTTTCAAGTTCTTTAACGACCCTACAGGCAACCTCTTTATCAAATGTAGTTAGCTCTTCAATAGATCCTAAAAGTAACAGTCTATTGCATAATCTATTAATCCTGCGAGGTATTCCACCAGTACTTTGATAAATCAATTCAAATACATCTTCATGAAATTCTGGTCTACTTTTCCATCCTGATTTAATCAGTCGGTATAAAATATAATCTCTTGTCTCTTCAAGAGTTAATGGTTCAAGATGAGATGATGCAATTATCCGCTGTCGGAACTGCTCCATCGATTCATGTCCGAGCAACTGCTGAAGCTCTAATTGACCTAATAAAAAACACTGTAAAACAGGCTTACCCAAATAACTAAGATTTGAAAGCATCCTAAGCTCTTCGAGACCATGCAATGATAAGTTCTGCGCTTCGTCGATAACTAACAGCACACGTTTGTTCTCTTTACCGACAGAAAACAGATATTCTTCTAACTTACCTATTACCTGCGGTTTAGTTAAACCTTTAGTATCAATTTTTAAAGCAGAACAAACCATAAACGGAATGTCATCACCATCTAGCTGAGTTGTAACTATTCTGGAGGCAATAACAGGCCCAAACTCAAGAACTGAAAATAAGCGTTCAACCAAAGTAGTCTTACCAGTTCCAATATCCCCGGTTATTACAATAAAGCCTTCTGCTTGCTTAAGACCATATTGTAAATATGCAAACCCCTGCTTATGCACCTTACTTCCAAAAAACAGGTCCATATTAGGAGTTAACTGAAAAGGATTACCCTTTAGTCCATAAAATTCTTCATACATGGCTTTTACCAGTTTGCTTTTGATCACTAATGATCAATACTTTAATTCAGCTCCAATAAGAAACATAAATTCCTTATATTCAAGCGCTGCTTGAGTACCATCCCGAATCCCTGCTTTTACGCCTGTAAACCACTTAGTTTTCGTTCCGATTTTTCTATCATACTTTAAGGAATACAGAGTCATATCATCAAGTCTTCTTGCGGATCTATCCATCAAACGCCACCAATCAATATTGGCAACTATATTTGATCTTCCTGATATCTTATGTTGCCACACTAAATTTGCATCAAGCAATATTTCAGTCTCACCTAGATTACGATAGAAGCGCTCTTCACCACTTAGATTCACATTAACAGTATTCTTTACTCCCGTTAATTTCCAATTAACCGTTCCCTTCTTTTGTTCATATATATCATTAAGTGGCCTGCCAAATTTATATGGAACCTGTTTTTCCGTGGAATTTTTTAAATCATCTGTTAATTGAGTTACTTCGCTTTGAGTATAATTTGCCAAAAATACCGATCTTGGCAACACATGAGAAAATGACACGTGTGCAAGATCGCTATAAAGATCCTTACCACCACCAATTTCAAATCTTGTCTTATTTGAAAGGGCATATATTAGACTACCCTGCCATACAACATCTCTATCCCATGATCTATTAATATATGAACTCAATACTTCTCTTTTTTCACCGATCTTTCCATTCAGCATAATCCTGCTAAAGAATGGATATGAAGCAGATACATCAATCTGTTCATATTCAGAAGGATAGTCATTTCCTGTTTGGGTATATTGTTTGCTTGCATTAACGCCCCAATTAAACTTAGCTGATCTTCCACCAGTTCCTAAAGAAGCGTAAGCTTGGTGTTCTTCAATATTATCAATTCCATGATCATAAATAATCTTCCCATGCTTAGATGAAAAATCGATTCCCACATCACCTGTTATTGGAATGCTCCCTCTGGGGCTTACTTGCGCAGTATATTTTTCGGTAGTATTAGCACCATAAAACAGCCCATCAAAAGATATTGCTTCATTTGCATTAATAACTTCGCTTTCCTGAGCAACATAAACATCAGTAAAAAACCGATCTCTGATGATTTCTATACCTAGATCCCCTCGAAACATATGCTGCAAATCATTCATTCCGGAATGCTGACTGTAAACAGTTGCCTTAGCCTGGTAATCCATATTAGCCTTTATCCTATTACCATCGCGACTAAAACGAATATATGGATTAACCAAAAGGTAGGTATCTGAGTCTCTGCGTATAACCGAAATATCCACATTATCTGTCCAGAGAAGTTCTGAATATACGCCAGCATCCAGATCAATTTTTGCAGCACTAGCATCTACTGAGCAGGTTATAAACGCTGCCAATATCATGAATCTGGTTATTTGCTTAAATAAAAAAACCAATTTTATTACCCAATTATTTTTTTATATCTACTGTAGGAACCATAATAAGGCTGGGTTGTTTTATATCTTGATTTGTTAAGCACTAAATTAACAATATCGTTATCATCCAACATCTCCATAGCCTGTTTTACCTGCTCATGAGAAGTCAAATTAGATTCAACCACCATAACAACTTGACCTACTTTCTCAGCAAGAACCTTGGCTTCGCTAGTTATTAATAATGGCGGTGAATCCAGAATAACTACACGATCACTATATCGTTTAGATACCTCTGTCATTAACGATGACATTGCCGTACTGGCCATAATCTCTGTAGCATTAGCGTGCCCCCTGCCTGCAGGAAGAATAGCTAAATTTTCAATATTAGTTTTAACCAAAACATCTGACATTTGTACCTTATCATCAAGTAACATATCAATAAGTCCAGGCAAATTTGGATCTAATCCGATTAATTCAGATACCGAAGGCCTTGGAATATCTGCATCAATCAATAAAACGGTTGTATCCATTTCTGTTGCCATACTCATGGCCAGATTCAATGAAGTAAACGTTTTGCCTTCTCCGGGAAGAGCACTTGAAACCATTACAATATTAGAATTATTAACCTCTTGAGACACTGGTCCAAACGCATTATTCAATATTGGTCTTTTGATCCCCCTAAATTCTTCTACAAGGCAATCATTATTTTCTCCAGGAACAATAATATTCTTTTCTTTTAAGACCTTAAAATTCAGTTCAAAAATCCCATCTGAGGCCATCACCTCTGATAAACCACTTTCATTAGTCTGTGAAACTTTGACTCCTACAGGTTCATTTTTAGATTTTGATTCTTCTACGGTACTAGTATCTTGATTTGCATTTCCATGCCAAAATTCTTGAGGGTTTAACTCATCTTCATATTCGCTAGCTATTCTTTGCAAGTCTGCAGCTTGATCCAGATCTTGATCTGTAACATTCTCTTCTTTATCTTTCTTAGCTATCTCTAAATCACCAGACTGCTCATCAATGTTTTCAAATCCAGTCTTTTTATATTTATTCATTGCTTCTTCAATAGTACTCATATCACCCTACCATTTGACTGAGTTTGGCAACCAAATCAATTCCTGCATAGTGAATACCAACCACTATGATAAAAAAGCAAAAATAGATAACAAAACCTATAGAGATGGTTATAACCTCTAGCTTCCTTCGTATTTTCCTTTTACTATCAACGATAAGTGAAACGGCACCAAGAACAGGTCGCCCCGCAACCTTTTCTAAGGTTTTTTGATTATCAACAACTGGTTTTACCTGCCCCATAAAAAACGCAAAAAAGATTCCACAGACAACAGAAAATAACATTACAACACCAGAGAATAGTATACGGGGCGGACCAGATGGTTTTGAACCAACAAAAGGAGGATCTATTACATCAAAGTTCACATTGTCAGTTCTTTGCTCTACATTCTGAGAAATAAGAGCTGATTCCTTCCTATCTACAAGCGCCTCGTAATTTTTTTTATGAATAAGGTAATCTCTATTCAAACTTTTAAGCTCAGCCTCAACAGTTGGCAAAACATCAATTTTAGCCCTTAAACTATCTACCCGACTTTGATATTCCGCTAACCTTGCTTTAGAAACGGCCAAACTTGCTTCTGTTTGCCCTAAAGATATCAATAAGTCTTGATAAATAGGATTTTCCTTTAAGGCTTCCAATGGATGCTCGGTTATTAACTCAACTTTTTCCTGTTTTTGTTTCTCGAGCTCAGTTCTTCTCTTTTCTTCCAATTCTTTTAATACAACTTTAACTTGAACAACATCAGGATGTTCCTCAGTAAACTTTAGCTTTAAATTTCTTAAAGTGGTTTTATACTCTTCTATCTCTTTATCAAGTTCATGCTCTTGCTTATCGTTACCATTATTTTTTTGTGATATTTTTTGTGCGCTCTCTATAGCTTCTTGTTTTTGTTCTTCGATAAGTTTTTCTAACCTTTGTTTTTTATTCATAAGCTCGTTAGAAACTAACTTTTGCTTTTCCAAGTCATCTATTGCGCGATGCATGCGAGCATAATACCCCCCTTGATCTCCCGGCATTTGCCCAATGTGATCACGTTTAAAATCTTTAAGCCTAGTTTCAGCCTCTTCCAGCTTATCTTTATATTCATCAATTTGCTGATCCAAAAATGTTTGAGCAACATCTGTATCTTTTCTATTTGCCCCAAGAGTACTTTCAATAAAAACAGTTAGAATAGAACTTACAACCTTCTTCGCAACAACCGGGTTTTCGTGAACATATAAAATTTTATATAAATCTTTTTGCTTGTAATGAGATATTTTGATTTTCTTCTCAAGATCCTTAAGAAGTTTTTCCTCCTCTTCTTCGGTAGAAACCTCAATATCAAGATCAGCCATACGCGCAATCTGCTTAAGCTTAGGCCTAGTAAAAAGACTCATCTTTATCTGCTTAACACGTTCAGATAAATTTGTTGTAACTACTAATTTACCAAGCAATGGCTTTAATATAGATTCTGTATCTGCATGTACCGTAGCTGTTGCTTCATATTGATCCGGAAGCACAACCACAGCCCCCCAACCAAGCACCCCAACAAACCACGCCACCGCCAACATTAACCAACGGTAGCGCCATATACTACGGAGATAACTAAGAAACTTTTCAATAAACTCAAGCATTATTTATTTTAACCTGTACCAGAACCAATCCAACCCTAAAACCAAGCTTCTGGAATAATTATAGTATCACCAGGCATTACTGGTACATTGGCGGTAATATCTCCGTCTTTTATCAGATCATCAAGACGTACTCTGTATTGTTTGGAAAATCCTTTTTCATTTCTAATAATTGAGGCGTTATTACCTGAGGCATTAACCGTTAATCCACCAACTTTAATCATAACATCCAGCACAGTCATCCCTGATCGATAAGGCATTGCCATTGGGCTTCCCGCCTCACCAATAACTCTAACCAACTGCCCATAATCACCAGCAAACATCTTAACTATAACTGTAACCTGAGGGTTTCTAATATATTTTTTAAGTAAACCTTCAACTTCTCTTGCCAAAGCAGATGGAGTTTTACCTGCAGCAACTAAATCTTCAATAAGAGGAGTATTAACCTTACCATCCGGTCTAACCGGAACTTCTACAGTTAAATCCGTATTTCTCCAAACAAAAATCTGTAACGTATCACCTGGACCAATAAGATATTCTATAGACTTACCATCTTTCCCAATAGAAACAGGAGCTTCGGGATATGAAGCAAAACAACCACCCATTAATGTCGCAACAAAAACACAGACTATTATTTTAATAAATGAAAATTTCATACTTACCACCTAAGTAATTTAAAAGAGAGAGATTCTGATGAATAGCGAAAGCCCAATAATAAAAATCCCCCTTAAAGATTCAATGTCAGTAGGTCATTGAGATTAAACATAAGTTTGCAGAAAACCAAAACTTTCCATATTTATATTACTAAAATACTTATTTTACCCATGCACAACCTAAGTTATTGGTGTATTAGGATAATTTAGATACGTAATATTCGCAATAAAAAAAGGCTGTAAAGACAGCCTTTTTTTAAATTAATCACGCCTACCAAAAAATTGGTTGTGATATTATTTTCTTTTTCTGCTTACAAAGCCAAATGCAGCAAGGCCTAAACCAAGCATAGCCAGAACAGCAGGCTCTGGAACTGGCTGAACTGATTCAACCATTACCACAAAATCAGTGTAATCTTTATCTGCAACATCTAGAGGTAAATCTTCCCAAGCAAGGATATATTCGTCTTCCGTCCATGTACCTGGAGCATAACCGGGTAACTGAACTTCATCGCCTTCACCCTGAAAAGTCACCATATGATCTTCATCACCGTTTAGGTTTGCATCAGAGTAAAAAGTAACGCCTGCGCCTGAATTCAAATAATAACCAAATTTATCTGCATAGAAGTCAACTCCAGTATCCTGGAAGTTAACGATAACACTACCATCATCTTTAATGGTTAGAAGAGCCTGTGCACCCTGGGATTGCGAACCAGAAAATAGCTCTACTGAGTTTAGAGGATCCCTATAATCATATACGCCAAAAGAGTTAATATTAGCATAACCCGCAAGTTCAATAACCAATGTAGCAACTGAGCCACCTGTCGCAGTTAGAGACCATACTTCATCATTAGCTAGTTGATCAGTGTTAACATTAACTGATGAATCACCATCAACTGTAATATCATTAAGAACTCCCTGAAGAGCATCTCCCTGAATAACAGTTGCAGAAGCAACACTTGATAGTGCCAAAAGACCACTTACAACGATTGATTTAAATAGTGCTTTCATATTTTTTCCCTGATTAAAACAATTTCAACATAATTCGATATTGGTAAATATCTAACCGATGTTGCTTTAAAATAACTTAACACATAACATACAACTAATGTGCCAACTAATTTTTACATTTATTTTTCAATATATTACAAAGAATATCAATTCTTAATTGTTCAGCTATTGTAAAAAATTTCGACACACTTACTTATTAATTTTCACCAACAAATCATTGATTTCTTTAAGCACCAATGATTGTTTATTCTTTACATTTTCTATTTCTACATTATTTAATATATTTGTTAAGACCTCTCTTGCCCTCTCCTCATTCCCTTTAGCTACCAAAACTTGAGCATAATGAAGAGAAATTTCTATCCCGCGTGGTTTTTTCTTATAGGCCTTACGTAACTTTTCCAATGCTAGATCTAATTGCCCAGCCCTAAACAAAGCCGATCCATACGTATCAATTATTTCCGGCTGCTCTGATGCAAGTAAATATGCTTTTTGAGCATATTCCAAGGCCATATCAAGGCTGGTTTCCATTTCCAAAAATGCCAGATTATTTAAAGCGAGAATATGTGAAGGCTCATTTTTTAATATTATTTTGTATTGCTTTGCCGCACCTTCTTTTTTCCCGGATTGCATTAATGAATCTGCAAAAATATATCTAACATGGATATTTTCAGGATTATTTTCCAACCATTCACGCAAAACACCAATACCTTCATCTATTTGATCAATTGTATAGTGCGCCTTTGCAAGCTGCACAACAGCCTTAGGTGAATTACTAACGTCTAATGCTTTTTGATATTTTCCCAGAGCTAATTCATGATTACCTTTTGCAAGATTATATCTTCCAATCAATACCAAATAATCAGCATTATTTGAATTTGAAACCTCATCTATTTTAGATATTATCTCATCAGCCTTATCCAACTTACCTTCAGATATATGAAAATGAGCCAAACTCAACCTTGATGGTGTGTGATTGCTATCAATTTGAAGGGCCTTTTTTAAGTTGATTTTTGCCTTTTCGGAATCACCGAAACGCTCATATGCTTTTGCTAAAAGGTAATTACCTATAGGAGACTCAGGTTGTGCCCCAACAATTTTTCCATAAGAAGATACAGCGCTTGATGGCGCATTAATTGCCATATATATATCACCTAAAAATTTAAGGGCAAATATATTATCAAGATCAAGTTGTGGTGGTTTTCTTAATATTTCCAATGCCTTGAATGGCTGTCGGCTTTGCAACAAAAAGTTAGCTAAAGCTAAGCGCGCCTCTAGAGAATCAGGGCTATTTTTCACCCACTTATCCAGATAGCCTCTAGCCAATTCGAGTCTTCCGGATTTGGCAGCAATGTTAGCGATCTGCGGCAAAATTAAAGGGTGGTTATGAAATTTTGCTAGGCATTCATTAAATACTATTTCTGCCTGTTCATATTTCCCCTGACTAGACAATAACTTTCCATAATGCAAAGAAGCCAGTGGATCAAAATTATTATGTTTTAGTGCTGTTTCAAATAAAGGCTTGGCCTCACCCTGGTGATTTTGCATCACCAAGACCATACCTTTTAAGGTATATGGTAGAGCACTTTGAGGATATGCATTAATAAACTTATCAACTTCGATAGTTGCCTCGGCTAATTTATTTACCTTTTGATATGCCAGTATTAATAATATTTGTGATTGTATATTTTCAGGATACTGTCCAATCATAGATTCAAGCGTAGCCTGTTCCGAAACCGCACCTATATAATTTGACCGACCATGATCATCCCATTGCAACATAAATGCCTTTTGTAAAGGCGGCAATGCCTTATCCATTTCTCCTAACCCCATCAAGATCTTTCCATACATCAAAGCCACCGACGGATCTTCTGGCATATCGTCAAGCACAGGCCTGATTACCTGTTTAGCACGAACTAATTTATTTGCACTAACTAATATTTTTGCCAATAACTTCCTGGCATAAATATTTTCAGGATTTTTTACAACGACCTTATTTAAGCTTTTTTCCGCCAACTCAAGATTACCCAATTCATAATACACCCCACCAAGAAATAGCGATATTTCCAATGAATCCGGGGAATATTTCAACGCATTTTCGAAATTAGTTCTGGCATCTATAAATCTTTTGGTCTTTAATGCAAGCAACCCTTTAGTAAACAAATACCTTGGATGTTTAGGGGAAATATTTTCTATTACCTTCAAATCCGATCTGGCTCTTTCATACTCCCCTTCTTTTACCAACAATAAAGAACGATGCAGATATGCAGTTAAAGCTAATCCTTTACTGTTTTCTATTACTAGTGAATATGATTTATCAGCCTTATCAGCTTTTCCTAATTTGCCATCAACCATACCTTTAAGCAGCCAGGCTTTATATGAATCAGGTTTTTCTTTAACAATTTTATCTAACAAATCCGAAGCTTGCTTATAAGCTTTATCATATATATTAAGATTAACCTGCGCCAATAATGCTCGCTGACTATCAGGGTTAATTGCAAATGCTTTTTTCAGGTTCTCTTTTGCAGAGTTTTTATCATTTTTACCAAGATACGCCTCTGTCTTAACAGAATAAAGCTCTACCAAAAGTTCCGGACTAAAATCTTCCTTCAACTGGATCTGATCGATAATTTGTTGATATTTACCCTGATTAAGTAAAACCTGAGAGAGAGTAGGATAAATTGCTGCCTCACTAACACCAAGACGAAGAGCAGTCTTAAGTTCTTTTTCTGAGCTTTCCCATTTAGCAAGATCGCTATAAATACCACCTAATAACCACCTGGCTTCAGAATTTTCCGGATTAAATTTAATTGCATTCTTTAACTGAATTACACTTGCTTCAAGTTTATTCTGCTGCTGAAGCTCTTTAGCGTTACGAATATAATCAATATCAGTCAAGTCTTTTTGACCACATGCAGAAAGCATGAATAAAACAAGCACAATCGGTGCAAAAATTTTCATTTATTTTCCCAAAATTAAGTTATAAATATCCAAACCATGCAAAGTGCATTTTTTCTGCAAAAAATAATACCAACTACTTTTGCAGCCCCAAAAGCTAGAGAGTTAAGAAAACATAACCTTATAAAAACTATTCAACAGTAAAAGTAACCGAAGTTATTTCGCTTCCATCCTTACCATCAAACATTCTAATATCATATTCGCCATTATACAGATATACAGTAAATACCATTACCCCATTTATCCTATTATCAATAGTGTATTTTTCCAAATCATGTTTTTCACTTAACTTGGTATTATTATGCGGAACTGAAGAACGCATTAATCCTACCCAAGCATCCTTAGCAAACCAGGTTGGCGCGGTAAACTTCACCTTAATTGCTTCACCAGTTTTATACTTTGTTTTATTAAGTTCGATACTCCCTGATGATTCTTTAACCTCAAATGTTACGTGAGCAACCTCTTTACCAAATTCATTATCATGCATTCTTACATCATAAACACCATATTTAGTTGGGGCGGAAAAATTCATATTACCTTTGGTTTGTTTATCCATATATTGATAGCTAATAGCATTTAGATCATTTTCTTCTGCACTTCCGTGTTCAATATTCGTCGGCACTATCCCAATCCATGCATTTTCACCATAATCTTTAGATGCTCTAAATGAAACCTTTATCTTTTCGCCAGGACTATAACGCACCTTGTCTATATACACTTTAGGAATAAAGGTGCTTTTTTTGGTGTTTTTATGGAGTGCTTTTTTGCTTTTGATACTTTTTTTCTTATTAGATACTTTCTTTTTTGTAGAAATTTTTTTACTGGTCTTTACCTGCTTTACAGCTTTTTCTTTTTTAGTTTTAACATCCGACTTTTGAGAGCTTTCTTGTTTTTTTGTTTCTTTTGACGACTGTGTTTTTTCCTGCTCTTCGCCTTCTTCAACCTTTTTACGCTTATACGCCATAAATTCAGGAACATTTCTGGCAGAAGCTGGTCTTCCAACCTCTGCAACTACGGGTCTAATACCACCAAGAATTATAGCGGGTATAAATAGTAAGGAAACTAGCCTTAAAAAAAGTCTCATTTTGCGTCCTGTTGTCTTTTATTTTGTTATTATTTTTTTACAGTATTAGAAATACTACTATTTTACAAAGATCTACCACACATTTTTACTAATAATTATAGATCATTAATAAAAAAACCACCAATCGCGTCGGATTTGCCAAACAAATCCATTGTAGCAATTGATGGTTTATCTTGTTCCGGATCCCTTGACCAAGACCGTTAATTAACTACTTTATGCTTAATAAACAAAAGTATCAATCACAATCTATCTTGATTAGCCAGACAATCCAGTAAATACATTAAGCGATAGTAATATCTTCAGATAGATATACATCCTGAATAGCATTTAGGATCTCAACTCCTTCTGACATTGGTCTTTGGAACGCTTTACGGCCAGAAATAAGCCCCATTCCACCAGCTCTTTTATTAATTACAGCTGTTCTAACGGCTTGCTCCAGATCATTATCACCAGAACCACCACCAGAGTTAATTAAACCTGCTCGGCCCATGTAGCAATTAGCAACTTGATATCTTGTAAGATCAATCGGATGATCTGTGGTTAGCTCGCTATAAACTTTTGCATGAGTCTTACCAAATTTAACTGCATTATAACCACCATTGTTTTCTGGCTGCTTCTGCTTAACAATATCCGCATTAATTGTTGCAGCAAGATGATTTGCCTGACCAGTTAAATCAGCTGACACATGGTAATCAACGCCATCTTTATTAAATGCTGGATTACGCAGATATGCCCAAAGGATAGTTACCAAACCAAGTTCATGAGCATATGCAAATGCATCGCTAACTTCTTGAATCTGGCGACGGCAATCTTCTGAACCAAAGTATATTGTTGCACCTACTGCTGTAGCGCCCATATCAAACGCCTGCTGTACAGATGCAAACATAGTTTGATCATATCTTTCAGGATAGGTAAGGATCTCGTTATGGTTTAATTTTAGAATAAACGGGATCTTGTGAGCATATTTTCTCGCAACTGAACTCATTACCCCAAGAGTTGAACACACTGCATTACATCCACCTTCAATAGCCAATTCAATAATATTAGCTGGATCGAAATAAATTGGGTTTGGAGCAAATGACGCACCTGCTGAGTGTTCAATACCTTGGTCTACAGGAAGTATTGAAAGGTATCCGGTTCCGCCAAGTCTACCCGTATCAAACATGTTCTGCAGGTTTCTTAAAACAACCGGCTTTCTATCATTTTGCGCAAATACATCATCAACGAAATTTTTTCCAGGTAGATAAAGTGAATCTTTGGTAATTCCTTTACAGGTATATCCAAGTAAGGTTTCAGCTTCAGCTCCGAGTAGCTTTTCAATTGCAGTCATCTTTTTTTCCTTTAAAGCCAGGTTGTAAATGAGTGCGAATTATAGTGTTTTTTTATCTATTTATCACCTATTTGATACGTAAAACCTACAGTTTGTCGGGAAAATTGACCATAACAGCTTTATGTGATTTTTTTCGCTGCATAATTAACAACAAACAATTAATATTGCATAAATACAATAATGAAAAAAAAAACTAATAGGTTAAACTAAATAGCGAACGCAAACCGTTTACTATGGATAGTCAAGATGTCAACTGAACAAAAGGTCGTATATATAGATAAAGCTAGGGCGCAAATGAATAAGTCCAATAAGTCTTTCTCTATCTTTAAAATAATTCATAAACTTGTTATCGAAAAAATTAACATTTCTGTTAACCGGGTTTTCAATTCAGTTGACGATACCCTTTTTAACCTTGCTGAAAAAGCATACACCTCTGAAGATCACCAGAATTACTTTGCCTCGATGAGAGATGTGAGAGCCAAGAAGAAGGAAGCAATAAACAAATATTGCCGTTTAATTACACAAGAAAGCCAAGCCTTTCTTGCAAAAAATGAAAAAAATGAAAAAAATGACGGTTCTGATTTTAATGAATATGATTCTGAAGATAACCTTACTTTATTAGAACATGACCAATTAGAACAAACGTTAGCCATTGAAAACATAATTTCTAAAGCAAATCTGCGTTCATCAAAAGATATTGCTGCTATGGAAGCAAGATTAGGAGAGTTATTCCCTGATAAATATATTGATGAAGATACAAATCCTATTAGCCCCAAAAATCTAACTAGTCTTTTCTTTTCTTCATGTAGTAATTTTGAAGTTGATGAACAATCACAACTTGTCATATCCAAACAATTCGATAAAGTTATGGCAAAGGAATTTCAGGAACTATACTCCAAAATCAATGAATTATTGGTTAATAATGGTATTCTTCCTGATCTAAAATCCAAAAAAAAGAAAACCAAAGAACAAAAAGCGACTCAATCTAAGCAAGAACCACCCAAGAAAACAGAATCTTCTAAACCTCTTTCCGGTGATGACGAAGACCTAATAAATGTACTATACGAGCTATTGGCCAAACGCCGTGGAGAATCTATAAATGGTGATTTTAGTACTAAAGAACAACCAAACACCCCAGAAAGTAATGCGCAAGTAAAAAATTTTATTAATTCTCTTTCTCACATTCAAACAGAGAGATTTCATTCACAACACAATGGAATTGAGTCACCAGATAGTATTAAAAATTATATTTCCCACGATGTTGATTCTAACACAAACTCTTCATCACCATATAGTCAAATTCAAAGCGATACCATTGATATCATCAGCATGCTATTCGAGTTTATCTTAGGAGACTCCAATATCCCTAATAATATCAAAGCACTAATTGGCCGTTTACAAATCCCTGTTCTAAAGGTTGCGATTATTGACAATACTTTCTTTAATCGCCCTAACCACCCAGCCCGTGCGCTAATCAATGAATTAGCAGGAGCTGCTATTGGAGTACAAAATTCTTCTCTTGCATCACAAGATCAACTATTACAAAAAACGGAAACCATTGTTAATAAGATTCTTACCGAATTTACGGATAATGTCTCCATATTTGAGGACCTTTTACAAAATCTTAGGGAATTTCAACAAATTGAAAAGCAGCGCGCAGATGCAATTGAAAAGAAAACCAGAGAAGCAGAAGAAAGCAAGGTTAAAGTTGAAAACTCAAAAGAGGTAGTTAAAAAAGAGATCGATGATAGAATCAAAAACAATGAGATTCCGTCGTCAATAATTACCATGTTAACGGATACATGGTCGAAATATCTATTTATATGTCATCTTAAAACTGGAGAAAAAGGGGATCAATGGACAAATGCATTACAAACAACTGACAATCTTATCTGGTCTCTAACGCCCAAAGATAATGAGCAGGACAAAACCAAACTACTTTCATTAATACCAAAAGTACAACGCGAACTACGT
Organism: Gammaproteobacteria bacterium; assembly: GCA_033852075.1. GTDB lineage: Bacteria > Pseudomonadota > Gammaproteobacteria > QZLD01 > QZLD01 > QZLE01. The sequence continues at coordinate 70,983 of JAWSVC010000011.1, read as the reverse complement.
GAAGGTCTAAATAGCATCTTGTTCAATCCATTTGAAATAACCAAAATTTTTCAAGAACTTGAAAAGCTACATATCAAAACTCTTACCACTACCAATGACCTTATCGCTGGCAATATTATTCTAGATGATGATGACTTTATCGACCCACAACCGGCACCAACAACTGAGCAAAATAATATAAAGGAAAAACTTCACTCTCTACGAATTGACATGCTGCAAAAACAAAAGATTAAGCAGCAAACCAGTAGTAACGACAAATCCGAAATCCCTCTTTTTGAGGATATTATAGAGCAAGAAAAAGCCGTTGATAGCAATCCTACTGTCAATAAAGATGCTTTAGCAATAGAAGATGCTTTATCTACTGAAGGATCTTCACCCACTGAAAGCTCCTCCCCCGCTGAAGGCTCTTTACCCCAAAAAAATACTACTAATTCTGAATACCTAGCAAAAATTGACCAAATAGAGATAGGAACTTGGTTTGAATTTGCTCAAGATAACAATGAAAAAATACGAGCAAAGCTTTCTGCTCGGTTAAGAAACGGCGAACGTTTGATATTTGTAAATCGTAGCGGTTTTAAGATGGCAGAAAAATCTTCAGAGCAGTTAGCCCATGAAATTGAAATTGGCATTGCTGAAATTCTTAACGATTCTCTTTTATTCGACAGAGCCCTTGAATCTGTCATCACTAATTTAAAACAGATAAAAAGCGATAAAGATAAGATTCATCATCTTTATTAGGCTGCACCGCCATCCATATTCTATGACTTTCATGCCTATATTGTTTAGGAGCTAAAATACCTTCTTCACCAACCATTATTGTAATCATTCCCGAATCTGCGGTATTAACCAGTGTCGCTCCTCCCTTAGTATAAGCATTAACTACCGTCTGTTTAGGAAATTTATACCTATTTCTATATCCTGATGAAACCACGGCATATTGAGGACTCGTTCCGTTTATAAATCTTTTTGATGACGAACCTTTACTACCATGATGCGGCACCGAAACAATATCAATATCTAATTGTTTATTTTTATAATATCGAAGTAGTTTTTTCTCAACCACCTTGGAAATATCACCCGTTAACAACAAGCTTCCGTATTTCGATTTAACCAACAAAACGCAGGAAGCATCATTACCTTCTTGGATTTTCTTATTTTTAAACGGATAAATAAAACTAAATTCAACTCCATCCCAATTCCATTTTTGCCCTGCATAACAATGCTCAATAGAGAAATTAATGCCATCAAGATGCTCTCCTACAGTTATCTGATCTACCCTAACAGCATCAACAATAGCTTTTGCACCTCCAGCGTGGTCATTATCTGCATGAGATACAACGAACCTGTCTATCCGACTTATTCCTTTTGCCGCGAGATATGGAACTATTACGCTTTCACCAGCATCGATCCCTTTGCTTGGCCCTGCATCATATAGCAGTTGATGATTTGTGGTTGTAACTAATATTGCATTTCCCTGACCAACATCAAAAAAATTCACCTCAAACTCACCAGGCTGTAGTTTTATACCTGTAAATATAATTAACAAACCTAAAATTGGAATTAACCCTAAGACCAACCAACGCCGAAAATAAAATGCATAAGTGCCTATCAGCAATATCAATACTATAGCAATGGTTACTGACCTTGAACAAGAAAAAGTAGCGCATTCCACCCCATCTACAAAGTCAATTATCACCCAAAACTTTTCCAATAACCATTGCACACAAGCAAACAAAAATCCTGATAATTGAGGAGAAAGAAACATTAGCATCATAGCAATAAATATTGCCGGAACAATAACGGAACTAAATAAAGGCACAGCGATTAAATTTACTAATGGAGCAACCAACGATACCCGATCAAAAAATAATAGTGTTAGTGGAGCTAATCCAATGGAGATTGCACACTGTATCCGAATCCAACACAACATTTTGCCTTTCCAACCAAACGACTGTTTAGATACTCGCACAGTTATCAAAATAATAACTACAGCAGCAAACGAAAGCCAAAAACCAGGCATTAATACAGATAGTGGATCTATTAATATTACACAAGCAAGTGCCAACGCAAGAATTGATTCTGACCTTGTTATTTTCTTAAATAAAATCCCAACCATAAATATAACTACCATCAATACAGCTCTTTGAGTTGGAATTGAAAAACCAGCCAATGCTGAATATGTTAACGCAGCTATAATCGCAGCAATTGCTCCAATATAGATTGGCGCAACTTTTAATCTAAGACTCGGTATAGCCCACCAGATTGACTTGAATAGAAAAAATGCCAGCGCAGCTATAAGACCAATATGCAGCCCCGATATTGCGACCAAATGGTTCGTACCACTAGTCAATAAACCACTCCATTGCTGTTTACTGATATCTGATCTATATCCAGTAGCTACAGCCTTAATAATTCCATTAAAATTGCTCTTTGGTAAAACTGAATTTAGTTTATTTATAATCGACTCACGCAATACATCATTCCAAGCAACGATTGAACTACCCATACTTAATTTTGCACTGTATCCCTTATATACATAGCCGGTTGCACCTATATGCCTACTAAACAGCATTCTTTCATAATCAAAACCTCCAACATTGGCAAACCCTATCGGTTTTTTTAGCCGGGTTATAAATTGCCATCGCTGTCCTGCCTTGATCTTCTGCTTAGGGTTATACCAATTTAACTGTATTCTTTTTAAGTATCCAATTGGTTCTCCATAACTCTCAGCCTTTTCTACATGCAATACAAATTTTGCATTGGTAATCTCTTTACCTTTTCTAGTAGTAAATTTCTTTATCTGAGGAACTGTGTCAATAACTCCTGTAACAACAATATCCTTTCCTTCATGTTCATCATTAACAACCGAACTTTGAACAAAGCTGGCATTTATCGAGGCATACGCGAACCCCAAAATAAACATGCTCAGATATTTTGCTTTGTTATTTTTATTTTGATACGAATAAAAAAATAGTCCTATCGACAGCACAAATAGAATAATAAGCATGCTTTGCGGCAAAAGACCTGACACAAATAGTAGCAATGCCGCACCCAATAATAAAAATAGTGCCCACATAAATATTCCCCATACACTTGTTTTTACCTTAGAATTTTTATTTTAAAGTATTTTTTCAAAAACTAATTTAAATTTTAACTTGCTCATTATCCCCTCTACACTAAAATGTGCAAATAACAATCAAAATTGTTTTTAAAGTTTATGTAATGCCGAAAAATTTTTTACGAAAATATTTGCCTAAGCCACACGAATTTAGAAAGCACGGAAAACTAGATTTTCTTGGCGAGCGCATTTATGCACAAAATCTTTGGCATTTAAACAGACACTCTGTTTCCGGTGCGTGTTGGATTGGTGTTTTTTGTTCCTTTTTACCTATGCCATTCCAAATGGTAGTAGCTGCAATACTTGCACTTTTCACAAATAAAAACATGCCTCTTTCAGTTGCATTGGTTTGGATATCTAATCCAGTAACCTGGATCCCTATTTTCTATCCAACATATAAATTGGGAACTTGGATATTAAACATACCAGAAAAAGAGTTTTCCATTGAATTAACCATGGATTGGTTTACAACTCAATTAGCAGAGATATGGCAGCCTTTGTATTTAGGTTCTATTATTGCTGGTTTGTTTTTTGCGACACTTTCTTATTTTGTGGTTAAACTTCTTTGGCGTTGGCATATTATCCGCCACTGGCAAAATAGAAAAAATAAACGCTTACAAAAAAAGAAATAATTTGGCGCCTGCGTCAAAATATTAGCATTTTCTTATTGTACCACCATAAAGTTTCCGCCACTCCTTCCGATAATATTAGCAAATCCTTATTAACATGCGGTTTGGCATATTTTGGCACACCCGATGCTTATATAGATTTATGTACTTGAATTTCATGTACTCCAAAAGTCCGGATGTTTTTTTCCGGTACTAAAGAAGTGAACAAAGGAGACTGACATGAGCGCAGTAACAAATTTTATCGAAGAATATCTTTCAGGTGATAATCAGGTAACCATTAGCTCTGCTAAAACAAATTATGAAATTGGCAAAAGACTCGAGAAATATGCCATAACAGAAGACGACATTGATAAAGCCGCATACTACTACAGAATGGCTGCAATTGAAGGTTTTTCACCAGCCCAACTCGTACTTTCAAAGATGTATCAAACCGGCCACGGCGTACCACATAACGATAGACTTGCTGATTACTGGCTAGGATGCGTTAAGGGACAAAACGTTTAAATATAATACTCATAAAGTTTCATAATGATTCTCAGACACGCAGTAAATACATCTATGTAAACTCGACTGCGGCACCCATGCCGCAGCCGGTATTCAAAATTATTATGAAACTTCGGATTTGGGAAGCTTTATTTAAAACGGGCCAAAATGCAATAATATTTTTTATTGTAAAACGTTATGAGCGAAGATTAGGCAAGGCGAAAAAGTATAAAAACGCGGAGTTTACATAATAGTAAATGAGCATTTTTTATGATTTTTTAACGCGGCATAAGCGAGAGTAATAGTTTTTACACAAAAAATGGGCGCAAGGAAGATTCTGGAATCATATACTCCTCCGGATACTTAACCGAAACAAAATACAACCCTTGCGCTGGAGCAGTTATATCCGCAGCAGTTCTTTGTCTGGCTTCAAGAACCTCTTTCATCCAAACGGGGTCTTTTTTTCCTTCTCCAATCTTCAATAGTACACCAGCAATATTACGTACCATATGATGCAAAAATGCATTTGCCTGAAGATCGATGTAAATAAAATCACCTTCTGAACTTACGTTAATATATTGCATTTCTCTATTTGGATGAGCAGCCTGACACTCTGCAGCCCTGAAGCTAGAAAAATCATGCTCACCTATTAGATATTGAGCAGCTTCATGCATTAACTTAGCATCTAGCTTACGACAGTTCCAACACACCATGTGACGCAGAATTGATGGGCGAACCATGGCCTGATAGATAACATAGCGATAGCGACGCGATAAGGCAGTAAAACGCGCGTTAAAATCATCTTTTACCGGTTTAACCCATGAAACACCAATATCTCGCGGCAGATTGGTAGTAATACCTAATGTCCAGGAGCGCTCATCACGAATTGCATTGGTTTCAAAGTGAATGATCTGACCAAAACCATGCACTCCTTTATCGGTTCTTCCCGAACAAGTAACCGCAACAGGCTCGTTAGCTACTTTAGAGATCGCAGCCTCGATTTCACTTTGCACAGTACGACACCCACCACTCTGGGTTTGCCAACCGTGAAAATCAGTTCCGTCATATTCTACGCATGCAGCTAGTTTCAAGATTCTTCTCTTACTAATTTTGAAAATAGAAATTATAAATCTGTTTATTAAAAAGAAAAAGGGCGGTCTCATTCGACCGCCCTTTTAATGTTTTTAGAATATCTGCTAAAGCTCATCAATAAGTTTTTGAGCCTCTTCCTTCTGCTCATCATTCCCATCGGCGACAACCTCGCTAAGAATACTCTTAGCACCATCGATATCACCCATATCTATATATGCTTTTGCTAGATCAAGTTTAGTACTTATTTCATCACTATCATCAATGATAAGATCATCATCTTCATCCAGATCATCCAGACCAAGATCATCATCACCTATTTCAAGATCTGAAAAATCGTCCATCTCGTCTAGTTCTGCAAGATCTTCATCCATCTCTCCGCCAATGTCGGAAACATCAAGATCCACTAGATCTTTTTCAGATATTTCTTCACTTAGATCTTCTTCTGTAAATGTGTTCTCGATATAGGCAGGCTCTTCCATTCCCCCTTCAAGATCAACATTAGTTGAATCAATCTTTTCTCCAGCATCATTTTCAACATCAAGCTCTTCATCCAGAGTATCAAGTTCGAACTCTAAATCTGCAAGTTCATCGATATCTGATTCACTTGTTTCATAAGCTAACTTTTGTTCATCTGCATTAGGTGCAGCATCCGGCTCTTCATCTGTTTCAAAATCTAGCGACATATCAAAATCGTCACTTCCAATCTCTTCCAGATCTTCTCCTTCTGCAAGCTCTTCAGTTATATCTGTTCCTTCGGTAAAATCTACCTCAGGTTCTTCTTCAAATGTTTCTCCTACCGATAGCTCTTCTGGTTCTGATAGCTCTTCTAGTTCTGATAGTTCAGCAGCTTCATCTGAAAGCAGATCATCATCTAGATCTATTTCCAAATCTTCGCCACCAAGATCATCCTCCTCTTCAAGCAAGTCATCTATAGAAACATCTTGTGTTTCCATAATGCTTTCAGCTTCTTTGTATAGAGGACTTTCCGGAGATAGCTTTTGTCCCATCTCGACAATTTCTAACCATCCATCATCACTTGGATCATTAATTAGTTCGAAATAAGCTTTTGCTTCTTTATCAAATTGCTCTACTTCTTCTGTTTGTGACAAAACTTCAAGCAGCTTATATCTGATTTTCAGATTATCTGGATTTTCATCCTTTGCTATTTGTAATTTTTCAATAGCTTGAGATGCACGCCCATAAGCAACATAAACATCAGCCTCACGAACTATTGAAGGTTCGTCATCTTCACTTGCCTGTGCTTGCTGTGCTTGTGGTTCAGCTTCATATTGGCTAACCGCTTCGGCAGTTCTTTCAGCTGAGAAACCTACCTCTTCTTCACCTTCAACAGATGTAATAACTGTGGATACACCTGATTCTTCAAGATCAGCTTCACTGTATTCACCCCTTCTGAACATTGAACGAACAATAATCCAAATCAGAATTAGGATTGCCAGAATAGCACCAGATGCAATTGCCCAAATCTTAGGGTCGTCCATTAATGTTGATTTAACTTCTGCCTTAACATCTTTCGGCATTTCAGGAGCTTTTGGTTCTGGACGCTTAGGTTGCTCTGGAACTTGCTCTTCTGGTTGTTGTTCTACAACTTCTTCAGCTTGCCCTTCTGCCTGAGATTCTTCCGGTTTTGCCTCCTCCGGCTTAACCTCTTCCGGTTTATCCGCAGTAACTTCCCCTGATTTGATTTCTTCAGGTTTAGTCTCTTCTACCTTAACTTCCACCTCTTCTGGTTCAGCTACAATTTCCACTTGATCTTGTGGTTGCCCAGAAATTTTCGATTGCAGTCTAGCCATTTCCTGATCTTTTAGGGCTAATAAGCGTTCTAAAGACTTAATTTTACCTTCAAGCTCATTCACATTGCTCTGCAGATCGTCATTTTGAGTTTTTTGCTCATCCATAGCTTTTTGCGCTGCTGCAAGTTCGCTACGTAAACGGGTGATTTCTGCAGAATCTTTTGCTGTTGCCTCACCACTAGCTTGAACACTCTTATCTCCGGCAACGGTATCTTTTGATGGAGCTACAACCTCAATTCTGCCGACAGTTCTTTTCGCTGTTGTCGACTTAGATTGCTTTGCAGTATCTTTTTGTGCAGGAGCTTTAGATGTTGAAGGTGAACTTAAACCTTTTCTCCATGCTCTAGCCTGTTCTCTTACAGCCTTCTTAGCATCTGAAGTAGAAAGCTCCTGAACCTGCTGGTTCGATGGAATATCCAACACTCTTCCTGCTAATAGAGCATTCATATTGTTTTTGTTAAATGCATCCGGGTTGTTTTTATACAACGCCATCATCATTTGTTCTACAGACTGATTATCTCTATCACGAACTTCACGGGCGATCTTCCATAATGTTTGACCACTTCTTACTTTATAAGTACCAGAAGCAGCCCCTCTACCAGATGATTTTCTAACACCACTTCTTGATTCTGTAGATATTTTTGTTCGTTTTGAAACAGCAACACCTTTTGAAGCCTTTTGTTTAGGTTTGCTTGGCTTTTTAGTCGCTCTTTCAACAGACTTAGGCTTAGCTTTTACTTTCGAAGCGCCTGGTTTTTGGTATGAACTTGCAGTTACAGGTGGATCAAGTAGTACGGTAAACTCGCGCAACATTTTACCACTAGCCCAGCGCACCTCTACCAAAAAATTTAGAAATGGTTCTTGAATCGAATCTTTAGTTGCTATTTTTACAATATATTTTTTATTTTTTTCTTGAACAATATCGAATTTGATTTTGGAAAGAAAATATGGTCGTTCAATCCCCGCTCTTTTAAAATCATCAGGAGATGCAAGCCTTACCTTGAGGTGTTCAAGATCCTTCTCCCGTACAGATAAAAGCGGAATTACACCATCAAGCGGTTGGTTTAATGCAGATTTGAGCTCAATCTTACCCAAACCAAGAGCCATCGCAGCTGATGGCAGTACAATTAGCAATGAGGCTAGCCAAACACCGATTCTTTGTCGCATGATACTCCCTTCACATAAAATCATCGTCGATCTTACGAATTCTTTTTATTTACTCCATGTCCTGGAGGCAGTTCTTCAAAATAAAAACCGATTCTTCGTCTTACTAAAGAATAGTCGGAAACTTTCAGTAATGCTTAAAAAAAACTATTTTTTTTTATTATTGTTACTTCCAAATGTATTTTTTGAGACATAACATCAGCGATTTACCAATGTTTTTTAATTCTTTTGCATATTTTTACACATAATTTTATATAGTTATAGTGATTTTTTAATGCTGGTTATGTTTTTATAATGATATTCCTGTAAGAGATTGATTTATTTTAATATTGCATGCTGAGCCAGCAAGGATTAACCCAGCATACAAAATTACCAATAGTTGTTAAATATATTTTTCTATAAGAATCTCTGCGATTTGAACACTATTTAGAGCAGCGCCTTTACGTACGTTGTCGGCAACCACCCATAAGTTAATGCCATTTTCGCATGAGATATCTTCTCTGATTCTGCCAACATAAACATCATCGTTGTTTGCACCCTCAGTAACTGCAGTTGGGTAACCTCCATCGCATCTACCATCAACGACAGTGATACCTGCAGTGTCTTCCATCAACTTAGTAACTGCTTCGGCAGTAATCTTCTCTTTTGTTTCAATATGTACTGCTTCCGAGTGACCGTAGAACACAGGAATACGTACCGCAGTAGGATTTACTTCGATACTATCATCCCCCATGATCTTTTTGGTTTCCCAAACCATCTTCATCTCTTCTTTTGTGTATCCGTTTTCCATAAACACATCAATATGAGGAAGAGCATTGAAGGCAATCTGTTTTGGATAAACTTCTACTTTTGCTTCTTTACCATTTAATAAAGCAGCCGTTTGCCCTGCAAGCTCTTCAATTGCAGGCTTGCCTGAACCAGAAACAGCCTGATAAGTAGCTACGTTTACACGAGTAATACCAACTGCATCATGAATTGGTTTAAGCGCTACCAACATTTGAATGGTTGAACAGTTAGGATTTGCAATGATTCCTCTGGTTTTATACTCAGCTATAGCATCTGGATTTACTTCTGGAACCACTAGAGGGATATCATCATCATATCTAAAATGCGATGTATTATCGATAACGATACAACCAGCTGCTGCAGCTTTTGGCGCAAATTCAGCTGAGATATCACCACCAGCTGAAAAAAGACCAATTTGCACCTTTGAGAAATCGAATTCAGCAAGATCCTGAACCTCTACCTGTTTGCCTTTAAAGGTGATTTTGGTTCCTGCAGAACGGCTACTTGCCAACGGGTATATCTCTCCAACCGGAAAATCCCTTTGCTCAAGAATTGACAACATCACTTCGCCAACTGCACCTGTCGCGCCAACTACCGCAACATCATATTTTTTACTCATTAAAATCACCTTTAAAAGTCTTTTTCATAGAATTTGCAGGCGCATATTATCTAGGAAAATTGGGCATTGAGCAAATTGATTTTTTTTGCAACTTATAAATACATTTTTCAAAGACCGTCTGCAGCATGGACGCCTCAGCCGAGCCACATGGATGTATTAACCGCGAATCTAAGAAAAAAGTTGTTTGATTTTTAAACTGTAGTTATAAAAACAAAATGTACACTAAGATTTTCATCAACACTCTTCAATCGCTAATGACGCATCATCTTCAGCATCGTCTGGCAAATCAACCAAAAATAACAATGTAATAACAAACGCAATTAACGCCGAAACCGAAGCCAGATAAAATACCCCACTTCCGCCTATTTTATTCCATAACAACCCTGAAAAATAATTACCAAGCGCAACACCAATCCCCATACAGATTGCTGTATAAAGAGCCTGTCCTCTACCTTGATATCTTGCCGAGAAGAAACTGTGAATCAATTTCATTGCTACAGCATGAAATATCCCAAAGGTTCCTGCATGTAAAAGCTGCGCTATTGCCACCATTATCATGCTGCTAGCAAACGCACCAGTCATCCACCAGCGCAGCACTGCTGCAACAAGAGCAAATAACATAAGTTTTCTTGCCCCAAAAATTGGAATCATGCGATGGATCATCAAGAAGATTACAATCTCTGCAACCACTCCTATCGCCCACAATTCGCCAATGATATCAGTTGAATGCCCTTTTTCACGCAAAAAGATAGTGAAAAACGCATAGAATGGCCCATGACTAGCTTGCAGCAACAAACCAACAACAAAAAAGGCTATTACATTTTTATTAACAACCATGCTCTTAAATGAGTTGTTCTCTGGTTTTTTATTGCTCAATCGATTAGTTTCTTTCACTAACAAACTAACAATAAAAATACAGGCATAACCCACGAGACCTATATAAGGTAAATAACTCAGCTGATATTTTTCTACCGCAAAACCGATACCTACTACAGTAAAAATAAATGCCCACGACCCCCAAAGTCTAATTTGACTGTATCGATTAGTATCTTTTTGCAAATGGTTAAGTGTGACGACTTCAAACTGAGGTAATGCGGCATTCCAGAAAAAACTGTAGGCAAAAGTTATCAGTGCCATCCAGATAAAACTATTAGTAAAGGTAATACCAAAAAAGATAACAAAGGCCAGAAAGGATGCCACCTGTATAATTCTTGTTCTTTTACCAAAGATATCAGCTATCCATCCCCATATAAATGGAGCAATAATCTTGGTTAAATTTAGTATCGCGAAAAGTTTACCTATTTCTAAAGCAGTGAACCCACGCTCAGAAAGATAAGCCCCAAAATAAGGTACGATAATACCTAGTGTGGCAAAGTAAAAAAAATAGAAACTTGATAAACGCCAGTATGGCAGATCTTGTATATCCGTTATTTTTTGAGCAACTGCCACGTTTTATTCACAATTTGATGGAATAATTGGCGTTTGCGAATTTACATCTCCATTTTGTGCTCGTTGCCTTAACATATGATCCATTATTACAATGGCAGCAACCGCTTCAGCAACAGGAACTCCACGAATTCCAACACAAGGATCATGACGCCCTTTGGTTTCAACCGTTGTATCATCACCATTAATATCTACGGTTTTACCAGTAACGGCTATGCTCGGCGTAGGTTTAAAGGCTATACTTGCTGTAATATCCTGACCAGAACTGATTCCACCAAGTATTCCTCCTGCATTATTGCTCAGAAAACCCTTAGAAGAAATTTCATCTCTAAATTCTGATCCCTTTGCTCCTACACAATCAAACCCGGCACCAATTTCCACCCCCTTTACGGCATTAATACCCATTAATGCATACGCTAATTCAGCATCAAGTCTATCAAAAATCGGTTCTCCCAAACCTGGCGGCACATTTTGAATTACTAGTTTTACTTTGGCACCAACAGAATCATGTTCTTTACGGATTTTATCTAAATACGCCTCAAGCTCTGCCACCTTTTCCATATCTGGCGCAAAAAATGAATTATTTTCCACTGCCTTCCAGTCTTTGTGCTCTAACTTGATTGGACCTAGCTGACTTAAATAAGCGAGCACCGAGATACCGAATTTTTCTTTTAGATATTTTTTAGCAATGGCTCCAGCTGCAACACGAATTGCAGTCTCACGAGCTGACGATCTACCACCACCGCGATAATCACGAACCCCGTATTTTTGCTGATAAGTATAATCAGCATGTCCGGGACGAAATATATTCATTACATTTGAATAATCTTTCGATCTCTGGTCAGTGTTTTCAATCAACACTCCAATTGGCGTACCAGTGGTTTTACCCTCAAATACGCCTGAGAGAATCTTTACTTTGTCTGCCTCTGCTCGTTGAGTGGTATGCCTACTGGTTCCGGGACGACGACGATCCAGATCAATCTGCAAATCATCTTCTGTCAACGCCATCCCTGAAGGACAACCGTCAATCACTCCACCAATGGCAACACCATGACTTTCACCAAAGGTTGTAACCGTAAATATCTTTCCTATTGTATTTCCAGACATATAAATCCTGTTGTTTCTTTCTTGATATTTTTAGTTGTTTCAAACTAGAAAAATTCATTTATTTGTTGCGCAGTCAGTAAAAACACTCCGTGCCCGCCATTTGCAAATTCTAGCCAATAAAACGGCACTTGTGGATAAGCTTCAACCAATGCTTCCTGGCTATTTCCAACCTCAACAATAAGTATTCCATCTTTATTAATATGTTGCTTGGCATCAGCTAATATTTGATGCACGATATCTAAACCATCATCACCCGCAGCAAGCCCAAGCTCTGGTTCATGTTTGAACTCCTCTGGCAATGCATCCATATCTCTTTTATCAACATACGGAGGGTTCGAAACAATTATATCGTATTTTTCTCCAGCCACTCCCTTAAACAGATCAGACTGAATTGGATGTACAAGTGTCTCAGCGCCATGTTTTTCAATATTAATTTTGGCAACCTCAATAGCATCTGCCGAAATATCAATAGCATCAACCTGAGCATCTGGAAATGCATAAGCGCAAGCAATAGCAATACACCCACTGCCTGTACATAAATCCAAAATCCTGGTTGGCTCTCTTTCGCAAAACCAAGGTTGAAATCCAGATTCAATCAGTTCTGCAATTGGAGAACGCGGCACTAAAACTCTTTCATCAACATAAAAAGAATATCCGGCAAAAATTGCTTCATTTGTCAGATAAGCTAAAGGAATTCGTTTAACCACCCTTTGTTGCAACATTTCTATTATTGCCTTGCGCTCACTTGTAGTAATGGCACTATCAAAAAAGAATGAATCAAGATCTTGTGGCAATTTTAACGCGCCAAGAACCAGCTCTATCGCTTCTTGAGTTGGACTTTCTATACCATGCCCAAAACAGACATCGGCATCCAAGAACCTGCTAATGCTATAACGGATATAGTCTTTGATTGTTGCCAGTTCTTCTATTGCCTCGTGATGCATTCTTATTCCTTTAGCATTGTAAAAATCAATAGTTTTAGAGGAACCAATTTAAGTTACAAAGTATTTTTCAAGGCTGCCTGGGCCTGGGTCTCGACCTATTAATTTTTAATCTGTAAAATTTTCTTCTAATAATAACTGATTGTAGCTTACAACTCACTATTGAATAAAAACATTTGCATTACCCTATGATAAAACTAGAATATCGGTAGACTTATTCGTAACCATCTTCGAGCCATAACTATATTTGAGAACACTGGATAATGCCTGAAAACCAACCATCCCCAACGCTTATTAACAAGATTAAGGCTGCACTTACCTATCCCTTACCACATCACTTTTTGTCGCATATCGTTTACCAGTTTATGCGCATCAAAAACCCACGGATTAAGGATTTACAAATCACCTTGATGGCCAAAGCATTTAACATCAACCTTTCTGAAGCAAAATTAAAGGCGCCGGATGAGTTTCCGGACTTCAATAGCTTTTTCACCAGAGAACTGCGCGAAGGAGTACGAAAAACTGAATATGGAGAAACTATGCTTTGCTCTCCTGTTGATGGCAAGGTAAGTCAAATGGGAAATATTGACGGCAGCTCGATATTTCAGGCCAAAGGCCACAGTTTTACTCTGCAAAAACTTTTAGGCGACGACCAGATTCTCGCTAACAACTACCTAAATGGCAAGTTCGCAACCATCTATTTGTCACCAAGAGATTACCACCGCATCCACATGCCATACGCAGGCAAACTTAAAAGAGTCATCCATATCCCTGGAAGACTATTCAGTGTTGCCCCTTATACTGTAACCACCGTTCCGGAACTGTTCGCCCGCAATGAGAGAGTTGTGTGCATTTTTGATACCGCATTTGGTGAAATGATCATGGTTCTTGTTGGCGCCATGTTTGTATCCAGCATGGATACAGTCTGGACAGGAACAATTACCCCTCCGAGAGCAAAACAAGTAACCGAAGTTGATATTAGTAAACCTGCTCACAGCTTTGATATTGAAAAGGGTGAAGAGATGGGACGCTTCAATATGGGATCTACAGTTATTTTATTATTCCCGAAGGACTGTGTAAGTTTAAATGACAGGCTTTCCGCCGGTTCTACCCTAAGACTTGGAAATGGAATTGGGAAGGTTATTGATTAAGACACATACGCAGTAAATGGCATAACCTCTTCAATACCGCCCAATCCAAGGGCAAACATAACCAATCGGTCTACCCCCAGCGCCACACCAGAGCATTCCGGCAACCCATGGTTTATGGCTTTGATAAAATTCTTATCGTATGGAATATCCATCTTGCCATTTTCTATACGCTTTTTTTGTTCTTCAATAAACCGCTGCTCCTGCTCTTGAGGATCGCAAAGCTCTTGAAAACCATTAGCGATCTCCACACCTTCTAGATAAAGTTCAAAGCGCTCAGCAACATTAGGGTCGTATGGGCTTATTCTTGACAAAGCGGCCTGTGATGCCGGGTAATCCATGACAAATGTCAATTTACCTTTTCCTAACTGCGGTTCTATTACATGGCTTAATAAAAGATTAAGCCAATCATCACGATCATCCCCCATAGAATCAAAACTTATATTTATTCCATTTTGGGAAGCACAATTTTGCAGTTGTTCAATAGTTGCAGAAAAAGGATTTATCCCAAGATATGTATTAAACATCACCTGATAGGTAATACACTCAGTATCCATATATTCTGTTTTTGGCCCCAAAATCATTCTTACCAAGTCATCAACTTCTCGAATCAATTCGATATAGCTAAATCCGGTACGATACCATTCAAGCATAGTAAATTCATGATTATGCAACCTGCTTTTTTCACCATCACGAAAACAATGGCAAATCTGATAGATAGAACCACTTCCTGCAGCAAGTAACCGTTTCATAGCAAATTCTGGAGATGTGTGCAGATAGCGCTGAATTTGGTCAAAACCAGATTCAACAGCAAAACTATCAATATGCAAATCAACAGTACCATATTGCGACAAAACGGGCGTCTCCACCTCTAACACTTTTCTTTCCCAAAAGAAAGAACGTATCGCAGCTAGTATCAACGCCCGTTTTTGTAGCGTCTCAATTGACGCCGTTGGAAAACCATTTTCCATGGTCAAAATTAATCTTTAACTCTACTTACATACTCTGTTGTACGAGTATCAATTTTCAATACTTCACCAATCTCAATGAATAACGGCACACGTACAACCGCACCGGTTTCCAAAGTAGCAGGCTTAAGACCACCTTGAGCAGTATCGCCTTTTAAACCGGGATCAGTATCGGTAACCGCTAGGTTTACAAAGTTTGGTAATTCAACAGTAAGAGGTACACCGTTAAACAAGGTAACTGTACACATCTCCTGCTCTTTTAGCAGTTTTTCAACATCAGCAACCGCGCTTTGAGGAGCTGCTACCTGCTCAAATGAATCCGTATCCATAAAATGCCAGAACTCGCCATCGTTATAAAGATATTGCAATTCGAGCTCCATAACATCTGCAGCCTCAACCGACTCACCAGATTTATAGGTTCTTTCAATTACCTTTCCGGTTCTAAGATTTTTTACTTTAATTCTGTTAAATGCTTGTCCTTTTCCTGGCTTAACCACCTCATTTTCTACAATTGAAAATGGATCGCCATCCACAAGAATCTTTAAGCCATTTTTAAATTCATTAGTGCTGTAATTAGCCATAATCTTCCTACTTTTGGTTTATTTGGTTACAACAGATAATCAGGTTATACTGCCACCATAATTTAACTTGCTGCGAATTTTATAACAGTTTGAGGTTTGTTTCATGCTTAATCATCAATGTCAGGAAAATATTTATGATTTAGTTTCGCCTGCAAACCATTGGAAACAGATATTAAATGAATCTATCACTGATATTTCAGCATTAGCAGATTATATAGGTATTGATACTGAAAAACTCTCTACCTATCTTAACTTTGATCCATTAGCAGCTAAAAATTATGCTTTATTAGCCCCCAAAACCTATACCAATAGAATTATTAAAGGAGATCTACAAGATCCTCTTTTGGCTCAGATACTTCCAACTTCTGAAGAATTAATTACAAAAGAAGGTTTCAATGAAGATCCTGTTGGTGACAACGGGGCTTTAAAATCTGATTGGTTACTACAAAAATATCATGGTCGCGCTCTAATACTAACCACTAAAAATTGCAGTATTAACTGTCGCTTTTGTTTTCGAAAAAACCTTCTTAGCAATACATCCGCACCTAACCTAAACGATTTTTATAAGATCTTAGAAAAAATTAAATCAGATACCGATATAGAAGAAATCATCTTAAGTGGGGGAGAACCTTTGCTATTGGATGATAACCAATTAGAAAACATTGTTAATAAAATCGAACATATTGACCATATAAAAAGAATTCGCTTTCATACCCGCATGGCAATTACTATTCCGCAAAGGTTAAGCAGCAAATTTGCACAGATACTAAAACAAACTTCAAAACAAATAATATTAATAATTCATTGCAACCACCCCAATGAAATAGACTCAAATTTTGCAGACCATATTCAAAGCTTGGATTCACCAAATATCACATTATTAAATCAATCCGTATTATTAAAAGGCATTAATGATCAAGCAGATATTTTATCTGAACTTAACAAGAAACTTTTCACAACTGGAATATTACCCTATTACCTGCATCTATTAGATAAGGTTAGAGGAGCCCATCATTTTCAGGTTAGCGACACTGAAGCAAAAAAAATCTGGAAACAGTTACAAGGGATGCTTCCTGGTTATCTGGTTCCACGATTAGTAAGGGAAATTGCCGGAAAACCTGCAAAAACTGTAATCTGTTAATTATTTATTAATAACAAACGTTCCTTATGCGATCAATGCCACAATTACCTTAAAAAACTTTAATCAAAACATAGCTATTAAGCACCAAACTGCTATTATCTTATAAGCGCTTTTATATAAAAAGCATGGAATTTGCGCTAAATATGGAAGTTGAACTGCGCAAAAAGTTGCAATTTTATGGGTAAATGAGCCAGTTAGATATGAAAAATAATAATTTGTTAGACCTAAGAATACCTGAGCTAAAACCTGCTACTGAAGATAGTTTTAGCACTAACCCTAAGAATGTTAAAAAATGGATTAAAGAACTCCCTTTAGCCAATCTTGGAGCGACAACTCAGCAGGTATATAGAGCACTAAAAGATCTTAACTGTACGGAAATCAAAACATCTAATCGTTTTGAGATTCTTGAAGACTTTCGAGAACCGGTTCAGTTTATAATTAACGGTCTTCGCAAACACTATTCCCATAAAGCTTTGCCATTATCAGACAAGAACAAAGACATAGCTAACCTTTCAATTGAACTTTTTTATAACATGAGCATTGGTTATAAGATAATCGTTGAACAATCGGCGTCGGCTTTTATCAAGATAAATAACAAGCAACTAAGCACCTCAATACAAAGATCTATACGCTATCTATCGTCGGTATTAATTGAGAATTTCCTGATTTATAAGGCAGCGCGCGAAGGAATTTGGGAGCAGATACACATGCTTTACCAATACGCAGCCACTAACAAGCTACACGAATTAAATATACAGGATGAACACCTTTCTCAAAGCAAATCTACTACTATTTCAAGCACCTATATGCACATACTTTTAGTTTCTGCAACAGATCCATTCCATATGAGATTGGGTGAAGTAACTGAAATATATGATGAAATGGAAAACTGGACTCACTATTGCAAAATACTAAAAGAAATTCCAACTCAGCTCGAAACAGGAACATTCTTAGTGCGTCCAAACCTAGATCTTCCTCCAATTAACTTTAATTCGGATCAGGCTAAAAAAGATAAAAGCAACTTTGTATTTGTAACCCATGATTTGATTGCGGCAATAGACTCTGGCATTCAAAAATCACACAAAACAGGATTATTCAAAAAGAAGCCAAAGATACTTCCGAACGAAAAAATCTTAAACAGAGTTCTTCTGTCCCTTGGCATTCTTCCTAAAAGAAAATATTCCAGGACTGAAACAACAGGAAAAGTTGCAGCTGTTACCGGATTAACTGCAATACATCATCTGCTCCACATGGAAAATGGCGATGATGTTAATGAAATTTATCAAGACACCAAATCACACTTTTCAGCCAAAGAGCAAAATGGTGGAACAAACTACGGTAAAAATGTCTGGAATCTGGTAGCTACAGGTCATGCACCTGACGTACATAAGATGCAGATGCAAAACCAAAATTCTCAAAGCCAAAACTTACAAAAACAACAAACATCTACAACGCCATCCAACGTTATTCACGACGAATGGCGACTATGCAATATCAGCTCAGGCGGTTACTGCGTAATCTCCGATCACAGCTCGTCTTCAAAGGTTCAAATAGGCGAGTTGATAGCAATAAAAGAAATAGATATTGAAGATGGCGTATGGCAACTAGGGGTAGTGCGCTGGCTAAAAGCCCACAATGAGCTTGGTGTTGCTCTCGGAGTCCAGATCCTATTCCCTGGTGGCAGTCCGGTAATAACCAAAGTTAAGAATGATGAAGGTGCACTTTGCCCTGCCCAAAAAAGCATTTTATTACCTGCGATTAAACCTCTTAACCAACCATCCACCATTATCACACCAATCCTGCATTACACTGTTGGCAAGGAAATAAGTGTCAGAACTGGCAAAAAAGCAGCTAAGATTGTTTTGACCAAGATGGTTCAAAGTACTAATGCATTCTCCCAATTTGAATATGTTGCTACTAACAAAGAGGAAAATTTGCCATTAGGCAACGTAAAGACAGATGATGAGTTTAACTCTATCTGGACCTCCATATAATTAAAATGGTGGGCATTACGCCCACCAACAACCTTTCTTAGTTAGACTCAAATCCGCTCCAGTTCACATATTACAAAAACAATACTAAAACCAATTTATAAAATACAATTATTCACTCTAAAAAAGCTATACTTAAAAACATAGCAAAATGATTTAAAATCCCGATATATTCAAGTTATAGCAACTATCCATCCTAAATATTATCGTGGACTTTATACCCAATAATTAGATATTATTTGCTACAAGAACTTATATCGTAAAAGATGGATTTTTAAGGAATTGTAAAAGTGCCCCAGGAAGACGTTCTACGCCTGCTAATATTAGATGACTCAGTAAATGATGCCGAGATGATAATAAGCGTCCTTCGCAACGCAGGACATCCGGTACGAGCAACAATGGCAGAAGATGCCGAAGACGTTGTAGAAGCTCTTAATACTCAACACCAAGACATTTTTATATGTAATATTTCCGACCCGGATTACAGCCTTAAGCAAGCATACGAAGACATCACCAAAACCGGGAAAGACACTGTCCTGATAGGACTAAGTGACGAAGATAGCATGGAACGCAGAATCAAGATAATGGATATTGGAGCCCATGATCTTGTATGTAAATCTTCTCTAGATCATTTAAGAATGGTTATTGAGCGCGAAATGAGTGCTCACAAAGACCGCAAAAAAATGAGACGTTTTAAGGTTTCACTCAACGAAACTGAAAAAAGATGTAGTCTCTTACTAAATAGCTCACGTGATGCTATCGCTTATGTCTCTGAAGGAATGCATGTATATGCTAACAAGACCTATCTTGATAAATTTGGCTATAAGGATTTTGACGATTTTGAAGGGATGACTATTCTGGATTTGGTACACCCAGACAACCAAAATGATTTTAAAGAATTTCTTCGTAGCTTCAGCAATGGAAATAACGAAGACTCATCAATAGAAATCAAGATGTTAGGAGGGGAAGATAATTCCCAAGAATTTGATGCCACCCTTGATATGACTCATGCAACCATTGATGGGGAGGAATGCATTCAAATCCAGATTCGCGAACAAAGCAACACTCAAGACCATGACCTTGAAAAACAAATCACCTCTCTAAGTCAACAAGACATAATGACAGGACTGTTCAATCGCCACCACTTTATGGAGAAGGTTGATGATATTATTATTCAAAATCAAGCTGGAGGTGACGGCAAAAGTCATGGTGTATTATTCATTCTGCTTGATGAATATAAACAGATAAAAGATCGCTCCGGGCTTGCACTTGCCGATGCATATACAACTGATATCGGAAAACTAATCAAAAACAGATGTGAACATTTAGATATATCTGCCAGATTCAGCGATAGCTGCTTCATCGTTTTAGTAACAGAAAAAGGCGTTAACGAAACCATGGAGGTTGCTGATCACTTAAGAAAGTCTATCGAATCCCATATCTCGGAGCTTAACGGAACCAGCGCATCAAGCACCTGCAGTATTGGCGTGGTAATGCTTGGAGATGCATCTGGAAACGCACATGACGTAGTCAATCTTGCAGACCACGCTTGCACTACTGCAAAATCCCAAGGTGGAAATAGAGTATTCCTACACCAGACATCATTCGACGCTAAAGTTTCCAAAGAAGAGCAAGCAAACTGGGAAAACACCATTATTGATGCGATTGCCAAAGATAAACTTTTCCTTGTATATCAACCTATAGCATGCCTGCAAGGCGATGACATGGAACGCTACGATATCAGAATCAGGCTGCGTGGCGATAATAATACCGAAATCAGGCCAGATGAGTTCCTGCACATAGCTGAAAAAGCGCAACTAATGATTGATATCGATAAATGGGTTATCACAAATACATTTAAATCATTAGCTCAAAGGCTCTCCACAAATCCAAACACCACATTTTTTCTAAAATTATCACGTGAAGCAGTAACAGCCAGCTCCATCGCAAACTTTATTAAAGAACAAGCAGCGATCCATAAAATTGATAAAGAACGTATTGTATTCGAGGTTGCAGAACCATTAATTGTTACCCACCTAAACAAAATTAAAGAATTTCATTCCGGCATTGTAGATTCTGGTTTTAAATTTGCCATTGATCACTTTGGTAGCGGTTTGAATCCATTCCAAGTGGTAAAACATATTCCAGCAGATTACCTAAAAATAGATAATACCATAACCCAAGATGCCTCAAACTCACCTGAGACACTAGAAAAGCTAAAATCAATAATTGACTCTGCACACGAAATAGATAAAAAGGTAGTTGCTACCCACCTAGAAGATGCAACCAGCCTGGCAATTTTATGGCAATGCAAAGTTGACTTTATACAAGGATATTTTCTACAAGAACCATCTCCTGACCTAAATCATGATTTCAATGGGTTAGTGATTTAAAAACTAAGATACTCCAATAAAAAAATGGAAAAACAACGCAAAATAATCCACTGTGATTGCGACTGTTTTTTTGCTGCTGTTGAAATTCGCGACAACCCAAGTCTTGCTAAAAATCCAGTTGCGGTCGGAGGCCAGCCAGATAAACGCGGGGTTATTTCCACATGCAACTACATCGCTCGTAAATACGGAATTCATTCAGCCATGGCATCAGCAACAGCCATGAAGCTTTGTCCAGACTTAATTATCATTCGTGGAGACATGAATAAATACCGCACCGTTTCCCAACAAATAATGGCAATTTACCGTGAATATACTGAAATTATTGAGCCACTATCACTGGACGAAGCCTTCCTCGATGTTTCGAACTCACCTAATTGCAAAGGTAGCGCTACAATCATGGCTCAGGAGATAAGGCAAAAAATTGAAGAGAGAATTGGCATCACCGCCTCTGCGGGTATAGCCCCTAATAAATTTCTAGCCAAGATAGCTAGCGATTGGAACAAACCCAATGGGCAATTTGTAATTCTGCCTAACGAAATCGATGAATTTGTTGCCAAACTACCGGTAAAAAAACTATTCGGTGTCGGCAAGGTAACCGCTGAAAAAATGGCTCATATGGGGATAGAAACCTGTGCAGACCTGCAAAAAGTTAGCAATTTTGATTTAGTTAAAAGATTTGGAACATTTGGAGACAGACTATATAAACTCTCACGCGGCATTGATAACCGCGAGGTAAAAACCGAGCGCAAACGTAAATCTCTAAGCGTGGAAAACACATTTGAAAAAGACCTGCAAACCTTCGAAAAATGCGAAGAAAAGCTTAAGCAAGTGTATGAAAAACTACTTACCCGAGCAAGTAAAATAGAACAACTACCAGAGATAAAAACTCTGTTCGTGAAAATAAAATTCTACGACTTTAAAAACACCACCATTGAATGCCCTGGTGACAAACCAGATTACGATGTTTTTCATGAACTGCTAGAAAAGGCTGTAAAACGAGAACACAAGGCGATAAGACTTATTGGGATTGGAATCAGATTTAAAGAAAATAATAATGACGAACAGCAAATGGAACTGTTTGAATAAACGACTAGAATTGAATTAATAGCAATAAAGGACAAATACTTTAATGAAAACACTTCTACTATCAATCCTACTAATCTTCAATACAGCTGCAATTGCTGCTGATGATGCAGACCTATATGCAGAAGATGATATTATTGAAGAAGAAACATACCAGACAAAAATTAACGAACAACTCACCAAAACCCAACAAAAACAATATCTAAACCAAGCTATAAACCTAATTAAAAAAAAGGAATATATCCAAGCCCGAGAAATACTATTTCAAATTGAAAAATATAAAAACGCAGAAACCTATTATCAAATAGGCCTGATTTTTAATAAAGGATACGGCATAGGAAAAGACGACAAAGAATCAGCAAAGTACTTTCTACGAGCAGCCCAGTTAGGTCATTTACAATCACAATTTACTATTGCATATATGTACGAAAATGGAATTGGCGCCAACCTTAGCGGGAAAGACGCTGCTGAATGGTATCAAAAAGCAGCAGAGCAAGGGATGAAAAAGGCCCAATTAAAAATGGGAGACCTCTACTATGATGGCATTGGCGTTAAACGAGATCTAAAAAAGGCCGCCAAGTGGTACAAAAAAGTAGCTGATACAGGGGATCTGATTGCCGAAAAACTATATCAAAAAGTGATGTTTGACCTGAAAAAAGGCAGGGTTTATTGAATTACCACTGCCTTATAAAACACGACTATCCCCACTGGCTCAATAAATCAAAATCCTGAGATCGATTAAACTTCTCCAGCGTTTCAACAATATCATCACATCCAGGCACCAAAAAAGATCCGCCATCAACAGCAAGTCCTTCATCAGATAATCCAACAAAAATCGAAACACCCTTGCCTTTCCCTGAATAAACCGCCTTAGCAACGTCCTCTAACTTAGGTGGAACATATCTACCCTCTTTAAACGCAGGCTCAAGTAAAGTACCAGTTGCCACATAAGTCGGATTTAGATGCATATTAATCTTTACACCAAACTTCACCGCAGTCGTGCTTAGATAATCAATGCTAGAGCAAATATCATTAACGGCCTGCTCATCCGTCATTCCCGGCACCGGCTTTTGCATAAAATAACACTTAAGCTGAAAATTATACTTAGCAACACGTTCAACCAACTTCTCAAACACCTCAATAGTAAGCCCCTTCATAAACACATCATTACGAATTACGTCATCGAAGGCCTCAAAACCTATAGCAATCTCTAACTGGGTCTTTCTTTCCCCTTCGGCTAAAGAGCGTGCAATAAATTCCAGCTCTTCAACATCCACATACTCGGGACGAGTCTCGATCGTTAATACATCTAGATTCTTGAAATTACGATTTGAAAGAGCGATAAAATAGATTAATGCCGTCGATGAAAATGTATCTTCGTCTAAAATTGAACCATTATTACTAATGATAACCTTATGAATCTCATCCTTCTTAGCTATAACCTCTGGCATAGCAAAGATATAATCCACTTGTTCCATAATCGAATCATAAGGTATATGCCTACTGGAAACTTGAGAAGGCAAATTACAACCAAGACACTGCGACCATCTGCAAGCTAGAGAATAAAAAACAATAAACAATACAGTTCCTTCAGGAGACTGCTGAAACCACCACTGTGCAGGCTTAGTCTCATCATGGTTATCATTAAAATGATAAGTCTTACTACCCTTATCTGAACCACGATCTATCTGCTTTTTTACTTTTTCAATTTCAACAGCATCCATCACAACTCCTTTTAAATCGAGGTTTCAAATTTTAAAATCAATACCATTTAAGACTAAGATCCAGTATAAATTTTGCGAATGTTTTTTCAAGATCAAAACGAATTTTCTTAAGCGCGCAAAAAACAAGCCTAATTATGGAAAAACCTTTCCGGGATTCAAAATATCATTAGGATCAAAAACCGCTTTTATCTTTTTCATTATCTCCAACGTATCCGGATTAATCTCTCTGGGCACGAATTTTTTCTTTTCATACCCAATTCCATGCTCACCGGATAATGTTCCTTTTAATCCCAGAACTAAATCAAAGACCTTATCCAGACACTTTTCTGCCCTTTCCATCTCGTCTTTGTCATCAGGATTTATCAAAAGGTTTACATGAATATTGCCATTTCCGGCATGACCAAAATTAACAATCTTGATTTTAAATTGTTCCGAGA
This sequence comes from Gammaproteobacteria bacterium, assembly GCA_033852075.1. Lineage (GTDB taxonomy): Bacteria > Pseudomonadota > Gammaproteobacteria > QZLD01 > QZLD01 > QZLE01. Next base: position 46,321 of record JAWSVC010000011.1, on the reverse strand, counting down.
GCTGGTTTAGGCCTTCAATTAGTTTAGGAATATTAGATACCGGCACCACAACATCTTCATTTATCTTTTTTGGTGCTACTTTTTTCAGCGCCGGAGACAGCGCCTTACGAATCTTCCAAAGTGCTTGAGCTTTTTCTTCAGTATTTGCTACTTCTAGCGAGACTAATCCATCTACCTTTGCAGCCTCTGCAACTTTATTAAGGGAGTTCTCAATGGTTTTGAATTCGCCATCAACTTCTATCATCAACATAGCACCGGCATTATGCGGTAGCTCTATCTCGCTATAGCTGCGTATCATTTCGATGGAATTAGCATCGATAAATTCCAATGCACATGGAGTTTCCGGTTGAGCCATTACGTTTGCAACTGCATTTGCTGCTGCCTCCATCGTGACATAGATTGACTGAATAACCTTTTTTTGTTCCTGAAGCGGTGTTAGCTTAAGTGTAATTTCCGTCATCACCGCAAGCGTACCTTCTGAACCTGCTATTAACCGCGTCAAATCGTACCCAACCACACCTTTAGTTGTGTAAACTCCGGCATTAATATCGCTACCATCTCCAGCAATACCTTTTAAACCAAGAATATTTTCTCTTGGTGTTCCATATTTTACTGCCCTTGGACCTGCTGAATTACAGGAGACATTACCACCGATTGTGCAGTATGCAGAACTGGTTGGGTCTGGCGGCCAGAAGAATCCATGTTCTTTTAAGGTATCTTGCAGATCCTGATTAATTACCCCTGGTTCTACCACAGCTACACGATTATCAGGATCAATTGAGACTATCCTGTTCATACGCTCAAACGATATTACCAAACCACCACGCAGTGGTACCGTTGCCCCTGTGGTTGCAGTTGCTCTACCGCGAGCCAGAACAGGAATTTTATTTTGATTACAAAGGGTGATTATTTCTTTTATCTGTTTATGAGTAGTTGGAAAAACTATAAGATCTGGAGCTACCATTCGTCTGCTGTTATCACATCCATATGGTAGGCAATCAGCTGGTTCGGTTAGCACGGCATCTGCAGGAAGAATTTCTTGCAAACTGGAGATGAAGTTGGTGGGGATTGTTTTATTTTGCATTTTTCCTGGATACCGGCCTTCGCCGGTATTACGTTACTTTTTTCTCACTCCCAATCTCTGCCTGGGAATGCATTCTAAATAAAAGATTACTCTTTAACTACGTACTCAAAGACTTTTACTACTTTCTCTACACCTTCAACATTTCTGGCAACTTCAGCAGCAGCATTACCCTCTTCTCTGGTAACCAGTCCCATTAGGTATACAATCTTTCTTTCTGTAATAACCTTTACGCGAGTTGGATCGAATCCATCAATATCAACACTGAATAAATTTGTTTTAACCTTTGTTGTTATCCATGAATCTGTAGACCTTGCACCCATGTTGCTTGTCTCGGCAATAGCTAATTCGTTGGTTACCTTTTTAACCTTCTCAACAGACCTTGCTTTATTTGCTGCAACAGTTTTTGAATTTGAGCTAGGAACTTCTCCAGTCAACAGAACTTGATAGTTATAGCTTGTAGCATTGATGTGTACGTCGTCTCCGGATGTTTCCGGGGTATCAGACAATTCAGAAAACACCTTTAGCTCTATAGCTTCATCATCTACAACGGTACCTGCTGTTCTACGCTCATGGGCAACACTTACACCGGCAACAACGCCACCTATAACTAATACAGTTCCTAAACAACCTTGTAGTGAAACTAGTACTAATAACGCAAACGTTAACCTAATAATTATTTTGCTGAATTTTTTAGTCATTTTTTATTCCTCGTCCAAATACTTTTATTCTGGGCAGAACAAATGCCTGTCAATCAAATCACAAAGACAATGAATTACCAATAAGTGCACTTCTTGAATTCTTGCAGTTACGGTTGCTGGAACACGAATTTCAATATCTTCTTCACCCAAATATGGTGCCAATTTGCCACCATCTTTACCTGTAAATGCAACCACCTTCATCTTTCTGCTATGCGCTGCCTCAACTGCGGTAATAATATTGCTGGAATTACCGCTGGTTGTAATGGCTAGCAATACATCCCCTGCCTGTCCTAACGCACGAATCTGTTTTGAAAAGATCTCGTCATAGTGATAGTCATTAGCAATAGAGGTTATTGTTGAACTATCTGTTGTTAATGCAACCGCAGGTAAACTTGGACGTTCCATCTCAAACCTATTAAGTAATTCAGATGAAAAGTGCTGAGCATCACCAGCAGAGCCGCCATTTCCGCAAGATAAAATCTTGCCATCGTTTTGCAAACAATAAACCATAGCTTCTGCTGCCGCTGCAATACTTGGCGACAATAACTCCATTGAGTCCTGCTTGGCTTGAATACTATCTTTAAAGTGCTGGGTTATTCTTTCCTGTGCGTTCAAAACTTATTCCTCAATTCAATAACTTACTTCAAATGCGTTTTTTATCCAATCTATCTGTGCGTTGCTTGCAGGTGTTTGAGTAATACCATCATTCACTAACTTTCGGCTAACCGATATTACATCAAACCTAACCGGATTTTCCATCATCCTTGAATTTTTTTGTAAAAAATGACTTGCGGTTTTAATAATCTTACTCTGTTTGCTATATGTTACTGTTTCAGCTCCTGTAGCATAATTACGATTGGTTCGCTGCCTTACTTCGATAAAAACCAGAGTCTTATCATCCTGCATAATAAGATCTATCTCACCGCATTTACAGCGATAATTTCTTTGCAAAATTTTTAATCCTTGTTTCCTTAACCACCTTTCTGCAAGCCCTTCCGCATGGGCTCCCTGCTCAACACTTTTCCTGTTTTTAGGAAGAAGTCGGGCTAAACTCATTGCGCATCTTTCCAACGCAATTGAGGTTTACCTCTTCTAAAATCGGCAATATCCAGAGTTCGGCGAATACGGTTATTCTCTATATTCAATATGCCGGTATTCGCTGTTTTTTTGATATCACTATTAGTTATCATTGATGGCAGGCTTGGAATTAGTTCATATGCATCAAGACCAAGTGCGAATAATCTTTGATACCTTTTCATTCTGTTTGGCCAATAGGCATTCATTTCTATTCGATCATCAATCTTATCAGCATTCAGCACCCAAGGCATATCAACAAATGAAGCTCCGTTTAGATCTTGATCTGCTTTTTCGTCTTTTGTTCCACTATAGATTGAAGAAGTCGCATATATCGGAAGTCTGGAAGCTAAATGAAAATTAAACTGAGGGCGCACCAACCTAGCCTGCCTTGGAGTAGCAGCAAGAAAAACAAAATCTACGTCTTGACGGCGGCGAGGTTCGAACTCTACCTTTTTGCCAAAGGTACTTACTAAGGTTCTATACCGTTGCCCACTATCATCAATATTAAGCAATGCCTTTATTGAGCGTGAAAAATCGTTTACCTTAGGGTCAAAATAATTGGTTTCTAAAACCTTACCACCAAGCTCTTCAAGTTTTGCTGCAAAGGCATCAGACTGACGCTGTCCCCAATCGGTATTTGGAACCAACACCACTGCATTTTTATAACCATCTTCATAAGCATAAACTGCCGCCTGCTCAGCCTCATCTTCTGGCAACAATCCAAATTGAATAAAATTAGCCTTTGGCTCTTGATATTCAGGCAAATAATTTAATCCAAGAACTGGGGTTTGAAGATTATCAATAGCGACTAAATCGGAAAGAACCTCTTTGCGTAATGGACCAATAACAAGATCAGCACCATCACTAACCGCCTGACGGTATATAGTTACGGCAGAATCTAGCGTAGTTTCAGTATCATAAAAAACCACTTCAGGCCTTTCTTGACGGAAATCTTTAAAGTAACCAGAAAGAATACCATCACGAATTGCCGCTGCCGCTGCAAAATATTTCCCACTTAAAGGTAACAATACGGCTATCTTAGTTGGTATTTTAAAGCGATTTTGATATTCGGAAATAAGATTTTCAATCAAATACAAAGAAGCTGGATGAGACGGATAACGTATCTTCCATTTTTCAATCTCATTAATAAGATTAGTAACATTACTACTATTTTGTTTCACAAAATACGCAAGTTCTATCCAACCGCCAAATTCATCTGGTGGAGGCGGCATTAAAAAATTAATTTTGCTTTCAGAAACTCGCGAAATAGCATCCCAGATTCTAATTTGGTTTGCAGCAAGATCTATAGGTGTTTCAAGATATGCTCCCGCAGCAACCAAATCTCTTGCAGACTCAAGATACATCTTTTCCGAAAGATATAACTTACCGCGAAATTCATAAAACTCATAGCTTGGTACTTTTAACCCTTTTTCATCAATTAATGTCAAAGCACCTAACAAATCTCCTGATTCATATGCAAGGCGTGAACGTACAAACTTATATTGTGCACTTAAATCGGTACTGATTTTATCCGCTTCAATTTTATCAAGTAAAGCTACGGCTCGCTTATCCTGACCTGCTTTGAGCATATAATCAGCAGCTTTAATTTTATATTGAATTGAATCTGTACCTGATACCAATTTAGATGCAGAAATATATCTATCCGCAGCAATAACATAATCATCTTTATTGGCTGCCGCATCTCCTTGCTGCATAAGAATCTTAGCTTGTTTTTCTTGCTCAGAAGGCGGACGAATGTAATCTGGAGATGGGCCACACCCAACCTGAATCAGCACCATGACAATTACAAATAATTGAATAAAACAAGTAACGCTTTTGGAAAAAAAGTTGCTTTTCATTCTACAGTTGCTTCTATTTTCAGTTAAAATCCATTTATGAGATTTGTTTCCAACAAATTAGACGCTATCTTACCATCATAGTTCTCTAACATCACCATTGGCATAGGAAAAATAATCTCGGCACATTCATTTTTTGGAGATTGTAAGTGAATCAAAGTTACGGAACCCTTTTTATCGTTTCTACACCGATAGGCAATCTTGCCGATATATCACAACGGGCAATTGATACCCTCAACACTGTTGATTTAATTGCAGCAGAGGACACCAGACGCACCGGACAACTCCTGGCTCATTTCGGTATAAATAAAAAACAGATTGCTTTACATGACCATAATGAAGAGAAGAAAGTTCCCCAGATAATCGACAGTATCCAGTCTGGACAAAATATAGCTTTAGTGTCTGATGCAGGAACCCCTTTAATCAACGACCCGGGATTTGACCTGGTAAGAGCTGCCCTAGATGCTCAATTAACCGTTATGCCAATTCCTGGTCCCTGTAGCCCTATTGTGGCTCTATCTGTTTCGGGATTACCAACCGACCGTTTTATCTATGAAGGTTTTCTTCCTCCAAAACAAGGAGCCAGAATAAAACATCTGGAATCATTACAAAAAGAACCACGAACTATAGTATTTCTGGAATCCAGCCATCGTATCGTAGCATCATTAAAAGATATGCTTACCGTATATGGAGAAACCCGCATTGCGGTAATTGCCCGTGAACTCACAAAAACCTTTGAAACCATCAAAAAAGCTCCATTGCAAGAGCTGGTTGAATGGATAGAAGCAGACCCAAATCAAACCAAAGGTGAATTTGTAGTGGTTTTGGATGGCAATGCCACCGAATCTTCAGATAAGACAGAACTTGAGGCAGAAAACATTATAAAGACCTTGCTCGATGAAGGGATAGGTGTAAAACAAACTTCTTCCATTACAGCCAGGTTGACAGGATTGAAAAAGAAGGAGCTATATAATTTGGCTCTGGAGATAAATAAATGACTGAATTGAAAATCGCAGTACCAGTAAATACCGATAAATCTATCAATACTGGGTTTGGTAAATCCTTTGCTATCGTTACCTGCAATGACACACAAATTGATGAAACTACCATCTATTCTGCAGCCACCGATTCACAAGAAGCAATCATCACTGAACTAAAAAATCAAAACATTCAGGCTCTATTATGTAAAAACGCCGATTACAAACTTCTTACATATCTTGAAGAGCAAAACATTCCAATCTTCCGCATTAATGCTAATTCAACAACTATAGAAGAGGCGGCAAATGACCATCTTAATCACAAGCTTGCCCCAATAGTTAAAATGTTTACCTGCGGTGGGGCATGTGATTATTAACCGTTTATAAGATCCCTGAGCGTAGCCGAAGGGTCAAAAATCACATATATAGAACCCTTCGGATACGCTCAGGGATCTTTTTTCTTATTCCCATGCTATAATCCACCGCGGAGTTGGCCAGGCAATCGCCTTAGTCATTGACTACGGAGGAAAGTCCGGGCTCCGCAGGACAGAGTGCCAGGTAACGCCTGGGGGGCGTGAGCCTACGGAAAGTGCAGCAGAAAATAAACCGCCTGTGTTTACATAGGTAAGGGTGAAATGGTGCGGTAAGAGCGCACCGCGTTGGTGGTAACATTCAACGGCTAGGTAAACCCCACTCGGAGCAAGACCAAATAGGGAAGCAGGTTAGCCTTGCGCTAACAACATGTGGTCCGCATGTGGCTTTCGGGTAGGTTGCTTGAGGTGTATGGTGACATACACACTAGATGAATGATTGCCCACGACAGAACCCGGCTTATCGGCCGACTCCATATTTTTTATAGATTTGCTCGCAGCAATATCTTTCCTTCCGGATATAACTTCTTATCATTTTCAAGAATAAATTTTGCAATCTTTTCCGATGAATCAATCATCCTTGTTATACTTTCCTTAGTATTTAAAGCAACGCCTTTTAGGACCTGTGATTCAATACCCTCTTCAAGCACTGAAAAATCGGGGATAAAAAGTTCTAATCCACTCTTTGAGACTTGGTATTTTACAAATATATAACCTTTATCCTTTTCTTTATAATCGATTAAAACATTAAGATACTTATTGGCGCCAACCTCACTAGTGTGAGCAAGATATTCACTCAACTCGATTTTGCCATTTTTATTTGTTTCAACCATTAAGATTTTGTACTGTCCTTGAGATTCAAGACCAATATGTATAAAACCTGTTTCAGATGAATCCTTCCAATACCAAGTTCCAATCAAAGCCTTATCATGCATATCAGGAGTAATATTTGAAATTGGTTTGTCTGATTTAACAACACAAGCATTTAGTATCAACATTGAAATTAAAACTAACGATAGGCTCATAAAATACTTAAAAAATTTTGTTGCCATAAATTTCTCCATAAAAATCATTACTTATTAAGTATTAGAAATAACGGTCAGTCCATAATATATGGAACACATTACTTTTGTTAATTCTAAATAGCAACTTAACTTTCACAGTAGTATTGTTGGAGTCAATCATATATCCTATGCGGTATGACTGATGAATCGATACCAAATCCTGATATTGCGCGCCGTTTTCGTGGCTTTTTACCCGTTGTTATCGACCTTGAAACAGCAGGGTTAAATGCGCAAACTGATGCTCTATTACAAGTTGCTGCAGTAATTGTCCGAATGGATGCCAACGGCAAACTATATCCATATAAAACTCACTCAGTACACATAGAACCATTTGAAGGTGCAAACTTAGACAAAAAATCACTTGAGTTCAACAAAATAGATCCTTTCCATCCACTTAGAATGGCTGTTAATGAACAAGCAGGACTAGGTAGAATCTTTAAACCTATTCGTCAGGAAATTCGTGATACCGGTTGCACCCGTGCCATAGTCGTAGCCCACAACACCTTTTTTGATATGAGTTTTCTTGTCGCTGCTGTTGAGCGAGCAGGAATTAGGCGCAACCCATTTCATCCATTCAGTGCCTTTGATACTGCTACTTTAGCTGGACTGGCTTATGGACAAACTGTTCTGGCAAAGGCACTAAATGCAGCTGGAGTTGAATTTAATTCAAAAGATGCTCACTCTGCCATATACGATGCAGAAGTAACGGCAAAGCTATTTTGTGAGATTGTAAACACATACGATTTTACACTCCCCTATCCAAGTGAGTGATTTCAGTGGGCTATGCCCGCCATACAATATTCTACCCCTGATAAAATCCTTGTCATTTCAGCGAAAGCGCATTGTTGTCCGGGGAATTAATACCGTTCGTACTGAGCGCGCAGCAGTCGAAGTATGAAACGGTATTNNAGCACCCTTCGACTGCTCGTGCCTCGCGCTCAGGATGAACGGTATTTTGAGTTTCAAATACTTTTCCCCCCTTAATAACATTACCCAATAGCGCTTTGCAGCAAATAGCAATATTTTCCCCAGACAGTAGTGAGCGAAAGCGGGAATCCAGAGAACCTTGTCGTACTATCGTGTCGAGATTCCCAATCAAGTTTGAAATGGAATACAACTTTTCTAATTTCCTTAGTCTGACTTAGCTTTCAGGCTTGCCTGAAAACCAAGTTACACATATACTCTTATTTCAGGGCAGCCTGTAACACGGCTGCCTTTTGTATTTTTATCTATACACTCATAAATGTTTGGTGGCTTTGATGACAGAATTTTTGATACCCACATATAGCAGACAAGAAGTTGCCTTTACTAAAGGTGAAGGTTCTTGGCTTTGGGATGAGCAAGGTAACAAATACCTTGATGCTCTTTCCGGAATTGCGGTTTGCGGCCTTGGACATGCACACCCTGCTGTAACCGCTGCAATTCAAAAGCAAGCAGCAGAAGTTATTCACACATCAAACCTATACAGAATTCCTCAACAAGAACAGCTTGCTGAAAAGATCTGCAAATTATCCGGAATGGATGCAGCCTTCTTCTGCAACTCAGGAGCAGAAGCCAACGAAGCAGCAATCAAGATTGCAAGAATGTTTGGCAACCTAAATGGCATTCAGATGCCAACCATTATCGTTGCTCACAAAAGCTTCCATGGCCGCACCATGGCAACCCTAAGTGCCACCGGCAACGAAAAAGTCAAACTTGGTTTTGAGCCTATGGTATCTGGCTTCACTCACGTAGATTATAATGATATTGATGCCATTAAAACTGAAATTCAAAAAAATTCAAATGTAGTAGCTGTAATGCTGGAACCAATTCAGGGTGAAGGCGGCATAAATATTCCAGACAAAAACTACCTTAAAGCAGTAAAAGAACTATGCGATGAAAACAATCTTCTGTTGATCTTAGATGAAATTCAAACCGGCATTGCGCGCACAGGCAAAATCTTTGCCTTCCAGCACTCAGATATAGTTCCTGATGTACTCACTCTTGCTAAAGGTCTTGGCAACGGCACGGCCATCGGTGCATGTGTGGTTAACGATAAAGCCAACAATCTTTTGTATCCAGGAACTCATGGTTCAACATTTGGAGGTAACCCCCTAGCTTGTTCAGCTGCAAATGCTGTTTTAGAGACCATAGTTTCTGAAAAATTAGATGCTTATGCAGAAAAATTAGGCACACAAATAGCGTCTAGCTTTAAAGATAAACTAGCCGGAATAACAGAAATAAAAAACATCCGTCACATGGGGATGATGTTTGGAATAGAACTAGATCGCCCATGCGCAGATCTTGTAAAACGTGGACTGGAAAGCGGAATACTTATTAATGTAACTGCAAACAGCGTAATAAGGCTTCTTCCTCCAATTAATATGAATGAAGAGGATGCCGAGCTAATGGTCGACAAAGTCGTAACACTGATAAAGGAATTCCTTAAAAAATAATAGATAGGAAACTAATATGAGCACACGTCACTTTTTAACATTAATGGACATGACACAGGAAGAGCTTAGTTATCTTATTAAACGTGCATGTGAACTTAAAGAGATCACCAAAAAAGGTGAAGTTTATGAACCTCTTAAGAACAAAGTTCTTGGGATGATCTTTGAAAAATCGTCAACCAGAACCAGAGTCTCTTTCGAAGCTGGCATGATTCAACTTGGTGGAGGCTCGATCTTCCTATCCCCTAGGGATACCCAGCTTGGACGCGGCGAACCAATTGAGGATACCGCACGCGTGTTAAGCGGCATGCTTGACTGCGTAATGATTAGAACATTCGCGCATGACATTGTAACCACAATGGCAAAATACAGTGAGATTCCTATTATCAACGGCCTAACTGATCTTTGTCACCCATGCCAGCTACTTGCAGACATGCAGACTTATTATGAACATCGCGGCGATATTAAAGGTAAAACGGTTGCGTGGATTGGTGATGGCAATAACATGGCCAACTCTTACATAATTGCCGCCAATCAATTCGGTTTTAAATTAAACCTCTGTACACCGGAAGGATACGAGCCAGATGCAAAAATCATGGATGACTACAAAGATTGCTATGAAGTAATCAATACTCCTGAAGAAGCCGCCTCTGGTGCTGACCTGATAGTAACTGACGTTTGGGCCAGCATGGGACAAGAAGAAGAGCAGGCTTTACGTGAAAAGGCATTTGCCAACTATCAAGTTGATGACAAGATTATGGAGCTTGCTGACAAAGATGCAGTATTCATGCATTGCCTACCTGCTCACCGCGGTGAAGAAGTATCGGCAACGGTTATCGACGGTAAACAAAGTATCGTATGGGACGAAGCGGAAAACCGCCTGCACGCTCAAAAAGCATTAATAGAGTTCCTGCTTTGCGGCAAACAATAACTAGTAAGCCTCTATAATATAAATAAAAAGCCGCCAAACAATGGCGGTTTTTTTATACTTCACAAATATAAAACACACACATAGACTGAAAATTTAAAAAAATCCATAAATATCGTGTTTTTTTTCACAAAAAGACTTTTAATCCATGGCAATGCGCATTAAAATTAGCTCTGTTTTTATTCAAGATATTTCTTGATTACCCGCAACTTAATACTAATAAGGAGTATTAAATGACTAAAGTAGTGATTACCGCTGCAGCTAGAACTGCGATCGGTGCATTCCAAGGTTCTTTCACAAAAGTTTCTGCTGTTGAGCTAGGTACTACAGCAGTTAAAGAAGCTATCTCAAGATCTAAAATCGAGCCAAAAGACGTAAACGAAGTTGTACTTGGTTGCGTTCTTCAAGCTGGTCAAGGTCAAAACGTTGCTCGTCAGGTAGCTATTCACGCTGGAATTCCTGATACTGTTCCTGGTATGACTCTAAACATCGTATGTGGTTCTGGTCTACGTTCAGTTTCTCTTGCTGCTCAACTTATTAAAGCAGGTGACGCTGATATTATCGTTGCTGGTGGTCTGGAAAACATGACTATGGCTCCATATTGCGTACCTAAAATGAGAATGGGCGCAAGAATGGGCGATGCTAAAATGATCGACGAGATGGTTTACACTGGTCTTACTGAAGTATTCAACGGTTACCACATGGGTATCACTGCTGAGAACCTAGTTGACCAATTCGACATCACTCGTGAAGAGCAAGACGCTTTTGCTCTTAGCTCTCAGCAAAAAGCTAAAGCAGCTATCGAAGGCGGCAAGTTCAAAGACGAAATCGTTCCTGTTGTTATCAAAGGTCGCAAAGGCGATACTATCGTTGATACAGACGAACACTACAATCCAAATGCATCTGCAGAAGGTCTTGCTAAATTAAGACCTGCATTCAAAAAAGACGGCAGTGTAACTGCAGGTAACGCTTCTGGTATTAACGACGGTGCTGCTGCAATCGTTGTAATGAGCGAAGCTAAAGCTAAAGAAATTGGTGCTCCAATCCTTGCTGAAATCGTTGATTACGGTACAGGCGGTTGTGCTCCAGAAATCATGGGTTATGGCCCTGTTCCTTCAATCAAGATTGCTCTTGAAAGATCTGGCCTATCTCTTGACGATATCGATCTATTCGAACTTAACGAAGCATTTGCTGCTCAGTCTATCGCTGTTGTTAAAGGTCTTGAAAAAGAAGGCGTTGGCAAAGTAGACATGGACAAAGTTAATGTTAACGGTGGTGCTATCGCTCTTGGTCACCCAATCGGTTCTTCAGGTGCTCGTATCCTTACTACTCTACTTCACGAAATGCAAAAAACTGACGCTAAAACAGGTCTTGCTTCACTTTGTATCGGTGGCGGTATGGGTACAACCCTTATTGTTAAAAAGCCAGAATAAGATCTTTCTTAATCTGACTCTGATACAAGAGTATATACAAAGAGGGCTTTTTAGCCCTCTTTGTTTTTATTCGCATCGTATTTAATTTATATTACTCAATAAGTATCCAGATTACTTAATTCATTAGCAGGATTAAGACTCTCTTCCATCCAATAAATAGCAGCTTCCATAGTTTTAAAAGTTCTAAATTTTACAGATGACGGAATTAGGCGTAACAAAACCATAAGTCTGCTTTTATGATCACCTTCTGTTGAAACATAAGCAATATGATTAAGTCTTTTGTTATTTAGAATAAAATTAACCACATCAACTGGAGATATTGAATAATCGTGCAAATGATGTGAAATATATCCCATTTCACCTTTAATATGAATATTGGCAATTTCTTGGATATTAGAAAGTTCTTTTTCTCCGAGATTATGACCTTCATTAACAGTCACAATGAGATAGTTATCAACTATCTCTATCTGAGAAAAATTCGTGTCAACTAATATACGGTTTTCCATTCAACATCCAATCCTTATAGAGAAAACCAATTTTCGGGGTATTTTTAATAGATTATAATGCAATATTTACATATATTTATAGTGATATAGTTTGCAAATACTGTATTTTCTAACGAAATTTATCTGGAATTTTAGAATCAAACATCGTTTTTCACTAATTATCATCATAACCAAAAATCTGATTATCAACAGATGAATATATATATCCCTTTTGGTTTATTACTTCCATGTTTTCGGAAAAACATTCATCAATCCACTGTTTTGCGTTTTTATAATTATCAAACGCCTTGATTAAAATATCTTCGGGAAGCAATCGTTTGATTGAATTAAATGCGGTACGCAAAGAATTTACCGAACAAGCAAACGCAATAAATTTGATATTAGGATTATTTATAAAAAAACCGAATAATGAACAGCTGAAATTGAGTAATCATTAATCTGATTAGAAATAAAACCAATATCTCCAACCGTGTTCTCATTTATTATTTTTTCAATAATATCTATTTGTTCCTGCCCAACATCAACAACATTTTTATTAGCGGGGTAATATAAATGTATACCATTATCAGTTTTTTTTAAAGAAGATTAAATAGATCTCTTTTACAATGAAAGAGAGTCATTATATATTATTGATAAACAAGCTTTTATTGAATTTAATTCTGCATAAAAAATAACATAGGCATGCAGTCAGCAGCATTGATTTTCCAATCATCCAAATGGATTATATCCTGGTTTTTTATAAAGCATATCCTCACCTTCAAGAATATCTGTACGATAAACCTCTTCAGCCCAGTCATCAGGATCTACTTCTTCAAAAGCCACTGAGATAGACGATTCTTTACAATCCAAAGTAGCAACCATATCCCTTACTATGGCATCTGTTAGCTTTGTTTTTGTTTTTCGGTCTTACGTGTGGCATTGTTACAGCTCCATCTTCAGATATAAAAAAGCAGCATATAAAAAATATGCTGCTCTTACTACTAGCAAGTGAAGTGTTTAGACTTTTTTTGACTTTCTTACTACACCTAAACCAAGGAGTGAAATGGCAAATAAAGCTAAACTTGTTGGCTCTGGAACCTCGTTGCTTTCTAGCTGAATTGATGTATCAATTCTGAAATTAGAAGCAGTGGTATGCCTTTCTGCGAAGAAAAGATCGAATGAATAATCCTCACCAGCAACAAGCCCCAAAGTATCCAAGTCAATACTTGAAGACATTGCGCCATGTACGCCACCAAGATCAATCACCAACTGATCATTGATAAATACCCATAAATCATCATCACCAGTAAAGCTAAATGTCTCCCCACCTGAATATGTAAATCCAGTATGCATTTCTAAAGTAAAATGATAGTTATGGCTACGTCCTTGATTGCCATATAACTGGTTATCTATTGGAAAAAAGCTTGAATCGGAAAATGTGTAAACATTTGGATCTGCAGTTATTGTGTTATCAAGTGTAATGGCATAATTTGTACTTAGATTGACTCCATCAACATCTCTATACCACTGGTCAAATGCTTCTTGTCCGTGTGTTGTTGGATTTCCATCCTGGCCTGCATAGACAGGCTTCCCATCAGCACCTAACGTCGTTTCAACGATACCTGGATCATAAGCAATGTAACTTTCAAAATCTGCATGCGAATCTTGAAAATCACGAACGGTAGTATTTAATGTAATAAGACTAGCTGCCGCTGGAAATGAAACACCAAGAGCAATAACTAATATCGCGGTTTTTTTTAACATTTTTCTCTCCCAAAAATACAACATAAAGGAGCTATCAAAATGAGACAGCTAAACCTTCAAAGTCGCCAAACAACGCATTTTTAAGGCCAAAATTATAATACACTGATTTATAGGAGAAAAAACACTAAAAATTAATAACCAATAGTCACAATTAAAAAAAATAAACACCCATAACCAAGCCTTTACCAAAGCACTCATAAGATATAATTAAATAAATCCAGTGGCTTATATTCGTAAAACATAAAATTTAATCCGTAATGTTTTATATAAATTCGAATATCTCTCTACTCAACTACTTCCAAGGTTTTAACTCTCTTATCTTCCTTGTCTATTCTAATAAAGCTAATAGCACCAGGAGTATTACTAACGGTCTCTAATAATTCTTCTTCCGTGCGAACCGTTTTATACATTATTGCCTTTCCAGTAAAAACCAGCTTTAACCAATATGTTCTGAATTGACTTGGACTATTATGAATATACTCCCTCAAAAATTGTTCCTTTTGAGACGAATCTTCATAAATAATAATTTAAAAGGGAAGCATTAACAATAAAACACTAATAAAAAATGGTCAGTATATCCTATTGAAACACAGAAAAATAAATAGCTAACTAATCAATAAAACTTTCTCAAAAATATCATTTTGATAATTTTCATCAAATAGCAATTGACGTTATAACGTATAAAGCTCAGAAGGTATTGATATAACGAATTCAAATTGAGTGAAATCTAATTCCTCTTTTGATTCAAACAATACAATCTTTATAGATGCACCTTGTTTTTCCAAGAATGATCTTACAGCATCCATACCAACACCACGCCCGGATACCTGAGTCAAACTCTCTGCTGTCGTCAAGCCCGAATTAAAGATAACCTCGGCAATTTCTTGATGCGACGGTATTGTATCTTCCCCTTTAAAAATCCCAGCATCCAAGGCTTTTTGATACAGTTTATGAAGAGCCAAACCTCTACCATCATCCCTTATTTTTAAATCAATACTATTTTCATTCTCTGCAACTTCAAAGGTTAGAGTCCCCATCTCTGGTTTATTTTTGGCGGCACGCTCTTCAACTGACTCAATTCCATGATCCAAAGAGTTTCTAACTATGTGCATAAACGAACTTTTTAGCGGCTCGCATACTTTATTTACAAAAGTGATATTGTGATCAACTATCTTAATTTCAGGAATAGGTTTACCAAGCTCTTTTGCCAGTGAAGCAATTGAATCAACAGCCCCATCAATCAAGCGCGGCAATGGAATTTCACCAATACGTATAATATTTTTATGTAATTCCTGCATTGCACCATCTTCAACATATTTTTGATACAATTCTGCCGCCATAGATTTCAATTGATCTATTTCCTCATTAGAAACAAAGCCGCCTCTTACTGTTAACAAATCAGAGCTACGCCCCTTCCGACATAGAACGTTATCATTAATTTCCTGATACATGGCAACTGCACTTCTTGCCTTTTTAAGATCCTCCAATAACGTATCTTTATCTAAGATTGCCTGCTCATCTTTGCGTAATTCATCATATACCTGTTCAACTTCATGTATGGTATCCGTCAGATTTACAAATTCATAAGTTCTGGCATTTCCTTTTACTGTATGCATATTACGGAATAAAGAAGCTAATAACTCTGGTGACTTGGATGTAGTATTCTTAATCAGCTCTTCATTTTCATCAAAGAACTTGTGCGAAGATTGAACAAACTCGTTAAATTTGCCTATTGATATCTTCAAAATTTGCGAAATAATTGTTAGTTCTTTCTTGCTTTCTTCAGCTTCTAACTCTAGCAATCTTAACTCAGTTACGTCCTGAACAATCACTAATATTTTTTCTATAACACCGTCATCAGATATAATTGGATTCCAATCAATTTGAAGTATTCTTTTTTCACCAGCTTCCGTGACTAATTGAGCCTCGTTAACTAATAAATGGCTATTAAAGTCATACATCATTTCATCTTCGCCAATCATACTCTCCAGTGCATTAACAATTTGGTCGGCAGCGTTCGAACCAATTGTGCATTTATTCAACAAACATTCAGATATAGTACTTCCTGCAATATCATTAGTGTCTAAAATTGTTTCTAAATATCTGGAATACTCAGGGTGAATTTTATTGTTTCCTATTACTGTAAATACTCCTAAAAGCATATTATCCAGCATTGCATTCATATCATGTGTTTTTTGAGATAATTGCGCCGTTCTCTCTGCAACACGTTGTTCCAAGGTAGCATTTTGTTCGGCAATAATTGCCATCATGGAGAAACTATTTCTAATAAAGAATACCAACACCCCCATAAAGACCAGATTCATCATACCCAAGGCAACACCCAAATACATATTTAAGGTGGCAGATTCATTTGACTCCGTCAGGGTATCCGAAAAACTGTTATAGCTATATTCACGAAAGCTGGTAATACTTTTTTGCAAATGCAGCAATTTCTCATTCATTATTTCAGTTTTTTCTTGCACCAACTCACGCTTATCAATATTCTCTAATAACAATATTGCAGTCTCTGAACCCAGCTTATAATAAGCATTAAACTCATCAATTAATGCATCAACTCTATCTTTATAGGGTTTATGGTACTCTTTTATCTCATCAAACTTACTAATAGCCTTATCCTTAACTGATTCAGCTGAGAAAACCAGCTCATCATCACCAGTTAATATTGCTTGAATAAAACTTTCTTTAATTTTATCCAAAAAGACAATGTTAGCATCAACGCGTTCCAGCACTGGAAAATGCACCAGTTTAATATCTTCCAATTTTTTGTTATTACTTATTGATGTATTAATGCTATAAGCCATAAAAATAATAAAGGCAACAATAGCTATTAATACAATGAATACAATTTTTTTCAGGCTATTATTAGTTGAAACTGACATATGAACCTCTACACAAAACTATCAAGCAGGTTTAACACTACTAATCTATACAAACCTTACAGCAACGCATTGTACTAACTATCAAAAACTGTCCCAATTCTACTGGGTTTTTTTCCGGTGTTTGAGTTATGCCTGTAACAAAGTAATCATCTTTACAAGCAGTACTATATGACTCAATAGTTACCTTTCCATTTTCCTCATGAATAAACTGCTGCTCATTAATCGCCGGAGTATCGTAACAACCGCACATATGAGCGGTAGCTTTATTTTCACCAGCCCAACTTTGCTGGTTAGCCATTAATAAACCATAACCCAAAATTACAAATGCAAACTTATTTAATTTCATAACAACTTACTCCATATCCATATATACAAACGGGTAAAAGTTACAGCTAAACACACTCCAGTTAAATATGTAGCACTTTTTTACCTTACAACAAAATTCATTCGCCTTTTTATAGACCGCCAAGAAAACAACCTGATTCTTGGCGGCATATTAATTTAATAACCTACTGAATCGTAATTGTCTTTACGTTATCCAGTGGTTTACTGCTATCAATAAAACTAACTGCTCCCGGTGTTTCACTAACCTTTTTCACCAAATCATCCAATGACTTTGCAGTTTCATACATAATCGCCTTACCGGTAAAAACCTGCTTTAACCAATAAGTTTTAAACTGGCTAGGTGTTTTATGAATGTATTTTTTCAAAAAATCCTTGGTATACGCGCGATCTGCAAGAACGATTATATTAATCTTGGTACCATCATCCCATTTCGGAATTTTATTGGTAAAGATTGATTTAATGTTACTCGCGCTTAAAGAGTTCTCTTTAACCTCGGGGTTAGAAATAACATAAAGCTCTGCCTTAGCAGCTATAGAAAATGTTAACACGCTCACCATAATAGCAAGGCAAGCAGTTATTCTGTATAATTTATTCTGTCTCATTTAATATCTTCCTTAATTATTCAGTTCAACTTTCAACCATTACTATTCTTAAAAACTATACGTGGTTTTGAGTGCAATCAAATTCCACTTTTGCTTTAGATTATCCGGCCATAAATTACCACCATAAAAACCAGGATTTGGTGTTGAGTTTGCATCACTATAGACCCCTGCTTCCGGTAGCCATGCAGCACCATCCATCCTATGATATTCGGCCTTTACTACCCAGTTATCGGTAATATCAAACCTGGCGGAGAAAGTTATATCTTTCAACCACCCCAAGAAATCTGGCTTTCCATATGCTTCAAAGTTTCTTTCGCCATCCTTATCTTTATCATCAAAATAGAATTCCGAATAGTTCACACCTAACTGAACAAGATCACTAAACCTATAGGAAGCACCAAGATAAAAACCACATGGATTAGGGGCAAACTTATAATCTGAAAATAGAGACTCATCTTCATAATCGAACTCAAATTCAATTCCAAATTTCATATATTCTGCTGAGATAATCAGATCATCCCAAACATATTCCAATGACAACACCTGAAAAGGGGTGATTTTATTATGGGTCTCAATAGTTCCTCTTGTTCCAACTACTGCACCTGCACCTGCAGAGGGGAAAGGTGTCGCAGGGCCGTAAAATGCCGCGTTTGAATATTCAAATTCAGATTCAGAATAAAGCCATGAGTATCCAACACGCAGGCCATCTAGTGGCGTATTCCAAAGCAATGCAGCTCCATAGGTTTGAACTCCCTCTGCATCTATATCGATATCTCTGCCATAATCATCGCCTGTATAATTATATAAATCAGGCAAAGAATATGCTTCAGCTGCATATTTATAACCTTTACTTTGCGCCCCAAAAACAGCAGCCTGATTTTTAACATAATATGAATCGTCATCTACATCTGGAATACCACCATAAATTTGATACTCAAAATCACCGGCTCCACCCATTGGGATTTGCCCGTAAAACAGGCCTCCATAAAAAGCAGAGAAGAAGGTATAGTTTTCATCATGATAAACAGCGTTTGGCAAAAACACTCCTGTTCGCAGCATATCTATATCACGAGACTGGTTGTATAACCCAACAGGCAATCGTATCTTACCTGCACGCACTCCAAGATGCTGATTATGTTGATAATCACCATAGGCATAACCGAAGACAAACTTATTATTTCCATCTTCTCCCAAATTTCGTGATAAAATTTGTGCGCCAACTCTAACACTATCAGAAACCTGAGCGCCTAAATTCAGCCCCGCCTCGTTAAAATCAAAGGTGCCTCCCTTTGTATCTGCCAAATAATCGTTATTATCTGAATAAAGATAGCCCTGACTTACAAAACCATGTAAATCGACGGTACCCATTTCAAATGCATAACTCTGAAATTGCAGAAACAATAAAAAAACACCACTTCCAAAACCAATTTTATGTTTTAGTTTCATCCTTTTCTCCCGTGTTGCCTCTATAATTTTGCCAACAACAATTATGAAGTACTTTAACTTCAATCCATCTATTTCGGTCATTGCGACCGCAACCATATATATAAATATAGAACCATAAACCCCAAAATGCTTTTTTAGTTTAAAAAAAAATTTGATTTTTTTTATTTTCAATGCACTCAAATTGTGCGCACGCAATATATGCGATTGATTTTCATGGTTTTTACATCAAAAACAGATACCTAGCCGTATAATTTTTAGATATTAAAAATGTGATTTAACAGTCAAAAATTAAAAAATTTTCATTATTAACGGCATCAAAAAAATCTAATGCTATATTAAATATTATGAACATGATTTATCTATATATACCATTGGCTTTATTGTTTTTGGCATCAATAAGTGCCAATGGCTATTATTTTTTTTATGTTAAACGCCTTAAGACAGAAAAAAAAATTATGGAAACAGAAACTACTGATAATTCAATTGATGATACAGATAATGAATCAAATGCTGATACCATTGCCTTTACTCGGCAAATTGAAGAACTTAAAGCACAAATAAATCAACTTGAAGAAGAAGTAAAAAATACTAATGCTGAAAAAGAACAAGCTATAAGCAGGCTTGAATCAGAGTTATGCGCTCAAAAAGAGCAGCACCAACAAGACATTGACAAAATTAATACTGGATATTCACAAAAAATCACGCAATTAATCAACCTTTCCAGTGAATTAGAGATTGAAATCGAGGAATTTGTTGGCTTAACATCAACCTTTGAGCGTTGGTATGAAGAGCTAGGTGTTTTGATGGAACATAACAAAACCATGCATAAAAAGAATACCGCTTTCTTTTCCATTGTAAAACAAGTAATTATTCTTTCACTAAATGCTGCTATTGAAGCATCCAGAGCAGGCGAAGCGGGTCGCGGTTTTGCAATAGTAGCTGATGAAGTGCGCTCGTTAGCCGTACGATCAGAGGCTTTAAGCAAGGATTATCGCGACAACCTTAATAAAAATAATTTAATTACCACCTCAACTTTTCAAGATGTTCAGGCAGGGGGGCGCATGGTTGAAACCGCTACAAATAACTTAAGCGCAATTAACCGTAAGTTCAAAACAGAATTAGATGTTACCAACACCTAAATGTTGACAGTGATATGCTAAGCGATAAATCAAAAATTGAAATAGAACAGATAATGAGCAATTCAATAAAGAATAAGCTCTCATTATTTAAGCGCGATTTCAAAGTGCAAAATATCAATAATGCAGTTGATATACAAAATAAAGAAGCGATATTAATTACAATTTCATCATATCTATTCAAAATGCATCTGTTTTTTTATTTCACATTTGATGACGAATGCAAAGATATGATATCAGAGCTTACCAATCAAACTGAAATATCTAACCATTATGATTATATACATGAATTTTGGAATACATTTTGCGGAGATATTAAAAAGGAGCTGATTTATACATTTCCTCATACAGGCATGTCTACTCCCAACATTATCCCCAAAGATTGCTCAAATTTCATTAACGACCTGCAATGTGATTTTTTAAAGCATTACGAAATAAATTTGGACAATGGAATAAACTTTAACTCAAGCATCTGCATATCAACCTATGATGAAGTTGAGTTCAAACAAAATACAATCAAAGAGACCAATGAAGATAGTGAAGAAGGCATACTAGAGTTCTTTTAACCTAAATTTAGAGAGCAATTACCATGGACGAAATAGCACCTACAGTAAGCAAGGTATTGGTTCAGGATAACACTCCTGAACACTTGGACAGAATTAAGATTTTTTGCAATAACAACAATTTGATTGGGGTCAGAATTAATGACGGTAACATCATGGATGTTCTTGGCTCTAAGGTTGACCTTGGGGCAATTTTTCTATCGGAAAATACCACTTACTCAAAACTAAATGGCGCTGAACTAGGCTACGAAATTCACAAAATCAGGCCGGAATTACCGATAATTTTGCGCAGAGATGACGGAAACATTATCGATAATATGGATGAGCAGCAAAAATCAGTATTTTGCGCAATTTATGATATTGATGAAATCGACATTTTAAAATCGGTAATTAATGAACATATTTTTAGCCTGTACTATCCAAACGCCCTTGTTAGAGGAATAGAGGAACTTACAGTAGAAACATTAAAACACACCTTTGATAACGTCGAAATCAGTGTTTCTCAACCATATCTAATCAAAGACCGCATTATTTATGGCCAGCTGTTTAGCCTTATGGGAATTGAAAGCAATTGGTGCCGCGGTTATATGATGCTTCAAAGCGACGAAGATAATGTAACCAACATGGTTAAATCAGAAATGATTAATCATAAAGATTATATTGATTTTAGAAGCATTAATGACGTATTAAGTGAAATTACAAATATGATTTGGGGTGGAATCAAGGCGCGATATATTTCTGATGAAAATATTGAACCAAATAAGGTAGGAACCCAGGTTCCAATCATTGTTAACCATCAACATAAATACATTACTTTTGGAACTGACATACCTCAGCTTTGCTTTAAATACACCTTAATTCGCAAAAATACAAACGGCGAAGGCGATATAATTGCTTTATACCAAAAGTTCGTCTTTAATCTTAATTGGGAGCCAGAGAAATTTAATGAGAATCAACCCTCTGTTGACGATTTGGTAGACACCGGGGAATTAGAATTTTTTTAGTACAAGAAGGACTTATCAATGGCAAAAATATTAGTTGTAGATGACTCAAGCACTGTCAGAAATGAAGTTTCCGGCTTTTTATCTTCTAATGGTTTAGAAGTAATCACTGCCAATGACGGCAAAGACGGAATAAGTAAACTGAAATCTAATCCAGATATAAAGTTAATTCTATCTGATGTAAATATGCCAATTATGGATGGCTTGACAATGGCAGAAAAAATCAGAAGTGAATTAGGCAATAGCTCTGTTAATATCATAATGCTAACCACAGAAAGTAGCGATGCCATGAAAAACAGAGGTAAAGCGGCTGGAGTAAAAGGCTGGATAGTAAAGCCATTTAATGGACCAGGAGCATTACCAGGAATCAAAAAATTGGTTGGCGCATAGTCCTTAAAAATTAGTCACTTAATCTTAATATCAAAATTCAGCATAACGGTTCATTATTTTTAAATATCATAAATAATCGTTATACTGAATTTTTTTACCTTCTAAAAACTCAGGTATAACTGAAAAACCAGATTATCTAATACATACCCATAGAAAATCCAATCATTGCTTTTATCGAAAGTTAGTCTTTAATTTAAACTGGGAAAATAAAAAATTTGCTTAGATATATTTAGCTCAAAATATTAGCCGCCAACCACACATCTCTAGCGAGACACCGCCGGATCATAAATATATCTATTTTCAAAACTTAATTTCAAGGATATTTCAAAAATGAAGTGGTTTCGTCAGTTAAAAATTCAAAGAAAGATCATTATTATCCCCATCGTGAGCAGCATCGGTTTTATTTCGTTTATTATTTACAGCCAGATTACCACCAGTAATAATTCAGCTCTACTTGAAAGCATAAAAGACACCCAGTTCCCTGCCCTGCAGATTGCAGAAAAAAACATTACCCGACTTGAAAAGATCAATGAAATATTCAATGAAGCGATAATTATTGGTGAAAGTGACGTATTGGAAAAGTCAGACCAGAAATATTCTGAAATCAAAGAATCCTTCAAAAAGCTGAAAAAGTTATCATTAAATTTTAATGGCGATACAAAAGAAATTTCAAAATTACTCACCGATTATTATGAAAGCGGCAGATCGATAACATTAAAAATGGCAAACGGAGAAATAGACTTAAGCGATAATAATTCAATAAGTAAAATTCAGGACATGAACCAGGTTTTTAAAGATCTTAAAACCAATTTAGTGAAATTTCGAGATGATATTCAATCCCTTTTTTCTTCTACCATTTATGAAGCGAATAACTCTTCAGAAAAAGCAATTACTGTTGGCATTACACTTGGAATAGCAACAATTATTGCGCTTTTTTTGATTGCTTATACCATAGGTTTATCAGTAACATCCAATCTATCCAAGGTTGTTAATTCATTAAATGGTATAGCCAAGGGGGATGGAGACTTAACCGTTAGAATAAAAACCAATTCTGAAGATGAGATTGGCTTTCTTGTAGCAAACTTTAATGAATTTGTTGAAAAACTTCATAGCGCAATAACTTCTGTTGTTAATACCGCCCTTCCATTATCTGATTCTGCACACAAACTTTCTGAATTAACCTCCGCTATTGATATTGATATCAATACACAGCAGCAAGATATTACTAATATTAAAACTGCAGTATCCAACCTAAACAGCAATGTTGAAACCCTTAGTAACAATGCCATCTCATCAGCTAAATCAGCCAACGAAACAGATATGGAGGCACAAAAAGGATACTCCGTTGTCCAAAATACAATAGATGGAGTTAATGAATTAGCATCAGTAGTAATTACTGCAACCGAGGTAATTCATAAACTTGAACAAGATAGTAATAAAGTTGAAATTGTAATTGATGTTATAAAAGAAATAGCTGAACAAACCAATATGCTTGCGCTTAACGCAGCTATTGAAGCCGCTAGAGCCGGAGACCAAGGCCGTGGATTTTCTGTTGTAGCAGATGAAGTTAGAACATTAGCATCAAGAACAGCCGATTCAATAAACGAGATACAATCAATAATCCATGAACTTCAAACAGCATCAAACTCTGCTGTTCAGGTAATGGAAAATGGGCAAAATTTAGCCAATACCAGCGTTTCACAAGCAACAGAGGCTGGAAGTAGTCTAAAAGCAGTAACTGAAAAAGTAAGTTCAATAAGCAAATGGAGCAACGAAATCGCAACAGCAATAGAACAACAAAATAAAGCGGCTGATACCATATTATCTCATGTTAACAAGATAAGTAGTCTGGCAGATAAAACCACCAGCGATTCACAGCAAATCTCAAGTGTAAACAACCAATTAGAAAATCTGGCAAATACCTTAGAGAATGTAGCGAAACAATTTAAAGTATAATTTAGCCAAACAAAAATTTGCTCGAATACACAGCATTAGACCTTTTGCGAAGCCTATAAAAAACAAGACTAAGCATATTGATAACATTTTAATTTTACAGGAGTGTAATATAGGTTATTTCAATGCTATATTTATAATATATTAACAATAATGTCCGATACGATTATGATTAAAAAATATTTATTACTATCCGTAGTCATCATAACGTGCCTTGTATTTTACAAAACATACAGCATAGACACATCAATAAACAATAAAGCACAGCTTTCAGATATCCAAAAAATATATTTTCCCACTCTGGAAAAAATAGATACAGCAATAGTTGATATAAATAACATTAAAGATTTATTCGTACGTTTTGTAACTATGGGAGATGACTCTGCCTTAACCGAAATCAACAATATTCAAAAAGAATTAAATGGTTCATTATTAGAAATAAACGGTATACAAAGCAAATACCAAAAAGAAACAAATGAAATCATTTCAGAATTAAATCAATATATTAAGCTTGGCATTTCCGCATCATCCATTTTACAAGAACACCAATTAAATCCGCCGAAAAACAAAGAATATCTTATTCTGGAAATAAAAATTTATGATATGAATTCAAAACTTAAGTCATTAAACAATAGAATAAACACTTTTAGAAGTAATATATACAAAAATTTTATTGCAACACTTAACAATGCAAATAGTACAGCAAACCAGGTTGTAAATTTTGAAATATTTGAAACAGCTTTTATCCTTTTAATTGTCATTTTTATAGTTTATTTTTCCCACCAAAACATTTCCCTACCTGCCTTGAGAAAGGCGTACAGCCTTTAAAAGATGAAAATTTGAAAGGAAACATACATCACACAAACAATTTATTACTGTAATTTTATTGCTTTCACCCCGTTATTAATTTTTTCGCCACCTTTGAAAGCAATAAATCCAATGGCACCGGGAGTATTGCTTACTATATCTAACAAAGATTCTTCGGTGTACACTATTTTGTACATATTTGCCTTACCTGTAAAAACCAGTTCCAACCAAAGCGTCTTAAACTGGCTAGGAGTCATTTGAATAAATTCCTTTAGAAACGCCTCCTTAACATCTGCCTTCTCGAAAATTACAATATTGATTTTTTTACCATCTTGCCACGTTCTAATTTTATTAGTAAATACTAACTTTAAGTCAATAAACGACATTACACTTTCTTTTACACCTGAATTTACAATAACACCAACATCCGCTCTAGATAACACAGGCTTTATCAGCATAATTATTAAAATAATTCCAAGTTTATGCCGTATAAAATGGTTCATTATTTCTAACCTTTTTAAGCACTAGATATTACTTGTAATGCCATCATATTGCATATTATTCACATCTTTGAGCATTAAGATAAATATTTATGTATCAAAGTATAGCTCATGATGTTTTAACTGCTATATTATTAGTATATGCAAACGCAAACTTAAATTTTCTTTATGCTAAAAAAATATCTCATATTATCCGTTGTTGCAATCACTGCTTTCGCTATATCTATTAGCTTAAGCATTCAAGCCTCATACCAGAATAAAAAACACCTATCTGATATTAAAGAAATATATTTCCCTGTTCTAGAACGCGTTGATACAACAATCATTAGAATTGACAATATTGAAAATTTTTTAATTCAATTTGTGACAACCGGTGATAATTCCCTTTTATATGATGCGCAAAATCTAAAAAGAGATTCAAACTTTTCACTATATGAAATTAAACTTTTTTACCCACAATACCAAGATAAAATTGATGACATTCTCACAGAATTTGATAATTACTTTGAACATGGAATAAAGGCATCCAACCTATTTAATGCCCAACAGCTAGATTTACAAACACCTATTGATTCTAAAGAACTTGAAGAACACATATTTAAAATGAACCAAAGCCGCAAATCTTTGAGCCAAAAAATCAACGCTTTTAGAGAACTTATATATAACAGCTTTACACAAACCCTGGCAAAATCGAATAACGATGCAGATAACGGATTGTATATAAGCATTATCATCGCCTGTTTTAATCTGGCAATTATTATTATACTAATTCACTTTATACGGCAAAACACATCTTTACTAAACGTTATCAAAGAACATAATACAAACTTGGAATCCACTATATTCGAACGAACAAAAGAAATAAAAGAAATACACGAACAACTGCTGGAATCGAAAAAAATGGCGTCTCTTGGAGGGCTTGTTAACGGAGTGGCTCATGAAATCAATACTCCTTTAGGGGCCTGCATTACGGTACTTTCGCATATTGAAATGCAAATAAGAGAACTGATATCACCATCACATGACCACAAAGACATTAAAGCTATAAAAGATAATTTACAAAATACTATTCCTTCTTTTGAACTTTTAACTGACAATTTATCTCGTATGGCAGATTTAATTAATTTGTTTAAGCTAACAGCGGCAAATCAAACTACTGAAAATTCCTTAACCATTAATTTATTCGATTTTCTTTCAAAATCGTTGCTTGAAGAAAAACTCAAGTGTTCAAATGATTCAATTAATTTTGATATCGATTTTGATCACGATATAAGTATAACAACATACCCCCAAATTTTAATTCAGGTGATCACTAATATTGTTGATAATTCATTACAGCATGCATTTGATGATGTTACACACGAAAAAACAATAAGAATTTCCGCTTCTCAAAAAGATAATTGGATAGATCTTTCATTATCTGATAACGGTTCTGGTATGGAAGAAGGTATATCTAAAAATATTTTTGAACCTTTTTATACAACTAAAAGAAGCAAAGGAAGTCATGGTTTAGGTATGCATATTGCCTATAACTTAGTACATCATAGATTACTTGGAAAAACTTTTTGCAATAGCGAAATTGACAAAGGAACGGAGTGTATTATTCAGTTACCTATAGATGTAAATAAAATTCCTCATTAAATACACAAAGCCATCCAAAGGCAGTCTTAACAAAGCAAACGTATCTATAATAATTATTAACTCTTCATAGAATGCTAGATAACCTGAAAATCCATATACTTTTGATTATCTATATCATCTTTCTTTATATCGATAACATCAGCTATTACAGGTCCACGCCACAACCAAGTTTCAAACTCTTCGATATCAGAATCATTACCGCAAGCAACAACCTCTACATCTCCGTTAGGAAGGTTTTTAACGTAACCTAGGATATTCAACTTCTTAGCAGCATGCTGTGCACCAGAACGATAACACACTCCCTGCACATAACCAGAAATAATATATCTATAACAACTCATAATGGTTTTTCTCAAAATTATTTAAATAATTAATCTGAGTATAGTGTAACTATAGGTTTAGAAAATACTGTACCTATATCCTTATCAACAACACTTATAATCTCTGCCAGTTTAATATTCCAATTATCTTTTTTCGCCCATTTATCCAATATTGCCGGTAAAGAATATGAATTTGAACGATATAAATCCAATAATGTTAAACGCTCTACATCACGACATAACAACCATTTTCTTCTATCAGAAACAGCTACTATTTGCGCTTCTTCTAACTTTCCCATGATTTTGTTTAGGGTTAATTCATCTATACCTTTTTCAATATTTAGAAAGTCACTTCTACCCATTTGTTCGCCTTGCTTTTGCGCCTGCCAAAGGTAGCCAATTATTCTAACAGCAAGAACAAATTCCATTCCTGTATCCATATTAATAGATATATCAGATTGCTTATAGCTTCCTAGAGCGTGTGCAAATTCAGCTCCAAACAATACCACAAGCCAAGATACATATATCCATATAAGAAAAATTGGAATTGAAGCAAGAGCTCCATAGATTGCCTGATACGAACTAAACTGTGTTACAAAAAGGGCAAAACCTTTTTTAGCTAACTCGAATAAGGTTGCGGCAACGACCGCCCCAGAAAAAGCATGAAGGATGTTTACCTTACGATTTGGTAGAACCATGTAGATGAAAGAAAATGCTAATGACTCTGATATAAATGGTAACATTCGCAATAATGTAGGCTTACTTATTGCCCCACCTTCATCTGCTAAAAAAGGTAGTGAAAAAAGATAAGAAGTAACCGCAAGACTTAGACCTATCAATAAAGGCCCCAATGTTAAAACTGCCCAATACACAATAAATTCATAGATACGATTACGTGTTGCTTTTACTCCCCAAATCTTATTCATTGCTGAGTCAATAGTAGACATCAGTAACAAAGCTGTAACAACTAATCCAAGAATTCCTAAGCCCGTAAGTTTACTTGCCTTACCAATAAATTCATTGAAGTATACTTGCATCTGTTCACCAGATGCTGGAATAAAATTATTAAAAATAAACTGTTGAATATCATTTCTAAGATCATTCACTACAGGAAAAGCAGCAATAAGAGAAAAGCAAACTGCAAATAATGGGACTATTGATAATAACGTGGTATATGAAAGAATTGTGGCGCTTTGAGTAGACTTATTTGTTATAAACCTACCGAGAAGAAATTTCAGGAACAATTTAACATCACCTAAAAAGAAGCCGTTAAACCGCCCTTTAAATTCCATATTAGTTTTGTATCCCTTTCGCTCTTTTTATTGATATATCTCTAGCTACTGATGCCCTATCTTGAGCATCAATTGCATATTTTTTAGCCGCATCATATTCACCCGCATCCAACTCCTTACGCGCTTTTTCCAGAAGCACTTGAGCCTCTGTAAGAGATTCTGCCGCATATTTTTCAGCTCCGGCATCTTGCGCAGAACGAATTGTCTGCCTGGCATCACTCATTTCTTGCGCTGGTATATATGAACACCCCGGCAATAAAATCACCAAAAAAACTATGATAACCGATATTTTGTTTTTTAGATTCTTGATCACAACAAACTCACATAATAAACATTAACTATAAGTTGTTATTTAACACTAAATTTTGATCTATAAATATAAATGTAGGCTTTACTCAGAAATTTACAAGCAAATTCTAAAATAAATTTTAGAAAATTATTATAAGCCTATTATTTAATAGATAATTTACCCATATAGGTTCAATGATAACCTATAATCTTATAGGTTTAAATATTTTTTAATTTTGGCTAATAAAGAAAGGAGTCCGAAGACTCCTTTTCTGCACAAGTAATCTCGAGATTCCCGCCTACACGCACTACTGTCCGGGGAAAGTAATTTAATAGAATCAAGATGGCTGAGCGTAGCCGAAGTCTCATTGATTCTATT
>JAWSVC010000011.1:0-16551 GCA_033852075.1 Gammaproteobacteria bacterium | reverse complement strand
TCGCAATATTTTACCCGGACAGCAGTGCGCCTACACGGGAATGACGGCAACTTATTATAAAACGTAATGAGCGCAGCTTAATCAAGGCGCGAGCTGTTTAAAAGATATTGAGCCTAGATAGTAGGTGACTCATTTTTAAACGGCTCGCAACAAAGAGTAAGCAAGCGCAATAGCTTTATTACTTAGTGCGCTTAAGAACTGTCACACAGTTAGTAACCGCAGATCCACCAACGTTGAATGTTACACCAACTTCTGGTTGACCTTTAGTTGTTGTCGCCCCAATAGGCTCTCCAACAAGTTGCTTGTATGCAAGAGCATGCATTGAAGCACCAGTTGCACCAACAGGGTGACCTTTAGCTTTAAGACCACCAGAAAGGTTAACAGACACCTTATCGTCGTCTTTAGTGAAACGGCCAGCCATGTAATCGTAACCTGCCTTACCATCTTCAGAGAAACCAAGAGCTTCTGTTGTTAGAAGCTGGTTAATAGTGAAGCAGTCATGAACCTCTGCAAAATCAACGTCATCAGAAGTAATACCAGCTTCTGCGAAAGATTTAGCTACAGCATCTTTACCTGCTTCAAGCATGTATTTCTTATCACGCTTGCTTAGTGGCAAGTATTCTGCAGATTGACCAATACCAGCAATTTCTACCGCCTTAGCATCAGAAGGCAAGCTGTCAGAAGCAGAAATAACTAGAGCTGCAGCACCGTCTGATACAAGTGAGCAGTCGTGCAGTCTTAGAGGATCGGCGATCATCATATTTGCGCCTTTACCTTCATCTGGCATTGCTAGAATTGCTTCAGCAGTTGTGATACCTAATTTTTCAGTAAGACCACCAGGACCGAAATGAGCTAGTGGGTTTTCAATACCATTTGAGTAACATAAAGCTGATACAGAAGCCAACATTTTACGTAGCTCTTCACCATCAAGGCCATAGTGCTTCGTATATTCTTTTGCCAGCTCTGCAAATAGACCTGGGAAGGTCATGCCGTTAGCACCTTCTTCTGGATAGTAAGAACTGCAAGCTAGTGCGTGAGTAACACCTCTTGTATCAAGAAGATTCATCTTCTCAACACCGATTACAAGAACGTTCTTGGCTCTGCCAGCTTCGATCATGTATGAAGCATCGTATAAAGCAACTGTTGAAGAAGCACATGCACACTCTGTACGAGTCATTGGCTTAAGACGTAAAGCTGGGTCAATTGATACACCAAGAGGAGCAACGTGCTCTTGGTTCGCAAACATTGATGGTGAACAAGAACCAACGTAAACAGCATCGATATCTTTAGCTTCTAACCCTGAATCTTCAATAGCTCCACGACCAGCTTCAATTAATAGATCGTAGTATGATTTCAGATCTGTGATCTCTTTTGTTTCTTTGTCTCTTTTGATAAATGCGCCAAACTGGGTGTTATAAGCGCCAATAATACTGACTTTACTCATAATGGTTCTCTCTTTAGTTCGTTAAAAAAACCAAGCCTGTTGTAATTTTATTACAGGCAATATAAATGTAACCGATTTTAGGTAGCGGTCATTCTAAACCCGAAACTTAGTGTTAGACAACTTTTTTTGCTTTGCAGCAGAACACTTTTTGTTCATTTTTTGAGCAATTCATTGATGAATTGTTTAAATGTTTCAATCAGTTGATTGGGACACTCACAACTCAAAGCATGTCCACTATCAAATTCTATGAGTTGCGAGTTTTGTAGCAAACTATGCAAATTATTGGCATGATCTGGCGGCACCACTATATCTTTTTTACTGGATATTATAAGTATCGGAATCTGAATTGAACTAATTGCAGCCCTGGGAAACCTGAATCTTTGCGTACATTTGAAAAGAGCAACTAAACCGTCTTTTGTCCTTTCTTCTGCCAGCTGACTCGAAACCTTAACGATCTCTTCCATATTTTGAGACGCCCATTCTGGACTGAATAGGTATGGCATTATCTGCGATATAAGCTCTTCTATACCTTTTTGTTTCAGTATCTGATACCAATTTAAAAACAGTTGGGTTATTACGGAATCTCTTTTGCTAATAACTCCGTTAACACAGACCGCATTAATTCTATCCGGGTATTTTTGTGCCAATAGCAACGCTATAGTTCCACCTAATGCCTCACCAACCAAATACACTTTTTTAATATTTAAATAGTCCAAAACATTAATAGTATCTTGCGTTATATCATCCAAACTAAAGTCTTCTGAATCATATGCATGGTGACCACGATATCCTATTCGGACAACCTGAAACCCTTCTTTAATAGCTATATTCACAAATGGACCTAGTAATTCGTGTGGTTGCATCATCCCACCTAAAAAAAACATAGGCATGCCACCTTCCCCATGCACCTTGTATTTAGGCAACATCTAACTCTCCGTTCTGTCCATTTTCTTTTCAAATAAAGTTTTAACAAATGGTATAGTAACCTTTCTTTTCTCAACTAGTGACTGTTTATCAATTAATTCAAGAAACTGAAACATCTTTCCCATATCCCGAGGAAGACGTTTTATCAAAAATGAACAAACCTCATCACTTAAATCAAAACCTCTTAGCATTGCTCGATATTTAAGACAACCTTGCTTTCCATTATCATCTAAGGAATTGACTTTGCAATTTAGTCCCCATTGTAATCTTGATTGCAAATCCGGAAGTTTAATTCCGATATCATGCACATTGCCATTTGCTGCAATAACAATTCTATTGCCATTTGCCCATGTTCTATTCAAAAGATGAAAGATAGCCTCTTCCCATTGTGAAACTCCTGCAACATATTCTAATTCGTCCAAACATATCAATTTTGCAGATTCAAGACCGTCTAAAGCTGCAACCGGGTAATTTTTCACATTACTAAGTGGAAGATAATAAACCACAGACCCTTTTTCGCTTTCCTGATTTTGAATTGCATGTAACAAGTGGGTTTTCCCACTTCCTGCCCCCCCCCATACATAAAGAATTTTTAACTGCTCATCTGCAATAAAACCTTCAATATCTGCAATTAACTGCTCGTTTCCTTTTTTATAGAAACTAGCAAATGAACTATTATCTTTTAGCCCGATATCAAGTGATATCTGTTGATATATCTCAGGATTTTCCATCTATTATTTTTTCCACTTAACCGAAAACCTGCATTGGTATGATCTCAAATAACTCTACTTTAAAATCTAAAGGGTTTTCATGCAGTAAAGCAAGAGACATAACATATTCATCATCTAAAAGTTGAGAATAAAACTGCCATCTCTTATCGTTATCGCCAAATCCATCCAGCTCTGCAGATATCTGGTTTTGATGATGCAAATCAAAAGAAACCTTGTTTAACGATGATGCTATTGTTTCTCCTTTAGCCTTAATATATGCCTCTTTTAAAGTCCAATATGTAAAAAATCTATGCGCTTGATCTTGCTCTAAGGCCGATTTTAGATCTAATATCTCTTTCGATGAAAAATAGTTTTGTGCAATATCCCAAAAATCTCTTTTTGCATCAATTTTTTCGACATCTATTCCGCAAACTATTTCATTAGTCACCGCAACTACCGCATATTTTCCTGAGTGGGATAGATTATATTCAAGCAATAGAGATTCACCCTCCTCACTACACACCTCAGGTTTTCCATTTTTATCTATTTTGAACTGCAAATCCTTTGGTGCAATCTCTATATAATTTGATAAAACACTTCGCACCATCGCATGCGAAATAAGAAAACTATTTTTATCCTTTTCAAAACGATAACGCTCGAGTCTTTCTTTCTCTTCATCAGATAATATACTTCTGTACACATCCATAAGATATGGATCTGTAACTTTTTCTATATCAGTTATCCAGATGTGGATACTGTTTTGCAGCACTGTTTAATTCTCCATGACAAAAGGCACTATGCCTTGAATTAACTTACTACTATATTCCACTTCCTGAATCACCTGCCATAGCATCGCGATCCTCTGCCCCATAAAGCCCGCTTTCCATGTATCTTTGGTAGGCATAACGTAACAACACCATAATCACTGCAGCTACGGGCAAGGCAATCAATACACCAACAAAACCAAATAATTGACCTCCGGCCAAAACCGCAAAAATCACTGCAACCGGGTGCAAACCTATCTTATCCCCAACTAACATTGGTGTCAGCAACATACCTTCTGCTGCTTGCCCTACTCCGAAAACGATTACAATATAAATCAGGTGTGTTATATCCCCAAACTGAAGTAATGATGCCAAGCCTGCAAATACAATTCCGATAATAAATCCAAGATACGGCACAAAACTAACCAAACCAGCAACTACACCAATCAATAACGCCAAGTCTAATCCAACAATTCCAAGACCAACCGAGTAGATAACGCTAAGACATAACATCACCATAATTTGACCTCGAATAAATGCGCCTAACACAGTATCAGATTCATTTACCAGCCTTAATGTTGTTGGTTCAACATGTCTTGGCAATAAAACATGTACCTTGGCAACAATATCATCCCAATCCCGAAGTAAATAGAAAGTTACTACAGGGATCAAAACCAGATTACCAACCACAGATATTATTGCGGCACCAGATCCAAATATTGAACCCGCAATCTTAGTTACTACAGTCTGCAGTGATTTACTATCTGCACTTAGCATCTGTTTTATTTGTTCGGCACCAATTGAATTAACATCCACACCAAACCTATCTGCAACATATGGCAACCAGGTATTTAACATCTGACTCTTATAACCAGGTAACTTTGCAGCAAGAGAAGAGACCTGCCCCTCAATAGATGGAATCACCAAAATAATTCCAACAAAAATCGCAATGGTTAATACCAAAAAAACAATAATCACTGAAATAGTTCTGGAACATTTTTTTGCTTCTAATTTATCTGCGAGGGGATCACCCATATATGCCAAAAAAGCAGCTACCAAAAACGGGGTAAGTACCGGTGCCAATAGTTTAAGAAACCAGCCAACTCCTGCTGCTACTATACCAGCAAGCACAATAGCTGATAATACTATTACTATCTTTAACGACCTTGTCATAAAAATCCCTTTCATTTAAAAAATGATCACCTAATCGCAGTCAGAACCACCTTTTGCAAACTTTATTTTTTCAATACCCTTCGACTACGCTCAGGCAGCTTGAAAAAATACCTATCAATATCAAATCACTCAACCAAAACATAAAATGTTTCCGGTTGTTCGTCACCTTCTTGCTTGTGTTCGCTAACCATTCCCTGCACTTTAAGCAAATAATTTCCGGAATCAATAGCATTAAAGAACAAATCAGTTTGACCTTCTATAACGATTTGATAACTAACCCTGCTACCTTTTACAGAGACTACCTTAATTGCAACCACTCCAGCCTGCGATTCAAGATACTTTAATACCCCGGCATATTCAGATGTAGTATCTATACCGTCAACTATAATATCCAACCCTGTTTTTGAATCATTACCCGGAGTAAGCGCATAATATTTACTTAAAACACCAATTAATCCATCAATACCACTAGTCATAGCAGTAGATACGTCTACCCCACTTCCATTCCAGTTTTCTTCACTATCCATTCCCCAAAAAGTCCATTTTGCATCCCAATTACCAGATGCAGCCCTGAACAACCTACCAACTAAAACATGTGAATCACCATATCGTTTTGAGGCAGTTAACACCTCTTCTTTAAATCCAGCCCAAATATCAGAAAATCTAATCTGCCCCATATCATTAATATCCATAAGAGGAGTTATTACAGGAACCCCTCTCTTTTTGGCTATCTTAACCAATTCATTACGAATATCCTGATCCGAATCCGGACTTAAAATAAACCGGTTACTGCCATCTTCAATGGCTATCCAAACCAAAACTTCCGGGCGATTAACCGGCCAAATTGGCAATCCTTTATCACGCAACAGATTAGCAATTGCTCCCTTATCAAATTTTATATATAGATTAAGCCTGGTAAGAGCATCCTCTTTAGTGTTTTCCTGATACTGAAACCTGGAAACGTATTTCGCTACATTTTTTATCTCTGGTTGTATTAAAGGCTCATCAGCTATAAAAACATCACCTGTAACCCTTACCAAGACATCAACAAAACCAAGCTGCAACGCCACATCACGTTCTTCAGCTTCCTGACCAGCTATTGGTACAACTGATTCATAGACTCCTTTTACTTCAACTGCATGAGATGTTAATGAAAAAACAGTAAATAAGAATAAAAGCGCTATCCTTTTCAAAAGAAACTCTCCAATTTTCGGCATTAATACACAGAATATTTCACAATAATCCAATATTTTCAAATGATATGGCACCATTTATAAAGATTGTCTAAGACATTATTGCAATAAATGATGTTTCCTCCTTATAAATCTTCTAAATTTAGGCTAAAATTCGCGCACTAACGCGTAATCAATTTTATATAAACAATTGCTATGTTTTTTCATAGCCCTAAAACCAAATCCGGAATATTCATCTATGACAAACAAAACTTCATTGAGCTACAAAGATGCAGGTGTAGATATCGATGCTGGCAACAGTTTAGTTGAACAAATCAAACCAGACATTAAGCGCACAGCCAGACCTGGAGTTATTGGCGGAATCGGAGGCTTTGGCGCCTTATTCGAACTTCCTCTTGATAGATATTCAAATCCACTACTTGTTTCTGGAACAGATGGTGTTGGCACCAAACTGAAACTGGCAATAGATCTAAAAAAACACGATACCATTGGTATTGATCTGGTTGCCATGTGTGCCAATGACATAGTTGTTTTAGGCGCAGAACCACTATTTTTCCTTGATTATTATGCAACTGGCAAACTAGAACTTAGTATTGCAAAAGATGTAATTAAAGGTATTGCTGAAGGTTGTGTGCAAGCTGGAGCTGCTTTAATTGGTGGCGAAACAGCTGAAATGCCAGGAATGTATAATGCAGAAGATTATGACCTGGCAGGATTCTGCGTTGGAATCGTCGATAAAGATAAGGCGATTGATGGCAGCCATGTAAAATCAGGCGATCAAATTATCGCCATTGCTTCTAGTGGACCACACTCAAATGGCTATTCTTTAATCCGCAAGGTGATTGAAACAACAGGAGCATCATTAGATCAAGATCTTGATGGAGACACCCTTGCAAATCGCCTTCTGGCTCCAACCAGAATTTATGCAAAAACCATCTTACGACTACTTAAAGAAGTTGAAGTTAACGCCATAGCCCATATCACCGGGGGCGGGCTTACTGAAAATCTTCCTCGAGTTCTTCCAAATGGATGTATTGCCAAAATAGACACCAATAGTTGGGAAATACCCGCTGTATTCAAGTGGCTTCAAGAAGGCGGTAACATTGAAGAATCTGAAATGTATCGCACATTCAATTGTGGTGTTGGTATGACTGTAGTTGTCCCTGAATCGCAAGCTGAACTTGCTTTAGACATACTTAATAGTCATGGTGAAGAAGCATGGGTAATTGGTCAAATTGAAGGTAGTTCTGATACCTCTGAACAAGTCGTATACAAATAGTTTGTACTAGAAATGACCAAACAAGCCCCCAATATTGTTGTATTAATATCTGGTAGCGGAACAAATCTGCAAGCGATTATTGATTATGTTGCCAATGGAGCAATACCTGCAAATATTGCTGCTGTTATTAGTAATATTCCAGATGTAAAAGGACTGGAACGCGCGAAAAAGGCTGGTATAGAAACCAAGGTTTTATCACATAAGAATTTTGCAGATAGAGACCTATTTGATACTGCGTTAATTCAAGAAATTGACAGTTATAATCCTGACCTGGTTATTCTTGCTGGTTTCATGCGTATTCTTGGAAATGATTTTGTAAATCACTATCAAGGTCGCATGCTAAATATCCACCCTTCTCTACTACCAAAATATACTGGATTGCATACTCATAAAAGAGCGTTAGAGGCTGACGAAAAGACTCATGGCACTAGCGTTCATTTTGTAACCCCAGAACTTGATGGTGGCCCAATAATTATTCAGGCCACGGTTCCTGTAGTTAAAGAAGATACAGAAGCATCACTTGCATTACGCGTTCTGGAACAAGAACACCGCATTTATCCTCTGGCTGCCAAATGGTTTGTAGAAGGTCGGCTAAAATTTGATATAAATGGGAACCAAATAGTATTTAATGGCTCAAAACTTGAAAATACTATTATGATTGATGCCAATACACCTATTGGCAAGATATTGGATTGGTTACCATGTTAAAACTAACAAAAACACTATTCGCTCTTGGATTATTGCTAAACCTTTCAATTTCATCTGCAGAACAAGCCATCCCCAACTTTACAGCAACCTACGATGTTACCAAAGCAGGCATTGCTCTTGGCGAAATGAAATCTGAATACAAAGTTGAAAACGACAACTACAGTTATAGCTCTACAACAGAACCGACAGGAATCGCCAGCTGGTTCAGTAGTGAAACCATTATTGAGACGAGTAATGGTACACTAACGGATAATAACTACATCCCCTCCTCCTATACATATAAGCGTAGTGGCGGCAAAAAAGATGAAACAACGGCCATCACCTTTGATTACGATAATAAAATCGCCAAAAATACAACTGATAATAAAACCATTAATATACAAATAGATTCTTCTATTACTGATCGCCAAATTGTACAGGTGCTATTAATGCATGACATGCTCTTAAAAAAAGACAACCTAAATTATTCAGTAATAAACAAGCAAGAGATAAAACCATATAGTTTTGAGATATTAAACGAAGAGGTTATAGAGTCTGCACTTGGAACATTTAAAACAACTCCTGTTGTTAGAAAACGGAAAGACAGCAGCAGAGAAACAACGCTTTGGCTAGCACATGAACTTTTCTATATTCCAATTAAAATAAAACAAACCAAAGATGGTTCAACCAAATTTGAGATGGAAATCACCAAACTTTCCGGAATTAAAATACCAAATAACCAATCCAATTCAATCAATAGAAATATTGATCCGCAAATATAAACAACCTATAAATTATTGATTATCCAATCTAATAAACTTGATAGAAAATTCATAACATCTATATTTAAAAGGTACAACTTTATATATGGAGAGATATTATGGGTAAACGCGGAATTTCTATTATTAAGGGAATTGAGGTAAACGAAGTAATTCGCCTATTAAATAAGGCATATGCGGACGAATGGTTAGCATATTATCAGTACTATATTGAAGCCAAGGTTGTTAAGGGTGCTATGAAGGATGCCGCAATAGCTGAACTTAATCAACATGCCGCTGATGAACTACGCCACGCAGGAATGGTTGCCGACAGAATCCTTCAACTAGGAGGAACCCCATTACTACATCCAGATGAATGGATGGCTCAAACCAATTGTGGCTATGAGGCTCCTACAGAACCTGATGTTTTACCACTTCTTCAACAAGCAATTAACGGTGAGCGCTGTGCAATTGAAACCTACTCAAGCATTGCTGATATCACCAGAGATAAAGACATTGTCACCTATGATATGGTTTCTGGAATTCTTGCCGATGAAGTTGAACACGAGGAAGATCTTCAAGCCCTTTATGAAGACATTGAAGGTCTTATCTCAATGTACAGACAATGATTGAATATTTTCAAAAATTCGATCCCGTTACCCAAGCGTTCATAGCCACAATATTTACATGGGCTATGACCGCAGCTGGAGCATCATTAGTTCTATTTAGTAAAACAATTAATCAAAAACTACTCGACTGCACACTTGGCTTTGCCGCTGGAGTTATGATTGCCGCTAGTTTTTGGTCACTGCTCGCTCCCGGTCTTGAAATGGCAGAAAATCTAGGGCACACCCCTTGGCTTACAGCTGTTATTGGCTTTATGAGCGGCGGGATATTTATGCGGTTAATTGATAAAGTTCTACCTCACCTTCATCCAGGCCTTGATATAAATAAAAGTGAAGGTATTAAAACATCCTGGCATAGAAGCACATTACTCGTTCTTGCTATTACCTTACACAATTTACCAGAGGGACTTGCTGTTGGCGTTGCATTTGGTGCTGTTGCTGCTGGGCTACCATCAGCTACCATCGGTGCCGCGATAGCACTTGCAATCGGCATTGGCATCCAAAACTTCCCTGAAGGAGCTGCTGTATCAATGCCTCTTCGAAGAGAAGGTATAAGTAGAATAAAGTGTTTCCTCCTAGGTCAAGCATCTGGGATAGTAGAACCAATCGCTGGTGTAGCTGGTGCATTATTTGTAATATATTTACAACCCGTGCTTCCTTATGCCCTATGTTTTGCTGCCGGAGCAATGATCTTTGTGGTTGTAGAAGAACTAATCCCTGAATCGCAAAGGAAATATGAGAATATAGATATGGTCACGATGACTACAATGACAGGGTTCTCGGTCATGATGATTCTAGATGTAGCTCTTGGGTAGATTTATAATTAATAATTCTATCCCCAACAAATACTTCTTCAATATATTTAATCACATCTTCATATTGAATCTTTTTTAGACTTCGCTTTTCATCAAATATTTACTTGTTCTTAAAAACAAGCACTTTTAGTAAAAAAAATTCACTAAAAAAACAACAATAAGTAAATAAAATTCACTTATTTTTCCAATAGATAACTCATTTTTCACATGTTGCGCGCAGCGCCACACTTAATGCGATTTTTTAAGCAAAATATAGTCGTTTCTGCCATATATTTCTACAATAAAATGACGCATAATACTTTTCATTGATTCAGCGCTAGTTGATAAATATACGGGGTTTATGGGGTAAAACTAGAGCATATGAGTCATAAGGTTTTAAGCAGCATATATGGGGTACTGCTGCTTATAAACCTAAAATTAGACTTTCCGTTTTGTCTCTCTAAAAAACGAACGGAATAACGCCACAGACTGTCCAACTGTGGCGTTTTTTTATGCTATTCAATTAATACTCTGTGACGTGCTTCATAACAATGCCTTCCAATTCATAATAAACTCATATATTAGTTATTTCTTATTTTTATAGAACAACATTTTTTAGGGCGTATTATGTTTAGTCAATTTTATAGCGATTTGCCTGAGTTCAATCAGGATTTTTTAGATGGCTTTGATTGCTTCAATAATAAGAAGTTCTATGCAGCAATTGAATTTTTTACTAACGCAATGAAAACAGATGGTAAAAAATCTGGTTTTTATAATAAATATCTTTCATTTATTAGCCTCTGCCAGGTATTGAATGGAGATAAATCCAGCTTGAATATTCTTCGAGAGCTTGCAACCAATGACTGCTGTGATGGAGATATCTATTGCAATCTAGCTATTGCAGAATTTATCTCAAAGCATAGACGAAGAGCCTTTGATGCAATTGCAAAAGGACAAAAGATAGGGGCAGATCACAATGGCTTGGAGCTTTTGTATGAAATGCTCGATACAAGACGCCCTCCAGTTATCTCATTCTTAAAAAGAGATAATCCTGTTAATATAACCTTGGGCAAAATATCATATAAATTAAAAAATTCTGAATTTAAATCATGTGATAGATATCTTTGGTCTTATATTAACTAGCAAAACAGTAGTTCATAAGTATGGTCTAAATAATATTTGGGCTGTGCTTACTTTGTCGTGCTAAATATTACAAAAATGGTTATTCCTCATATCCTATAATTGGAATTTTTTTTGTATTCCCAATATTCTTCTTCATAAGCTCAGCAATTCTTCCTGATTTATATAATAACTTAAACTGCTCTTGAAAAATCTTTTTAAGATGAGGTTTGTTCTCAGAAAACCCAAAGTATGCATTACTTACAACGACTGATTTTTTAATTGTGAAATTATCACCAAGCAAAGCCTTATCCCAGTTCATTTTGATATCCAACTCATAATCCAAAACCGCATCAACCTTTCCATTCTTAAGCATATTTAACATTGGAAGTAAATCTGGATATTCAGTATATTTAACCGGAATTTTAAATAATGAATCAAATGAATAACCAAGCTTTGCAATAATATTTTTATTTTTTAATGAAGCTATACCAATCCATTTTTTCGCCAAATCCTTTGAAATTACTGCATCAATACTATCTGTTTCTACAGGATAATCCGTAAGCAACAAAGGTGGAATATCATCAATATACGCACCAAGCATGATATCAGCATGTCCTTTTTGAATCATGACCGTTGAACGCTTAAAAGGAACAAAATCAACCTCAACTTCATATTTAGGCCACTTAAAGATTTCATTTATCAAATCTAAATAATAACCAGAGCCATCTCTATTGGTATAACCAACCCAAATATCAGTTGCAACAATAATCCTCTCTGCATAAGCAAAGCTAGAGGTTACTATCATAATTACAAATATTAGCAGTTTCATTACAGACCGAATTATCTATCCTATTCATAATATTATACAACAAAATATTATTAGCTTTCATTCCTATGCCTTAGGATGACTTTATTTTAAAGAATAATCGGATAACTTATTAACAATCCACCATTTACCATATGTTTTGACCAAATTAAAATAATCAATATAAAGTATTTTTTGATTCTCTAATTTTATTTTTGCCTGAGCAATATTATTGGTTATATCCACATATAAAAAATTAGTATTCCATTTTAGTGAATCATCATTTTTCTTAGGATCATACCAGGACATATACTCTTTTTTATCAACAATTTTTAATTCACCATCGACGTACACAAACATTTTCCAAAGATCATGCAATATCTGCTCATATAATTTCGGTTCCGATTTTACATGACCTTCATGGTAATAATTCATTATCGCCTTTTTTATGTTCTGTTCTTCAAAATCACTCATAGCTATACCATATTTTGTTCTAATTAAATTTAGGAAATTTATCTTTATTTATTACCAATCGCTGCACACCTGGATAACAAAATATCTCTTTAAATTCATCGCTTACTTTTTCATCATAATATTCAAAACCAACATCTTTATATGCATTAACAGCAGGAGTATTACCCTTAGCAACAGCTATCTGTACTACATCGCAATTAGTATTTTCAATACCATAAGAAACAATGGTTTTTAATAGCTTATTTGCTATACCTTTCCCTCTATATTCAGGTTTAGTAGCTACCCACTCTACCACCCATGCATTTTCAAGAAGACCAGGAAAACAACCGACAAATACGCTTAAATTGGATAACATTACTGCTCGCTCTTCTTCAGACAGCCCGAATTTATCCTGCGTTTGAGTAAAGCATTCACGAAAATGATCACTATGTATCTCTGGCGTATAGTAACCGCTCATACCTGCAA
The DNA here is from genome assembly GCA_033852075.1 of Gammaproteobacteria bacterium. Taxonomy (GTDB): domain Bacteria; phylum Pseudomonadota; class Gammaproteobacteria; order QZLD01; family QZLD01; genus QZLE01. Next base: position 3,333 of record JAWSVC010000011.1, on the reverse strand, counting down.
CAGGCACACCATTATCCTCGGCAATAATAAAGTTCGAATAATGAAACAAAGATCTAATATCTGAATGCATCATCTCTTTTGTGAATGCGTAGTTTTTATCATCTTCTCCCGGAAACATAAGATCAATAAAACCATGCTGTTGCCCGGAACGAGCAGCAGTTTGTATTATCCAATAGATAAAATCCGTATCTGACTCGTTAGCTTTTCTAATTTTGATATCTGTATTCATAATTCCACCCATAACAATATAATTCATTTAACTTAACATAATTAATTAGAACGACAACTACTGCTGATTTATATCAAATATAAAAAATATGAATATCATATGCTTTACAATAAAGCACTACAATTATAGTTAAATTCAGCTATTGCACTTAGTTGTTAAATCCAAGAACCAACCTTTATTTGTTATTCAAAAATTAATTTTCTTTTCTAATTTTAGAAATGCCATTATCTTATTGAGTTAATGGATAAATTGATATATTAGCAAAACATGATATAATTTCAGGCAATTATTATTACAAGATATAAAATGAATACGGACACTATTTCTAAAAATGACCTTGTTATGGATATAATCCATAAATTCGCTGCAGTTGAAGAAAAAAATCAATTTTCGGAGCTTGTAGAAGGCTCTCTTCGAAAAATATTAGGATTTGAAATCATGGTTGCTGGAGTAGGTGGTATTAGCTCTAGAGGCAACTGCATTCACAAACTAATAAATTTTGATTACCCCTATGAATACTTCCAGGCAATACAAGATCCAATTAGTGGTTACGTTGATAGTCCTTTAATGAAAGAGTGGCGAGAAACTCAAGAACCAGTTGTATTTCAAAGCGGTCGAGATGATGATAAATACCCTGCAGACTGGGTAAAAATTTTTAACAAACACAACTTACGCAACAAGATTGCACACGGAATACTAGACGTATCCGGCATTTCATCCAGTTTTTTTGTTTTTTCAAGATTCTCAGAAGAGGTTGACCATAACCAGGCAGACTTGATAAAACTAATCATCCCCATGATGCATATTGCCTTACTAAGAGCTCTGACTGGTATTGAAGCTTGGCCTAAAGTGGTTAAAGATAAAAAAATGGTTTCCGACAGACAGGCCGAAATCCTGCAGTGGATGAAAGAAGGTAAGTCAAATTGGGAAATCGCAAATATTCTTGGATTAACTGAATCAAACGTAAAATATCATATTGACCAGATTTTAGAAAAACTAGGGGCTAGTAATAGAATAAACGCCATAATTAAGGCTCAATATCTAGGCTTGATAACCAATCAATAGCCCCACCATCATAACAAATTGAATTTACTACCAATTCAAAAGAAACTACCCGTTCAGGGAGTTGTTTACATCAACTACAGTTTTTATACTCCAATTGACAGTTGATCTTTTAATACCCCATTCAAAGATCAACGGATATACGGTTAAAAAAATAATAATTCACGGCTCGATCTGGTAAGACCATCAGCCGACTCAATTGGAGGAGTAAATACTATGAAATTTAAATCATTAAAATGGTTCTTTGTTGGAATATTACTACAAGCTGGCGTTGCTATAGCTGCCGCCCCCGAAAGCGTTGGAGCCAAAATTGAAAATTTTGGACTTAACCCAGGTTATTTAGGAATGTATCTATATACACCTGAAAACATGCCTGATAATGCCCCACTAGTCCTATCTTTACACGGTTCAAATATGACCGCAGCAGAACAAGCTGAAATAACTCACTGGGCAAAACTGGCCGACGCATGGAAGTTCTATGTTGTTCATGTTGAGGCTCTTGAAGGTGCCTGTAACTACTCTAACCCGATGCTTACAACTTGCTTTAATTCTGAAGACCCAAACCATTACAAAAGAGGAATGGGGGAAGCTGAAAGTATTAAAGAAATGGTTGATTATGTTAAGGACAACTTTTCTGTTGATGATCGCAAAGTATATATAACAGGTTTCTCATCAGGCGGCATGATGTCATTGGCTGTGGCTGCCGCTTATCCAGAAGTTTTTGCATCAGTAGGAATAATTTCCGGTGGCCCATTTTATGGGGATAAAGGAGAGCCAAGTTTCTTTTCAAGAACTAGTGCTGAAGACTGGAAAGCCAGGTTCAAAGAAAGCTGCCCTGACTATAAAGGTGAGTATCCTACTTTCATATATAGTGCCGGATCAATGGATATGATGTTACCACCATCCTATGCCAGAAACCTTATGACACAACTTAAGGCAATTCATGATATCGATGGTAATGCAGACTCTTCTGAAAGATTAGGCTCATATATCAAGGTTAATTCATATAATAAGAACGGTAAAACTGCAATTAAACATTACACCATCCGTAATCTTGGTCATGCAATCCCGGTTGACCCAGGTGAAGGCGAAGCTCAAGGAGGATCAGTACCATCTTCATTTATGCCAATGATGAAATTAGCAAAGGATGTTAATCTTTACTTCCCTTACCACATAGCTAAGTTCTGGGGTTTAGATAAATAAGATCTTCATTCAACGGGGGGCTGTATTTTAAATGGTGGGCATTGCCCGCCATTTTTAATTGGATTTTGATGAAACAGTTTCATGTATAATCGATAATGTATTCGATGGAAAGGCAGAATTAAAGTCTGAATATCAGAAATAGATTTGGTAGTTTGATTCTAGTTTCCACATTGTACAGGGCTGTAACTTCCCAAAATCCAACCGTTCAATCGCGACTTTTTCAACCGAATTAATATCGTAATAACTGAGGTTGGTTATTACGATATTTTGGCAAACCGAAATTTTTGAAGGTATTCGTGCCTACCGTTACAATGCCGCCATGAAATGTTCTGGTCTAATGGAACCGGATATCACCGTGGTCGCATTCTCGCGCACTATGCATACCTATATCAACATTCTCAAACAGATCGCACAGGCGTTTGAGATTGAGGTGCAGCTTCGGGAATTAGAGAATGCCATCATACAGGCAGCCTTCGAGCAGGTCAGAGAGCGCAAAACGCTTTATACACTGATTGATGAAGCCCACCTGCTGGATATGCAGGTACTTAGAAAGCTAAGATTGCTGTTTGATCGCTTCCCCAAAAAACACAATCTGGTATTGTTCGGGCAACCGGAGTTATTGCACTATCTGTCGATAACCGTTAATCGCGATATCAAGAGCAGGATTACCTACTCAGAAAGCCTTTATCCGCTTAACGATGACGATATGCAGCAGTATATCCAAAAGGAGCTCGAAGCTGTCAGGCTTGGTATTAATACCTATGACAGCGCGGCTGTCGAGCTCATCATACGCTCGGTGCAGGGCAATCTGCGACTATGTCGTAACCTGTGTTATGCCT
>JAWSVC010000002.1:8568-16850 GCA_033852075.1 Gammaproteobacteria bacterium | reverse complement strand
GAACAATTGGATCTAAGCGAAAACAATTCAATAATCTGCGGCATGGGTTATGACCAGTTAAAAGAAAATTACGACCTTCCTGCATGTATTGATGGGCAAGGTGAGCAGTCCATAGAAGACATCTTTAACGGTAAAGATCTGCAATCCTGTATTGAGCAAACAGTACAAGAGATAAAGGATAAATACAAAACTGAAACAATCTATCCAAAACAGATCACCCAATTAAAATGTGTTAAGCAAGACATATCCTCTATAGAAGGTATAGACCAGCTGGAAAACCTGCGAGAACTAGACCTAAGCCATAACAACATAAGCGACATAACTCTACTCAAAGACCTAACCCAACTAAAAAGGGTGCTGCTGGGACAAAATATAATAGAAAACCTGCCTCAAGAAATTAAATCCATCTACATGCAAGAGCTGAGGTTAGATAACAACCAAATAACTACAATTGAACCAATCAATGCCCTTAAAGCTCTTAAGCAACTACACCTAACCAACAACAGCATAAGAGACCTAACCCCAATCCAAGGCCTCACCGAACTGCTAGAACTAAGAATCAGCAACAACCGCATCATCGACATAGGTGCACTAGCAAACCTAAAAAAGCTAAGCAGCCTATGGATCCAAGGTAACCAAATAGCCAAGATAGACGCAATAGCTCAAATTTCAAACCTGGATCAACTATGGATCAGCAACAACTGGCTGACCGACCTAAGCCCGCTGCAAACCCAAACCAAACTAAGATGGCTCCATCTAGACGGCACAGAAGCACAAGACCTAACCCCACTAAACAGTCTGACTCAGCTCGAATGGCTCCAGCTGAACAACACCAGAGTAGAAGACATAATCGCCATCTACCCACTAACCAAACTCAACTGGCTCCACCTCAAAGGTAACAACACAATCCCATGTAGCCAACTCGACCACATGGAAGAGATCATCACCGCAGAAAAGATCGACAGACCAGAAACCTGTAGCCAGGCAATAGAAGGGCAAGGCACACCAATCTCCACCATAGAATTCCAAGACCAAGCTTTAAGGGATTGCGTATACGACGCAGCCAAAGAACAAGGTATAATCAACACCAACGAACTAACAGCCCTAAGCTGTCCAAGCCAAAACATAACCAACATAGAAGAACTGCAACAACTGCCGGAACTACAAACAATAGATCTGACCGGCAACGACAATATTGCCTGTACCCAGCTTGAACAATTCGGTGAAGATATTTTAATGCGGCCGGATGACTGTAACCATGCTCCAGTGATAAATGTAACGGAAAGCCAAAGCATTACAGCTGGTCAAAACATAACTATTTATGTTGATGTAACAGATGTAGATGACAATATAGCAACATACAACTGGGTGCAGATATCCGGAGATACAGTAGAACTAAGTAACCCTAATTCATATAGGCCAACTTTTACCGCGCCCCAGAAAGAGCAACCGCTTACATTCCAGCTAACAGTTACAGATGAGTATGGACTAACAGCAACTCAGACCATAACAGTAGTAGTAACGGCAGAAGTTGGAAATTACCAACTTACTGTAAGCAAACAAGGTGTTGGTCAAGGCAGTGTAAGCAGTTATCCAGAAGGTATTGACTGCGGTGCAACCTGTCAGTATGAATATATCTCAGATACTATAGTGATGCTAACAGCAACCCCTGATGAAGGTTCTGTCTTCAATGGGTGGTCAGATAACTGTGAAGTATCGGAAAACCAATGCCATATAACCATGGATCAAGCTCATACAGTTACAGCTGATTTTACAATCCAACCGCCGCAGAATGTAATGCTAGAAGCAGGTGATTCACAGATTAGAGTTAACTGGGATGAAGTGGCAGGCGCAACAGGTTATACAATATATTGGGGAACAAGTGCCGGAATAGATCCTACTGATAGCGATACTTATATCGGGTCACAGACTGTTGAAAACACCCCTTATACCATTACGGGGTTAGATAATAATACTGAATATTATGTCGTAGTTACTGCAAAAATTGGCAGCACTAATGAAAGTGCTGCAAGTGCAGAGCTAAGTTCAACTTGTATTGCTGAACTGGAAGGGATATTTGTGCATGAAGAAGTAAGTGATATTTACGATATTTCTTACATGGATAATAAATACTATATTACCGACCAAAATAACGTCCATTACACTTCTGCATTAGAAGTTCCTTTCAGTAAAATTGACGGCCTTTCTAATAATAAGTTATTAGCGATTTATAATGATGGAGATTGGTTGTATTCATCAAATCAATATGGAGTAAATAGAATCGATAAGGATGGTATTATTGAAACATATAGCATTCGTAATCACTCCCCTGGCTATGATATCAACCAAGTTGGCGATTTCATTATCTTTGGTGAAAGTAATGGTTCAGGGAATGGTAATGCATGGAGAATTTATGATACAAAAACTTCCTTCTCTGAAGAAAACTTACAATTTATTACGGACCAGAGTGTACGGGAGGTTTATCATGGACATGGTAGTTCTGCTGTCCAGTTTCTTGATAAGATCTACTTCTATGGACAATTAGGATTTAATCCAACTCCGGGTGCTCCTTCTTTATATTCAACTACAGTCACAAACTTAAATATTATAACTGGTAATGACCTGAGCTTAGTTGATATAGGTATTGATGGTTTGAATGCGAGAGATAGTGAAAACTATACATTTGTTTTAGCTGAATCAAATGGACATTCCTTAGTTACAATTATAACTAAGCATAATAAATATTCTTACACTATAGATGGTATTAATTGGATAGCTAAAGAGATTAGCGAAGATTTAATATTTACTGGTAGCAGCCGATTAGTAAGCGTTGGCTCTAACTATTATGCTCTTGCGATGCATACTACTAATAACACATTTCATGTTATTGAAATCTCAAATAATGGTGAAACTGCCTCTATCCTCACTCAGCTTGCTAGTGGAAGTGATATCGGTGATGACTCATTAGAAATCTCCTTTAACAAGGTAGCAGTTGCTAATGGTGAGCTTTTCGCTGTTGGTCAGGTTAAAAATGGTGGTGATACTTATGGAATTATTCAAAAGGTATTTATAAGTAATGATGCTGAAGAAGATCTAGTTAAGTTTGTCCCTCTAAATGACACTGGCATAACCCGCTGTGCCAATGAAACAGATAACGATCTGAATTGCGCACAGGAAGGCTACCCCAATCAGGATGCCGAACATGGGCGCGATGCCCTTGCTATGTCTGGTGAATTGACTAAGGTAGGTGATGGCGAAGCAGGATTTGACTTCACCAAGATCTGTAACAGTGGCGAAGTAGCAGGTGAAGGTGATTGTCCGGCAGAACCAATTCTAGGTCCCGGTGCTAACCAATGGGCCTGTACCCGCGATAATGTTACTGGGTTTATGTGGGAGGTTAAAACCGACGATGATGGCTTGCGCGATAAAGATAATACCTATACCTGGTATAACCCTGATCCGAACAACAACCGTGGCAATGCCGGTATTGAAAACTATGGCATCTGCCCGGATGAAGGTAACTGTGATACAGAAAAATATGCTGCCAGCGTCAATGCTCAAGGGCTTTGTGGTTATAACAATTGGCGTATGCCTAATGTAGAAGAGCTGCGCTCTATTGTTGATTACAATACGCATAGTCCGGCAATAGATACAGCCTATTTCCCTAATACTCTAAGCTCTTATTATTGGTCAGCTTCGCCGGATGCCAATAGTTATGATAACGCCTGGCTTATTTACTTTAGTTACGGTAGCGATGACTACAGCAATAAGTACCACAGATATTATGTTCGCCTTGTGCGTACGGTCAGTAATTGATTTTTGAATTGGAGCTCCGGCACTTTCCAATTTAAGAATGTCGGCTTTAAGAAAACCGCAATAACTGGTGTTGGGCTTTTAAGTTGGCGCTTATAGTAAGAAAATATCTTTAAGCTATATATTTTAAAGAGGAGCAAAAATGAAACCGATACAAAATATTATGCTCGTGCTTATGGTGGGTTGGGCGATAACAGCTAACGCTCAAATCTGCTATGATGATGTTGTCCATACTACACCAAATGGCCGTTTTATCGATAATGGTGACGGTACAGTCAAGGATAAAAAGACCGATCTGATCTGGATGCGCTGCGCTCTGGGGCAGGAGTGGGATGGGCAAACCTGCACAGGTACTGCGGCAGCATATACCTGGCAGCAGGCACTACAAGTGGCTGATGGTTATACCTTTGCTGGCAATAGCAACTGGCATCTGCCAAATATTAAGGAGCTAACCAGCATTGTGGAGAGGGCCTGTTACGAACCCGCAATAAATCAAAACGTTTTTCCGGAAACCCCCTCAGCATATTTTTGGACAGCGTCGCCTGTCGCCAATAGTTATGATAGCGCCTGGGACGTTTACTTTTATGGCGGTGGCGATCGCAGCAACAATAAGAATAGCCGCTACTATGTGCGGTTGGTTCGTCCGGACAGTAATTGATTTTTGATTTTTTTAGGAGCGCCGGCTTTTTAAAAATAAATAAAGCATAAAGCCGGCGGGACGCCAGCGCTCCCAGGGTAAATGCAGGTAAGATGCCGGCGCTCCAAAAGAAAAGTGCTAGTTGGATCTGGTGCTCCAAGATGAATTAAAAATTATGGGGAATAAAATGACTAGTAATCTAGGCTGGCATTCACGAGGTTATTTGCCGCACTGTGATGCTACTTCGGTTACTCAATTTATAACCTTTCGTTTAAAAGATTCGCTGCCGATTGATGTAATCAAGAAGCTCAAAAACGAATCTGCTTCTGACACTTCAAAATACAAAAGTGATGTTGAGAAATATTTAGATAAAGGCTACGGAAAGTGTTATCTGAGAGATCATGCTTGTGCTTCTATTGTTGCAGACGCACTAAAATTTTTTCATGGGGAAAGGTACAAATTAATTGCATGGTGCATTATGCCAAATCATGTGCATGTACTGATTGAGGTAAATGATAGTTATAATTTGCCTTCTATAGTTCAATCATGGAAATCGTATAGTGCTAAGAAGATAAATAAAGTGCTTGGGTTGTCTGGTGCTATTTGGCAAAGAGATTATTATGACCGCTTTATGCGAGATACTGAGCATCTGCATGCTACTTTAGAATATATTGAGATGAACCCTGTTAATGCAGGTTTGGTTGCTAACTCGTATAGTTGGATTCATAGTAGTGCATATAAGCACTATTAGGAGCGCCGGCGGGACGCCGGCGCTCCAAAAGAAAAGTGCTAGTTGGATTTTGGTGTTCTAAGATTATTTCCAATTCAGAGCTTACCTGCAGATACGAGTGCAGCATGTATTGTATTAAATGGCAATAACAAAGTTAATTTTTCTTCAGGCATAGGGATAGCACCATAACTCGCATACCATTCCGCAACACGATCATTTTTTGCATCAATGAGCAATGCTACACCTCCAGCTTGTAAGGCTACAAGCAGAGATCTTCTACCAGCTGAAAGCAATAGCTGCCCACCAAGTCCTTGACCTTGAACCGATACATCAATAGCAAGCCTAGCAAGGCGAAAAACCGGAATATCATGCCTTGCCAAGCCGCACTTAATAACTTTAGGGGTGCTTTTATATGCAATAGATGCAGGGCTTAAACTATAATAACCCAGAATTTTTTTATTTTTGGTATTTACAGCAAGATATGTTTTTGAACCACCTTTCAAGTGGCTTTGTCGCGCATGACGGTGCAAAAAAACATTCAGTTCATTATCACCGCAGTCAAAAGCATCTCGATTATGATGTTTACTTATTGGTTCTTCATGCCAATCTGAAATAATCATGATGATTTTGGCAAGGAAAAAGCTGCCTCAAGTAGCTTTTTATTTGGCGAAGGCGGATTATCTAAGAGCTCTATAGCATGCAAGCTATCTTTCTCAGAAAATTCAAGTCGTTCACTCTCTTCAATAACTTGTTTTGCGTATAAAACTGAATTACGCACTACAAAGTCTGTTAGATTTGTATGCTGAATAGCAGCAGCTCGCATCAAGAGCAACTTTTCATATGAGGCTATACGTAAAGACATGCGATCATTGGTTTCCACTGGAATTCTTGGCATGACTATTCTCCAGAATTAAATATTTTATTAATTATATAACATAAGAAAGGCTAACTCAATCTGTACGCATTGAATACACACATGTTTTTTTATGCTATACAATCAATGGGGTACAGAGTCTTTGATTTTTGGCCCTCGCTACGCTCGGAAATCAATCGACTGCCGACCCCAGTTGATTTGGTGGTGTAAGTGGTTGTGAGCGCATTAAACAATGTACATTTGAATCCGCTGGGTGGGATTTTGATACTATTTGGAAAATGGTGCCAGGTAGTTATACTGTGTTGCAGTAATTTTTTATAGGAGCGCCGGCGTCCCAGGGTAAATGCAGGCAAGATGCCGACGCTCCAAAAGAAAAGTGCTAGTTGGATTTTGGTGTTCTAAGATTATTTCTCAGAAAAATTCATCCAGGTGCCAGCCACACAATCTAATCTTTTAAAGGGTTAATATTATTAACCCCTACATCTGTATGGCACAATAAACAATTATTGGCAGAAAGCCAGTAGGGGCGAATATTATTAGGAATAATGAAAAGGGGCCGAAGCCCCTTAGCATATTGAATAGCTAATAATAAAGCTACTGATTTTCGGTATGCCAATATGTCTTACCACCACTCAGTTTTTTACCTTCATCAGCATATTCCCCGGCAACCTGCTCTGAACCGGATACATCAATAATCTTCACTGTTCCATCTGTCTGGCTAACAAAAGGCTCTATTTGTTGGAACAGTAATGAGCCATCTGTACTTTGATTACTCGTTTTCCTATCTTCAACAGTAGCTGTATCGCCCTTATTAACAATACCCAAAGTTGTATGTAAATTGAGCTTATAAAGATAACTTGCAGGCAAACTATCTGGATCAGAACAAGCTTCTTTAGTGCCTGGCACTATAGTTGTAAAATATACAGAACCATTGATTGTTGTTGAACTACTCATTACCTTCTCACCGGTATCAAGCTGAATATACCAACCTTTATTGCTGGTAGGATCTGACACTGCGTCGGTTGTTGCATTTTGCAAATCACTAATCTTAATAGTTGCACCAGGAACAGGTAGATAAGAATTAATGCGGGTATCTTTAATCATAAAGAACATATCCTGCACCTGGGTATCTAATCCTGCATCCTCTGGATTTGCAATATTACCACTACCTACAAGTACAGCATCAAATAATTGACCTCCATAACTTGTACGTACAACATCAATCTGATTAAAGATACGACGATCATTCGCTGCGTAATTAGTATCAGCACCATCTGAACCTAATTCTGCAAATTTGTAAACATCCCAGTTTTGCACATTAAATACATATTTCCCATTACCATCCTTTTCAAACTTTAGATCTGCTCGCCAGATATTACCGATGGTATCAGGAAAATAGAGGCGCTCTACCACACCATCGCCATCAGCATCAACAGGAGTTACTGCTGCTGCAATACCATGATTCAAACCATTAACAAGAAGATAATCCGCTGCATTATTTGCCGATGTTGGAGTAGTCTCATCTGCTCTAGAAGTTGCTCCTTCCAAAGTGGCGATTGTATCTCCTGTCACCATATCAATAAAATAGATTGCGTTACCTAAACTATCTGTTTTACGCGCACCATTAGTATCCGGTGTTGACCCAGTTACTCCAGAAATATCCTCCTGATTAAGCGCACCATTTAACCTTGAATCATAAGTTCCAATATAATCCTTAGTTGGATCATAACCACCAGATATGATCACTACTGGTCTATACGCAGTAACCGCTCCGGTAGTAGTATCTTTTACACCATACCCAGGAATAAAAGTAACCATCGGCTGAGCAAATGAGAACCCCATACGCTCTGAATCAGATTCCAGTGTAAAGTTTTCACCGAGATAACGTTTATAAACGTTATCTATGCTCTTAGGCTGATCATCGCAAGCATCACCTATGCGATCACCATCACTGTCCAATTGATCTGGGTTATATACTTCCGGACAGTTATCCATACTAGCAGCAATACCATCATCTGGATCTTCTGCTGCAAATACTCCGCTGGATAACAAAGAGAAGCATGATATTACAGTTATTAATAGTATCTTTTTCATTATCTTATTCCTCTATAATCCGTTTTATTATTCACAACTATCTACTTTTTCCCAATATCCTGAAGAAGTTTCTTCAAGAGATGTTTCAGAATCACTCACAACATAGCTAGAACCAATATATGTATTTGATCCGG
>JAWSVC010000002.1:0-8474 GCA_033852075.1 Gammaproteobacteria bacterium | reverse complement strand
CATCACCTATTCCATCTGAATCTGAATCTGCCTGATCTGCATTTGCATTATCTGGACAGTTATCGGAACTATCAGCAACTCCATCTCCATCCGCATCATCAGGAGAATCACAAACATCACCAATTCCATCTGAATCTGAATCTGCTTGATCTGCATTTGCATTATCTGGACAGTTATCGGAACTATCCGCAACTCCATCTCCATCCGTATCTGTTGGAGTATCGCAAACATCTCCTATTCCATCTGAATCTGAATCTGCTTGATCTGCATTTGCATTATCTGGACAGTTATCGGAACTATCCGCAACTCCATCTCCATCCGTATCCGTTGGAGTATCGCAAACATCTCCTATTCCATCTGAATCTGAATCTGCTTGATCTGCATTTGCTATAGTAGGGCAATTATCAGAACTATCCGCAACTCCATCTCCATCCGTATCTGTTGGAGTTGTGCCTTCTCCGCGAACTTCAAGGAATTTATCTTTATCAACACTATTCATCAACGCTTCAACGGTAGCATCACTTATCTGGTTCTGCGGATCAGGATCATCATAGGTCCAGGTAAGTTCGAGTTTTGGAATTATTGTATCCCAATAACTATTATCTCCTTTTTTCCAATTATCTAACTGCTGCCCAGCACCAGCACCAAACATAAGATACTCATTCTGTCCAAGCTCGCTATAATCAGCTAGCTTCACTTTGAACTGCACCCATGAAATCTCATGATGAGTATCATGCAATACACTGTTATCAAATAACTTAGATAAAGCGGCTATTCCTTTGCTATTAATTGCGGAATCCGTATAAAAATCAGGATATAAATCTGGAGGAAATATGATTCCATCAGCGGTTCTTTCTCCTAGCGCATAGGGAGATCCTGGGTCTTTTATACCGCCAATGTATTCATATACACTGTATCCATTATCGCCAAAATAAACATCTTTATCCGTACAATCTTGAGTACTATGTGAGTTACGTCCTGGATCGTTGCCAAAAAATCCGTTAACTCCATGAACTGCAACTACAGAATCATATACTCCCGGATCAGTAGCCTGTGCTTTATGTGCCAAAGTTAATTTAGCTGATGTGATGTAGGCTCCATTTGGTATTGAAGTAATATCAAATCCAACTATCATCTCAGTTGGTGATGGCTGCTGGTCCTTACCCAAAATCATACCATTACTAATAGAAAGATACGTTGTTGAGCTACAAGTTTTATTCTTACCAGGATCTGTTACTTCATAAGAATAAGTACCATAGGGGTGAGCCTGGAAAGTAAATTTATTAAGCGTACTAAGATCCATCAAGCACTGATTCTTTGAAGTAAATCCATAGTCACTTTCGCCATTATAGTAAAAATATATCCCTGCTGAAGGTTCTTGCAATGGGTATGAGCTAGGGTCATACGCTCTATCAGATGAGCTATATTGCCACGAGCTACCATTATACTGCTTTAGATACCCATTATAATCACATACAAGCATCCCTAAACAATCACTAGCATTAAATAGCGTCATTGCTGAGCAGCCTGAACCCAAAATTTCTGATTCAATAGTTTCTACCGATTTTTCCTCATTATCCCTTCGAGATTCAAGTGCATCAATATCAAACCTTCCACCATAATCTAGATCCATCTTACCTTTACGCCATTTTACTATTGGTACAGAATCTGGAGCAGTTACATCCATGGCATAATAGGTTGCTCCTCCACGACGCAGGCCAAAGAAGATATAGACCTTATCATTACCACCAGATTCGATCTTACCATCACGAATACCATTATCATCAGGGGCATCATGCACAAATGCTGTTGGCGCACCATCTATACCGTAAAAATGATCAACCATGGAGTATCTGGGCGCAGAGTTATCATCAACCAATGCTGGAACCAGTTTTTCCATCTCTTTAGGCAGGAAAGCCCACTTTTCATTGCCATTACTATCAAACATATGCAATAAACCATCATTGGTACCAATAATCATACGGGTTCCAATATCACCACCATAATCTATTACCAATGGCTTAAAGTGAATTGGATCCATCAACCCATCAGGAAGATCTTTTATATACTCAGCCTTATCGGCGCTGGTAATCAAAGTATTATTATCAGCTATCAGGCTATTTAGAGTAGTAACGGTTTTACCATCTGCTGCAGAAGCAATGTTGGTATAAATTGTTCTAGTACTCGCTGTTTTAGATTTAACAAAGTTCGTTCCTGCAAAATCATCATCACCTATTGGATCAAGGTTTGTATCATCTTGCCCATCCATTGTTTCTTTATTAATTCTTCCTTGCCACTTAGCACTTTGCTCTGGCATAAATGCCGTTGCATAGGCATCAACCTTATTTGCTGCTCTATTCATTAATTGTGCTGTGGTTGGCGCTGTAAATGTTGTTGGTGATGGATAAATACTGTTAAGTTCATTCAAAATGGCGCGCGCTGCGTCACCACCGGTTTGCGCATTCAAATATACCCCATCTCCATTTTCCGCCATCTCTTGCGCAACATTCTTTGCTTTTCCTGCATTTACTATAAAAAGATCATCCGTTACAGGAGCTTCAATACCGATAACACTGGTGCTAACTCTGGCATCACAGGAACTTTTTACTTCATTATTTTTTAGATATTGAGCAACTTTAGGCAAGTAATTTTTGATTAGGGTTGATGCGCTTATATTGTTTGCAACTGCTTCGCTAAGTGAAGTAGCAGTAGCCAAATTCAAATCATCTGCCCATCCTCCATTTGTCAATAATATCAATTTAAGGTCTTTGCAACCATTATCTAAAGGGCTGGAATATGAAACCGAATCTTGTACCAAACTTCCATTTAAATAGTCATAAGCTACGGTAAACCCACCAGTAATTGGAGTTGAATCAGCTGAATGAGCAGATATATTGCTAATAGTATTGAATGCTTGAGTAAAATCACTGCGATAAGCAACCTCAAGCTCGAGTTTTGCACTAGTAAGATAGGAGGCAGGCTCTACATAATCATTAAGTGAAATCACACCGTATTCAATATCCGGGCGCTGTTTCATGATAAATTTGACGATTTCTCGAGGGTCTTTAGTTAATATTTCATCATACTTTTCCGTCAATATTTCTGTTGTTTCGATAGCAAGAAATTGGCTTCCTGTATTACACAAACTGCCTTTAAATAATATTTGTTCAGGAACTAAAAACTGAATTACTTGTGTTGGCCACTCAGTTGTTACATCCATACAGCCTTCACTCGCAACATCATTTATCTTTCTAGTAGTAGTTTCTGTATCTGAATTATCAATATGATCAATTGTCGACAACACATCCACAATAAACAACACCTGTGGACGCGCACCATCGGCACCATCTACCTTATTATTAACCAAAAAGTTAATATCATCGGCATTAGCCATTGCTGAGATCAATAGTGAACTCATTATTATCAAAGAAGTTATTATTCGTTTCATAGTCTCTTCCTTTTTCTATTGCTGGCCTATGCCTGCTAAAAACCTTTATTCTATTATTAATCTACTTGCGTTGTCTGATGGGTTGCCGAATTGTTATGAATCATTTCACGATATATCCCTAACTTAACCGCTGGATCGTAGTTACCCGCAAGATCAATTTTGCTGGAAATTACAAAATGATCACATGCTATTTTGGTAACACTTGAACCTTTCTCAGCTCTGGGACAAGAAGTTCCTTTCCCTTGTTGCTGAATTGAAACATCTAAAGCTTTGCCATTATTGCCATACACGGGATTAGTTTTAACCTTTGAATATACGTCCTGCAAAAACGTGTCACTAGCACTTTGTTCACTTAATGACTGGGCCTTAGCATCTAAAGTAATATCAGATAAATAAGCAACTGTTGATTCTGGTGATGCAGACGTATTACTTAAAACCAGATTCGCTCCTGCGTTCGTTGCCCAAAACGTATCTTCAAGATCCTGACTGTTTGCTGATATCTTAAGCTGTGAGGTACTAGTTAAAGTAACCGATACCCCAACCATAGTTAATACACCTAAAAGTATAAGTGCCACAAGTAGCGCACTTCCTCTTTCTTTATTTCTGATAGTTTTCATTTTCATAAATAACCTCTGAGCAATTAATCTGTTTTATAATTACGTATCGTTATTGTTGTTTCATATAATTTTCTATGATAGCGATCGGTCGGAGTGTATGCAGTACGTTTACCATAAAGATATGTCTTTCCTCCTGTAAACGAAGGATCACTTATAGTAGCCTGGGATAACATAAATATTTTTACCGCAACAATATTATCCCAGGAAGACATATCTTCCGTTGCCAGATACTGATTTGCAGCGCCATCATTGTCCGTATCTACCCCAAAATAGTAATGCAGATCTTCAATACCATCTGCAATGGTCTCCGTAACCCAAACAGTTGCCGTACCAGAGCTATTAACTTTTTGGCTCAAACGCTTTAACTGAGGAAAGACAGCTCCTTCCTCTTGAGATATAAAATATACATGATGAAAAAATTCATGTACTTCGCTATCATGCGCCTTTTTATCCAGATCAGCTTGTGCAATATAGTGCTCAGAATCCTCAAAGCTCGTAGCAACCATATATGTTTTATAGCTACCCCCTGAATGAGTAAAAACAGTAGCTGGCGTCATTCTAGTGCCTTTTACCAAAAGGATATCAGTTCCGTTTTTATAAGCCTTCCCACTCATACAACCGAGCTCAGTGACCGCGCCAGAAATTGGTTGCTGATAATTGAACTCCAAGTTATTACAACTTCCTGAAGCTATAGGCCCAACATCAATATTTGTTACTGATTTAGCATACGAGTCCGCATAGAAACCAGCAGACCTAATATCATCTGTTATCAACGTTGCTGCAAAACGTGAGTTTTCCTGAAGTGCAGCCGCCGCTTCTGTATCCCAAAATGTCTTTTTATTTGAAAGATAAACCGTAATTATTGCCGCAGATAACAATAACCCTATTAACAAAGCGATCATCAGCTCAACTAATGACATACCTGACTGATTTTTTATTGACCTTAAATCATTCATTGTTTTCTCAATCAATCCCTATAATATTTTTTATAAACATCCAGTCTGAGGACACCACGATAACTCTACATGTCGCTGCTCAAGAGGCGCGTCATTATCAAGTAAACACCACGTATTTGAAGAACCATCCCCAATTTTTGTCATTGACTTCCACGCAACAACAACCTTTATACGATTATTAGTCTCATCAAAATCAACACATCCTTTCGCACCAATAAGCCCCTGCCCTCCTGAAGTATGGGTAACTGATGCTGCAGAAACAGCCATCTTCCACATATATTTATCCCAACTGGCCATCTGCGCTTGAGTACATACTCCTGCCGAACAATCAGTTCCATAATCAGATATCCCATCAGTATTAAAATCATCTGAATATGCTGTTTTTATTTGTGCCAAGCTCATTCCGCTACTTGCCATTCGAGCTAAGATCTCATTAGCAAGATACACAGCCTCCTGCCTTTGTTGCGCCTCAAAAGTTGACTTAGAAGCAACAACCTGAAGAGATGCAACGCCAAGCATTCCAACCGAAAACACCAAAAGAGCTATAAGCACTTCAACTAGACCAACACCCTTTTGCTTTAAACCTACACCCAAATTATTCATTACTTTCCTCTAGATTATTGACAACTTAGACTATCATCACCAACAGCCAATTGTTCTTCGCTTTTAACCAGAGCCATACCACTAGGATAAAGAACAACCCCCTTCTTACGAACACCTTCAATATCTGTATCAGTAGGGCAAACACTAAACACAACGTTTGATATTTCACTGGTATCTAAAAAACCAGACGATAAGAATTTAAAAAAAACATCATTTTGTTTTATCTCTGTGCCAATACCCACAGAAGCTTCACTAATTTGGCTAGAACCTATTAACTTCCAACTTTCCCAATTATCACTTGTTGCAATAAGCACAATGTTCTTTGTTTCAATCGCCTTATTACGGGCCATCACCAAAGAGTTGCGCAACCGATTAGCAGTAGCTTCTATTCGATTATTAACAACCATAAGTTTCAAGGCAGGAATAGCCATAGACGCCAAAATTGCAATAACTGCAATGGTAATAAGAAGCTCTATAAGAGTAAAACCCTGTTGTTTATTATTTTTTTCCATTTTATTAACTTTTGTATATAAAAATCTATTCATAAATAATTTTCTATTTGTGTGATGCTATTCTCTATTTATATGAGTTGTAATTCACTGCATATAAGATAAACGGTATTTTTTGAAAGATAAGTGGTAATACCACATTAAGTTTAGATAACTTTTCTGATGAAACAATAGCTATTAATTCGAAACCATTATTTCGAAGCCATTTTTCAATTGGGAATATCAAGAAGGAAAAATGGAGCTGGCGATGGGACTCGAACCCGCGACCGGCTGATTATAGGCTTTCTGGCCACTGTCTTGAAGAGTGCAATACTCTCAGAATTTCAATTTTATTGTCGCGAACTCTGTATGGCAATATATACGGTGTTTTATTTACTACTAGCTCCTTAGTATTAGGAACACGCCCCAACCTTCCAATACCAGGCTGCTGGCTCAATAAATCTACTGCCTCCTTTAATCTTGCAACAACCTGCTTGGCAGCATTTGGATCATCCTGCGAAATATAATCTTTGAGACACTTTAGATCATTAACTGCGGCCTTGAACCATATTACTTTAGTCATAACGGTGCAGGCAGCTCTTCATCCGATCCCCAAGACTCCATCCAGGCTATAACAGCTTCATTATCAGCAAATTGATCACTACCAGCCTTATCCGCTTGCGACAAAGCCTGTTCTATTTCTGTAACCTGCCATTCATTATTGTCAAGAAACAACTTTAATGCCTGCGTAGCCAAATATGCCTTGGAACGATCAGTAGCATTTGCTAATTTTGATAAACGCTCATTTAAATTATCTTCCAGACGGATAGTCATAGTTGTAGTCATATGCATTCTCCTGCATTCATATGCTTTCACTATAACACAAGTGCATTTTTATACTACTAACCAACTACAGAAAAGCAATAGCAATATTGTAAAGCCTTAAGTTTTGAATCATAAATCAGGGAATTGAAGAAACTACCAGAAGATGTACGGAGCTTTAGATCTAACATTAGTTAATATGCAACTGCTGGCTGTCTAACACCAAGGTTTTCAGCAATTAATTCAGATGTCTTTTATGATCCATAGATTTATGCAGCACCCGAACCACTGCAACAGTTGTTTCCATTACTTTATAAAAAACCAAATGCGAAGCTACTAAAACCACCCTTCCATTTGAAAAAACCTCTCTGTAGTCACACCCCAAATTTGGATTCTCTGCTATTTTTTCAAATGATTCATCTATATCGGTCATATACTGCACCGCAATTTTCTGACCAAAATTGTCATAGCTGTATTTATAAATCCCCTCTAAATCAACAAGTGCCTTAGGTGATATTTTTAGCCTTTTCTTTTTCATTAGTTGTTATTTGTCCATTTTCGCTAAAAAATCATTTAGATCCCAATCAACCGGCTCTCCGCTTTTTTCGCCTTCTTCAATCAGTTTCTTTAAAGTTTCCAGCTTTGATTCAGCTTGCTTTTCCTGCAGCAAACGCAAACCTTCTCTGACTACTTCACTATTGCTTCGATAAGAACCAGATTCGACAAGCCCTTCCACAAACCCTCTAAGCTCATCACCAGTATCAACTGTCATTGTACGCGCCATAAAAACACCTTTTAAGAATATTTCTTACAAAGTACCATGAAACAACAATAATTCATATGAACAAATCACAAAAATACAACCAAGCAAAGCCTGTTGTATTGCTAAAGAATTCTTTTGGGAATAATAAAAGAAAAAATGGAGCTGGCGATGGGACTCGAACCCGCGACCGGCTGATTACAAATCAGCTGCTCTACCAACTGAGCTACGCCAGCTCATACTCGACTGTTGCGAGAGCGGGTATATTATTCACTCTCGAAATAAAATGCAATTATTTTTTTAACTTTTGTGGCGATTTTTTTAGTTTTTTCGCTCATGCAAAAGAGTAAGGTTTCCTTTATCAACCTTATAGGTGTAACTGGTGTTGATATCGCTTTTTTGGAAAAAGGCGATCCAAACTCCAAAGCCGATGTTGATAACTATTATAAGTAATAAGAGTTTTTTCATTTGTTTGTTTTTTCTTTTGCCTTAATCAATGAGGGTCAGACTCTTTGATTTTGCCTTCGCTATCGCTCAGAATCAATCGAATACTGACCCCAATTGATTCCATTTTTTCTGGATACCGGCCTTCGCCCATTGCTGTCCGGGGAATTAATACCGTTCGTACTGAGCGCGCAGCAGTCGAAGTATGAAACGGTATTAAATCAGTTATTTATTACAACCCTTCGACTGCTCGTACCTCCCGCTCAGGATGAACGGAGATTTCAAGTATTAAATTACCATATCTCCTTAATAACATTGATTGATAATGCTTTCCGG
>JAWSVC010000051.1:0-3560 GCA_033852075.1 Gammaproteobacteria bacterium | reverse complement strand
GATGTTAAAGTGGTGCTCTACATTAAAGTGGTGCTCTACACTATGGGGCAGGATTTTAAATTCAATAGTTTTTTGTTGGATGGCGCTACTTTCTATTAAGTTTATTTATTGCTTCATCAAGCTCTAAAGGAATATCAGGTTGCCATTTTTCCTGTAAATCTAATAAAACATCAAGCAACCTTATATCCCCTAAGTTACCTGCAGCCTCAATTACATCAAATGAAACCTCATCCATTTCAAGTTCTGCACAAATTGAATCATAAACTCTACCATCTTTAGCGGCAGCCATAATCCCGATAACCTCACTACGAACTTCTTCACAAGAGTCTGAAAGAGATTTAATTAGGTCATTAGAAATCGAGTCATAATCAATATCAATCTGGCCAATACTTAAAGCCGCCCAACTTCTCACATCACTATCGTCATCATTCAATAATTCTAATAATGGTTTTATTGAAGCAGCATTGCTAATACATCCCAATGCAAACGCAACACTTTTACGAACTTCACTTGAAATATCTTGAGATGCATTACACAGAACTCCAAAAGAACTATCACTGCATAAATGACCAAGACCAGAGGCTGAATTAGCTCTAACTTCTGCATCTTCGTCAGACTCAAGCAATTCAGAAAGCAAAGGAATAGAATCGTTTCTATATGGGAAGTCAGGAGTGCCAAGCTGTCCTAAAATAAATGCTGCGATAGCTCGCTTAGCAGGAATCACATCTTTAATTAAATCATTCATGCAATCAAATATTATTTTGCTGCCTCGAATTTGCAACTCTCTTGCAGCAGCATAGCGCCTTTCAATTTCACTGCAATCTAACTCATCAAATAGTTCTTGAATAGAGAATTTCTTGAATTTTGTCCAATATTCAAACTCCATTTCTTCTGTTGAATCTATCACTTTAATATTCCTTAACGGTTCTTTGACATTCGAGATCTTCTGCATCCCCAAGCCTTCTGCGTTGCTTTTGCATGTTTAGCACTTATCTCACCAGCATCAATTAATTGCTGGAGAATCTCACACTTGCTTGGGTTTTCACCAGTTCTACATTTAATATCAGAAATTATCTCATTAACACGTTGTGTAATACCTGTATCAGCTTGGTTACCCCGTGCAGCCTCATAAAAAGAATCACCTATTGCATCAGCTAGTTGCTGTGCTGCCTGGTGCATAACATCGGCCATATAATCATCAGCAATACCACGAGCAGTATCATTAAATGCATCACTTGCAGCATCAACTGCTCTTTCAGCTGAATCAACTGCATTTTGTATGCAGTTTGTTGCAGAACATGCTGCCGTAAGCCCTACAGCAGCAGTTCCAATAATAAAAGCATCATCAACAAGCGCTACTTCTCCAGTTGGATCTATATACCTTAAAGGATTTCCACTCACATAAGAGTAGGTATTGATACCGCCATCAAGTCCAATTGGGTCAGATGTTAGATAGCGGCCAAATTCTGGCTGGTAATATCTGAAGTAATTGTAATAGAGATTGGTTTCGCGATCGTGATACTGCCCGGAAAAACGAATATTCTGCTCATAATAAGCATCTTGGTTTTGGGTTTCTTTCACCTTCCCAAACGGATTGTAATGAGCTTTCCACAGCTCATTACCATTTGCATCTGTAACAACCCTTGGTGTTCCCAGGTGGTCATTGTGGTAGTAGGCGAAGCCATTGTAGTTTGGATTTTCCAGCTCTACCGGGCAGGTTTCTGGGTCTTGCAGGTAGTAGTTGCCATTAGGGTCTGCAAACAGGGTTGTTTGCGCGGTGGCTTCTGTTCCAAGATTATCGTCTGAACCCTGCGCCTTATAAACTGTTTGTTCGGTTCCGCCGTAGCACCAAGTTCCCCAGCAGGTTTGATTTATCATTTCTGTGGTGGTGTAGGCACGAGTGTTGTTTACATGTTCTTGATTTGTGCTTGTGATTGATTCACATGGCCCGGTTGGCATTTGCACGCAGTTGTTTGGATTTGCGGTTTGCCAGTAGTCGCTGCCGTTTTCATACAGTGTGGTGCTGGTTGTGCCGCTGGTGCCTAGGTTTTCGTTACTTCCTTGGGCGTACCATGTGGTTGTGGTGGTTCCGCCCCAGCAGAATGTGCCCCAGCAGGTTTCACCGGTGGTTTCGCTTTGGCTGTAGGCGCGGCCTGCGGTTTGGTGCTGGTTGTTGGTTGCGGTTGTTCCCGGACATGGGCCTGGTTCTGGCTCTGGGGCTTCGGCTGTGGTGTAGCTTGCCAGTACCTGTCCGCCGAGGTAGATGTATTCTTTGGTTATGGTTGCGCTTTGTTCTACCAGCAGTTGTGCTGCGCTGTTGTATAGCTGCGTGGTTGTGCCAGCCTCGGTGGTTTTTCGGGTTCTTTGCCCGAGTGCGTTGTATATGTATGTGGCTATTTGGGCGCCGTCTTTAGTTACGGTTTTTAGCCTGCCGTTTTGGTTGTAGGCATATATCCAGTTTGCCTCTGGCGAGGTTTTAGATGTTGTGTTGCCGGTTGCATCGTAACCAAAGGTGATGTCGCCGATGTTGGTGATGCGGTTTGAGTTTGCATCTATTGTGTAGTTGGTGGCTTGGCCGTCTTCGGTGATGGCGATTCTGTTGCCGGTGGCATCAAGGTCGTAGTCGATTACGCCGTAATCACTGCTTGATGCGGTATCTAGCCTGTATAGATTATCCAGTGTGTAGCTTTGGTCGAACAGGCTGTCGAGCATATCCTGCATTCCGGTGATGTTGCCCATGTAGTCATAAGCATAGTCTAGATTCAGCACGTTTGGTGTGTTGATGCTTTCGAGCTGGTAATTCAGGTTGTAGCTGTTGGTCTGGATGTAGCCATTACCAAATTGCAGGTTGGTTTGGGGGCCGAATGGTTTGTATTGGATTGCGTCTGCAAGGGTGGTGATTTGGCCGTCTTTGGTGGCGGTTACTGCTACTATCTTGCCGGCATCGTCGCGGATGTATTCTATTATCATTCCCGATGGATAGGTGATGTGGGTTAGTTTGTCGGCCAGGTTGTATTGATAACCGAAGGTGTATTCGGTTCCGGCTATGGTTCTGATTTCTTTATAGACCAGTCCGTTACTGCTGTATTTGTATGCGGTGGTTCCGCTTTGGTCGGTTATGGATGTTAGTTTGCCGCGACCAAAGTTTACATTGTCCCAGTTATCATATTCATCATAGCCATAGTGGATGTTTTCGGTGGTATCCGGATAGGTTACATCGGTAAGACGATTTAGCGCATCGTAGCTATAGGTTACGGTGATGTTGTTGGCATCGGTTTGGGTTTTGATATTTCCTGCACTGTCGTGGGTGTAGGTGGTGATGCCGGTATCCGGGCTGATTAGTTCTTTCAGGTCACCAAGGGCGTTGTAATTGTATTTGGTGATTAGGCCGCGCGGGTCTTCTACTTCGTTTACGTTGCCGTATTGGTCGTATCTGGTTGTGGTGATGCCGCCTGCGGTGTCCTGAGTTTGGGTGATGCGATTCAGGGCATCGAAGCTGTTGTCGGTTACGCGCTGGTAGGCGTCGACGCTGTTGTCTACGTTGCCGTTGTCGTCGTAGT
>JAWSVC010000050.1:0-729 GCA_033852075.1 Gammaproteobacteria bacterium | reverse complement strand
CTGGCTTTTTAAAAGCCAATTAATTTTTATTGCCTATTGACAACCGGAAGGCTCATATGTGTTATACCTCAATGAATTCATTTTCGCTGATTAATTGGCTACCACGACGAACGAGAAGGATATTTATAGTTTGCCCATCAATTTTATAAAAAATACGATAATTACCTTTGATAACTTCTCTAATATCATGGCGGTTAAGTTCAGGTGGGTGCCTCCCACTTTTGGGGTGCTTTTTTAGTCGTTCAACAGCCTCGAAAATCGAGTTT
The DNA here is from genome assembly GCA_033852075.1 of Gammaproteobacteria bacterium. Lineage (GTDB taxonomy): Bacteria > Pseudomonadota > Gammaproteobacteria > QZLD01 > QZLD01 > QZLE01. The sequence goes on along the minus strand of JAWSVC010000050.1, from coordinate 463 downwards.
GCCCACTTTAATGCAGCCTGCGGATTGTTGCCAGCAATATATCCGGTAGCATCAGAAACATCATCTATGGCAAGAGGTGACCAAATTATTTTCATTATTTAATACTACTTAAAATTTTTGCCTTGGCTTCATCATGAGGAATGCCTTCACCGTTTTTAAGTTGCGTTTCAGCTAACTGTATATCTTCCAATAGTTCTAATTTTTGCTGCATAAGTTCAAATTCTGCAACATCCAGTAAGACGGCTACACCTTTGCCGCGCTGAGTAATTACTAAAGGACGCTTGGATTCATTAACTTGATTAAGGAATTTAGAAACCCCAGCGCGAAATTCAGATAAGGGTTGAATGTCTTGGTCAAAATTTATTCGTTTCATAGTGGCTTACCTATACTTATAGTACATAAAATTGTACATCAAAGTGTATCAGATATCTACCAATGAGGTATAACGAAGCCGTAGAATAAT
>JAWSVC010000010.1:0-186684 GCA_033852075.1 Gammaproteobacteria bacterium | reverse complement strand
CAGGGCAGATGCAGGTCTTATTGTTCTGGTCTAATGGAACCGGACACTAAGATAAAGCACAATATATATACTAGCTAATCGAGGTGTCTATGAAAACAAAACGAGTTAATACTTCGTTATATTTCAATGACAAGTGCTTTAAACGGGTGCTATAATCTGGTCTTATAAACCTTGCATTAGGAGCACGTAAACCATGAAGCCTCTATTTTCACAAGACGTAATCCCTCTTTCAGACCTCAAAGTAAACCCTGGTAAAATTGTAAATCAAGCAAAAGACACTCATCGTCCCGTTCTAGTTACTAGTCGAGGGCGTGGTGTAGCTGTGGTACAAGGCCTTGAAGATTATGAGCAACAAGAAGAAGAGCGTGAATTTATGAAGGCCGTAGCTCAAGGGCTGCTAGAAGCTAAAGAAGGAAAAACTCACGATATTGCAGATGTTAAAAAAAGGTTTGGTATCTAAATTGAAAATCACTTTTTCTGACTCTGCACTTTATGACCTTGAAGATATTGAAGCACATTATACTGATCTTGGCGTAGCTCATATCAGCACTAAATTAATAAGCAACATCATCAGCAATGTTGAGCTATTATATGACAATCCAGATATGGGGCGAATGGTTCCCGAGTTCAATGTCAACGATATTCGGGAACTTCTTCATAAACCTTACCGTATTATCTATTTGAGAGAACCAAACAAAATCACTGTAATTCGTATATGGCGAAGTGAAAGGTTGTTAAATTTACATGGCACACCTGCACAAAATAAAATATAACACATATGAGCCTTCCGGTTGTCAATAGGCAATAAAAAATTAAATGGTATAAAAACAATGGTTTCATCATAACAGATGAAGTCAACAAAGATATCGGCAATGGATTTTATATGGATGATTATATTATGGAGAAAACGTTAAATGAGTGAACAAATACTTTTGGATTTTGGTTATTTTTCCCTAGAAGCAAGCTTATTCGATACAAGTATTGCTAAAAGTTTTACTGCCAACCTTCCTTATAAAATTGAATTAAAACAATGGGGTAATGAAGTTTATGGCTCTATCGGTTTAGATCTTGGTGAAGATGATCCCATACCAGAGATACCATGTGGAGGAATCGCCTATACCAATAACGGTAATTATTTATGTGTGTTTTTTGGGCAAACTCCTGCGTGGCCAGTTGAATATATCGGCAATATTAAAGATGATTCCTGGAAAATACTATTAGAACAGAACAAAATCACTACCGTTAGCATCATAAAAAAATAATAATTTATTAACCACAACACCTTAAAATGTTAAGTGGTTAATATATCGAAAATTTTATTGTGATTCTTTTGGCACATTAGAATTTAATGAATTGCATTTTATCCATCATCAGCAATAATTAAATACGTTGTGTATGTATATTATATTTGCCGTGGGGATGGTTATTATGTCTACGAATGTTTTAGATGAACACTATAAGGTTCATATTGTTGATGATGAAAGTATTTATCGTGAGATATTAAAAGACATCTTAAATGATGGCCGCTTTAATCTTTCTGAATCAGGTTCCGGAAAACAATGCCTACAATATCTTGCAGATAATACTCCAGACATTATTCTGCTGGATATTAATATGCCCTGTATGGATGGTTACGAGGTTTGCAAAAAGATCAAGCAAGACTCTCGCTTTAAAGACACTCCTATCTTATTTTTAACTGCCTCCGATACAAACTCAGCAGTTGAAAAAGGCTATGAAGTAGGTGCCTGCGACTATATTATCAAGCCATTTAAGCCATCCGAAGTAAAGGGACGTGTTTATAATCGCGTTTCTTCCCAAGAGGCTAAAAGCAGAAGAGCAGAAGTTCTTAATATTGCATCCGGAAAGCTTTCTATATAAATCAGATCACCTTAGTTTATTTTCAGCTTAGTTATTAATTTAACTATGCTGAAAATAAGCATTAAGACATCTAATCTATAATACAAAATGCCCAAGAGCATCTTTTAGATTCGCTTCCTCGTTTTCAAGATTCTTAACAAGTGCAGCAATAATATCTACTTGTTCTGAGGCCGATGTCGCAACCCTTTCAACCATGGCTAATACCTCTATCACCTTTGCAATCTCTTCCGCTTGCCATTCAGATATTTCAGTTATTTCCTTGACATAATTGGTTGTATTTTCAACATAAGAAACAATCTCTTTCAAAGCATCAGCGGTATTATTGGCAATTTCACTTCCAGAAGATACATTATTCGTTGAACAGTCTATAAGCTTAGTTGTTTCATGCGCTGCCTCAGCACTCCTACCTGCCAGTTGTCTAACCTCGTCAGCCACAACTGCAAATCCACGCCCCTGCTCACCAGCTCTTGCAGCCTCAATTGCCGCATTTAGCGCCAATAGATTGGTTTGCTCTGCTATCTCATCAATTACTTTAATAATCAGTGCAATCTCATCACTGGATTTGCTGATATCACTCATCGCAGACAGCATATTCTTCATCATCTCACTACCATTCCGGGCAGAATCACCAGCTCCAGTTATTAAAGATAAAGCCTGGGATGCATTATCCTTATTATCTTTAATTCTATCGCTAATTTTTGAGATACGATCTTCAACTTCTTTTTGGGCAGCCAACTGCTCATTTGCTGAAGCAGAAAGAGATTTTCCAGTGTTTAATATCCCCGAGATACAACTGGCAAGTTCGTTCGACGAGGTCATTGTCTGCTCAACGATTTCTTTTAATCCTTCTGTCATCTTAGCCAATGACTGACCAAGCGCATCCTTATCAGAAATAATATCTACATGATTACTTAAATCACCAGTTGCAATATTAGAGGCAAGTACAGCTTTTTCTTCTAACTTATCAGCCATAGTATTTAACATTTTCGCTAACTGACCGCATTCATCTGATGTTGATATTGTTAATCTTTGAGAAAGGTCGCCTGTTGCAATACTCTCTGCAAGTTTAGTTGCCTTTTGTAATGGATCTGATATTTTTTTAGCTAGCATCCATGACACAAGAGATGCAATAATTAAACATAACATCCCTATGATAACTATATACAGTAAGATTTTTTTGATCTGTCGTTGAGATTCTTCTTGAGATAAATACACCGCAAAAAAGTCATTTCCCTTTAGCCCCTTAAGAGACATAGCCCCTATGTAATAATCTATATTGCCTATTTCTTTTTCAAAAACATTTACTCTTTCTTTCTTTTTAGAAATACTAGTAGAAATAGAACTTTCAGCTTTGTTACTCACATATTTTGATTCTTTAAATGTTCCAACAGAAAACTTATTGTCAATAAACAAATTGACATGAGCATTAGCGCAGTTACTTAACTTTTGCACAAACTCTTCGTCTACTTGCCAAGATACAATAGCCATGCCTTTTTGTTGCAATTCTTCTTCGAATGTTTCCGAATTTAACCCCATTACCATTATAGGAGTTACAGCAATTTCTAATAGTTTATCGTCCTGAACAATTTGTGATAATTCTTCTAACTTTTCATCAGAATCTCTATCGGTAATATTTTTGGTTAGTACTGATACATTCTTCCAGCTTTCAGCCTGAATTTTTCCACCAATATCTACTTTTGCATGATGAAAACCTGATCCTCCAATTGCTGGGAATGCAACATTAGCGCTGCCATTATTAGTCCAAAATGCACTAGTCCAACGCCCAAGATGATCATATAAAACAACATCTTTAGCGCCAGCTGCTGATGCTAAAGCATATAAATTAGCAGCCAACTCTTTACTTTCCTGATTCAGGATACTACTAACCCCTCCCTCTAACTTTCCATCTGCAATATATTGCAATTTACTACCAAGATTCGTATCCGCAGCTATCTTACTTGCCATTGAAACTAATGATTTTGCCTTTTCCGCAAATTGGTCTTCCATAAGCGTTACGGCTGTCTTTATCTGTTTTTTTGCTCTTTTCTTATTATCCTTTACAAGCATGTATGAAATAACAATTGATAATGAAATTATTGTTAAAAAAATGATAGTTACGCTACTAAGAATAATTTTAGTTTTAACATTAAAACGTTTATTTTGCATACTAACCCCAACCCTAACCACAATAGGTTGCGCGCTTTAATAAGCGCACAACCAAATTACAAAACAGCTAATAATTTTTATTTTCTGGCTTCGCGAATCTCAGCCTCTGGACGCCATGATTCTTCGCCTGTTACTACCACAGTATCTTTATAGATTGGGAATGGATAATCAGGCGTATCAGTAACTGTTCCAAGATATGATGGACAATTCAGCTGATTATCAATATCTCTAAAGGTAAAGGAACCCCTGGCTGTATCAACTGTCATGCCCTTCATTACATCCTTAACCTTTTCCGAATCAGTTGTACCAGCTTTTTCAATAGCTTGCTTCAGGGTATATACTGCATCGTATTCCATCACCGCCCAATCACTTGGATAACGTCCATATTTTGCCTTAAAGTTTTTCACAAACTCTTGCATGATTGGATTATCCAAATGAACAAAGAATGGAGCACGAGCAAGTCCAATCATTCCTCTAGGAATCGAATCTGATTTTAGTTGAAGTTCTGAAACGGACACCAGTGATCCTGGATATGGGAATTTATCAAAGAATTTTACCTTACCAGCAACCTGAAGCCACTTTACGTTATCCTTCGAAGCAATTGCTCCATATATAAAGTCTGGCTTGGACTTAGCTAGCTGTGCAATCTGTGATGTAAATTGTGATTCTCCCAGCTTTGGCCACACTTCCTGGACAAGCTGAATCTCTGGAGCAATCTCTTTCAAAAGCGCAACAAAGTTTGCCTGGGTTGATTTACCCCATTCATAATCAGAAGCGATGGTTGCATACTTTTTCCAACCGTTCTTTTTAGCCATCTTAGCAACACCTACCGCAACCGCCTTAGCTTGCATATAGCTATTTGGGCCAACTGAGAATGTATATGGGCTAGGATTTACCTTGGTAATATTTTCTGAATTACTGATTGCAGCAATGTGTAAAACCTTATTCTCTTGAGCAATTGGTTTGATCGCTATTGAGCAGGCACTAGAATAAGTACCCAGAATTGCCTTTACCTTATCTTTTTTAATAAGAGTTGTTGCTTCTTTTACTGCAACGTCTGGTGTTGTTTGTGAATCTTTTATCGATAGATTTATCTTATGTTTTCCTAAAAAACCGCCTTTGGCATTAATTTCATCAACTGCCAACTTGATAGCATCAACACCATCACCACTATAAACAGCTCCTGCACCACTAATAGCCAATACAACACCTAAGTTATAATCTTCCTCAGCAGCCTGAACATGTGTAATACCAGCAACAAGCGCAGCTAGTCCCAATAGCGCTGATTTAATAACCAACGTAATACCATTCCTTTGCATATTTTCTCTCCATACTAAAGGTAATAAAAATCCATGAAATAATGTTACTTATTTATTATAAGAAATAGTCCTGTTTTGTTTATTATTCAAGAAATCATCATGGATTTTTAATTAAAATTCTCACATAAGAATATTAGCAACAACAATATCTTACAACAAACACGTACTGTGGATTTATTTGTTATATTCAGCCAAATCCACCGGGATAAAACAATGTCTTTAATAATGACAAAACCTATTAGATATAGCCTTTAACCCTTTCAACAATAGCTTCCGCTAACTGTTCGCCCTTGACGCCTCTTGCTACACAAATTCTTTTCCCATTTGAAGCAAACACTTCAACCTTGTAATACGCAACTGGAGTTTGTCCTTGATTTGATATTTGCAAGGATCTTTTCTTTTCAATTTTGCAGATATCATGAACAGCTATCTGCTGAGTTTTGACAGGAAAAATAATTCTACTAGAAGATATTAACATTCCTCCCTCAATTGTAACTACAAGAGTATGCAGAAGCTGATATAAGCTAAATCCAATCCCTAAGGCAACAATAAGACCAAACACAGCAACGAAAAACAATATAAATAATGAAATTTCTTCTGCTGACTTTGCGGCTGAAAATCCTATCCACGAAACGAATCCTACAATCCCCAATCCTATTAATAACTTAAAAATATAAAGCATCCCACCTTTAAGTGGAGGATAATAAAATTTTACTCCAGCCAAAGTATCATCTATTTGCAAAAACTTTTCTGGAATCTCGACCTCACTAGCAGCAAGTACAACCTTTGCATCTTGAATTTTAGAACTTGATGTCTGAATACCATTTTCTACTGGAATAGTAAATTGGCGTTCAAGATCTATCCCTGGTAAATCAGCCTTTAATTCTAACCTCCATTCATGATGGTCACTACCATTTGTTGTTTCCGGTAACCCTTCAGGAATATCAAAACAAAAATCCAGCTTTGTGCCTTTTTCGCAAGAATCAGACCTGGCAATCCCCTCTCTTTGCCAGATGAGCCTTTCATGCCTTGACCTACTATTATTGCGACCACCAGACGTATAATAGATATATATACAGCTAAGCACTAGTTGATATTTTATTGCTGGATTATAATTCTCATTCAGCTTTATTGTTCCACCAACATTCCCACCTATAGAACCCGGAAATGGATCGGGTAACAATTCTAACCTGCCAAAACGGATAAATTCTAATGTTGAGCTTATGGCATTTAATAAGATAAAAAAGCCTAGTGCTGGAAATATAAAAACCAATAACAATAAAGGTTCATTTTTATCCAAATACTCCTGATAAGCAAAATAGGTTACCGGAATCGAAACACCATTCCAAATAATAGCTAAAAACCAACCGCCAACAAACTTACTTATTGCGTTTGAACGTATTATTGGCACATCACCTCTTAACACTCTTTTGAAATTTTTATCTTTCTTCCCGGAAAAAATTGAAACTAAAATTATAACGAAACCAACACCTCCAAATACCCCAACAAATATTCCCATAAAGGCAAATAATCCCCAGCGCATTTCGCGATCAACAATTGAATTTTGAGGATTGTTAGGATCAAGCCAAACGCGCACTGGCTCTTCGTCCTTAAATAATTTTTTAAGTTTGCGATACATTATTTGATGATAATCACCAACATTATCAGAACCACCTGAAATGGTCACACGGTTATTTTGATATCTCCCCCCTTTATAGGTATATATATAAGTAGCATTAACCGAATAGGTTGTACCTTTATCTCCGTGACTTGAATCTAATTTCACATTGATGATATTTGCCTGAACAGGAACCCATGTTTTCATTTCTTGCCAATCACAAAGATCTGGAAAAAGTACAAATAAAAAAATACCGGATCCTACACTAAAAAATACCGCACCAAACAGAAACGCGGGCAATGAAAATCCTTTTTGCATTTTTAGCATATCTATACTCCAAATATATTAAGCATCTAAACGTTAATTCATCCGCTGCCTTTTAGCCTCAAATAACACCACACCTGTAGCCACTGAAACATTCAAGCTCTCAACCACACCATCCATTGGGATTTTAACCAAATAATCACATGCCTCTTTGGTAAGGCGGCGCATACCATCGCCTTCCGCTCCCATTACCACCGCAATAGAACCTTTATAGTCAATATCAAGATAGGATTGGTCGGTTTCCCCGGCAGTACCAATTATCCAAACGCCATCTTTTTGCAGTGATTTTATTGTGCGAGATAAATTGGTGATTTGAAATACAGGTACCACATGCGAGGCACCACAAGAAACTTTATGCACCACTGAAGTCATTCCAACCGCATTGTCTTTTGGAATAACCACCGCATCTACGCCAGCTGCATTAGCTGTTCTTAGACAAGCTCCAAGATTATGTGGATCTTGGACTCCATCTAATATTAACAAGAATGGATTATGATCAAGTTGCTGAATAAAACTAGTTAGTTCTTTGTCGCTCTTTGGTTTCGAGCCAACTGATACAGCAATTACACCCTGGTGATTTTCGCCATTAGCCAGTTTATCCAGTTCTTTTTTATCTAGACGACTTACGGTAACTCCTGCCTTTTTTGCAATACTTATAATTGCGTTAGACTTATCATCACTACGCCGTTTATCCACCATTATTTCCTGAATAGCTGTTGGGTCGTATTTAAGTGCAGATTTAACTGCATGTATTCCGTGTATATATTCTGTTTTCATATATTTGCTTATTTTCTCTGGATACCGGCCTACGCCGGTATGACAGTATAATTAATTTTCCGCTAGTTTAAGTTTCTTTTTAAAGGTCGTCTGCAGCAAAGATGACAATTTATTTGCTAATTAATTAAATCAAAATCAATCTGTTTATCTTCCACATCAACCCGAACAACCTGAATTCTAACCTGATCACCAAGTCGATAAACCTTACCAGTTCTTTCACCACGCATGGTATGAACCACCGGATCAAAATGAAAATAATCGTTACCCATTGAGGTAACATGCACTAAACCTTCAACATAAATATCGGTAATCTCAACAAACATTCCAAATGATGTTACACCAGTAATAAGGCCATCATATTCTTCACCAAGTTTGTCATGCATAAACTGACATTTAAGACTTAATAGGACGTCACGTGTTGCATCGTCAGCACGTCTTTCCGCCATGGAACATTGTTTACCGAGGTTTTCCATTTCACCAAAGGTATAACGATATGATTTTGCATCGCCGCCTTTGATTATATGTTTTATTGCTCTGTGCAAAAGCAAATCAGGATAACGTCTAATCGGCGAGGTAAAGTGCGCATAATGTTCCAACGCCAGACCAAAATGACCAATATTATCCGGGCGATATTCTGCCTGTGATAATGACCGCAACAATACGGTTTGGATCATATTAAAATCTGGGCGTTCCTTGATCTGCTCAACCAACTCGGCATAATCCTTTGGGGTTGGCATATCTCCAGTCCCAAGCTTAAAACCAAGCTGCCCTAAAAACTGATACAGCAATTCAAGCTTATCGGTCTTCGGAGTATCGTGATCACGAAATAGCGCAGGCACCTTAAACTTTTCTACAAACTTAGCTGCACACACATTAGCCGCCACCATACACTCTTCAATAAGCATATGAGCCTCATTGCGCACGGCCGGAATAATCTTTTCAATCTTGCGTTCTTCGTTAAATAAAATCTTGGTTTCAACAGTATCAAAGTCGATCGCTCCACGCTGCCTTCTAGCCTTCCGCAACGACTTATACACATCCCATAAGTTGCGCAAGTGAGGAACAACCTCTTCCCATTTTTTATAAACTTCTTTATCACCATCAACCAGAATCGCAGCGACTTCGGTATAGGTTAAACGTGCCTTAGAACGCATAACTGCATTATAAAATTTAGACCGTTGCACCTTACCATTCTTGCTGATAACCATCTCACAAACCATGCATAGACGATCTACCTTGGGGTTAATCGAACATAATCCATTGGAAAGCTTTTCCGGCAACATTGGTATAACAGAATCAGGGAAATAAACCGAAGTACCACGATTCTGCGCCTCGGCATCAAGCGCAGATCCAGGCTTAACATAGTGCGCAACATCAGCAATCGCGACATATAACTTCCAACCACTGGATACTGGCTCACAATACACAGCATCATCAAAATCGCGCGCATCTTCACCATCGATAGTTACCAATGAAAGATCCCGCAGATCTATACGATCCTTTTTTGCAGTCGATGGAACAGTAGTCTTAAATTTAGCTATTTCCTGCTCCACCTCTTCCGGCCATACCACAGGTATTCCGTAAACGCGCGAAGCGATATCAATCTCCATTCCCGGAGCCATATGCTCACCAAGTATCTCGATGATTTTACCCATTGGCTGATGATGAGGAGATGGCTGTTGGGTAATATCAGCGACGACAATCTGCCCCTCTTCCGCTTTATTAAAGTACTCTTTTGGGATCAAGATATCCTGATTAATTCTTCTATTTTCAGGTACAACAAAACCTATACCTGACTCAAGATGAAAACGCCCAACTATGGTTTGATTCCCACGTGCTACCATCTCAACAATGGCGCATTCGCGATCGCCTTTTCTATCGAGTCCAGTAACTCGAACCACAACGATATCATTGTGTAAAACTGCCCGCATTTCTCGCGGAGGGATAAACATCCTATCGCTACCATTATCAGGCTTTAGATGCCCAAAACCCTCTGGATGCCCAATAACTACACCACGAATCAGATCAGCATCATTAACCAAAACATAAAAACCCTTACGATTTTTTATAATTTGTCCATCACGAACCATGGCCTTAATTCGACGTCGAAAAGCCTCTTGCTCAACCTCATTATTATAGCGAATACCGATTGCATCACCGATTTCAATACGTTTGAGAGGCCTTCCAACCTTTTGCATATAGGCCAAGATATGCTCACGACTAGGAATAGGCTTGCCGTATTTTTTCTTTTCGCGCTCGTAATGAGGATCAGCACTATGTTTTTTGCTTGAGGTCCTTTTACCCTGTGCCTTGTTCTTTCCTGCTTTTGCCTTGGACAGTTTCTTGCCAGATGGTTTTTTTGCCATTAAATTTCTCAGTTAAGATATATGGGGTAAATTATAACTCATTAATCACTTTAAATAACTTAATAACATTCAAGCATATAAGAAATCTAACTTTTAAATAAATGATTTATCTGATAGCAAAAAATCTATTGGTGGTTCTATCAAATAAAAAAGCCCCGAAATTTCGAGGCTTTTTCAACATCCAATACAAAAATATCTGCTGGATTATTTTCTTCTTCTTGAGAATCCAAGTCCAAGCAACCCTAGACCAAATAGAGCTATTGTAGTTGGTTCTGGAACTTCGCCACTCATTGCATACTCAAGATTGTCGATAATTTCAATAAGATTTGTATCGTAGTAAATTTCAGCATAGTTAAACAATCCTGTTCCACTAAGGGTTTGATTCATGATGTCATCCCAATTTGCAGTAAGGGAATATGAACCTGTTAAAGCACCATCCAAATATAGATCAAGATGCATTTGACCATCTGGATCACCAAATCCTGGATTATCGTTACCAAAATCAAACGATATGTAATCGTATGTATTTGCAAAATCAAGCTGTAAACGACTTGAATCATCCCCAAAAATAGCAAGAGCTCTGCCATCACTTTGGTGACCATAATCTCCAACACTTAGGCCTGTACCTTGTGAATCAGTAAACGTAACATCCCCAACAGTGAATGAATTAACGTTAGATACGCCAGTTACATCCTCAAAATCAATAACAGTAGCATTAACATTGGCTGCAACAAGTAAACCAAGCCCAATAATTAACTTTTTCATAACTTATCCTTATATTTTCCTAGTGAAATTTACATACAACTGCAACATATAAAGCAAAGTTCACGCCAATCTAAATACACATATATTTTTCAGTTATTTAGGAAGCCGCGCAGCCATTAAACCCCCAATAACTGTAAAAAAACCGGACAGCCAATAAGTTACACATATTAAATAACAAAAAAAGTGGTATGCATGATTATTACGGGATTATAAAGACGAGCAAAACACAGGCACCAAGAATAACAATAAAAATAGACGCGCCAACATACCTATGATCTCAATATCAAGTCAGGCAAAAACGCCATAAGCGCAGATTTTTCTAGGCGCCTGGTGTTAAAAAGATGTTGAGCGAATGAATAGTGCGTGGCTTATATTATCTGAATTGCCCGATTAAGTCGGGCAATGACAGATTTCTTGCAATAGCCTTAAGCTTCAAAAGGATCTCTTAACACAATCGTGTCTCTACGATCAGGCCCCGTCGAAATAATATCCACAGGAATACCGGTTATTTCTTCGATCTTCTTCAAATATTCTTTAGCATTCTCAGGTAGGTCATCGAATTTATCGATTCCCACTGTTGATTCTTTCCAGCCTGGAATCTCCACATATACCGGTTCACAAGATTCTAAAAGGCTCGCTCCATTTGGAGATATTTTATATTCTTCACCCGTATTTTTACACTTGTAGGCAACACAAATCTTGACTACATCCAGACCATCCAACACATCTAATTTAGTTATGCAGTAGCCGGTTATTCCGTTAATTTGAGCTGAGCGTTTTAGGGAAATGGCATCAAACCAACCACAGCGACGCGGACGTCCAGTAGTTGAACCAAATTCGTGACCTACCTTTGCTAGTTGCGCGCCAATATCATCAAATAGTTCGGTTGGGAATGGTCCAGCTCCTACTCGAGTCGTGTAAGCCTTAGTAATACCTAAAACATAATGAAGCATTCCTGGACCAACTCCACTGCCTACGGTTGCTGCACCTGAGGTTGTATTAGATGAGGTTACAAACGGAAATGTTCCATGATCGATATCTAAAAGCGCACCTTGCGCACCCTCGAACATAATATTTTCATCTTTACCGTTTACTTCATATATTAATGACGATACATCTGCCACCAAATCTTTGAAATCTTCTGCATACTTTAATAGCTCTTCCAGAGTATCTTCGTAGCTAACCGGATCAACCTTAAAGTATTCAGTTAACTGGAAGTTATGAAATTTTATTAGGTCTGCTAATCGTGACTCTAGAAATTCGCGATTATATAAATCTGAGATACGAATTCCACGACGTGACACCTTGTCTTCATATGCTGGACCAATACCACGCCCTGTTGTACCAATCGCCTTGCTACCACGAGCAATCTCACGAGCCTGATCAAGTGCTATATGAGATGGAAGAATAACCGGACATGAATCACTGATAAGCAGACGCTCACGTACTGGCACATTATTTTCTTCCAGCATTGCAATCTCTGCTGCCAATGCAGGAAGTGATACCACAACTCCGTTGCCAACCAGACATTTTACACCTTCACGAAGAATCCCTGACGGAATCAGGTGTAATACTGTTTTATTGCCATCGATAACCAGTGTGTGCCCAGCATTATGCCCGCCTTGAAAGCGCACTACTGCCGACACTCTGTCTGTTAGCAAATCTACAACTTTGCCTTTACCTTCATCACCCCACTGGGTACCAATTACAACAATATTTTTTGCCATCTTTTTTTCCAAGACAACGGTTCTGAATTAACCGCGTTATCAACACTTACAATAGCTGGAACTACTAACTTCTAAATCGACACTCACTGCCGCTATTAGGATATAGTTTCAACCACCCAATTATCATCCTGCTTAACAATTACGCGGTCACATCCCATTGCCGCAGCATCACCCTGCTGATCTTCAAGCTCAAAAATCACTCTTTCACCAGCATTTCTAAGGTCTGTAATAACCTTAAAAAGACCAGATCTTTGAGCACTTGATCCAAAACTTAGATAAGGCGCATAGATTGCACCTTTAGCTCCACTCTGCTCTGACTCCGTCAGTTGTAAAATTGCCTTCAGATCAGAACTAAATCCAGTTGCCGGACGTGACTTACCAAACACCTCGCCAATCTCGTCATAACGGCCACCACGAGCGATCTCATGCCCTTTGCCAGGAACAAAGGCTGCAAATACAACTCCAGTCTGGTAGTGATAACCACGCAGCTCTGCCAGATCAAAATGAATATCAACATCAGGCTCAAGCTCTTTCAAGCTCATATAGATAGCGCCTAAGTTATCCAGCACCGATTTTACATCATTATTAGCTTTTTCTAAAACAGAAACTGCTTCAATTAACACCTCATCTCCACCATTTAGCATAGCCAGTGCAGATAGCATCTCTTTTACTGGTGATTTTACTGCAAATTCCTGCAATAGTTGTTCTATTTCTGGAATAGCCTTACGCTGCATAGCATCGAATAAATAGTATTCCTGATCTTTTGTTAGTCCTGCTTGTTTTGCAAGGCCGCGATAAATGCCTACATGCCCAAGATCAAGATAAAAGCTTTTAACACCTGCGACCTTAAGAGTGCTACACATCATAGCCAATACCTCAGCATCAGCACCCGAACCACCATACCCAAAAAGCTCAACTCCAAACTGTAACGGACTGCGAGAACCCGCAAAACCATCCGACTTAGTATGCAAAACAGTGCCCATATAGCACAAACGGGTTGGCTCTTCTTTATTTAGTTGATGCGAATCAATACGACACACCTGGGGAGTCATATCAGCGCGAATCCCCATCATGCGACCATTTTTCTGATCTATCATTTTAAACGTTTGTAAATCAAGATCGTTACCGGTTCCGGAAAGAAGCGATTCTAAATATTCCGCAAAAGGAGGTATTACCAAATCGTACCCCCACGAAGAAAAGTGATCTAAAACTCTACGCCTTAGCTGTTCAAGTTGAATAGCCTCTGTAGGCAAAAGTTCTCCCATACCTTCCGGAAGAATCCAGGCATTATTTTTAAAGATTGTGCTTTTAGGCATCTTAAAATCCGCTAGTTTTTCTATATATCTTTACTTAATCATAAGGATTATTGCTAATCCCGAGAGTATTGAGATTGCACCTACCAACCTCAGGGCATTATCACTCATCTGCAGCATCTGTAGTATCGCTTTACGCATAGCTGATGGTGAAATAAAGGGTAGTATCCCCTCAAACACCATCATCAAAGCCAATGCAGCCAGAATTGTTTCCCACACTCAGGTTATTCACCTTTACTTGAATTAAAGTATTTGAAAAAGTCTGAGTCCGGCTCAATAACAATCACATCGCCTTTATCCGCAAATGACCTTTTATAGGCTTCCAAACTTTTGGTAAATGAGTAAAACTCTTTATCCTTACCGAACGCCTTGGCGTAGATCTCGGTAGCCTTGGCATCCCCCTGACCACGGATAATCTCGGCATCGCGATATGCTTCAGCTAAAATTACTGTGCGCTGCTTATCAGCATCAGACTGAATAACCTCGGCCTCTTTATCACCTTCTGCTCGCAACTCACTTGCTACCTTGGCTCGATCGGCACGCATACGCTGATAAACAGATTCACTTACCTGACGCGGCAGATCAATGCGTTTAATCCGCACATCAACCACCTTGATACCAAAGTCATTTGCCTTGGAATCGGCCTCTTCAGTAATCGCCGACATAATATCCGCACGTTCACCGGAAACCACCTC
The DNA here is from genome assembly GCA_033852075.1 of Gammaproteobacteria bacterium. Taxonomy (GTDB): domain Bacteria; phylum Pseudomonadota; class Gammaproteobacteria; order QZLD01; family QZLD01; genus QZLE01. The sequence goes on along the minus strand of JAWSVC010000010.1, from coordinate 171,736 downwards.
TTTGATCTCTTTTTCACCAAATTGGTCACGCAAACCACCCTGAACGATCTGGCTCAAACGAATACTTGCCTGTTCCTCTGAACCTCGCACCTTTGTATAGTAAAGAAATGGATCTTCGATCTGCCACTTCACAAAGGCATCCACAATCACATTCTTTTTCTCTTTGGTAAGAAAACGTTCTGGTTTGGAGTCTAAAAGCAGAATACGGCGCTCAAACTTTTTTACTTCATTTACAACCGGAATCTTGAAATAAATACCAGGCTCGTAATCACTGCGAACGATCTCACCAAATTTAAATTTGATCGCCACCTCTTTTTCAGAAACGGTGAACACCGAAGCATTTACCAGCACTGCGGCAAGAATCACAAATACAATAAATAATATCGACTTTTTACCCATTAGCGCTCTCTCCCACTTCTACTACGGCTATCACGACTACGCGAATAATCGCTGCTGCTTCCATAGTTGGCATTCCCATAATTACCTGTAGTGTTTCCACTATAGGTTGCAGCAGGAGCAGCAACCTTACTCAGGATCTTATCAATTCCTTCTTTAACTGGTGTCGATACACCACCTTTTTCCAACGGAATATAGAACAGGTTATTGCCGTCATCTGCATCAATCATCACCTTACTGGAATTATTCAGAACATCTTCCATTGCGCTTAGATACATCCTTTCTCGAGTAACCTCCGGTGCCTTTTTATACTCAGCTAACAAAGCAAGAAATCTATCCGCTTCACCTTGCGCTGACTCAACAACCTGCGCCTTATAACCTTCAGCATCTTGCTTTATACGTGCGCTTTCACCTAGAGCGCGAGGTAAAATCTGATTTTTATAGGCGTTGGCCTGATTGATTTTCCTCTCTTTATCCTCACGCGCCTTGATAGCATCAGCAAAGGCATCCTGCACCTGCTCTGGCGGCTGTACATCCTGAAAGTTAACCGCATTAATAATTATGCCGGTACCATAAGTATCCAACTTAGACTGAATCTTTTCTTTGGTCTTTTGCGCAATCTCAACACGCCCTTCGGTCAAAACATCATCCATATTGCTGTCACCCACAACTCCACGCAGGGCACTCTCCGTAACTTCTTTCAAGGTCACGTCCGGGTTTCTTACATTAAGGGCAAAATCTTTGGAATTGCTGGCAACATATTGCACGGTCAGTTTTACATCTACGATGTTCTCATCCTTGGTAAGCATCAGCGCTTCGCTTTCAACTGGTGACACCTTACCTGACCCCATTGTTTTAAAACCAATTTCTTGATAGCGAACGTTGGCAATATCAACCATCTCTACTTTATCAATAAATCTTGGTGCCCAACGCAGACCCGGTTTTGTGGTTTCATGATACTTCCCGAAACGCAAAACAACTCCTTCGTTACCTTCTTCAACAATATAAAAGCCGGCATAGGCATAGGCTGCAATAGCAACCAATATTGCAATTGCAATGATTATACCTCCACCATGACCACCGCCACCAAACAGGCTACCGATCTTCTTTTGCATGTTTTTAAAGACCTCATCTAAATCTGGAGGCCCCTGATTATTATTCCGTTGACCCCATGGGTCTTTATCTTTTCCGCTACCATTTCCAGGCTCATTCCAAGCCATAGCCTACTCCGTTTTTAAGTTTCTAAATTCGAGACACGTTTGGGCATAATGCTAAACGCTTTTATCATTTGAAACAACCAGATATTTATTGAAATAACTTAGCAAGCAAGCTTAGCGCAAACAAAACCAAAGAAGACAACCAATTCCTACTCCTCATATAACCAACATTGAATGGCAATAAAATAGTCTTTAAGGTCCCAATACAACTATTCAGACAAAGTCACAACACCAACTTCACAATTCTTAAAAATCTTAAGCTATAATCTATTTAACAAGGAAGTAAAAACCTTAAGCGTCATTACATATTCAGGAAAATAACGCTTACAAAACATAGGAAACCTCATGTTCAACTCACTCCTTAGCAAAATTGGAACAGCGATTATTATTGCTCATTGCCTGCTTTCCGGCACGGCATATTGTGACGAAGTTAGCGTAATCGCCAACAAAAATATTAAGCTAGATAGCATTCAACTAACCGATCTTCAACGACTATATCTGGGGCGCGTAACTGAAATCGACAACCAAAAAGTACAACCCATTGATTTTGCTCGGGATTCAGAAACCAGGCGCAGCTATTACACCAAGATCCTCAAACGCACTCCGGAGCAAATGGAACGTTATTGGGCAAGAGCTGTATTTACAGGAACTGCTACGCCACCCAAAACGGTTGCAAGTGAAGAAGAGATGAAAAAAACGGTTGGGGCGGAATCTGCTATAGGGTACATACCTTGCAATCCAGCAGATGGCAACATTAAAAAATTAGCTATTGAATAGGAGAAGAACATGAAACAAATAATTTTTCTCCTAATCGCTGTAAGTTTTACCAACACCTCCTATGCAAGATTTGATTATGAATGGAATGGTATAAGATCTGAAGGCTACGGCTTTCTAACTCTAGGGGGAGCACAAATAGTAGGGGGAACAGATCAAGAACTTCACGGTGCCCCATCTGGTGACATTAAACGACCTTTGGATGATGACCTAGATATAGTTTGGCCAACAACATTGGGATTGCACCATATTCTCTCATATGATGATTTCAGCCTGGTCACCCAAGCAGTTGTGCTTGGAAGAAAAGATTGGCAGCTTGACTGGGAATGGGCCTATCTTGCCTACAAGCCAACCGACAACCTTACCATCCGTGCCGGCAAAATGGTGTCACCATTTCTTATGCTTTCTCAGGTACGCCATGTTGGGCTGGCTTATCCCTGGCCACTTCCATTATTCGATCTATATGGACTTGGGGGAGAAGTAAAAGGGGTCGATGCCATCTATCGCCGCCCCATAGGAGATTGGGACCTTATTTTTAATCCATTCTATCTCGAAGATCGCGACATTCAGTCATATGGAAAATTCAAAGGATTTCAGCTTTCATTACTAAAAGAAGATTGGCTTGAACTGTGGTTTATGTACAGCGCCCATAAATTTGATACCTATCCTTGGGACATTATCATAAATGACGCCGTATACCCTACACTGCTGGGCTATGGCTACCCTGAGGTATATGCTGCAGGTATTCGTGATGAAATGTTAAACGATCCATATTTCTCAGAAGATTCACTCTTTCGTCGTCCAGCCATTGGTTTTCGCTATGAAGATGAAGACCTTTATTTAATGGGGCATTTAGCTAAACATTTAGGGGGCCGCCTGAGCCCAGACATGGTTGTTTGGTATCTGGTTTCCGGTTGGAACATAACGCCAAGACTAATGCCATATTTTGAATACGGGTATTCAAAAAACACAGGATCACATGACCCATACCATGCACCAGCTGGTGGATACATAGAAACATTTGGCCTGGAAAGCGCGGTAGATGAGCTAGTTGAATACACATATAGAGTAGGCTATCTAAATCTTGAGGTTAGCGCCATTGGTTTTCGCTACGCCTATCAACCTGGTATAGACATAAAAGCAGAGCTGCGACGTTTCAATGCCAAACATAACACCAATAACTTTATATTTAGTCCTAATGGCAGAGGCCATGTTGATATGTTTACATTTGCTATAAATATGGTGTTCTAATGACAAGATTCCGGAATTTCAGGGATTGGCCTATCCAAATCAAGTTTGGATTAATTCCTTTAGTAGCGGCAATTGGATTTATGATATACACAATCACTTCCTATACAATTGCCAGCAATAATGACACACGACTTACTACTATTGAATCTATTTACACCCCTGCAATCGAGGTAGCAAATTCCAACAATATGCGTTTAGAACGCATCTCTGACACCCTTGATTCAGCAGTATCTATCGGCGATATTGACCTAGCCAATACCACAGAAACCATATGGCAAGCATTTATTTCTGATCTCAATAAATTAAGCATAGGCAACTCAGCAATAAGTCAGCAATCTACCTCGATAAAAGAAACATGCACCCAATGGTATGAAGCTGCATTACCGCTCTCAATCAAGGTTATAGACAACTCAACCCAAGCCAGAGATCCTTCATTTTTAAAAGAAATAGTTCCAGAACGCCAAAAGATGCGGTCACTGCTTCAACAGTGCCGCCAAAAAACATGGTCTTTCCGTGAAAATTCTATCCGTAATCATTCTCAGGCTGTCAACGCCACCAAAAAAGAAGCAGAGCAAGGTATCTCCACAGCAATTACCACAGGGATTGCCACCCTTATAATTATCCTGATCATAGGGGCAATTGTAATGAAAACCGTCCTTAAGGCTATCCGCGAAATCAATACCTCCATCAAGGATATGAACTTATCAGATGGGCTTACCGGCGGACTGGTAAAATGCACCACTAACGATGAAATTGGTGATCTTGCGGATAACTTTAATCAATTTATTGGTCAATTGAGATCCCTATTAGAAACAACCTGTAAACAACGCGATCAAATTCAAGATAAAAATAATGAAATCGAGGCTCTAAATGAAGAATTAAGAATACAAGCCATCACAGACAAACTCACAAATTTGAAAAACTTTGGCTACTTTCAGGAAGCACTCGACAAACGAGTCCGGGAATATAATCGTGCAAATTACAAACAGCCTCTATCTTTAATAATTGTCGATATCGATCACTTCAAAAACTTTAATGACCAGTATGGCCACTTATCCGGAAATATCGCTCTTACTGAAGTATCTCAAAGAATTAGAAATATTGTTCGTAAAATGGATACCCCATGCCGATATGGAGGCGAAGAATTCGTAATTATTCTTCCAAACTGTAATTTGGAAGGAGCCGCAGGACTTGCAGAACGTTTACGAAGAGCCATTGAAATGGAACCCATACATCTTGAAGACAAAGACATAAACATAACAGCTTCATTTGGTGCTGCGCTATATCAAGACGACGAATCAACAACTCACTTTATTGAACGCGCCGATAACGCCCTCTATGAAGCTAAAGAAAATGGACGCAATCAAGTTATTATCGCTTCCGAAGAGGTTACCCAAGAAAACTAAGCAATAGCTTATAAAGACAAATCAACACCCAATTCCTTACACAACTGATTATAAGACTTTTTCGAGGTATTAACTGTAAGCACAACATCCCCATTCTCGAGAATTTTTTCATCACTAACAGCATCCAATGCAAATAACTTGGCCCTGATTCTACCTTCTGCAGGGGTAAGAGTGATTTCACCACATATCTTTTCTTGCCCTAAATGCTCAGTTAATGCCTGCTTTAGTAATTCCAGTCCATCTCCTGTTTTGGCAGAAAGCCATACAACCTTTGCCTTTCCATCTTCATTAACATCAATCCTGGCAGGCATCTCCATAAGATCAATCTTGTTCATTACCAATAGTTGCGGGACATCTTTGGCTCCGATCTCATCAAGCACCTCATTAACCTGATCTATACGCTCATTACGCAGCTCATCATTGGCATCAATTACATGCACCAATAAATTTGCCATTCTTGTTTCTTCTAAAGTAGCACGAAATGCAGCAACTAATTCATGAGGAAGCTGGCTGATGAAGCCTACGGTATCAGCTAAAATCACCGAATCAGTTTCGTTAAGGGGAATTTTTCGCAAAGTAGGATCAAGCGTTGCAAACAGCTGATCAGCAGCGTAAACATCAGAATTAGTTATATGATTAAATAGAGTCGACTTGCCTGCATTAGTATAGCCAACCAAAGCTACAGTCGGCAGATCATGTTTTATCCGTGACTGTCTACCTTGATCACGCTGCTTACGCACCTTTTCTAACTTTTTACGCAGCTGTTTAATGCGAATACCAAGTAATCGGCGATCCGTTTCCAACTGGGTTTCACCCGGGCCACGCAAACCAATACCACCTTTTTGCCTTTCCAAATGAGTCCAGCCTCTAACCAAACGGGTAGATATATGCCGCAGTTGAGCAAGCTCCACCTGCAGTTTACCTTCAAAGGTACGTGCGCGTTGGGCAAAAATATCCAGAATTAGTCCTGCGCGATCAAGCACACGACAACGCAATTCTTTTTCGAGGTTTCTCTCCTGACTTGGAGAAAGAGCATGATTGAATAAAACCACATCAGCTTCAGCAAGCTCAACAGTTCTATGCAACTCTTCAAGTTTGCCTTTACCGATATAGATTCTGGCATCAGGAGCATTTCGTTTAGCAGTTAACAATGCAACAGGATCAGCGCCTGCAGACAGAGCCAAAGAAGAAAGTTCTTCGATATCTTCTTCAATATTTGCCTGACCAAAGTCTACCTGAACTAAAACCGCCCGCTCTCCAGATTGCGGGCGGTCAAATAACGCCGTCGCAGAATGCTGCGACGTATTTGAATTATCTGTTGCCAATATCGCCCTGCGAACCACCAGCCCCTGGTTGATCATCCTGCGTAGGAGTCTGCCACTTTACGTTTCTAACAGGAACGATTGTTGAAATAGCGTGTTTGTAAACCATTTGACCTACAGTATTTTTTAGTAGTACTACAAATTGATCAAAAGACTCAACAACACCTTGTAGTTTGATACCATTTACCAAGTAAATTGCAACCTGGATGCGCTCTTTACGTAGTGCGTTTAGAAAAGGTTCTTGTAATGATTGACCTTTGGCCATTTTATTCTCCTTTTATAAGAATTATTTTCTTATTCGAGAGGATCCCCCCTCATTTGTTTAAATAAAAGCGGAAACATTTAAAATTATTTTTTCCGCCTGTCCACAATTCCATTTAGGACACCTGTACAGCATCGCTTTTACCATCTTTTACTTCAAGATACATACCTTAACATCATCCGTGACTAGCATGCACATTCAACGCGTATTAAACTCGATAAACGGGATTTTTTCAAGCGAACGTTAATTTTATACTAAATTGTCTACAAAACTCAATACATTTTCAACAAGTTGCGCATTATCACTATCAAACCAGGTTAGATTATCTTCCGCCCGCAGCCATGTAATCTGACGCTTTGCCAGTTGTCTAGTAGCGGCCACCCCTTTGGCAAACATCTCTTCATAACTGCGAACCCCATCAAGGTACTCCCAAACCTGACGATAACCAACCGCTCGCATTGACGGTTTACTAAGATCAAGATCGCCCCTTGACCTGAGACTCTCTACCTCTTCAATAAATCCTTGCTCTAACATCAACTTGAAACGCAACTCTATTTTTTGATGCAGTTTGGCTCGATCATCTGGTTGCAACGCCAACTTAATTGCCTGAAACGGAGCTTGTTCTCTCTTTTGCTCTTCAAAAAGCTGCGTTAAAGGTTTTCCTGTTATCTCATATACCTCCAAGGCTCGCTGAATTCGTTGCGGGTCATTAGGATGAATCCTAGCCGCAGAAGCTGAATCCACCTGCTGTAAACGCTCATGCATCTTATCCCAGCCATTTTGCAAAGCCTCATCTTCCAGCCTTTTACGAATTTCTTCATCTGCCTGCGGTAGATTAGACAACCCAGTTAGCAAAGCTCTAAAATAGAGCATTGTTCCACCAACCAAAACTGGAATTTTACCCTTGGCAAAGATTTGATCAGCTTCGTGAATTGCATCTTCCCGAAAATTTGCAGCAGAATAAGCCTCGGCAGGATCAATAATATCAATAAGACGATGCGGGGCGCGTGCAAGTTCTTCTTTGCTAGGCTTGGCGGTACCGATATCCATCCCTTTATAAACCATTGCCGAATCAACACTGATAATTTCACCATTAAGATGTTCAATCAGTTCGATTCCAAGACCTGTCTTGCCGGATGCGGTTGGCCCCATAACACAGATTACTTTTTTATCCTGCATATTTTCCTATCGCCCCCGCAGGAAGAGTTTATCCAGATCATCCATGCTCAACGAAGTCCAGGTCGGACGACCATGATTACACTGCTCTATTCGCTCTGTCCGTTCCATCTGACGCAGCAGCGAATTCATCTCAGGAATAGTAAGTTGGCGATGCGCACGCACTGAACCATGACACGCCATGGTCGCCAATACATGGTTAACTGCCTCGCGACCGCGATTAGACATTCCATCAGCAGCCAAATCAGAGACAATATCCTTCACCAAGCTCACCGCATCAGCCTTATACAGATAAGCTGGAACCTGCCTGACCACCACAGTTTCAGTTCCCATACGATCTACTTCCAAACCAATCTCCTGAAAAAACTCTTTTGATTCCTCTACGATATTGGCCTCGTTACGGCTGACGGCAATCGTAATTGGGACCAACAATGGCTGCGCAACTATTGCCTTGGATTCATACTCTCTCTTCATTTTTTCATAGGTAATGCGCTCATGCGCCGCATGCATATCAACCAAAATCAAACCGCTTTTATTCTGCGCTAAGATATAGATGCCATGGAGCTGCCCCAGCGCAAATCCCAACGGATGTTCTTCCTGCTCAGTTGCTTCACCGCCACTCTCCTCAGCAACAATACCCAAAGAACCCTGAGTTAGTTTATCATAACCAGCCATCTGCTCTTTGACCGGCAAAGGCATAGAACTTTGACTGAAGGTAGTGTATTGGTGATTATTTGATTTGGAGTGCAATGATAACGAAGCTTTTGATCTTTCAAACTCACTTAGTCCCTCGACTACGCTCGGGATAGACTGCGCCGAAATGCTCAATGCATTTTCATCCTGAGCCGGCCTCTGCTCAGCAATCGACTTATGGATTGCGCGGAAGATAAAGTCATGTACTAAACGTGATTCACGAAAACGCACTTCGTGCTTGGTTGGGTGCGCATTTACATCCACCATCTCTGGAGGAAGCTGCAGATAAAGCACAAATGCAGGGTGACGCCCAGAATACATCACATCGCTGTAAGCCTGGCGAATTGCGTGTACGATAAGCTTGTCGCGTACGATTCTGCCATTAACAAAAAAGTATTGCAGATCTGCCTGGCTACGAGAAAAGGTTGGTTTGGCAACCCACCCTTCAAGGCTCAAGCCAGCAGCCGCAAAGCCAATTTTGATTGCACTCTCAACAAAAGGTTTGCCGCAAACCTCAGCAATCCTACGGGCCTCAGCATCAGCATTGGCACCACTGCGAAAACTAGCGATCTTTTTACCGTTATTATTCAGATTTATATCAATACCGAAACGACTAAGAGAGATCTTATCAATTACATCCTTGATATGATTGAATTCGGTTTTATCCGTGCGCAGGAATTTGCGTCGAGCCGGCACATTGTAGAACAGATCGCGCACCTCAATCGTGGTTCCCTGAGTATGCGATGCAGGGGTCAGTTCATTACCTATCTGACTACCATCACCAATAATCGCCCAAGCATTATCACTATCCTCATCCTTGGACGTAATCTTCATCCGCGATACCGAACTTATACTTGGAAGCGCTTCACCACGAAACCCCAGGCTACTAATTCGTTCCAAATCGCCTAAGCTTCTAACCTTGCTAGTTGCATGTCGTGAAAGAGCCAACTCAAGATCATCCTTATCAATACCATGACCATTATCGCGAACACGGATAAGCTTTTTCCCACCTTCTTCGATATCGATATCTATGCAAGTTGATCCTGCATCCAGACTATTTTCCAGAAGCTCTTTAACCACAGAAGCCGGACGCTCGATAACCTCACCGGCAGCGATCTGATTTATTAGTTGAGGATCAAGGGCGTTTATCCGTTTTGCCATATGGTAGTTAATTCCTGGTTTTTTAATCCGTAACTTGTTTTTTTAAGCTCCCTGAGCGTAGCCGAAGGGTCCGAAAAATCAAAAAAGGCGGGCATTGCCCACCCTACATTTTCTTATCTACCTTTGAAGCAACCTATCGTCATGCCGGCGAAGGCCGGCATCCAGTGCTATTAATATATCCTTAACTTTCCTGGATACCGGCCTTCGCCGGTATGACGCTATATTTAGCTATTATATCTTTCCCCAACAGCATTACTGCCTATATCAGGGATCTCAGCAACGCTAAAAAGTGTCATGAGAGCAATAGCTTTATTTTCCTTTCTTCTTGGCTGCTAGCTTTAGGCGTAATGCATTCAGTCTAATAAACCCATGTGCATCAGTATGATCATATGCACCGGCATCATCTTCAAAGGTTGCGATATCTTCGTCGAACAGACTATCGGTTTCAGACATACGTCCAACCACGACAACGTTACCTTTGTAAAGCTTAAGCCTAACTACACCGTTTACTGATTCCTGCGAAGCATCAATCATGGTTTGCAGCATTCTGCGCTCTTCACTCCACCAATAACCGTTGTAAACCATCGCCGCATATTTAGGCATAATTTCATCTTTTAGGTGCGCAGCTTCACGATCAAGAGTCAGCGATTCAATCGCACGATGCGCCTTTAGCAATACAGTTCCTGCTGGTGTCTCGTAACATCCACGTGACTTCATACCAACATATCTATTTTCTACAATATCCAAACGTCCAATACCGTTTTTACCTGCAATATCGTTTAATTCATTCAACACCTGAGCAGGAGTCTTAGCAACGCCATCGATAGCAACCACATCACCCTTCTCATAAGTAAGCTCGATATAGGTTGGTTCATCCGGAGCCGCCTCTGGAGATACGGTCCATCTCCACATATCTTCTTCCGGCTCAGCCCATGGATCTTCAAGAATACCTCCTTCATAAGAGATATGCAGCAAATTGGCATCCATAGAGTACGGAGACTTTTGACCATGCTTTTCGATCACAATGCCGTTCTTATCTGCATAGGCAAGCATCTTTTCTCTCGACATCAGATCCCACTCACGCCACGGAGCAATTACTTTGATATCAGGTCTTAAACCATAATAACCAAGTTCAAAGCGCACTTGATCATTACCTTTACCAGTAGCACCATGACATACAGCATCTGCACCAGTTTCATTAGCAATCTCAATCTGTCTTTTAGCAATCAATGGGCGCGCAATAGATGTTCCAAGCAAGTATTCACCTTCATAGATTGCATTGGCACGAAACATTGGGAATACGAAATCTCTAGCAAACTCTTCACACAGATCATCAATGTAAATCTCTTGAATACCTAAAGCCTCAGCCTTTTTACGTGCTGGCTCTACCTCTCCTCGCTGACCGATATCAGCGGTAAAAGTAACAACTTCACAATCATATGTTTCTTGTAACCACTTTAGAATTACAGATGTATCCAGACCACCTGAATACGCCAATACGACTTTCTTAACCTTGGACATTTACAATTGACTCCAGAAATTAGATTTACGGAATGTGATATTATCTTGCTTCATATCTTTATGAGCAACAGGTATGATACCAAAATATTCTAATTTCAGAACCATTTAACGCAAATGTTTCTTCAGGACCATAAGATGAACAGCATAACCATTACCAAACCAGACGATTTTCACCTTCACCTGCGCGACGGAAACGCAATGGCATCTGTAGTTAATCACAGCGCTAATATATTCTCCCGCGCAATGATAATGCCCAATATCGTCCCACCGGTTACATCAGTTGATACCGCCCTGGAATACAAACAGAGAATAATGAATGCGGTTGAAAACAAAAACTTCGACCCTCTTATGACCCTTTACCTGACAGAAAATACCACACCTGATGAACTGACTCGCGCAAAAGACTTAGGCTTTGCTGCGGTAAAATACTACCCTGCTGGAGCAACCACCAATTCTGAACATGGTGTTTCGGCCATAGAAAAATGCTCGTTACTTCTAAATCAATTACAAGAGATGGGGATGCCGCTCTCCATTCATTGCGAGGTAACAGATCCCAACATTGATATATTCGACCGGGAAAAGGTATTTATTGATAGAGAACTTACTTTTCTTACCCAAAATTTTCCAGCACTTAGAATTATCTGCGAACACGCAACCACCAAAGAAATGATCCAGTTCGTTGAACGCGCAGGTCCTAATATTGCTTGTACCATTACCGCACATCACCTGTTTATAACCAGGAATGACATTTTCAATGAAGGAATAAATCCACATAACTATTGCCTGCCAATTGCAAAAACTGCAGAAGATAGAAAAGCTTTGATTGCTGCAACCACATCCGGAAACCCTAAATTTTTTGCCGGAACCGACAGTGCTCCACATCCAATCGAAAACAAGATCAAAGCTGGGGGCTCTGCTGGAATTTATACGGCTGCAAATGCACTAGAACTTTATTGCCAAGCATTTGACGAAGCAAAATGTCTGCATAAATTAGAAGCTTTCACTAGTTTTTACGGAGCCGACTATTACGGACTTAATCGCAATAAAGAAAAGATAACTCTAACTAAAGAAAGGCACACAATACCTTATTCATTTCCATTTGGAGACAGCACAGTAGTACCTTTTATGGCTGGACAAGATATTGAGTGGAAGGTTGAGAATTAGTTTTCCTTATTGATTTCACAACAAAAACAATGCTACAATGCTGCATTGCAGCGAAATTCTCGCTTCACACATTTTGCTAGGAAATCAAAAAGGTTTTAAAAGCCTCTACTATTTTAACTCTAAGAGGGTCATATGTCTGACGACATTCTGGTTTATGATATTGAAGACCGTCGCTATATAAATCTGAATAGCACCTGCACACTTAAATGTCAGTTCTGTCCTAAAACCCAAGGTCACCCAATCGTTCATAAATACGATTTAACACTACATGAAAAAACCGATGTCGAGCATTACATTGCCGCGATTGGCGATCCAACCAAATATACCGAGATAGTTTTTTGCGGATTTGGAGAACCAACCTTGCGTCTAAAAGAGCTTTTAGCCATTGCGCATTGGATTAAAGACCACGGAGGCAAGGTTCGTGTAAATACTGATGGATTGGCAAATCTTGTCTATAAACGCAATGTACTACCTGAGCTTGGTGAGTGTGTTGATGCAATATCAATATCAATGAATGCTCAAAATGAAAAGGTATATAACCACCACTGCCAACCGGCCATGATTGGATCATACCAGGCAATGTTGGATTTTGTTGAGATGGCACCCAAATATATCGATGATGTTACCGCCTCTGCTATCGAAGGTCTTAACGGTGTCGATATAGACGCCTGCGAAAAACTGGCCACAGAAAGACATGTAAAATTTAGAAAACGGATACTTGATAACGTCGGCTAACGGAATTAGTTGTAGGAGATTCTGATGGAACTGGAACAATTAAATGATATAAAACTCAAATTCACTGAGTATGTGCGGTCTTTTAAATATCGCGTTCCAGACTGGAAAAAAAATATTGGCTTAAAAGAGGTTCACTCTTGGAAGGTTAGCAAAGAGATCACCACAATTGCTCTTAGTATTGGTGTTGATAGAAACGATCTTATACTGGCGGAGGCAATTGGGCTTTTACATGATATTGGAAGATTTGAACAGTATGTAAAATATTCCACCTTTGCCGATAACCGCTCAGTAAGTCACGGAGAATTTGGTGCTGAAATTCTTGAAGATTCTAATATCCTCGATTTTGTAGAATCACGAGATAAACACATAATCATCGACTGCGTGCGCCACCACAATCTCCCCAAGCTCCCAACCGGACTATCCGAACGCTCTCAGTTTTTCTTATCTTTACTTAGAGATGCAGATAAACTGGACATATACCGAGTCGTCACCGAACACTATCAAAACCGCAATACTGAAAAGAATAAAACCGTTGAACTAGAACTTGAAGATAGCAAGCACATTTCAGATTCAGCGATTAATAGCATTTTCTCTCACAAACCTATAAAGTATAATGAACTGCATTCATTAAATGACTTTAAGTTGTTGCAATTAAGCTGGGTTTTCGATATTAATCATGATAAAACTGCACAGCTTATTTTACAAAGAGACTATCTTCAGATGATACGAGCTACGCTACCAGACAATCAGCGTATTGATTCTGCATTCTCTTATGTATGCTCAACTTTAAAATCTAAATCTCAGCTAGAACCGGGACGTAGCATTGCATAATACCAATATGGTTTAATAAGTTACCCGGTGCCGAAGCCTGATCTGAGATATACAAAGGTACCGACAATGATAAAAGCTATAAAAACCAACCAATCAATAATAATTGCTATAACAATTGCCATTTTACTTACTGGTTGGATAGCATCCGGAGCCTATTCATCTGAGCCCGTTATTAACAAACCAATAGTTAAGCCAACCAAAGACGAAATCAAACATGTTCGCACACAGATTTTAAAACAAGTTAGTTTTTCCCCTAAAATATGCACCACAGCGACGACCAAACCATCAAAAATACTTGAGGTAAAAGCTGAAGTATCGGGCAAACTATCAAAAAAATTAGTCTCCAAAGGAGATAACGTTAAAAAAGGTGATATCCTTTTTAAAATAGATCTTGATGACCGGATTGAAAGAAAATCTCAGGCAGAAGCTCAACTTGAACGCTTTAAACTGGAATATCAAGTCGCCAAAAAACTACAGAAAAAGAATTTTTCTACAGAAACCAATTTGGCTGCGGCCAAGGCTAACCTTGAAGGGGCAAAAACTCAGCTTGCGCAAATAAAGCTTGAGATCGAAAACATTTCTATCACCGCCCCATTCGACGGAATTATCAACACCACATATACCGAAGAAGGTGATTTTATAACCACAGGCAAAGCATTGGCAGAACTAATAACCATTTCCCCTATTGTTTTTGACACATCAATAACCGAACAAAATATTTCCAAGATAAAAATCGGCACCACAGGAACAGCAACCACTCTTTCCGGTATCAATGCTAAAGGCTCAGTCAGCTATATTTCATCTATTGCCAATGCACAAACCAGAACCTTTGCTGTAGAATTAAAAGCGATCAATGAGGATAATCAAATCCTTGCAGGGTTGACTGCTGAACTATGTCTTAACAATGACGACATCATTACCCATACTATATCCCCTTCAATAATATCACTTGATCCATCTGGAAATATCGGAGTAAAGACTGTAACTTCCGACAACAAAGTTAAATTTTTGCCAATTGAAATCATCAACTCATCATCAAATACAACCTGGGTTACCGGACTGCCTGCCAATGTTCAGGTAATAACTATTGGTCATGGATTCGTAAAAGATGGAGAGCAGGTTAAAGCAACTATTGAAGAGATAACTAACACCACTAACTCTTCATCTGTTACTGGAGGGTAATTCTGATGCGCACAGCTATTCAGTCAACCCTTAGACACACCAGATCAGTACTGCTGATCTTGCTTCTTATTCTGATTTCAGGAACGGTTTCTTACATCTCCATACCTAAGGAATCATTTCCTGATGTTGCCATTCCGATAATCAACGTCTCTATTCACCACGAAGGAATATCTGCTACAGATTCAGAAAGGCTGCTAATTCGCCCTATGGAAACCGAATTACGCAGCGTTGAAGGCCTGGATGAAATCACCTCTACGGCATCAGAAAGTAATGCAAATATCACCATTAAATTCCAAGCTGGATTTGACAGTGAAAAAGCCCTGCGCGATGTTCGTGATAAGGTTGATACCGCCAAATCAGACCTGCCTGGAGAATCTGATGACCCAGTGGTAAGCGAGGTAAATGTTGCCCTGTTTCCCGTTTTAGTTATCACCTTATCAGGAGATGTATCTGATCGCACTTTAATAACTATTGCCAATGACCTTAAAGACAAGATTGAATCAATATCAGGGGTATACGGAGCCAGCATTGCCGGCGATAAAGATGAGATGATCGAAATTGTTATCGACCCACAAAAAATGGAGAGTTATCACCTTTCTCAAAGTGAAATATTCCAGTTTGTATCACGCAACAATCGTTTGGTTGCTGCAGGTGCATTAGACACAGGAGAAGGTCGATTCTCAATAAAGGTTCCCGGAGTATTTGAAGAGATTGAGGATATTCTTGATGTCCCCATAAAGGTAGATGGCAATACCGTTATAAAATTCAGTGACATTGCAACCGGCCAAAGGATATATAAAGATCCATTAGAGTTCGCCAGAGTTAATGGCCAACCAGCAATTGCGCTGGAGGTTTCAAAATCGATTGGTGCCAATGTTATTGATACCTTATCCAAGGTAAAGCAGCTGGTAAAGAATGAACAAAGCCTATGGCCTAAAGGTATAAATATCGGTTTCTCTCAAGATCAATCTATAGTCATCAACGACATGCTGCGCGAACTACAGAACAACGTAATATTTGCAGTTATTCTGGTAATGATCGTTATT
The DNA here is from genome assembly GCA_033852075.1 of Gammaproteobacteria bacterium. Taxonomy (GTDB): domain Bacteria; phylum Pseudomonadota; class Gammaproteobacteria; order QZLD01; family QZLD01; genus QZLE01. The sequence goes on along the minus strand of JAWSVC010000010.1, from coordinate 155,599 downwards.
ATCGCCTCACTTGGATTAAGATCGGCTGGGCTGGTAGGAATGGCGATACCAGGATCTTTTGTTACCGGAATTCTAATCCTAGCTGCCATGGGGTTTACTATCAACATGGTAGTGCTTTTCAGCCTTATTATGTCGGTAGGAATGTTGGTAGATGGCGCAATTGTTGTGGTAGAGATAGCAGATCGCAAAATGGCCGAAGGGCTTTGTAAAAAACAGGCATATATGATCGCATCCAAAAGGATGGCATGGCCTATAATCGCATCAACCGCAACCACACTTGCCGCCTTTGCCCCATTAATTGTCTGGCCGGGGATAATGGGAGAGTTTATGAAATATCTACCCATAACCCTGATTACTACTCTAGCAGCTTCATTATTTATGGCCCTTATATTTGTACCAAGCCTAGGGTCAATCTTTGGCAAACGGGCACCAGATAGTGACCGCAATATGGAAAACCTTGCTATTGCAGAATCTGGCGATCTAAATCACATGACAGGCTTTACCAAGATATACATAAAAGTACTTTCCACCGCGGTAAAACATCCGGCAAAAACCCTTTTAAGCATATTATTAATCCTGGTTTGCACCATAGTTCTCTATGGTAAATTTGGAAATGGCGTTGAACTGTTCCCGGAAGCTGAACCGGAAAATGGAATGGTATTAATTCATGCTCGCGGAGACCTTTCGATTTATGAAAGAGACAAGCTTGTAGCCGAGGTTGAAGATCAGGTACTGAAAATCGAAGGATTTACTACGGTATATAGCAGAAGCGGACTTAAGTTTGGCGGCCCTGGCATAACTGAAGATGTTATCGGCATTATTCAACTTGAATTTGCCGATTGGCAAATCCGCAGACCAGCAGAAGAGATCTTTCAGGAAATTCGTGATAACACCGTTCACCTGAACGGAATCGTTATAGAAACTCAAAAAGAAAAACATGGTCCCAGCCAAGGCAAGGCCATCCAGGTTGAAATAAATTCAATAGATTACGATTTACTTCCTCCTGCAATTGAGGACCTGTCCAATATGTTTCATAACGAGATTGAAGGGCTGATCAATATAAGCGACTCACGCCCTATCCCAGGAATTGAATGGCAACTAAAAGTAGACCGCGCTGAAGCCAGCAAATATGGAGCAGATATTACAAGCCTTGGCAATGCGGTACAGATGGTTACCAATGGCATCAATATCGGGACTTTCCGCCCAGATGACTCTGTAGACGAACTTGATATCCGCATCCGTTTTCCAGAGGTTAACCGCAGCATTGATCAGCTTAAGAAGATTCGCATTCCAACCCAAAACGGAAATATTCCGGCCAGCAATTTTGTAAAGCTGATCCCAAAAAACAGAATCAGCAAGATAGAGCGTGTTGATGGTAGAAGGGTTCTAACTATTGAGGCAGATATAATCAAAACCGATCAAAATGGTGAAAAGGTAACATCGGACCAAAAGATAAAAGAGATACGAAGCCTAATACAAAAAAATCAGATTCTTCCTAACGGAGTCAACATCCGCTTCCGTGGAGACAACGAAGAACAGCAAAAAGCAACTATATTCCTATTAAAGGCATTCATGGTAGCAATATTTATGATTGCCATTATTCTAGTTACCCAATTCAATAGCTTCTTCCAGTCGCTACTGATCTTAAGTGCGGTCGTTTTCTCAACCGCAGGGGTTTTACTTGGGCACATGATTACTGGCACACCATTTGGTATTGTTATGAGTGGAATTGGAGTTATATCTCTGGCAGGGATTGTGGTTAATAACAATATCGTTTTGATTGATACCTTCAACCAACTTTTAGAAACAACCAACATGGGAGCTGCTGAGGCAATTATTCGTACCGGGGCCCAAAGATTAAGACCGGTAATGCTTACAACTGTAACCACCATTCTCGGACTAATGCCAATGATGCTGGGACTGAACATTGACCTTATCGGTAGACACTTAACCATAGATGCCCCATCTTCTCAGTGGTGGAAACAGTTGGCAACCGCAGTTGCAGGAGGGCTAACCTTTGCAACAGTTCTTACCCTGATCCTGACACCGGCTTTGTTAATGCTTGGATATAAACTGGGACACAGAAGGGCAACAACGAAACCAGTTTATGCTGAAATTGATCCACCAACTTCGTTTGTGGAGAATTAAATTATGCGTTATCAGGTGGAGTTTGGGAATGAGAAAAAGCTTAAAATCTCCGTTCATCCTGAGCGTGAGGTACGAACAGTCGAAGGGTGATAGTAAACAACTGAATTAATACCATTTCATACTTCGACTGCTTCGCGCTCAGCACGAACGGCATTAATTTCCCCAGACAGCAGCACGCCTTCGCGGGAATGACAACGCTATTAGCAGAAAGATGAAACTTATTTGGGCACGGCACGCCGCGCCCCTACATAGCAAAAAGAACTATTGCAGTTTCTGCAATAATTCCTGCGCCTCTTCCCTACTCAGAAAATCCACATCCCCAGAAAGAGCCTGTTTCAGTTCAATCACAGCGCCCTTAACATCCCCTTTCTTAGCTAACGTCGCAGCAACATGATATCTGACATCACGATCTTGTGGAGCCTTACTAACTGCTTGCTGCAGTAATTTTTGTCCTTCATCTATCTTGCCACTTTTTACTAAAATCCAGCCATAGGTATCAAGCACAGCAACCATTTCCGGATTGATTTTATATGCTTGCTCACCAGTTTTCTGAGCATTCTCCAGATCACCTTTTTCCATATACATCCAGGCAAGATTATTCAGTGCCACAAGATCATTAGGATTATTTTTTACCATTACTTCATAAACCTTAATTGCCTCATCTTTTACTCCAACCTGCTGTAAATTAAGAGCAAACACGGCATTTAGCTGCTGCGATGCATTATCTTTCTTATACCATTCTCGCAAAAGATCCAAAGCCTCGTCATTTTTACCTTTTAATGTAAGTAACTTATGAAGTTTAATCCTTGTTTGCGGATTATCTTGAAGATCTATCGTCTTGCGATATAGTTCATCCGCTTTTTTATACTTTTCTTGCTGAACATAAATATCTCCTGCAAAATCATAAGCAAATGGATCTTGTGGCAACTTTTTCATTAACTGTTCACACAATACTAAAGCCTTATCATCTTGCTTATCATGCTTTAATACACGCACCTTACCCTTAAGTAGAGGAATGTTTTCCGGCAACTCCTTAAGACCTTTATCAATTGTTTCTAAGGCCTTTTTATTTGCCTTATCTGCGGCATAGGCTCTAGCCAATCTAATATATAATTTCGGATCATCAGTTTTTATATCCAATGCATCTTTAAAATAATTTGCAGCTTGTTTATTTTCACCATTTTGCATCAACTGCTCTGCATACAAAGCAATCACATCAGCATTTTTAGGATATAACTGATATAGCTTCCTAGAAACCCCTAGCGCTTTTAGGTATTCCTTTTGGCCCAGATAAACACTTACCAACAAACCGGCAGATGGAATATGAGTAGGATGTAATTCATTGATTTTTTCTAACCAACTTTGAACCTGAAGTTGATTTTTATTTAGTCTTGCTATCTCAACTAGCCCTAGCATAGCCTCTAGATTATCTTTCTTTTTTTCCAGTAACTTCTGAAATTGCTGTTGCGCCAAATCATATTTACCCAATATTGCATTGGTTCGCGCAAGGTTTAGCATTGCCTTATTATTATCCGAATTAATTTCTATTGCCTTAGCGAAATCAGCAAGAGCTGCTTCGTTATTTTTGGCCATTAGATTTATCTCACCACGTAAATTGTAAGCCCCAGATAAACTAACATCACCATCTATCATCCTGTTTGCAATTTCAAAAGCTTTGTCATATTCCTTATCTTTTGCATATGCCATTGCCAGTAACGCATCAGATCTAGCAGATTCATCACCTACACCTATTGCTTCAAGAGCATTAATGGCGCCTTTTGTATCCCCCATCGCAATATTGGCCAAAGCCAGATTGGTTTTTAGCTTGGCAGCGTTCGGATCAAGTTTTACTGCTTGCTCCATATATTGTTTACCCTTTTCCTTTTCACCAAGTTTTAGATAAACAGAACCTAACATAGACATGGCAGCAGCATCTTTCTCATCAAGCTCTAGAAGATTCTTCAAGCTTATTTTTGCTTTTGCATATTCACTGGCCCGATATTGGGTATCTGCCAAGGCTCTTAATACCTTTATATCTTTTGGAGCAAGACTATGAGCCTTTTGTAACAATTCCTGAGCAGAGTTATATTCTCCACGATTAAGGGCAATTGCACCAAGCAGACGAATAGCAGGCAAATAGTCCTTAGAAACCCTTAACACTTTATCTGCATGATTTTTTGCACTTTCATAGTCCTGCCGCGAATATGAAACCATTGCCTTCACATGATTTGCAATCGGTAACGATGGATGGGACTTTAAAACGGTATCTACGTCTTCCTGAGCCTTATCTAAATTTCCTTTAAGAAGATAGATATCTGATGCTGCCAATAATACTCTTATATTGTAAGGAGATAATTCTCTAGCCTTTTCGATTGAAACTATGGCTGCATCAACATCCTTTCTTCTTAGTTTTGCTGTGGTCATTGCCAGATGAGCATCGACTAACTTTGGTTCCACTTCTATAGCTTTGGAAATAAACTCTTCCACCTTATCCAACTGATCCGGATTAACCATAAGAGATGCCTGACCAAGATATGCCCTGGCATTTTTTTCATCTAGCTGACTAGCACGAACAAACTCCTCTTCAGCCTTGTCTTTCTTTTTCAAGCCAGCATAAGCCATTCCACGAAGCACTGACAATTTCGATAATTCTTCAGGGGTGGCATCGGTGCCAAGTTTAAGTTGAGATAATACTTCATCGTAACGCCCCATTCCTATATAAACATCTCCAAGCGGCAACATCCACAGCGATGCCTTTGCTCCTGCTTTTTTTGCGTATAAATATTCTTTTTCTGCTGCAAGTGGCTGACCAGTAGCCGCATTTACATCACCTAGAAATATTCTGGCATCTATGTATTCAGGATCATCCTTAATAGCATTTTTAAGCTCAATTATGGCCTCACGAAATTTATTTTCGCGAAAATACTTCTTTGCACTCTGCAAATACTGCTCTTTTGATGCAGCATTTGCGGTAACTGCCATCTGCATCAAAAATGATGCGATAAGAACCATGACTATCTTTTTAAACATTTTTAACCCCTGTTCCTTTCTAGAATTTAATATTCCTATTACTTTTTTCTGTTTTAATACGCTTATTAAAAACTGGATACCAACCTTCACTCTCAGCCGCCCGAAAAAATATCATCAACAATATCAGGCTCATGAATAATAACAGATTTCTCCTTCGAAAATCGAAGAATCCCGCCCAACAGCCTCAACAATCAAATTACAAATTGAGCCTGTAAGCACTTTGATTTGAGAAGGGAAAATGTGTTATTAAATATTACACCCTCACCCTAATCCATACTTATTCAACATGGTATATAAGGTTGGACGGGTTACACCCAACAATTCCGCAGCATGAGATATATTCCCTTCAGTATAGGCTAATGCATTTACTATACATCCCCTTTCTGCCTCATCTCTAACTTGTCTAAGATTAAACGGCATCTGTGCTACATTTTCGTCGGATCTCAATTCCAAATCCTCAGCGGTAATAAATTCACCATCAGCCATCACAACTGCACGTTTAAGTTTATTTTCCAACTCTCTAACATTACCTGGCCACTTATACCCTTCAATAGCAACCACGCCATCAGAACTAAATCCTTTGATTTTACGGCCATATTGCATAGCAAACCTGTTAAGGAAATTTTTAGCTATAACTAAGGAATCACCTTTTCTATCTCTAAGCGGAGGCAGATTTATCACAACCTCGCTTACACGATAGTAAAGATCCTCTCTAAATCCACTATTTTTTATCAACTCTTCCAAATTTTGGTTAGTTGCACAAATAACTCTGACATCAATAGGAATTTCCTCCCTGCCCCCCAAGCGTTCTATCACTCGCTCCTGTAAAAATCTTAACAGTTTAGCCTGCAAAGACATTGGCAAATCACCAATTTCATCCAAGAACAATGTTCCTTTATTGGCATGCTCTATTTTCCCAATAGTTCTTTTGGCCGCTCCGGTAAAAGCACCTTTTTCATATCCGAATAGTTCACTCTCTAATAGATTTTCTGGAATAGCAGCACAGTTTATCGCTACAAAATTATTATGTGCGCGAGGACTTAACTGATGAATCGCTTTTGCTATAACCTCTTTACCGGTACCGCTTTCACCAAGCAATAAAGACGTCACTTCTACAGACGATATCTTTTCAACAGTTCTACATACCTTTAACATTTCCGGGCTAGATGCAACTACTCCATCCAGAGGACTATCAGGTCCTCCTTTCTTGAGCTTTCGATTTTCTTCTTCTAATTCTGCCAATGCATAAGCACGATTAACTATCAACTGAAGAACTTCAGCATCTACAGGTTTTTGATAGAAATCATATGCCCCTAAACTCACAGCCTTAACTGCATTCTCTCGATCATCATTTCCGGTTACAACAATCACTTTTGTATGTGGTGCAAGTTGAATAATCTCGGTTAAAGTTGCTAACCCTTCCGTTGCTCCATTACTATCCGGAGGCAAACCCAAATCCAGGGTAACAACAGCAGGCTCATGCCTGCGTAATTCTTTGATAGCACTCTGACGATTTTCTGCAATAATTACTTCAAACTCCTCAAAGCTCCACTTCAGCTGCTTTTGAAGTCCCTTATCATCTTCTACGATCAATAGTTTTCTATTATCTTGTTCCATAATGCCTAGCCTATTACTCTTCACTTGAAACTGCGAGTGGCAGATACAACTCAAAAGTTGTACCAATTCCTACTTCACTACATACTTCAATCCTACCGCCAATCCTGGTGATATATTCTCTTGCTTGATATACACCAACCCCCATACCAGAATCCCCTTTAGTTGTATCAAATGGAGAAAAAAGACGATCACGAATAAACTCTCTGCTCATTCCCTCTCCATTATCTTCAATTTTTACAGTAGAAAATTCTGCATCTGAGTTGATACAGATCTTCACTTTAGCCTGTTCCTTATTTGATACTGTAGCATCAATCGCATTTTGCAAAATATGCTCAATTACAGCAGAAAGCTCCTGCTTATCTGCACTAATAAAGTTTGCACTACTATCATCATAAATTTCTATCTCAATACCAGATGCCTTACGTAACTGAATAATGGTTTTCATCAGTTCACTAATATTGACTCTTCCTACAATCTTTTTCTCAATACCGCTGCGTAGCTGTTCAAGTAAATGATTCATCTTATCTACAGCGTTTTCTACAGTTTCGAAGGCATCGTCAATAAACTTTTCATTATGTCTGAACTTTTTGCTATTAGCACTTAGCAGCGTTAACTGACCTACTAGGTTCTTTACATCATGAATTACAAATGTTGAAAGCCTATTATAAGCCTCAAACTGCCTAGATATAGTTAATTGGTTATTAGCATCAAATTGAGCAAGATAGCTAGCCACCTGGTTTCCAGCTGTTTTTAATATATCAACATCTTCCCAATTAAGGGTACGCTTAGACCTAGGTTCGTTTAATACAACAAAACCATACATCTCTGATTCATTTAACAGCGGCACTATAAACCTGTATTCTTCACAACTTAAGGTATCTCCAATTACCAAATGCTGATACTTCATATCACCTTTACCCCCTCCAACTTCGCTCCTTATAGTCTTAGCTTTTTCATTCAGGTCAATAATCCATTCCTTCTCTTCAATAAATAATGCTAATGGATCATCCCTTTCTATAAGGTCTGATTTTGGCAAAGGGGTATTCCAATTTGCAGCAAGATGATAATCACCATTCTGGTTTTTGCTGAATAACAGTCCGGCTGGCGACTCTACTATCTGTGCCAATGATTTAATCGCTCGATTTCGAATTGGTAAAATATCATCAAGAGCGGTTAGCGTTTTATTAAATCTGATCCACTCTTCACGATAGTCATATTTATAATTAAAAAAATGTTTATTAACCGTTACCTTTAACCATGAGCGTGCTTTTCCGGACAATACAATTAATAAAAGCCCCATTATTGCCGCAAAAATAAAGACCGCTTGTGCTACAGCCCCCCAATCGCCACCATATTTTTTGATATAGAATCCGGCAATTGACATTAATAATAAATAGATGCCTGCACAAATAAGGGTTGCAGTATGAAATACAGCCTGCCTGGAAACGTAAACATCGAGCGACCATTTAGGATTCCTGGCAGCTGAAACCGCTATTAATGGTGATACTACAGCCACAATCCAAGGGCGCGCGCCCCAAATTCCAGCCTCAATCCGACTAAAAAGCAAAGAATCTGCATAGAGATAAAATTCATATACAAATATTCCAGCAAAAGCCAAGCTTATATATTTTATTCCCCAGCGCTTTTCATTTGCAGTATTTCTATAGAGTTGTTCAAGTAACGCTAAGATTAAAACTGAAGTCGCCAAGTGACCGGAAATGCCTGGGGTTACTGTACCAATCCAAGGGGTAAAACTAGTTAACAGATCTATTCCTATACTGTAAGCCAGAATTAAAATTGATACCGACAACACTGAATAATAATAGGGTGAAGACTTTACATGTTCGCCTTCAATAACTAAAGAGGTTACCTTTTTCAATAACGTTAACAAAAAAGCAATGATCGCAACATTTCTTAAACCTTCAATTATTAATGATATTGCTACCAAATGACCGTGAGAAACGGTAACTAACATTCCTGAAATTGCCCATACAAAAGTAAGTACGCTGACAAGTAATAATACCGCACCCTCCTTTTTACCCCGCCACCCAATAAGCAAGACAACAAAAAGAAACAGGTAAGCTACCGCACATACGATGTAGGCTACAAGAGTTAGATTTATCATTCTATTTATATCTCTCTATCGTGCGGAATTATTATTGGCGGATTGCTATACGCCCTGCAAAAAATCAGCGAGCCCCTTTTTGCCAAACTATAACCTCAACTGTCTGCAATATAATCATAAGATCAAGAAACAGGCTGCTATTCTTGGCATAATAAAGGTCGTATTGAAGTTTCTCGAACGCATCACTTTCCGATGCACCATATGGATAACACACCTGTGCCCAACCAGTTATACCAGGTTTTACCCTATGCCGTTCTGCATAATATTCAATCCGTTCACAAAACTGATCAACAAACTCTGGACGTTCAGGGCGTGGCCCGACAAAACTCATATCACCTTTTAATACATTCCATAATTGTGGAAGCTCATCAATCCGCGTCAGACGGATAAACCCTCCAACCTTTGTTACCCGACTATCGTTCTTGGTTGCCCATTGAGCTCCGTTTTTTTCGGCATTGGCCACCATACTGCGAAACTTGTGCACAGAATATAGCTTACCAGCAAAACCAACTCTTTTTTGGGAATAAAATACTCCTCCATGACTTTCTAATTTTATCGCAATGGCAGTGATTACCATAATAGGCATCGTTATTAACAATATTGAACCACTAACAATAATATCCAATATTCGCTTTATCCACCGAGCATATACACCTTGCTGAAATCCATCTGAAAAGATCAACCAACTCCGATCCATAACATCTAATTTAAGCTTATAGGTTTCCCTTTCATAGAAGGTAATAAGATCTACAACTCTCACCCCAAGCATTTTACAATCAAGCAAATCGTCCATAGGCATACGCCGACGGCGATCATCAAAGGCAATAACAATTTCATCAACGCAATATTCACGAACTAGTTGAGCCAAAGTTTTACCTTTCGAATCTATTATGCGGTCTATATCTATCTTTGGTTCACTATTACCAACATTTATAAAACCAACCAAAGTATAGCCAACCGTATCAATCCAACGCTTAAGATGAGTTATACCCCCAGCCTTTTCTCCAGTACCTAAAACCATAACTCTACTTTTGAAAACTTCTGTACCCACCAAACGCAGAAAGGCAATTCTAACCATCAATATAGATATATATGAGATAATTAATGCGGCAAAAGTAATTTTAAAATCAATAGATATATTGGGGATAATGAAATAAAAACAAAATAGAGCTATTGCTCCAAATATATGACTTATAACAACTCTCAACGCAATACCTGCAGCACCTTCTCGCAACCTACGCTGATACAATCCCATTGAGATCATAGACAACCAAATAGTAATACTAAATATTCCAGCCTTAAAAAGGCATGAAAAACAATTACCATCAGCAGCAAACAACTGATAGAAATCAAATTCTGCCGCTGCAAACACCGAAATAATCATCAGCACCAGTAGTTCAATAATACCAAGCACCAATAACCACGCCGGAACATAGCTTCTAAATACTCTAATGTATTTATTCCATAAGATAGGGTTATTAAATGGCTTGCGCGCTGTTATATCCATCTATGACTCTCGTTTTAAAAAGTAATGAAGCCTAATTGCGTGTCCCCAAACAACTTCACAAAAGAATTATAAAACAAAGGCTTATTCACTATAATGCTAGTATCGATAACCAGCAATGTCAAGCTTTTTTACACAAGATGTCAGTTTTTTTATCACTTTTGCAAAACAACTTGCATAAAACCGGCAAGTTTATCTTTAGTTATTGGCTTAGGTATAAAATAAAGCCCCAATTCTTTTGCCCTTTCCTGCACCTTAGGTTGAATATTAGCCGTAAGCAATGCAATTGGAATATCCGGGCACATCTTTTTAAGCCTTGGTGCGAACGACAAACCATCCTCTCCAGGCATATTTACATCAAGAGAAATAGCATCAAAAGATCTACCCTTTGATTTTTCTGCGGCATCAACAACATCCTCAGCCTCAATAATTTTCCAGTGAGGATAACATGCATTAATGATATTACTGATTATTAGCCTTGCTAGCTTACTATCATCAACAATTAAGATCGTCTTGTCTTTGCCTTCAACCAAATTAATCCCTTTGCTATATTTTTTTATATACGAATTAGCGATTTAACCATCAACATTCATTTTAGCCATATTGACTATCTTAACAATTGTTTTGGTAAAGAAAATACTATTTTTTCCGCCACCCCATCCAACTGCTCAATAACCGCCCCATCATTACTTAATTTTTTCAATACTTCCTGCACCAACTCTTCAGGAGCAGAGGCACCTGCGGTAACACCAACAATCTTCACATCATGCAGCATAAAATCTTCTATTTCATCAGCACAATCAACCAGATATGTCATCACCCCATGTTTTTCACCAATTTCTCGCAATCGATTGGAGTTGGAACTATTTTTAGATCCTACAACAAAGATAACATCAGACTGTTTGGATAGCTTCTTTACAGCATCTTGACGATTTTGCGTCGCATAACAGATATCTTTACTTTTAGGACCAGTAATATATGGATACTTCTTCTGCAAAGAGCTCAAAATATCTCTTGCATCATCAACGGATAGGGTAGTCTGAGTCACATATGCCAGTGGCTTCTCAGCATCAATATCAAGCTTATCTACATCATCTAAATTTGCCACAACATGAATTTTTGCTCTACAAGCAACCGCCCCAGCAAATTGACCAAGAGTTCCTTCCACCTCTGCATGACCTGGATGCCCTATCAAAATCGTATCCCTACCTTCCTTTGCATTAGATACAACTTGAGAATGAATCTTAGACACAAGTGGACAAGTTGCGTCAAATACACGTAGATTCCTATTAATTGCCTTATTTTCTACTTCCTTGGAAACACCATGAGCACTAAATATTACAATCTCTCCTTCAGGAACCTCTTCAACGTTTTCGACAAAAACAACCCCTTTATCCTTTAGGCCTTCAACCACAAAACGGTTATGTACAATCTCATGTCTTACGTATATTGGTGCTCCAAATTTTGCCAATGCAGTTTCAACAATCTGAATTGCCCGTTGCACACCAGCACAAAAACCACGAGGATTGGCTACCAGAATTTTCTCAACCATTCTGGTTAATCTCTTTTTTATTATCAATAACATCCTTCTTATCAAAAAAAGAAAGAATAATAAGCGCAACAACCCCAACCGATATAGCAATATCAGCAACATTAAACGCAGGCCAATGATTTGTTCCAAGATGAAAATCTAAAAAATCAATAACATATCCATGATAAATACGGTCAACCAAATTACCAACCGCACCGCCTAAAACAAGAGCAAGCCCAATAGCAGTGAATCGTTCACCAATTTTCAATCGGCTTATCCAAAATACTATCATTACGCTGATAACTATCGCCAATCCGGCAAATAGCCAGCGCTGCCAACCACTTTCAGTACTTAAAAAGCTGAACGCTGCACCAAAATTATGTACGTGCACCAAATTAAATACAGGCAAAACGGCAACTGCGTCCTGATATTCAAAGTTCTGAATAACCAATATCTTGGTTATCTGATCGGCAATCACTACAACTACAGATAACCATAACCACTTAAGCATCAACTACTCCAAAAGAATCCTATTCATTAATATTACGTAAAATTAGCGCTTCGCGCTGCAAACTTTCTTTTACTGGATACCGAGTCAAGTCCCACTGCTGTCCGGGGAAATTAATGCCGTTCGTGCTGAGCGCGAAGCAGTCGAAGTATGAAACGGTATTAATTCGGCTTTTTACTATCACCCTTCGACTGTTCGTACCTCACGCTCAGGATGAACGGAATAGCTTTTATGCTTTACCAGTAAACATACTAATCACACAAACTGCCGATTTTCACCACAGGTAGTAACATTCTCGACACATCTTGAACAAAGACCAGGGTGTTCAGCATCACCACCAACATCTTCGCGATGATGCCAGCAGCGCACACACTTTGTATGCTTGGATACTGTGGCAGCCACTGCATATTTCTCGCCACTTTCGATCTCAACAATCTCAACATCACCTACTTCACTTAGAGGTTTTGCTGCCGCATAAGATGTAATTAACGCAAAGCGCAATTCATCACCAACCGCAGACAATTTTTCCAACAGCGTATCATCACAGTAGATAGTCACCTCAGCATCCAACGATGAACCAATCTGCTTACCGGATCTTAACCCTTCCAGAGAGTTATTCACCCCTTCGCGAACTGCCAACAGACTATCCCAGAAACCTTTATTAAGTTTGCCATCCTGCTCAAGACGCTGCAAACCTTCATACCAGGTTACGAAGAATACAGACTCTTCACGCTCACCAGGAATCTCTTTCCAAATCTCATCTGCGGTAAAGCTCAGGATCGGAGCCAACCAGCGAGTCAACGCTTCAACAATGTGATAGATAGCAGTTTGCGCAGAACGACGAGCAACACTGTCTGTTGCAGTTGTATATTGCCTGTCTTTGATGATATCTAGATAGAACCCCCCCATATCCACAGAACAGAAGTTATGCACCTTCTGGTAGATAAGATGAAAATCAAAATCATCATAGGCCTTAATTACCTCTTCCTGAATTTCAGCCGCACGATCCATAGCCCAGCGATCGATGGCAATCATTTCTGATGATTCCAACATATGCTGTTTTGGATCAAATCCAGAAAGATTAGCCAATAGGAAACGCGAGGTATTACGCATACGACGATAAGAATCAGCTGCTCGCTTTAAGATTTCATCCGATACTCGCATCTCGGTGGTGTAATCGGTTGCTGCTACCCACAGTCTGAGGATATCAGCACCCAATGAGTTAAATACCTTTTGTGGCAACACTACATTACCAGCAGATTTGGACATTTTCTTACCGTGAGCATCTACCACAAAGCCATGGGTCAGAACATTTTTAAATGGCGGCTTACCACGCATTGCCATTGAAAGTTTCAGTGAGGTTTGGAACCAGCCACGATGCTGGTCGGAACCCTCAAGATAAAGATCTGCCGGAAACTCCAGCTGATCGCGCTGATCAATTACTGAATAGTTGGTAGCGCCGGAATCAAACCATACATCCAGGGTATCGTGTACCTTTTCATAGCTTTCCGCATCAGCACCGATAAGCTCTTCCGCTTCCAGTTCGAACCAGGCATCGATACCACCATGCTCAACTTTTTTCGCAACCTCTTCGATCAGTTTTACACTGTCTGGATGCGGCTCTTGAGTCTCTTTATGCACGAATAGCGCAATCGGAACTCCCCAAATACGCTGACGCGAAATACACCAGTCCGGAGATTTTTCCACCATCCCTTCTATACGAGCCTTACCCCAGCCTGGGATCCACTCAACATTATTAATGGCATCAACACAGCCTTTGCGCAGACCTTTCTTTTCCATACCAATAAACCACTGTGGTGTAGCACGGAAAATCACCGGGGTTTTATGTCTCCAACAGTGTGGATAGCTGTGCAGTAGTTTTTCATGTTTCAACAACGCGCCACGCTCTTTAAGAACCTCAACCACCTTTGGATTTGCCTTAAACACGTGTTCACCTGCAAACAGTTCGGTCCCTTCCAGGAAGCAGCCATTAGCACCAACCGGATTATCTACTTCAATACCGTAACGCTGACCAACCACATAGTCGTCAACGCCATGACCAGGGGCTGTATGAACCGCTCCGGTACCAGTATCGGTTGTAACGTGCTCACCAAGAATCACCGGCACAATACGATCGTAGAACGGATGTTTAAGCTCCATATTTTCCAAATCACAACCACGGCATCTGCCAACCACCAGTACATCTTCCGCACCATAGCGCAATACTGCCTGACTGTAGAGTGCCTCTGCCAACAAAACCAGCTGTTTATTGCCTTCTTGAACAAAAGATACGACCACATAATCCAGATCAGGATGCAAACATACAGCGCGGTTAGCAGGAAGTGTCCACGGAGTTGTGGTCCAGATAACTAGGGCAGGATCAACACCGTTTATTTCACAACCGGTCTTTTCAAGAAACGCAGCCTTATCAACCACATCAAACTTAACATCAATCGCTGGTGATTCTTTATCTTCGTATTCGACCTCGGCCTCTGCCAGAGATGAGCCACAATCCATACACCAGTGTACCGGCTTAAAACCACGTACTAAGTGATCATTTTCGATCACCTTACCAAGAACACGCAGGATATCGGCCTCGGTTCTATAATCCATAGTCAAATATGGATTATCCCACTCACCAAATACACCAAGACGAACAAAATCACGTTTTTGCCCTTCAACCTGCTTACCCGCATATTCACGACACAGATCTCTGAAGCCTTTGGCATCTACTTTTTTACCAACCTTGCCAACCTTCTTTTCGACCTGAGTTTCAATCGGCAGACCATGACAGTCCCAGCCTGGGATATAAGGCACATCGTAACCACTTAGAGTTTTACTCTTGATAATAAAATCTTTCAGGATCTTGTTTACCGCATGACCGATATGGATATCACCATTCGCATACGGAGGGCCGTCATGCAGAATATACTTATCTCTTCCCTTGGATATCTCTCTAATCTTGTTGTAGATATCTTTTTCCTGCCAGTCTTTCAGCATATCTGGCTCACGTTTAGCCAAATTTCCGCGCATTGGAAATTCGGTTTCAGGAAGGTTTAGCGTATCTTTATAGTCTTTTGTCACGGGCATACCCAATTTTAATTTAAATTAAAAAACTTTTTCGACTGAGCAACATCCTGCTCAATCTGCTTACGTAGTTCATCTACGGAATCAAACTTTTGCTCTGGTCGCAAAAAATGGAGAAAACCAACTCGAATATAACGTCCATATATATCTTCGTCAAACTCAAGTATATGCACCTCTAAAACAGTCAATGTTCCATCCACTGTTGGCCTGCATCCAACATTGGCAACAGCAGGATATGATTTATCGTCAAGCCCATAAACCCGAACAAAATACACACCGTTCAATGGAAATGGCATCTGCGGCATACCAATATTTGCAGTTGGAAATTCTAACTTTCGGCCCAGCTTTAAACCATGCCTTACTCTGCCAGAAATACTGTATTCCCGCCCCAATAACTTGGCGGCATAACCAATATCGTTCTCCATAAGGCAGGCACGAATTCTGGAGCTACTGACTCTGGCACCATCCAGTGGATAGGTTGGCATGCGCGATACAGCAAAACCTTTATCCTTCCCCTGAGTTACCAGCAGGTCAAAGTCACCTTCTCTGGCAGCGCCGAATCTGAAGTCATCACCAACTACCAGATATTTGATTCCAAAACCACTTACCAGCACATCATCTACAAAGGCTCCTGCTTTCATATGCGCAATCTGGCTGTTAAAACGAATCAAATATACGTAATCAATACCGCAATCGCGCAGAAATACCAGCTTATCGCGCAAACGGCAAATTCGCGATGGCGCAAACTGAGGTACAAAGTAATCTTTTGGATGCGGCTCAAAGGTTATTACCACAACCGGCAGATTCAGCTCTTTTCCTTTCTCTTTAAGCTCGCGCATCATCTTTTGATGCCCAAGATGGACGCCATCAAAATTACCGATAGTTGCTACACAACCATCATAATGATGCCTGAACTGTTCTAAAGAGCGTATTAAGTGCATATCCCAAGTGACGTACCGGACAACCAGAACCGTAGATTATCCTAAAAATAGCGGATAATTGCGAGTTAAATTAAGGGTTTTTTGCATTTACGCATCCGTCGTTCCCGTGAAGGCGGGAATCCAGAAAAAAAGCTGCTAATTAATTACTATTTGAACCCAGCTTATAAACTCCACATTCCAACCTGCTCCGAACAACAGCATGCTACTTATTTTACGAATAAAAAACGCAATGCGAATACAATACAGTAGACTTTTAATTTTTAGCATATTTTGCCCAAGACAAGGCAAAGCGAAGCCTTGTGAAGGCGCATATTGCAATATGTAACTGAACAAGTCTGGAGCTATAACGCAGTATTGGACAAAATAGGAAAAAATTCAGTGGATATCGGCTTTTAGGTGGGATGGCCGCAACCCAAATGAAGCTAAAACAAAGAAATACAACACACCGCCACCAACTACCACCTCCAGCAGAAAAATCACTTTATCCAGCAATAGCTCATCAAACCAATGACTATCGATCGAAGAAAAGTGAATCAAAAATGCGGCCAGAAACGCATTGGCAAATATGGTGCGCAGAATCATAATTCCCCAACCATGTTCCGGGACATATATCTTGCGTCGATACAGAGTGATAAACAGCAATCCCGCATTTACTATTGCAGCTAAAGAAGTAGCCAGAGCCAGGCCAACATGCTGCAGCGGATACAGCAAGATAAGACTTAATACGATATTTGTTACAACAGCCACCAAACCAAACTTCATCGGAGTCTTGGTATCCTTGCGCGCAAAAAAACCAGGTGACAACACCTTTACTAGAATAAACCCCTGCGTACCAATTGCATAGGCAATCAAACTATTGGATGACTGAGTAACATCATGCGCAGAAATAGCGCCATGACCAAATATGGTCGCAATTATTGGCTCAGAAAGAAAAATCAAACCGACCACCGCCGGCGTTCCAATAACCAAAACCAAACGTAAGGCCCAATCCAACGTGCGCGAAAAATGTTCCTGATTATCGCCAACATGCTGCTCAGATAATTTCGGTAGAATCACCGTTGATACGGCAATTCCGAATACCCCGACCGGAAACTCCATAAGACGATCTGAATAGTAAAGCCAACTCACGCTTCCGGTAACCAGCAGTGAAGCCAGAATACTGCCAATCAGCAGATTGATCTGCGCTGCCGACGACCCCACAATAGAAGGCAGCATCAGCTTCACGATCTTTTTCACCGCCGGGGTATTCCAACCCCAGCCAGGTCTACCAAGCACATTAAGCTTAAACAGGAACGGCAACTGAAACAGCAACTGCACTGCCCCAGCAACAAACACTCCGCAAGCTATCCCAACCTGCGGATTAGAAAAGTGCGGTGCCATAAATATAGTTGCCAGAATCAGGCAGATATTTAAAAGTACCGGAGTAAACGCAGGCACCGCAAACTTACCATAAGAATTAAGTATTCCGCCCGCACAAGCAACAAGCGAAATAAACAGAATATACGGAGTAGTAAAGCGCAACAGCAGCACGGTTAGCTGATATTGTTCCTGCTTATCAAAGTACCAACCAGGAACAAATATAAAGGCAATTATTGGAGCCAAAAATACCCCAGCCACAGATATTACAAACAGAATTGCTCCCAACGTCCCCCAAACATCACTGATAAATCTACGAGTTAACTCATGATCACCTTCGTGCTTATGATCCGCAAGCACTGGAATAAATGCTTGCGAAAAGGCGCCTTCGGCAAAGATGCGACGCATCAGATTTGGAATCTTAAACGCAATAAAAAACGCATCGGCACCACCGGTTGCCCCAAGGTAGTGAGAAAAAACAATATCGCGCACCACGCCAAATACTCGTGAAAGCATAGTCATTATTGCTACGACAAATGAAGATTTTAGAAGTGATTTGCTCATTGCTTTATTAAAATGAATCCGTTCAGAGAAAGGCAGATCGTAGCATAGAAGGGATTTTGCTGGTAGCTAAAGATAAAAACCACTTACTTATAAATTACCCATTCAAATTTGCTAATGCTATTAATGGATGAAGAGTATTAAAAGCTTAAAATCCCGTTCATCCTGAGCGCGAGGTACGAGCAGTCGAAGGGTGCTTGCAAACCTTTCATCAATACCGTTTCATACTTCGACTGCTTCGCGCTCAGCACGAACGGTATTAATACCTGTACCGGCATAACAGAATTCTGAAATGATTATTTGAGCTAACTAAATAGTACAGCGTGTATTCCAAACCCCTCTAAAATTACGCCGATCTTTTCCGGTTCTCCTGTCAGCTTTTTCACTAAAACGCACCATTTGCCTACGATCTTGACCTGTACGCCGCTGCTGATTTCTTCGCTCTTTACCCATGTAGTTATTATCATTTGGAGCCATAAGCCACCCTTTATAATTTCATCCTATTATTTTAATATATTAGACATGCCTAATCTTATTTGCAACCTAACAGTTCCGCTTTTAAGGCTTCATTTACCAACAATCATCAACCGATCCTGTACCACCTTCACCTTTTTGACCTCGCGAATCATAGGTAAGAGCTCCACATTCACTATCATTAGCCTGAGCACCTTGCGGAGTTGCTGTTAACTGCACACAACTCCCAAGACCACTTCCACATGCGGCCGCAGATATAGAATAGAACCCCTCATCACTATCTACAGAATCACTACCATAGGCACTCAATCCTGATAGCACGACATAAGTATTATTCAAAGAATAATGGCGCTCTTCCAGCCCCATTATCTCCATCAATTTTGACTGTCCATCAGCTCTACGGGTTTTTTGAACGTGTGACATATATGATGGAAATGCTACAGCTGCCAATATCGCCATTACTGCAACTACAATCATTAACTCTATCAGCGAAAACCCTTTATGTTTTCTATACATTACTTTCTCCATTGTTTTTTAACCCCAAATCCCTGGCTATTACCTTTCTCAGAATCTTTTTTTGTACTAGAAGAAACTGTAGGTGTTCCCGGAGGCACTGGAAACGCCTGCAATTGAGACTCCTTATCAAGCAGCCATATTTCTACAATTTCCACACTGCCATCTGATAACTCAGAAACATCTACTCCAATAAAATCGCCAGCTTTTATTTGCGAAAGGGAATAAAATTCATCAGCAATACTGTGCGCTTTTACGCTGGTTGATAACTTCAATTGATCATCTTCAATTAAAATTACCCTACTACGAATATCAATCTGCACAACAACACCACTAATATCGTACCCAGTTTGCGGATACCAGGAAGGGACCTCTGCATTTGCCAGCATTGGAGAGAAAGCAAATAGCGCTATAAACAAGCCTTGTATTAATCTTAACCTTTTCATAATCTTTTCTCCTATACTAGTCTAGCGAGATCTCTTCCCAAGATAGCCTTCCAGTCTCACCATCACCAAGGTCTTGCACTTTATTCACCTTGATATCGCTTCCATCATCTGTATTAGTTCCAGGTGTATATTGATAGTCACCCAAGAATGCTGATTCAGCAGGTATGCCTTCAGCATACTGAATACCACCAGCAGCTGCATTAGATACAGAACTATCGCCATTGCTTAATAGATCATCACTATTAACAATATTATCTCCATTAACATCAAAGATAAGATTATCCGCATCAGGCCTGCCACCAGTCATCATATCCACTCCCATTAGCCAACCACTACCACCATAGGTACATGGATCTGTTGAAGATATTAGTGTATTAAAGTATAGAGTTTCGCCTCGAAGTATTGGGTTAACCACAATCCTCTCTGTTGTAGTAGGCAAATCGATATACCACCCATCATCGCCATCTGCATAGTTAACTGTATTATTGGTTAACACTCTTACGTTACTGGCAAACCCGGTCTCAAATGTTTGAGCTATCAAGTCAGTACGCGCAAGCTGTTTAGCTCCAGAATCCCAAACACCATAGAACGACTGCGAATCAGTACTGGTTTTATCAGTATCGACTAAATATTGTCCTGTACCAAAATAAACCATATAACCGGATTCTGTTGGATGATCAGTCACCACCGGTTCAACAGTTATTGGCTGCGTACTTAATCCATCATATAACGGCACAAGCGTATTTCCTGATTTATGTGCAACCGTCCATTTTGCGGTACTGGAATCAGAGATATCAAAAGCCCACAAATCTCCATACAAATCTCCAGCATATATTCTGTCCGCAGTGCCATCACCATCTTCATCAATTACTGCAGGGGTTGACAATCCATTTCTATTACTTGTAGAACCGCTATCTGTAGTGATCTTCATATAATCAGTGCCAGCAGTCCATACACCGTCTAATCCACCCTCTAGATATACGATGAATAATTGCGCTTCCCCACTGCCACTATCATTGTAGCCATTACCAAATATTGCCGCCCACTTGCCGTTATTCATCAAAGCAACGGTTGGCTCACTATAGGTGTACCCCAGGTCAGCATCATCTGAACTAGTAAACTCCCATAATACAGTATTGGCCGCATTAGCTTCAGAGAAGCTGGTTGGATAGGTAATATCCATTGCAAATATACCTCTACCGCCTGCACGTTGACCACCAAGCAATAGCGTCCTCCAACCAACAGCTCCAGCCGCATCAACCTTAACATAGGCATCAGTAACGGTTGGAGGCAGATCAACATAGTATCTATGCAGATAAGCTGGATCAGTCAGGTAATGTAACCCACCATTGGTATCTGTAGAGAACAGATTAGATGGGATATATGCCATCATCTCTGCACCATCGCTACTTCTAAAACCATGCATCATGCCATCGTTGGCTCCAACATAGAGCATTGGTTCTCTATTTTTAACTGCACTTAGCGACTTCCAATAGGAATACTTTGTTGTATCTGCATCAGGGAATGGCGAGGAGTCAGGCCATGCCATTGATGGCTCACCTACATAAACCGGGTTTGAATGTACAATATCACCTAAACGACTGGACCTGGTTCTGAAGTTATAACCTGACCCCTCATTGGTCCTATCACCGCGAATATAGTTTAGTCTAGCCTGAGCCTTCGCATCAGCATCTGTTCCGCCTGCGGGATTTGTTTTTAGGTCATTTTGTTGCGCAGTTGTGATATTTGCCCACTGAAAAGGAACACCATCAGTACCATTATGGGTCATGATCACCCGCGAATTAGAAGATAGATTCCTACTATCCAATACATCAGATGCCTCCCAAGTCACTGTGTTTGACACAGCACCAGTAAATGGATCAAGTGCATATTTATATACGCTACCGCTCCAACGGTTGGAGTTAAATAAAACCAGGAAGACAGCACTACCGGTGGATAGAGTATTGGTATTAAACGCTACCGCTGCAGCACTCCCGGACCGGTCATCAATATTCTCTAGAGCTGACTCTAAAGAGCTAACCAGCTGCTGTGGGTTTTGTGCATTTAGATAAAGGCCTCTACCGTTATAAGCCGTATGCCATAGGTCATCTACTTTGTATATATCTCCTGATTCTGGATCTGGCCAAGCAAACCCTGTATCTGATGGGTCCTGAGTTGTATGATCTAAAGACCCTGATACACCAAATGCAACAGCGTAGGTCACAAGGTGTTGATGATCTGCCTCATCCACTCCTGGAGTAGTTGGAACCCTATTATCTAAAGTTGTTTTCAAATCCCTTTCATAATAATGCATAGCCACATCAGCTAGCGTATCTGAATATGAGTCTGCATAATAACCACCATCAAAGTCACTATTACTTGTTCCACCATCAGTATTGCCAACGCCTGGGCTACTTCCGTTCCAATAACCATCAGTGATCAGGATATTAAAGTTTTGCTGACATGTACCGCCAGTAGATGAGCCCAATATCGGGGAACTTGCACCTTCAAATAGGTCGCCAACACTTTTTAAAGAGGTTCTGGCTGGTGTTCCAGGGCAATTCCCAGATGTACATGGCATAGAAAGCCCATATACACTACTTAGTAGAGAAACCTTATCAGCAGCAACGCTCATACTAGTTGCATTTGACACCAACCCATCGTTGAATACCTGCATTCCCATTCTGGAAGAAGAGTTTCCTTGCACAATATTTCCAACTGCAGCCTTCCCTGCATATTCTCTTTTGCGGTAATACTGGTACCAGTTAGCAAAGTTTTGAATCTCTTCGGCATAGGTACAAGACGGAGCTGAAACACAATCTGACCTATCAGAACTGCCTGTAAATGGAGCATTTGCACTTTTAATTTCTATCAATGCATGGGCATCTGTATCTTCTACGACACCGTCGTTATCGGTGTCTGTCCAAGTATAATACTGGGCAGGATAGATAGTGTCATCGTACCAATTACCTCCAGAGAAGCTCCAATTTTTATAGGTAATATCAGCTGTAAGATCTAAAGTTCCTGCCCCAGCATTGGTTGGATCAACTAATGCCGCCGCTGCATTCGCATTCATATACATAGGGTTACCAGAAATATCTGAGCCGGCCCATGCTTCATAAGTTATCTCTGGATTATAATAAAGAGCATTGAATGTACTATTACGTGCTTTCCACGCTCCTGCCTCAGATGCCTCTGAAGGTATGGTATACGGGTAATAATTATGATTTGATATCCAATACGCATCATAATCATTATTAACGCTTGGTAGAATATAGAAATTGGAATATGTATTACGCAAATAAGGCCTACCCGAAACACCTGTGCTACTTAGCACCTCCCAATCCATACTACCGGAATCATCAACTGTCCAAAAAATATTTGGCTCTACCGAGGTTGATAGAAACAGCGGGCTGTCTGCTAGTGTGCCAGGATCTGCATGAATTGCCGGAGCCGTACCACAGACAAAAAGCAGTGCCGCCAACTTACCAAGCTTTGCTTTATTTAAGATATTCATCTCTCTTCTCCTCAATTCATGCTGACCTAATAACTATCGTAATAATCAATCTAACCACTAATTCTGCGCCCGTAATATGAACGCACATAGACTACTGAATTATCACTTCCGCCAGTTCCGCGCACTGTTATCAAAAAGGCTGTCACCCCTTCTTGTGCTTTTAACTCGCCATAACGCCCAATATTGATAGCTCCAGTATCTGTACCAAACTCTCCAATCAATTTAACTCTGTATCTTGGCTGGGTACTTATTCCACTAAGGCTACCACTATATACTCTGGAATTACTGTCATCCCAAGCACTGTCAATATCCGGTTCATCATTATCAACACCGTAAAGCCCACCACTGCCATCAAGAGCAGAAGTAGAAACAATGGTTTCAAGAAATTGCTCTGCATTACGCAAACATGATTCTGCTGCCTGAAAGGCAAGTTGCTTGTCGCGCAAATTACCGCTCATATGCTCTTCAATAACTGATGTATGCATTGTAGTTATACCAAGAAGAGTCATTATCAAAAGCATAATAAGCCCCACGACAAGCACAGCGCCTTTTTGCCTTCTTGATTTATTGATTAATCTTTTTGCTTTCATGCGAACACCTTTTATATTGTTCTGCTTCTATTTAGTCCTGTTGCGAATAGTAACTACGGTAGTAAAAACCCGTCTCAAACGGCGATCATTTGAGGTTACAGTTGCCCCATTATATTTATAAGTTTGAGCTTCATGCATTATTGCCTCTTTAGCCCGAACCAAAAGGGAAATCTTAACTGTAATAACAGTTTCCCACTCCCCTGCAGCAGTAATCTGAGTTGCTGTTTTATAGTAATCAGCCACACTATTGCCATCAGTATCGACACCATATTCAAGCTGCATATCTTCAATACCGGAAACCAATTCAACCGGAGCATTTCCATTTAAACTACGAACCAATTTAGGCTCCTCAAATGCAGCTTGCTGAATAAAATAGGTAAGACTTTGCAAACCATAGATCTGCGCGTCACCTCGGTAGACTTTTGAAAGGCAATGACCACTAGGACATGTAGGATCAGGGTTATAATTTCCAGGGCCTACGGCAACCGTACCAGTATTGTGATCAACGGTGCCACTGCCACCAGGGTTGGCATTTACAATCTCAAAGATATCCCCTGCAAGACAATCGCTTAACACAACAATATCAAATTGTTCCAGTGAGTTGCCTGCAGGAACTTTAACATTAGATGACGCTTGTGGTCCATATGGTGGCTGAACTATCAAACCCGTACCAATGGCACCACTCAAGGTTATTGAGTCAGGGCCTCCGGAAGCGCCATCCTCTCCTCCGACACCTCGGTCAAATTCCAACCCTGCAAAACTAGAACTTGATGGATCAAGATTATTCGTAAGCTTGGTTGCCGATGATATGCATCCCCAAAAATCCGCCATACGTATATCTTTAGAAAGTACATCTATCGCAAATCTTCCTGCTTCTTGCACACGTGACATCTGCTCATGCATACGGCTATTATCACTATTGGCAATAGTAATCTGTAAAATACCGGTTAAAAGAATAAGGCCTATCACCATGGCAATCATTAGTTCCACTAACGATAACCCTTTTTGCCCATCCTGGAATTTATAACTTTTATCCATCCTTGTTTGCCTTTGTGCCTTAATATTCATATTTTTCTCTTGTTTTTTTATCTCTTATAAAGAAAGCCACCCTATAACTGCACATTAATACTAAAACAAACCAAGTCGGTATCTGAATCGGGGTCACATCCTAATCCTGTAGCACCTTCTCTGTTTTCATCCCATCTAACCACAACCTGAAATACTGAACCCGAACCAGAGCCAACAACTGTTCCCTGCCCGGAAGGAAGAAGTTCTGCCAATTCAGAATTCCATTGATTAGCGTCATAAACAGCCATTTCAGAATAACTACAAGACTGTGCAGAACAATCAGATGTAGATGGTATTCCGGTAATCGCATTGTAGCTACCGGCAGATATGCCGTCGGGATTAGCACGCATCCTATCGATCATCTCATATGCTTTATATGATGCGATTGTACGCATATAAGCACCCTGACTGGCTCTAAACCCAAGAGTTTGCAAAGAAGCTATTCCAAGCAAACCTATCGCCAACACAAATACAGTAATAAGAATTTCAAGGATCCCGAAACCTTTTTCTATCTTATTTTGCTGTTTGCATCTATTAATTCTCATATCAGCAACCTCTTACTTAGGTTCCACAAGCCTGACGCTCAACCTCTACCCTTCCAAACGGAGCGACAGAGATAACCCGCTTTTGATCGCCACTACAACTCGGATGGTCTAAGGTAAATACAATCTCTGAAGCAGAAGCATCATTATAAGCACTTGAATAACCAGAAGCGGTAAATTGAACGTAACTGTCACCTCCGGAGGTAAATGTGGCTTCACCTTTTATCTCACCATGAGTACGCAGCAACTCATCAGAATCATCCAGCACCCCGGAACTACCAGATGCATCAGTAAACACAATCCATCCCGTTGCCCAGTTTGTACTACCTGAACATGTAGTGCCATTAGTGCTTGCGCAAATGGAAACTCTGGCATTTCTTTTAACTGCTTCACTTTTTGTAAGACTTAAATCTGTAAAAAAGGCATTTGCCTGTGTAGTCATCTGACTATTACGGATAAAAGACACAAAAGATGGCACGGCTACAAACATTAGAATTGCCGAAACAGCCAGCGTTATCATTAACTCCAGCAATGTAAAACCTTTTGAACTTTTCATATCATCTATTATTAGCACTTTATTATTTACCCGACAGCTGTTTTCCGATGCGTCCAACCCTTTTCCCGATAAGTGGAAAAAATGCAATACCTAGCACTACCACAATGCAGCACAACAAACACCATAATGATAAGAATTTGAAAACATAGCGTTTTTCCACTCCTACCCAATATCTTCCATAATATTGAGCGCGCTCAAAAAAGTATCCAACTTAAAATATATAGTCCAAAATAAAGGCTTCATCCACTTAGAAAGTTGACCTGGTCGTTGTTTTTGCATTATTTTCATTGGCCTAATCGATATAATAAGCAATATAACTTTGCTTTTTTCTGGATACCGA
Organism: Gammaproteobacteria bacterium; assembly: GCA_033852075.1. Lineage (GTDB taxonomy): Bacteria > Pseudomonadota > Gammaproteobacteria > QZLD01 > QZLD01 > QZLE01. The sequence continues at coordinate 129,145 of JAWSVC010000010.1, read as the reverse complement.
CATTTGCCGGTATGACGTGACTTTATATAATTTTCTACCGGTAATAAATTGATAAACCTTAACAATATCCAATGGACAAGCAACAACATATCCCACAAGAACGAATCTTTTTGCTCTTGGTTGCAAAAAACCTCTCCAGTTTCCCAATTCTTACAGGGCAAACTGGAGCTCCCCACAAGATTCAAGCTCATCAGCAATAATTACCTAGAAAACCAAAACGTTTTTTGTCGCGAAGCAATCATTTACAATGGTGATACTCCGTTGATTTACGCACAAACCCATTTCCAACAAGAATTAGTTAAGGAAATACCTAGACTAACCCAGCTTGGTAACAGTTCACTTGGTTTTTTCCTGCTTGAGCATGGGCAATTTCACAAAGACAGGATGGATTTTGGATATCTAACACAGATCAAGCTGCTTCCAGCAGAGATCCAGGACAACCCTGAAATAAAAAAATGTAATTCGCTGTTATGCAGACGCTCGATTCTTGCCATTGCAGATTATAAGGCGGATTTGATAGAGGTGTTTTTACCGGGATTTGAGATGATGTTTACAAATAAAGCTCCAAAATTCTGAGGATATTTTTTCAAGATCAAGGCGCGGTTTATAAAAAATAAACGCACATACTGCCCGGGCACAGTTAATTCGCAGAATATTTTCCCAAAGACAAGGCATATCGAAGCCTTATGAGGAAGCATATATGAAATATGTGCCCGAATAAGTCTGGAGATATAACGCAGTATTTGGGGAAATAGGCGCGAATTAACCCATTAAGTCTTCGATATCAGATATTGTCTTCGGCGCATCTTTCGTTATCACCTCATTACCTTTCGAAGTAACAACCACATTATCCTCAATTCTTATTCCGATATTCCACCATTTTTCATCAACGGTTTTTGCCGGAGTTATGTATATTCCAGGCTCTATGGTCAAAACCATACCCTTTTCAAGCATCCGCCATTCACCATTAACCTTGTAATCACCAACGTCATGAACATCCATACCCAACCAATGCCCGGTACGATGCATGAAAAACTGCTGATAACCATTTTGTTCGATCTGATCATCTACAGTACCATCCAAAACCCCCAGATCAATAAGACCTTGAGTAATAATGCGAACTGCCACTTCATGAGGTTGATTCCAGTGATTATTTGGTTGCGCGGCTTCAATCGCTGCCATTTGAGCATCCAGCACTATCTCATATACCGCCTTTTGTTCTGCTGAAAACCGTCCATTAACAGGAAAGGTACGAGAAATATCGCCCGCATAATGATCAAATTCTGCTCCAGCATCAATCAAAACCAGATCACCACCCTTAAGCTGTGAGTTGTTCTCAATATAGTGCAGAATACACCCATTTTCACCGCCCCCGATAATTGACGGATATGCATAAGTAGCTCCATTTTTCATAAATTCATGCACGATCTCTGCATCTAGCTCATATTCCATCATTCCCGGCTTACACAACCGCATAGCACGAATATGAGCTTGTGCCGAAAGTTTGGCAGCACGCTTCATCATCTTTATTTCAAACGAACTTTTATAAAGCCGCATTTCATGCAGGATGTTTTCTAACGACACTATCTCATGCGGCGGATGCATACCTTTTCGAGAATTTTCACGAATATGATTTATCCAAACCATTACCTTTTGATCAAAAGCAGAATCTATCCCCATCGTACAATAAAGCTTATTTCGCCCTTCAATAATTCCTGGCAAAATATCATCTATATCACTTATTGGAAATGAATCATCAATCGCGTACAAATCACAAATCGCCTCAAGACCAACCCTTCTACCATCCCAAGTTTCTTTAAGCGGATCCTTTTCCCGACAAAATATAAGCACCTCTCCATATTCACGCCCAGGCACTAACACCAACACAGCCTCTGGTTCAACAAAGCCGGTCAGATAAAAAAAGTCACTGTCTTGCCGATACCTATGATAAACATCTCGATTACGCTTACGCTCAGGGGCTGCAGGAATAATTACGATGGAGTCTTCCCCAACCATCTGCATCAATTCTTTTCTTCTTGCCTTAAACTCTTTTAATTCCATTTTTAACCATATCCCAAAAACCATTTATCAAAAATTCGTCATTCCCACGAAGAAGTTAATCCATAGTATTAATAAACCGATTTAGTATGCGCGCTTTACGCGGCAAAATTAGCTTTGCTATATTTGCCGGTCCCCGGACCAAATCAATGATGACGCTTTCCTACTTATAAATCCATCAGTGCACTGCCTGCTCAGGATCGGGAGCCCTAAAGATCTCCGCCAACAGCAACACTCCCATACGAACAAATTCCTCTATATCAAATAAAGCCTGTTCATTTTCTTCATTATCTTCAAGCTCATCATCCGCCTTTGATATTTCACCAAGATCACGAACTACCTCCATAGCTTCTTCCGGTAAATCTTTTGCATTTAGATCTACTCCAGCAACAGCCAAGCCATACAAAAACCCCTGACACCAAAAAGAGATTGCCGTCACACGCTCACTTATTGACTGCTCCTCATCAGGTAATAATAATTCCAGTCGAAACTGTTCATCTGCCATATGCTCCTTAGTTTTAGTGTATAACGCATCTAATAGAACCAGACATTGCTTAGCGACCTCGCCCTTTAGCTCAGCGTTATCTAAAACCTGAGCCATCCATTTTGCCTTTGAATCCTCATCATCAGCCACAATCATTCCGCACAATATCCCTTGAGCCTCTGAAGGACCTGTCGCGGCCTTAACCTCTTCAAGTACGTCTTGCAAATCTATATAGTCCTGATATTCAAAAGAAAACATCAACTTCTCCATTTGTAGGCATTAAGTATGCTATGATCTTAATTGTAAAAATAATTGCTAATAACGTTGACCAAATCATTTAGAAAATACTAAAAAGAAGCATATTACTTTAATGAGACTAATATATCTATTCTGAATAATCATTGACCAGTGCTTATATGAGGGCTATATTTTTGACATGGAAAAGAATTCATTCGACAATGAGATAACAGCACTTGCAGATAAAGTTGAATCTTTAACTTCGCTATGTACTAAGCTTTCCGAAGAAAACAAATCTCTTCGAGCTTCACAGCAGGCACTCAACTCTGAAAGAGCTGCGTTATTAGAAAAGAACAATCAAGCCAAAAGCCGTGTAGAAGCGATGATCCGTCGCTTAAAAACCATGGAAAAGAGCTAATTTGTCAGTCTTAGTAAAGGATCCGCAATGAGCAGTGAACCAACACCCGTTGAAATTAAAATTCTGGAAAAAGAGTTCCTTATTGCCTGCCCCCCCGAAGAAAAAGAAGGGCTTTTACAAGCAGCTGATTATTTAAGCGATAAGATGCGCGAAATTAGAGCCGGCGGCAAGGTAATAGGAACCGACCGTATTGCAATTATGGCAGCATTAAATATCACTCATGAAATGCTACAAAATCGTTCTATTGACAACCCCAATAATTCTAAGACATTGGAACGCATTCAAAAAATCTCAAAACAAATTGATCTGTTCATGGATGAAGTTGAGTAGTTTTTCTATATTTTGAAACACTCAATTGACATTATTCACTATTTGTAAGAACCTAAAAGTGACGTCCCCTGCTGTGTTCGAACAAGGCCTGGGTACCTCTTGAGCCTAATTACTAAATACGGGACACTAGGTGTTTTTGCTTGTTGCGTATATCCGTCACGTGCGGAAAACCTGCAAAGTAACTCATCCGTCCCACCTGAACCGTTGGTTCAGGGGCAGCGGCCAGACCGGCACAAGCGGAGGATGTCCTACATTTTTTGATATGAACAACAAACAATCGTTACGAAAAAAAATCCGCGAACAACGCCGCAGCCTTACCACAAGGCAACGTGACCACTTGTCTAAACAAATGTGTGCACGCGTTGCTCGTCTAACCAATATCTTTATCAACAAAAGAATCGCGATTTACTGGCCATTTGACGGCGAAATCAATCCCTTGCCGCTTATACACAAGTGCCGCAATCAGCCGGTAAAATTTTACCTGCCAAACCTACCCCATTTTAAATGGCAACCAATGCATTTCTGTCGTTTCACTACAAAATCAAAATTTGAGAACAACAAATTTGGTATTCCTGAAATAATCTGTGCCAAAAAATGTTCTATTACTGCCAAAGAACTAGATATTGTATTAATGCCACTAGTCGGATTTGATTCCCAAGGCAACAGACTTGGCATGGGTGGTGGTTTTTATGATCGTACTTTCAGCTATCTTGCAAACCGAAAATCTTTGCACAAGCCCAAACTAATCGGCCTAGCCTATGAATTTCAACATATAGACAAACTTAAACGTGAGCCATGGGATATTCCACTTACTGCAGTTATTACTGAAAAGTCAGTTTATAACCTCAAAAGACATCCCCATATAGAGCATCATTCTCTCTAAAAAAAGTAAACTATCATTTAGAAAACAGTCTACGGCATGAATAACGGCAGCGGAGTTACATAAACTTATTTATGTGTGCCTAAAAAATGATTGCTTGCTTTGCAAAGTGCGAACTATTTAAAATACCCCCATTCAAGCATAACCACCATACGGAGACACCATGGATCAAAATCAGCTAAAAAAAGCAACCGCCTTAGCCGCACTAGAATATATCAAACCAAATACCATAGTTGGTGTTGGCACTGGATCTACCGTTAACTTTTTTATTGATGGTCTAGCTGATCTTGATTTTAAAATCAAAGGTGCGGTTTCAAGCTCTGAAGCCTCAACCCAAAGAATGCAAGAACACGGCATCAAGGTATTTAACCTAAACGAAGTAAATGAAACCATCCCCGTTTACATTGATGGCGCCGATGAATCTGATGCTGGACTAAACCTTATCAAAGGTGGCGGCGGTGCATTAACTCGTGAAAAGATTGTCGCTGCCAGTTGCGAACAATTTATTTGTATTGCCGATGAATCAAAACTTGTAGATACCATGGGTAAATTCCCACTACCTATTGAAGTAATTCCAATGGCTCAAAAATTAGTAGCACGTAAACTTGAAGCTATGGGAGGCCAACCAAAACTTCGTGAAGAATTCACTACTGATAACGGAAATATTATTCTTGATATTCATGGCCTGCAAATAACAAATCCTCTGGAAATGGAAAAAGAGATCAATAATATTGCCGGAGTAGTAACAACTGGAATTTTTGCAATTAACGCAGCAAATGTTCTACTGCTGGGAACCCAGAATGGAATAAAAAAGATCTTACCGGCTTAAAAAGTTAGGTAAAAATTCATGTCAAACAGGGCGGTACTAATTACCGCCCCTTAAAGTAAATCTATACACCAAAAGCCTCTCCTCTTTTATTTCAGCTCAACATCAAGTTTTTATAAAAATATCAGCAAGTTCTAATTATCACAAAGACCAATAACACATATGTGAAGCTGAATTTTTCAACCCTAAAAAAAAGTGCTTTTTTTTATTTATTACCCTTTGATTTAATCTCGACAGATGTTAGAGTGTAAATCGCGCTAAGAATTTATTTGTTGCATCGCACAAGTATTGATGTATACTATGCGCCATATCAAACAATCTACTTTTCAGGAGACAATGGATTATGTACGAACAACTTCTAGCTCAACTTACTGAGCAAAGCCAAAAATTTGCAGAGCCTGTAGGCGAAATCACCTCTCTAACTGTTGATTACATTGAGAAATTAAGCCAATTCCAAGTTAACGCTGTAAAATCATATACAGATCTTGGTATGGACCAACTTAAAAACGCTGCTGATATTAAAGACGCAGAATCTCTACAAGCTTTCATCAAAAAACAAACTGAAGTTGCTACTTCTGTTAGCAAAAAAATCGCTGAAGATGCACAAACTCTAGCAAAAATGGGCGAAGTTTTTGCTAATGACATTCAAGCTCTTGCTCAAAAAGATCTTGCTCGTCTATCTGAGATGACAGCTCCATTTCTAACAGCAGCTCAAGGCTAATATCAGTTAGAAATTTGAATTTAAAAAAGGGCCAAACGGCCCTTTTTTATTCTTAGATATTAATATTTCTATACGCTAACCAAACAAATACGCTATTTATAGCCTATTCTTCGGCACCACAGTGACAACCCCACCCTCAATTTCAATAGACTCAAGTTTTTCAATAAGCTCTTTATTTTCCCGTTTCTTATTAAAATCCTTTGCTAGATTCTCTGTACGAAACTGACTCATATACTCTTCAGGAATCTTTTTCCCATTTACCTCAATTGACTCAGCATAAACCTCAAAACGCTCGTTTTTAAGTTCCAAATCAAGCTCTATAGCCCCATTTAAATAACGACCAACGAATAACTCGCTCATCTCTTTTAAACCATCAAGAGGAATGCTAACCTCTGCCGACACTAAATTTTCATTAATCTTTATAAAAACGTGTTCAGCAACACCAGCAAATTCTGGATGATAATTTATTATTTGGTTAATTTGCTCAGCATCCAGCGCTAGCGATTCAACAGCAACATCATTTTTTACTGAATATACAAATTCATCAAACATATCTAACGTAGCACCCGACTCACCCCTAGAAGCCATTGGCGCTGGCAATTCACGCGCCTCAACATCTGTATATTCTGCTACTACATCATTCATCAACCCAACTACCATACGATAACCAGCATAGCCCAAGCCAATAAATATCAACACAATAACCAGACAACCAATTCCGATATATTTTCCTGCATTACTCTTTGGTGGCAGTGGAGGCGGAGGCGGCTGACTGCTACGTTCATCATAACCAGTCCCATTCATCCCTTGTTGGTCAAAATTATCGTTTTCCATTTTTTCTCCCTTAATAGTTTCCAAACTCATTCTTGGATCCAGAACAAATAAAAAACCACTCTGTCATATCAAGATTCCAACCTACGCAGGAATAACATGCTTTTTATTTTGCTCCAGCAAACTCATTCTGTCGCCATGCCTCATATAACATAATAGCAGCTGTATTTGATAAGTTCAGACTACGGCTATTCTCCAGCATAGGAAGTCGCAATACATTCTCTTGCGGCATGGACGATAAAAAATCGGTTCCTAACCCTCTGGTCTCAGATCCAAATAAAAACACATCCCCTGCTTTAAATTGAACATCTGAATATGTTCTGGTTCCATGGGTAGACAATGCAAATATCCTGCTATCAGCAAACTCCCTCAAGAAATCGTCCATACATAAATACTCTTTTACTGACGCCCATTCATGGTAATCAAGTCCTGCACGCCTTAATCTTTTATCATCCAACTGAAATGCTATTGGATGAATAAGATGCAGCTGTGAGCCTGTATTGGCGCACAACCTGATTATATTACCGGTATTGGGCGGTATTTCTGGATTTGCTAGTGCTATATGAAACATAGTTTTCTCAATATTATCTCTGACCGCCTATACTATTACTTATAAAGAAAATTACAAAATCAATTTTTCTAACTATAATGGTTAACCGGACAAGGATTGGACACAATAAACAATGAAGTTACGACAGCACGCTAGGAATACAAAAAAACTGTGTGGAGAAAGCGCCAAAGACATCCACAAATGGATTGATAGCCACTTCGACAAGATAAAGTTTCAGGTAGTAATAGAAACTGGCGATATGGAATATTACAATCCATTTTCACATAGACAACACAAACATCATAAAGAAGCTCTAAATGAAGTAATTGAAACCTTCAAACATAAATATCCTGCTGAAATAATTGAATGCGTATTTTTTCAGCACCTCCGTGATGACTACCAAGGCTATCTACCTAGCAAAGAAGACTTTGACGACCCGGAATTTATTGCCAAATACCATCCTTGGAAAATCCCTGAAAAAGACTGGTAATCACAACCTATATTACCCATGTAGTAAGCACATAATATGTCCGGTCTTGTAGCACATAAACTGTCCGGTTTAGATCTCTGAAAACAGCTTAGTAACATCTACCATTTAAAAAACGCCCTGCGGGGCGTTTTTTCTTTTAATTACTTATTATTTTGCAACTCTATAATTCTTTCCGCTAACGCATACGCAACTGCCGGATGCAATAATTCAGAAACATCTTTCCCCAAAAACGCAACCTCTTTCACCAGTGTCGACGAGATATATCCCAGCTCTGGAGTACAGTTCATATAAACAGTTTCTATATTTGGATCTAAATGATTATTCATACCAGAAAGTTGAGCTTCATAATCAAAATCTGTGAACGAACGAATTCCGCGTATTATTACTTTGGCATCAACCTCTTTTACAAAATCTACAAGTAAAGAGTTAAATGTAACTACCTCAATGTTTCTTTTTTCAGCCAATGCAATTTTTGCCAATTCAATCCGTTCCTCACCGGAAAAGATTGGCTTTTTACTAGCGCCAGGAAAATCAGCAACTGCAACAATAACCTTATCGAATATATTTGCAGCACGAATTGCAATATCTGCATGTCCATTTGTAATCGGATCAAAGGTTCCTGAATATACTGCTACTGCACTCATTATTTTATCCTTCGTAGAAGTTGATACTTAACATTACCACTGCTTTTATCTTTTAACACTTCAAATTCTTCTGGTATTTCTACCTGTTGATCTTTTGCGGTTTCAAGATATACGAAACCATCACATTTAACTATTCCAGATTTACATAGATCAAGACACCGAAGAGCCATTTCAGCAGCAAATGGTGGATCAAGAAATACAATATCAAACACACAGCTAACACCAGAAGCCCATGCCATTGCATCTGAATTTATCACGGCTGCATTATCAACCTTAAGAATAGCGCAATTTTGCTTGAGCTGTTCAGCTACCTTGCGATCCTTTTCCAACATAATAACTTGTGTTGCACCTCTGGAAAGAGCCTCAAGTCCAAGCGCACCACTACCTGCAAACATATCCAGAACACTCGAACCTATTACCTGATGCCCAAGCCAGTTAAACAACGTTTCTCTAATCTTACCGGATGTTGGGCGCAAGCCATTGGCATCAGGAAATTGCAGCTTTCTACTACGCCACTCACCTCCAATTATTCGCAAAGTATTATCTGCTGTTGTTTTTTGTTTACCTGGTCTGCGAGCCATTATTCATCTTCATCCTGCTGATTTTTCACACCCTCATCAACAATCTTTCTACCTACAAGCACAGTAACCATGTTTTCAGGTTTTACCACCGCTGCAAATGCTTCTTGCACATCTTTTACAGTCACCTTATCAATTTTTGCGGTAAACGTGTCCATATAATCCAGCGGCAAATCATAAAATCCTATCACCTTCAAAAATCCTGCTATATCGCTATTACTGGCAACTCCAAGCGGATAACTACCAGTTATACTTTTCTTGGCGGCATCAAGCTGCTCTTGTGTCGGCCCATTTTCGATAAAATCTCTCAATACTTGCCGCATCACTTCCACTGATTGCTGCGCTTGTTCACCCCGGGTCTGCGCCCCTAAGATAAATATACCGCGCTGTCGCATTGTAGAAAAATAACTATATATGCTATAAGCAAGTCCGCGTTTTACTCTGATCTCATCACCTAATAATGAGATTAAGCTACCTCCGCCCAATATATAATTTCCAACATACAAAGCATGAAAACGCGGATCACCTTTTTTAATTGCATTCTGTCCAATCAGGATATGCGTTTGCTGCGATGGATACTCTATCTCAACATCATCAGCATTTACGGTTTCTACCTGCGGCAACACTTCCGCCTTTTCCCCTTTAGCGACTCCAGCTAAAACCTGTTCTACCAGCTCATGAGCCCCTGCAGAATCAATATCACCAACGATTACTACCGTTGCATTCTCAGCAACGTAATAACGCTTAAAGAACCCTTGAACATCAGACCTTTTGATCTGTTCAATCGTATCTTTATTACCATCTGTAGGTCTGCCATATGGATGATCCGGATATAGCTTTGCAAACATCGTTAAACCAGCAATCTTATCTGGAGACTGTTTTATCTGCTCCAGATTAATACGCATAAAATTTTTCTGCCTTTCAATCTGCTGTTCACCAAAATCGGGATTGGTCAGCATCATATTCAATACTTCGATACCATGTTGCAACTTCTCTTTATTAGAAAGCGAACGCATGCCAATCCAGGCCATATCTTTACTAACACCAGCCCCTAATTTTATCCCTACCTGTTCTAAACGTTTAGATATCTCTGTAGCTGAAACACCTCCAGCCCCCTCATTAAGAAGGCTATTGGTTGCAACTGCAAGGCCATATAACTCTCCATCTCTTGCTGCTCCAGCAGCAAAAGAGATACTGAAATCAACCATCGGCAAACTATCTGCCTGCACAAACAATACCCTGGCACCATTGCTGGAATACCACTCCTCTATCTTTGGTGCTGCTACCACATGACTAGCAAAAAATACGGCAACAATAAAAAACAAATATTTATTTAGATTCAGCATTATTGTTTCCCTCCATCATTAGCCATAGAAATATCCTCTTTTTCAGGAATCAAACGTGCGAATGTCAGACGCTCATCAACAAGATATTTTCTAGCAACTGCTTGCACTTGCTTTGCAGTTACCTGCTGAAATCTTTGATAGTATTCATCAACAAATTCCCAACCAAGCCCAAGAGTCTCCAATTGCCCAATCTCCCTAGCCTGAGCACTTACAGAATCCAACTCATAAATAGCACTTGCCATAACCTGAGCCTTAACCCGCTCCAACTCACCCTCAGAAACCAGTTCCTTTTTAAGTTCAGCTATTTCGGTATTTATCGCAGCAATCAGATCATTTATATCTACACCATGAGCAGGACTACTCCAAATACTAAATTGCGAATCTAGTCTGGATAATGGGTTATAACCTACACCTGCCCACACAGCCAGCTCTTTACCTCGTACCAAGCGAGAAGTAAATCTGGAACTTGCACCTCCATCCATAATTCCAGCCAGCACAGTTAAGGCATATGGTTCCCAATCTTCTTTTGCTGTAATAAAAGATGGTACTGAATATCCTGCAATTATTATTGGCAACTGAGCCTTAGCCTTTACCTGCAGATCTTTCCTTCCAAGAGGTTCTATCTCTACAGAAGGTTTTACCTGCCTTACCAGCTTGCCTTTAATTGGACCAAAGTATTTTTTGGCTAGCTGATAAACCTCTTGTGAATTAACATCACCAACTACCACCAAAGTTGCATTCTGTGGCGTATACCAGTCCTGATACCATTGTCTTAAATCCTCGATGGTATAACCATCAATATCATGCTGCCAACCAATCACAGGTGTTGCATAACCATTACTTAAATAAGCAACCGCATTAAAGCGCTCATATAATTTAGCGTTTGGATTATCCTCGGTGCGCATACGTCGCTCTTCCAAAACTACCTGACGTTCTTTTTGGAATTCTTTATCATCCAAAAGCAGATTAACCATACGATCTGCCTCCAGTTCAAAACAGATCTCCAAACGACTCTTTTCTATATTTTGGTAATACACTGTGTGGTCGCGGCTGGTATAGGCGTTCTCATTACCGCCATTCTCAGCAATAATCTTGCGAGCCATCCCCGATGGAAATTTTTTGGTCCCCTTAAACATCATATGCTCAAGCATATGTGAAATTCCGGTCAACCCAGCAGGCTCAAAACTGGAACCAACTTTATACCAAACCTGTGAGGTAACTATAGACGCACGATGATCCTCTTTAACCAGAATTTTCAGACCATTATCAAGTTTGAATTCGGCTACTTTTTTTGTTTCTGCTGCAGTAGGTTGCTCTGCTTGCGCCTGTTCACTACTCTTAATATCTTCAGATTTAACCGCCCGACATGATGCAGTGAATAGCACCACGACAACCATTAAACCCGGTAAAAACTTAATCATTAATAATTTACTCCATACCCTTTTATTCACTATTCCCAAAAAAGTGAAAATATAATCTTTGCACGACAAGATTCTCTGGATTCCCGCCTTCGCGGGAATGACGCACGTTGTAGTATAAATAAATCTGCACTAAAGCCTTAATACGTCATACCGGCGAAGGCCGGTATCCAGCAAATCCTCATCATATAAAAAATCCATTCACTGCTTCCTATGACAACAAAAACGCAAATTTTACAAAAATTTCCTTAAATTTATGGTATTTGTTTGCCGATGACAAATTAATCTAAGATAATACGCTCTTCGTAAACAATCATTATTACCAAAGCTCTCGATTATGTTGAAATTTTTACGCGGCAAGAAAAAAAACACCAAGCAGGTTCAAGATGCTCATAAAGAAGAGCATATACAGGTTTCTGAGCAGATAACCGATGATGCTCCTGCCATTTCTCAAGAGATAGAAACAGAACAGACTCAGGTACCAACTGTTGAACCTGAATCTAAATCAAAGATCACCACAGAACCATCAACCGAAGAGGCTCCTCAAAAGAAGAAAGGGCTATTTTCTCGCCTGAAAGAAAAATTAAGTAAAACCAGACATGGTCTTACCGACGGTCTTTCCAATCTGCTTCTTGGAAAAAAGCAATTAGATGATGACCTGCTGGAAGAGCTTGAAACCAGACTATTGCTTGCTGATGTTGGCGTTGATACAACCATGACCATAGTTAACCGCCTTACCGAAAAGCTGGGCCGCAAAGAACTGAACGATGACACCCTAGTTATCAACACCCTTCGTGACGAGATGAACAACATCCTGGCTCCATGCTCGGCAAAGCTGGATGTTACTACCAAGAAACCATTTGTAATTCTTGTTGTTGGTGTTAACGGTGTTGGCAAAACCACCACCATTGGCAAATTAGCTAAAAAATTCCAGCAGCAAGGTCAGAGCGTAATGCTGGCAGCCGGAGACACCTTCCGCGCAGCAGCCGTTGAACAACTTGAGATCTGGGGTGAACGCAATCAGATTCCGGTAATAGCCCAACACACCGGCGCCGACTCTGCTTCAGTTATTTTTGATGCATTTCAGGCAGCAAAGGCTCGTAATATAGATGTACTTATCGCTGATACTGCCGGCCGTCTGCACACAAAAGACAACCTTATGGAAGAGCTAAAAAAAATTCAGCGTGTTATCAAGAAGATCGACGAGGATGCTCCAAACGAGGTTCTTTTGGTTCTGGATGCATCTACCGGCCAAAATGCCTTATCACAAGCCACCACTTTTAATACCGCAATTGGTCTTACCGGTGTAGCCCTGACCAAACTTGACGGTACAGCCAAAGGTGGAATTATCTTTGCAATTGCTGATAAGCTAAGGATACCTATTCGCTTTATCGGTATCGGCGAAGGGATTGAAGATCTGCGCGAATTTGATGGCAATGAGTTTGTTGCAGCCCTTTTCAATGAAAGTGACACTGAATAGGTAAATCATAAAAAGACAACGGAATGATTCGATTTGATAACACCACCAAAAGATACAGCGAGGGGCATGAAGCCCTGAGCAGCATCAGCTTTGACCTCAATGAAGGAGAAATGTCCTTTTTGACCGGACACTCCGGAGCAGGCAAAAGCACTCTACTAAAACTTATCGCCTGTATCGAACGCCCTACCCGAGGCCAAGTTATCGTCAATGGCGTTAATATCAGCAAGCTTAGAAAGAGCAAGATCCCCTATCTGCGCCGCAATATTGGCATTATCTTCCAAAATCACCAACTTCTTTTTGATCGCACCGTATTTGACAATATCGCCCTACCACTAGTTATTCAAGGGCTTCCACACCGGGAAATTGGTCGTCGAGTCCGCGCCGCTCTAGACAAAGTCAACCTACTTAGCAAAGAAAAACTTTACCCGGTTACTCTTTCCGGAGGAGAACAACAGCGTGTAGGTATTGCGCGTGCGGTCGTGCATAAACCACCAATTATCCTAGCTGACGAACCAACCGGAAACCTAGACCCGGAACTATCATCCGAAATCATGCACCTGTTTGAACAATTCAATCAGGTTGGAGTATGCATTCTAATTGCCAGCCATGACATTGATCTAATCAATCAAATGAACAAACGAATCATTACCCTGCAACAAGGAAAGATCATCTACGACGGGTATGGATACACTCCTAAAAGCTTTCATAGTCAATCACCCCATAACAACTCAATTTCTGGATATTAAATGGTGGGGGCGTTATAGATGAATAATAAACAACAGTATCGCAAACCAGCTAATAAACAGCACAACAAAGAATACAAAGCTTCTTTTTCCATAAAAGGTTATATCTTACGCCACATACAAGTCTGCTTAGCCGCTTTAGGCAGAATTTGCCGCTCACCAATATCCAGTCTTATGACCATTGCAGTTATTGCCATTTCACTGGCACTACCTGCCGGAATGCATGTACTTATAAAAAACATCGAATTCGTTACTGCAGGTTGGGATGGCGCCGCACAAATTTCCCTATTCATAAAAAAAGATGTACCTGAAAATAAAATCACTAACTTTCAATCTCAAATAGGAATGATGAGCCAAGTTGAAAAAACCGAATACATATCACCAAATTCTGCACTGGAAGAATTCAAACGCCTATCAGGTTTTGGTCAAGCTCTGGATGCTCTTGATGAAAACCCCCTCCCAGCAGTTATAGTAATCAGTCCAGGCATAAACGCCAGTTCTCCGAAACAATTAAACCAACTGGTTCAATCATTACAAGACAACCCCATTGTCGACCATGCCCAATTGGATATGCAGTGGGTAAAACGGCTATATTCGATTATGGAAATCATTAATCGCGGAGTTATGATCGTTGGTGCTCTATTGGCCCTTGCAGTTATCCTTATAACCGGCAACACCATCCGCCTGGACATTCAAAACCGATACGATGAGATATTGGTAACCAAGCTAATCGGGGCCACCAACTCATTTATCCGCCGCCCATTCCTTTACACCGGCATCCTATACGGCCTTCTGGGCGGAATTATCGCCTCAATCCTCATCAGCATAAGCATTGGATTGCTATCAAATTCAGTCAGCAAGCTTTCCAGCCTTTACAGCAGTGGTTTTGAACTTAGCGGCCTTGGATTTAATGGTAGCTTGACACTGATTGCTATCAGTACAACTCTTGGCTTTGCCGGATCTTGGATAGCCGTTGGAAAACATCTGGGTAAAATCGAACCAAGTTAAGGTAATCAATCGGTTCGCAATATCCCCGCAACCTATCCAATATATAGTGATTTTTTTACATATATTGTTGGAACTTTTCCCACTAGTGGAAATCTAATCATTTGCCTGCTAGAATAGCATGGCCTTAATTGTCCAAAAGAGACATTGGCTACTTACAATTGGGAAGAGATAAAAATGACCGGAACCGCACTTATAGCAAGAAACCAATCCACTTTGCCTGTATTAATCGCTGGTAGCGAAGAAGCGTATCAGCTGCAAATCCGCGAAATCCCAATTCTTAGCGCCGAAGAAGAACATGAGCTTGCCTGTAAATTCTTTTATGAGCAAGATCTTGAAGCTGCACGCAAGCTAGTTATGTCTCACCTACGTTTTGTAGTCCACATCGCCAAAGGGTTTAAAGGCTATGGCCTTGCCCTAAATGATCTAATCCAGGAAGGCAATATCGGCCTCATGAAGGCAGTTAAACGCTTCAACCCAGAAATGGGGGTACGCCTAATATCTTTTGCCGTACACTGGATTAAATCCGAAATTCATGACTTTGTAATTAAAAACTGGCGTATTGTTAAGGTTGCAACCACCAAAGCACAACGCAAACTGTTCTTTAATCTACGCAAAGCCAAAAAACGTCTGGGCTGGATGAATAACGAAGAGGTTGAAGCAGTAGCAAATGATCTGGGCGTAAAGCCAGAAACCGTCTTGGAAATGGAATCACGCCTAGCTGCCAATGATGTTACATTTGACGCCCCATCTGACGATAGTGACGAACAAACAACTTATGCTCCGGCAAACTACCTCGAAGATCACAGCACTGACCCTGCTCTTTTAGTAGAAAACAGCGAATCAGCAAATAATTCACTAAACGGTCTAACCGAAGCCTTAGAAAGGCTTGACGCCAGAAGCCAGGACATTCTTAAACGCCGCTGGCTAAACGAAGACAAAGCAACATTACACGATCTAGCTGCCGAATATAATGTTTCTGCCGAAAGAATCAGACAACTTGAAAAGAATGCAATGAAAAAGCTTAAAACTTTTATCTCTGCTTAAACAATATATTTATTTAATTTTTTTCGACTGCGGCACAGACTCTTTTTTAGTTAAATACATAACTTCATAAAAACCTAGTCATAAACTATAGAAACCTTGACCCATAGCCAGTAATATTGTTACGATATTAGCTTCGGATTTTTAACTTACTTTCGAGAACAATTATGAAAAAAACTCTTATCGGATTTGCAGCCATTATTCTTTCAATCAGCTCAATTAGCTTTGCAACCACGCAAACAAATAAACAAGAAACAGAAAAACCTACAACAACCATAGAAAAAGCCATTGAAAAAGGAACATTATTGTTCTTTCTAAATCCAAATGGAGCACCTTGCCAGCGGCAAGCTAAAATTTTAAAACAAAGCATGGAACAAATTTCTACCAAAGCCGACGTTAGCTACATCTCAACGACTGACCCAATGAGCCGTTTTTCATTCAGCCGCTATGGCATTCGCAGCCTGCCATCTTTGGTACTATTAGATGCAAATGGCAATGTTTCTAAGCACTTTCCTCCAGGAATCAGATCTGTAGACGAAATAACTAGTGCTTTAAACGAATTAAAATAACCGAGACACACTATGAATCCAGTTGATTTTGCCTTTGCTATTGGCGCTGGGCTTATTAGCGTTGCGTCACCATGCGTACTTCCTGTTTTACCAATAATCGTAACCGGAAGCACTGAGGACAGCAAACATCGTCCTTTACTTATCGTTATGGGATTATCTATTAGCTTCATCATAATGGGAGTTATCAGCAGCGCATTTTTTCATCTACTTACCGACAACATGGTTATGCTGGAAAGATTTTCTGGTGGAATAATATGCATATTTGGCGCAACAATGCTACTAGGATTTAATCCATTCAAACGTCTAGGATTTTTATCCAATATCCAAACCAATGAGAACGGATATTTTTCCGGATTCTTTTTAGGTCTATCTTTAGGAGTTATTTGGATACCATGTGTTGGTCCAACACTTTCCAGTGTATTTGCCAAAATCGCATCCGAACAAAGCATGATATATGGAATATCTTTATTAATCGTATACGCAATAGGATTTTCAATACCGATATTATTAGCAGGCTACTCAACCCAAGCATTTCGCCAAAAGGTTGGAATAATCAGCCAACATCCTAGAATTGTAGCATCTATAAGTGGATTACTATTAATTGCCTTTGGAGGTTATACTCTGATAATGACAATTCCAACAGCGGTTGAATGGCTAAGCAATAACAAAATACTTTAAATATACACGATTGCACTTAATCTTCGTTCCACTCATCATCTTCCGGGGGGACGTATACAGGGTCTATCTCTTTATAACGCTGATCCTTAGAGTCATTCAATTTTTTTTCCATATTAAGCGAATCACCAATCCAATCATGATCCTCCTGATTACGCGCCTTGATATTTTCCTTTTTCTTCTCAATCAAAACCGAATCTGGATTATAAAACGCATCCCAATAGGGACCCAATAGCGGAGGAAGAACCTTCACTACCACCATTACCACCAACAGTATCGCGATCAACTTTAGCAATTTACCAAATTTCATAGACACCTTAATAAGATAACCCGAAATGACACCCTATTGTACTGCTAATTCATGCTTAAACAAAGCAGGATATTGTTTTACTAATTCTGAGACAAATTCCCCCCCATGAAGTTCACCTATTAATACCGATGAAAAAAAATTATCTCGCAGGTAATGTATAAACTTCAACGTTTTAAAGGCATCAAACCAATCATAACTCGCACGTAAAAACTGCTCCTGACTCTTTGCCTGCCCTCTCAACTTATACAGTACCGAATAAAATCCAATACCCCGCAACGCGCCCACAATCTGCTCATTATATTCATTAAAAACAACATCAGAACCATTAGTTTTCCAATACCGCCACAAAGATTGTAAAAAAATTTTAAGGCACTTAAATACCGCTGGATTATAAAAGCGATATTGCTCCAAAGGTGATTCCAAACCAGCTATCTTAGTAATTGCCGGCCCAGTACCAAACGGAACTCTATCAGACCCACGCCCGGCAATTTTAACTACAGGCCTTGCTAAAGACTTAATCACTCCCACCTTCGCCAGCTTATTTAACAGATAAAAATCCTCTCCTGCAGCCCGCTTAGGAAACCCCCTAACCTTCGCATAAGCCTCAACATCAAAAGCCAAACAGCTACCTATAGTATGGAACGCATAACCAGACCCAGCATATTTAAGCCCCACCACATAATAATGTAACGAAAACTCATAAAGCTGCATCGCCATATCAAACCCATAATCAGGATTGTGAGAAAAAGGAAATGTATATCCTGAAATCCGAAGATCAGGGCCATCTATTGACTTTAAATATCCATCTGGAATTTGCACATCTGCATCAGTTGAGAAAATAGTTCGTGACCTAATTTGGGCACTATAAATAAGATTCACCGCTATATCAGCACCAATCTTACGTGCCATTCCAACCCCCATCTTATCTGGAATCCTTCTCCCAATAGATACACAATCCACTACAAATAAAGAATATCCAATTTTCTCATTTTTAAGCAATGCCATACCTAAATCATTCTTCCATAAGATGATCATTTCTTTATAGATATACTCAAGCAATAACTTAGTTCTATCCAACCTAGACTGATCCACCTCCTGCTCAGGAGCATTAACTACTACGATTACTAGATTGCTACCGCCCTGCGCAAAGTTTTTTTGCTCAAGAAATGCCTGCCCCTCATCAAATGCAGGAATAACCACCACATTATCAAATACAAATGGCAACTCAATTGACAACCTTGCAAATGGTTCAGCGTATTTTTGCAAATATTTCCCGACGTTCTTCAATTGCTATTCCTATTTATTCTAAATACAGATTATATATTAATTATCAATAAGATATTACAAGCAACCACGATGATTTCCCCCCTATCCCCATTCCCTTAAAACAACTCACAAATCTTTAATATTTTTTTGGGATAGTAACTTGACAAAACGCGAGAAAATCAGCATAGTAAGCACCCTTTTACAGACCCAATAATTATTTTTGGAGATAAAAATTGGCTAACAGTCCACAAGCTAAAAAAAGAGCAAGACAAGCAGAAAGCAATCGTGTACGCAATGCTAGTCAGCGTTCAATGTTAAGAACATATATCAAGAAAACCGTATACGCAATTGAAGCTGGAGAGAAAACAGCAGCAGAAGAAGCGTACAAAATAGCAGTTCCTATTATTGACCGCATGGCTACTAAAGGTCTTATCCATAAAAACAAAGCCGCACGTCATAAGAGCCGCTTGAACGCTAAAATCCGCGCTCTTTAAGAACTGCATCGTTATATATCTGACTGGATATACCTAAAGCAGTATAAAAGTTTTCTAAAGCGAGAGTAACTTGTCTTACTCTTGCTTTTTTGCGTGCAAATTTTATTTATAGACACAAATTATAAATTGCATAGCATATAAAAAAACCTGGTAAAAAAACCAGGCTTTTTCATGTATTTATTAATAATAATTAACTAAGCATTCTAACTGCGGTACGTATCTCTTCACATGCAGCAGTAACCTGACCTGCACCAAGATCACCTGCACCACTCTCACTTGCGATCTTATCTGCCATATCAGAAATACTTACAATATTAAGATTAATCTCCTCAGCAACTACACTTTGCTCTTCAGCCGCGGTTGCGATTTGAGTATTCATATCAGAAATTGTACCTACTGCCTGCGCAATAGTTTCTAGCGAGGTGCCTGCTTCTGCCGCCTGCTCAACACCAACTTGAGCACGGCTCCTTCCCTGCTCCATAGCTTTTACAGCATCCTGAGCACCCGACTGCAATCTTTCAATCATATTCTGAATCTCTTGAGTCGACTGCTGAGTTCTTTGAGCCAAAGTTCGCACTTCGTCTGCAACAACCGCAAAACCACGCCCCTGCTCACCAGCTCTTGCAGCCTCAATAGCAGCATTAAGAGCCAGAAGATTGGTTTGTTCCGCAATACCACGAATTACATCAAGAACCGCTCCAATCTCGTCACTATCCTGTTCCAACCTATGAATCACCTGCGCAGCATCATTAACCTCATTGGCAAGCAGGTCAATTGCTTCAATGGCCTGAGACACTACCATTTTACCCTTCGTTGTTTCTTCATCAGCCCGCTGCGCAGCTTCAGCTGCTTCTGTAGCATTTCTTGCCACCTCATGCACTGTAGCTGACATTTCTGTCATAGCCGTTGCAACCTTATCAACTTCGTCTTTCTGCTCGAGAATCATCCCTTTTTCATTGCCGCTAGCCCCACCAACAGCACTAGCGCACTTATCAACAGATGCAGAAATATCTCCTAGCTGTTTTGCTAAAAAGTCTTTATATCCTTTAAGCGATCCGGCCATCTGCGCAAAGTCACCCGACAAGGATTCCTGAATGGACTCATTAACTCCTATCTTTCCCGTTTCAGCCCCTACAATTGATTCTTTAAGTTTCTGCAGCTGTCCAAAAACAGCGAAATTGGCAACAAAGAAGAATACAGCTAGTGTAGCTACTGCAATTACCGCTAGCAGTATGGCTGACATAGTTTGAGCAGAACCAATCTCTTCCTCAAGCTCATCAAAAACTTGTTCGACCTTTTCAGCAGACTTACCCTGCACCATTTCTTTAGCTTCGGATACAAGCCCCGAATACTTAGAACCGCTGTACACTCCAATTGCTAGCATTAGAACTGAAGAACATACAACCACAAGCAATAGCTTAATAATCGATCCCATCGAATTTAACCTTCTGTATCTATTTTATTCCGTTAACAACTATTAGCTAGCTCATGCCCGATACATATTAAAACATGAACTTCAGCTAAATATAATTTTAGAAGGTTTTATTTAGTTTTCCTGCCAAAGTTGCAAACAAAATTGAGGAATTGCCTTCGCTGCAAGATGCATATTCTCATTGTAATACTTGGTTTTAATACCATCATCAACGTTAACCATTTGATCCAAATCATTTTCTTTGCTTGCAAGAGTACAAGACCACCATCCTGACGGATAACAGCACTGAGGAAAGTTTAAAGTCTGAACCTTAGTAAATCCGCTATTTTGTAGATCAGTTCTCATATTTTTTATTATTGTATCTGCATGTAGCAATGGTGATTCGCTCTGCTGCACGTAAATGCCGTTATCTTTAAGAATGCGACAGCATTCAGCAAAGAAATCTTCTTTAAACAAACCCTCTGCAGGACCAACCGGATCTGTACTATCAATAATCACTATATCGAATGCATTATCTTCTGCATCTTGCACCCACTTAACCCCATCTTTAAAATGAAGATGAGCACGAGGATCATTATTGCTATCACACAATTCCGGAAAGTATTTTTCTGACAAGCGAGTTACCTGCTCATCAATATCAACCTGATGAACTTCCTGCACACCTTTATGTTTTAATACTTCGCGCATAGTTCCACAATCTCCACCACCAATAATCAAAACCTTGCACGGATCAGGGTGCAGCGAAAGCGCAGGATGAGACATCATCTCGTGATAGATAAAATTATCGCGACTAGTCAGCATCACGCAATCATCAATCACCATCAAACGACCAAATGTCTCAGTTTGATAAATTTCTATCTTTTGATAAGGGGTCTGTACTTCTTCTAACTTTTCGGTAATTTTAAGCGAGAAAGCCAATCCTTCATCACTAAACGGCTCTGAAAACCAATTTTTATCTAGCACTGGTAATTGCTCCAATTTTTGTGTTGCAACTTGAGCGAAAAGGCATATTATTCACTAATTGCTATTAGCACTCAAACGTAGTGTAAACTGTGCAATCACACTATAGTTTTCACACAATAAACTATCATGCTATTTACATACAAGAATCATTTTTGTAAAGAAAAATATGTCAAACTGGACCATTTCAGACAGCCGTAAAACCTACAACATTGAAAAATGGGGGGACGGCTATTTCGATATCAGTGAAAACGGCAACCTAAGTGTAACCCCAGGACGAAACGGGGTTAAGATCGACATTAACTCTCTTTCAAAAAAATTATCCGAATCAGGACTAACATTCCCAATACTTATTCGCTTTCTTGATATTATTCATAATCGCATTGATAGAATCGAATCAGCATTCTCCTCTGCAATGAATAAGTATAACTATCATGCAGAACACAGGATCATCTACCCCATCAAGGTTAATCAGCAACAGGATGTTATAGATGAGGTAATATCCCACGGTAAAGAGCGCGTTGGTCTTGAAGCCGGAAGTAAACCTGAATTACTTGCCGTATTAGCAAAATCACTTCCGGGTTCAACTGTTATCTGCAATGGATACAAGGATGAAGAATACATCAGACTTGCGCTATTAGGGCAACAGATTGGGCTAAAGGTATATATCGTCATCGAAAAGATTTCAGAGATCCCTCTTATCAACCATGTTGCCAAACAAACCCAAATTACTCCACTTCTTGGCATAAGAGCAAGATTAGCATCTGCAGGATCTGGCAATTGGCAAAACTCTGGCGGCGAAGATTCTAAATTTGGATTAACCACAGCCCAAATTTTGCTGGCTCTTGAGCAATTATCAAACCTAGACCTACTATCATCCCTTAAATTATTACACTTCCATATCGGCTCACAAATAACCGATTTAAATCATATAAAAACCGGCGCAACCGAAATAGCTCGTTATTTCCAACAGATATCTACACTGGATGTTGACATTAAAGTTATTGATGTTGGTGGCGGCCTTGGCGTTGACTATGAAGGTTCTCAATCTACCGGCTTTTGCTCGACCAATTATTCAATTGCCGAATATGCCGAAGCAATAATATCGCCGATTACCAACATCTGTAATAGTTACAAACTCCAACCACCAGATATTATCTGCGAATCCGGACGTGCACTTACCGCCCAACATGCGATTATTCTAACCAATACTGTAGACTTTGATCGCCAGGAAATTACCAACATTGAATCTATAACTGATTCTCACGAACTTATTTTGCAACTCAAACAAGCATTGTTAGCCCCTATTCACAATATCGAAACTGCATTTACAAATACACAAAAACTCTACAAGCAAATTCAAGATCTGTTTAAAACCGGAAAATTAACTTTAAAAATTAAGGCGGATGCAGAAACACTATATCGCAACTACTGCAGAAAAATACTGGAAACCAAAGAAATACGGAAAGACGCCCCCAACATATTTAATAAATTATCGGAAAAATTGGCGGATAAACTTTTTTGTAATCTATCCATTTTCCAGTCAATGCCTGACATTTGGGGAATTGAACAAATTTTTCCTATAATGCCCATTCACAAACTAGACGAAAAGCCTGATAAAAGAGCAGTATTACTGGATATCACCTGTGATTCTGATGGACAGATAAAAAAATATGTCGATGCAGCAGGCTTGGAAAAATCCTTACCCGTACATCACTTTAATCATGGTGACCGCTATATTATTGGTTTCTTTATGGTTGGAGCATATCAAGAGATACTCGGAGATCTCCATAACCTATTTGGAGACACCCATTCAATAAACGTTAAGCTGGAAAATGATAGTTTTATTATCAAAAATACCCGTAGAGGTGACACAATAACCGACGTACTAAGAACAGTTAATTTTCAGCCAGACCAAATACTTGATGCAGTTTTACAGCTATTTAACAATCACAAACCAAATAATAATTCACATATCGATTCCGAAACAATTGCTTCTTTAATAAAAACCTCTTTAAATGAATACACATACCTGCATCCAAAGCTATAAGCCTATATTTCAACCCATCAAACTTTAATTATCCCTACAATTTGTACCGTTTCACCGTTTAACTGCACATTCAGTCCCAATTTTAAATCAACTCAAAAATTAAACCTTGGAATGAGGTTAATATGGTCTATATATATTAAGACAAGCTACAACTTTTTCGGAATAGTTTGCTACCTGTAACCGAATATCGCTTTTGAGGATGTACAAGATGAGTATTGATATTGAAGAAGTAACCGCCGAAGATTTTTCCAAGATCACCCTGGAAAAACTACCGCACCTAAAAATTGAAGATGCATTAGTTCAACTTGGCGGAGAAGGTGTTGTTGGGGTTAGTTTCAAGAAAGATGCTCTTAAAGCCGCCGGCTGGAAATATCATGAATTAACATCTTATAATGCCCATGCTGAAGAAGCATGCATAGCATTTAATCGCATTCGTGAACAGCTAATAAAAGGGGCTAAAAAAGAAGAGCTACTTGAAAATCTAAAGGCAACAGCCGCTTAGCAACGCTTAATTTAAGCATAAAAAAAGCAGNNCTGCTTTTTTTATGCTTAAATTCGATTACTTAACGAGCACAAAAAGCTCGTTTAACATCATCTTCAGAAATAGAGTCGTCTTTTAGCTGCTTGACCAATAATTTTTGCATGAATAAAACAAGCAAAAACCCTAAGGTACACCCAAGATTAATCAAACCTTTATCAAATCCCGCAATTAGTGTAACCAAAATGGTGCCAAAAAGAGCCCAATTCCAAAGCAACAAATCAAATAACCCTCTGGTTATTCCTACATTTACGCAAGTCTCAATTACAATTCGACCTTGCTCATCAATCAAAGGCTCTCCGGAATCAGCACAAACTGCCAATTTTTCTATATACAAACCTTCCACATGTGCCTCAGATATCTTCTGAGTTTTATAGTCTGAGCATCCTGGGGTATATGCACTCGACATCTTATCGCCTCCCTTCCTTATACTTATTTATGATAACTGTCCATTTATCACTTATTATATTTAATATAAATTTAATACAGCTGTCATCTAATAGCAAATTTTCTAGCGCGAAAACGCGCTATTTAGAAAAGATTTATATTATCAAACAGTTATAAGATTGGCTTTATCAACCAAAAGCCATTTTTCTCCACATGACGCAAACATCACCTGTACCATTTGGTTAGATCCATTACCCTCGGTATTTATAACCACTCCCTCTCCAAATTTAGCATGACTCACTCCTTGCCCTAAACTATATTTAGATGCCGATCTACTGGTTACCGAGTTATTACTAAATCCATCCAGCTTATTGGTACTCACTAGTTGATATGGATTTGCAATTGGTCGCACCTCTTCAATAAGCTCTGGAGAAATTTCATCCAAAAATCGAGACCTGGTGCAAAATGTTTCTTTGCCATATATGCGTCTACTCTCGGCATAAGACATATGCAACAGTTTTCTGGCACGAGTTATACCCACATAGCAAAGTCTGCGTTCCTCATTTAATCCTTGTGGCCTACCAATCGCCATCTGACTTGGAAACAACCCCTGTTCCATACCAACAATGAATACATTTTCAAACTCAAGTCCCTTTGCTGAGTGCAGGGTCATCAACTGCACACAATCTTCCCACTCATTTCCCTGCCCTTCACCAGCCTCAAGCGCCGCATTGGTTAGGAACAACTGCAAATGCTCATGCTGTTCGGCATCTGTATCCTGCTCAAATCCACGAGCAGCATTGATAAGCTCGTTGATATTTTCAACCTTGGCCAACCCCTTATCGCTTTTATCCTTCTCAAAATGAGAACGAAGCGCAGTTTTATCCAGCATCGCTGCAACCAACTCGTGCAACTTAATCTCAAAAGCGCCAATTGCAATCTCATTAATCAATGTAATAAAACTGGAAATAGCATTTTTTGCTCGCGCTGCAAGCAGATTATTCTCAACAATATCCTGAGATGCCGCCCACATTGAGCAGCTATTTTGCTTAGCGTGTTCACGAATAGTTTCAACAGATCTATCTCCAATCCCCCTGGTTGGAGTATTTACAACTCTTTCAAAAGAAGCATCATCATTCCTATTGGCAATTAATCGCAAATAAGCCAGCGAATCCTTAATCTCAGCACGTTCAAAGAAGCGCAGCCCTCCATATACACGATATGGAACCCCTCTATTCAACAAGGCCTCTTCAAATACACGTGACTGGGCATTTGAACGGTACAAAATAGCCACCTGAGATCTTTGTACATCATTTTCAATATATTTGGATATCCTTTCTACAACATATCTTGCTTCATCTATCTCATTATAAGCACAGTACAAGGAAATTGGATCGCCTTTATCTCCGGCAGTCCAAAGTTTCTTACCCAATCTGTCCGTATTATTAACAATAATACTGTTTGCCGCATCCAAAATTGTTGAGGTAGATCGATAATTCTGCTCCAATCTATGAATGCTTACGTTTGAAAAATCATCGCTTATACGCTGGATATTCTCGATCTTGGCCCCGCGCCAACCATAGATTGACTGGTCATCATCCCCCACCAGAAATAGCTCAGCATGCTCCGCAGTAAGCAGCTTAACCCAGGCATATTGAATGGTATTGGTATCCTGAAACTCATCAACCAAAATATGGGAAAAACGCCGCTGATAGTGGGCCAGCAAATCCAGATTATCACGCAATAACTCATGGGCGCGTAATAATAACTCAGCAAAATCCACCAACCCAGAGCGATTGCATGCTTCCTCGTAGGCATGATAGATATCAATAAACTTGCGCTCGGTGTTATCTCCGGCAGTCAGAATGTATTTGGCACGAACCCCCTCATCCTTTTTACTATTGATATACCACATCGCCTGTCGCGGAGGATAGCGGCTGTCATCTATCTGCATTGACTTCATCAGACGTTTAATCAGACGCAACTGATCATCAGCATCCAAAATCTGAAACGACTGCGGCAGCTTCGCCTGTTTCCAATGCATCCGTAATAGTTTATGCGCAATGCCATGAAAAGTACCAATCCACATACTACGCACTGGTGCCTGAATCATCTCCTCGACACGCCCCTGCATCTCCTTTGCAGCCTTATTAGTAAATGTCACCGCCAGAATATCATAAGGAGAGACTCCTTCTACCTTAATCAGCCAAGAGATCCGATGCACTAAAACTCGGGTTTTACCACTACCTGCACCGGCCAGAACCAGAGATTTACCAACAGGGGCAGACACAGCCTTACGCTGCGCATCATTTAAACCATCGAGAATTTCAGAGATATCCATAATTTCATTTGCATTTATTCAAGTTGGCCAAGAAAGTAACATAGATGAGATAGAAACTCATCTTTTCACAATACTTTCTAAACAAAAGCATAATCGGAAGTTTTTCTCAAATACACGGCATAGCGAAGCCTAGTAATTGAGCATACAAATAGCATGTGATTGAACTAGCCTGCAGCTATAACACCGTATTTGTGGAAATAGGCGCGAAAAAAAAGCCCAGGTATTTTACCTGGGCTTTTTAAAACAACTAGAGTAAATCTACACTAGTAGTGGAGCAATTACCAATGCAACGATTGACATAAGCTTCACAAGAATGTTCATAGCTGGACCAGAAGTATCTTTGAACGGGTCACCCACTGTATCACCAGTAACCGCCGCTTTATGAGCTTCTGTACCTTTTGCTTCACCTTTGATATCGCCTTGCTCAATAGCTTTCTTAGCGTTATCCCAGGCACCACCGGCGTTAGCCATGTAAAGAGCAAGAAGAACACCAGTTACTGTAGCACCGGCAAGCATGCCACCTAGAGCATCTTTACCAAGAATAAAACCAACAGCAACAGGAGCAACAATTGCAGCAATACCAGGAAGAATCATCTCTTTAAGAGAAGAAGCTGTCGCAATAGCAACACATCTTTCAGTATCAGGAGCAGTTGTACCTTCCATAATACCTGGAATCTCACGGAACTGGCGACGAACCTCTTCAACCATCTGCTGAGCTGCACGACCAACAGAACTCATTGTGTTCGCGCCAACGAAGAATGGAAGAATACCACCGATAAACAAACCAATTACAACAGTTG
Organism: Gammaproteobacteria bacterium; assembly: GCA_033852075.1. GTDB lineage: Bacteria > Pseudomonadota > Gammaproteobacteria > QZLD01 > QZLD01 > QZLE01. The sequence goes on along the minus strand of JAWSVC010000010.1, from coordinate 101,240 downwards.
GCTGCATTAGGTTAATTGTATCAAGCTCAACAGCTGTTGCATATGCAGAGAACATAGCAAGAGCTGTAAGAGCAGCAGAACCAATCGCAAAACCTTTACCGATAGCAGCAGTAGTGTTACCGATAGCGTCAAGACCGTCAGTAATCTTTCTTACTTCAGAACCAAGCTCAGACATCTCAGCAATACCACCAGCGTTATCAGAGATAGGGCCGTATGCATCAACTGTCATGGTGATACCGGTAGTAGCCAGCATACCAACTGCTGCAATACCGATACCGTATAGACCAGCACAGTAGTTAGCAAGGTAGATACCAGCACAAATAATTAGGATAGGGATAATTGTAGAGTACATACCAACCGCGATACCAGCAATGATATTGGTAGCAGGACCTGTTTTACCCGCCATGGCAACTTTCTTAACAGGATTGAAATCACCAGCTGTATAGTATTCAGTTACAAGACCAATAAATAAACCAGCCAAAGAACCAACAACCATTGCCCAGAAAGGACCAATTGAACTTGAGAAACCAACTTTATCTGCATCAAATCCCATTGCATCAACAGTAAAGTATGCGCCAACAAATAGAAGAATCAACGCAACTACAGGAGTGTAACGAAGAGCCTTAGCTGGATCAGAGTTCTTCATAACGTTCATAGCAAGAATACCAACTACAGAAGCCAGAAGACCAATAGCAACAACGATCAAAGGAAGAGCCATAGCTTCAGTGCTTTGCGCTACAAATGTAGAACCGATAAATAGAGTCGCGATAATAGAACCTGCATATGATTCGAAGATATCAGCACCCATACCAGCTGTATCACCAACATTATCACCAACGTTATCAGCGATAGTAGCAGGGTTACGAGGATCATCTTCTGGAATACCTGCTTCAACTTTACCTACAAGGTCAGCACCAACGTCAGCTGCTTTTGTGTAAATACCACCACCAACACGAGCAAATAGAGCGATTGAAGAAGCACCCATTGCAAAACCGTTAATTGCAGCAACTGTAGAACCATCTTTTAGAAGAAGATAAGCAGTAGCAACACCGATAAGGCCAAGAGAAGCAACAGTCATACCCATTACCGAACCACCGAAGAAAGCAACACAAAGCGCACTACCCTGACCTTCTTTAGCAGCAGCTTCAGCTGTTCTTACGTTTGCCTTAGTAGCCGCTTTCATACCAATAAAGCCACAAAGCATAGAGATAATCGCACCTGCGATATAACAAACTGCAGTTAGTTTACCTAAGCCTACAGCTAAAAGAATTGCCACAACGATCAGGAAGCCAACCAGGATAGTGTATTCTTTTTTCAAGAATGTCATAGACCCAGATTCGATCATACCAGCAATCTTGGTCATTTTTTCATTACCAGCAGGTTGTTTTGCAACCCAGAAATACGTAGCCAGGGCAAAAATGAACCCTGCGATCCCGATAATCGGGCTATACTGCAATAGATCAATTACTGATTCCATTGTGGATCAACTCCTTAAATTCAAATGAGTTAAATATTAAAAACCATCGCGCAACCAATTTGCTACCAGGCTAACTTCGACGGAACTAAATAAATTAAAAACAATGTTTTTTTGACAATAATTTAGGCAACATGCTTAATTAATACTCAAAAACCCCGCTTTTAGATGGTGCGAATTATATACTGCACATTTAGTAGTTACTAGTAGAAACAAAAAAAATTTTACTTTTTCTTATCTTATTTAACTTTTATCCTATTTTTCCACTAGTCAAAATAGTAAAAAAAGATGGTTTTTTACATGCTTTTTGCACCAAAACAGCGCACAAAAACCACCACCACAACGATACTTTGTAACACTTTAAGTTTTTTTCGTAATATTTTAATGCCACCAAATTACACTTCCTGTTATTCTAGTTAATCTGTGAAATATTCAGGCAAACCAAATATTAAATTACGACTAACGAGTAACACCAATAATCAAAAACAAGAGAAACAAAGATGCCTTGGAAACAAGCAACATTCAACACACCAAAAGAACACGTTGAACCACTTGAAGATCACCTGCTTTCAATGGGAGCCCTATCGGTGACTTTAATGGATGCAGAAGACCACCCAATCCTGGAACCAGCACTTAATACCACCCCTATCTGGGACAATAACTTAGTAACTGCCTTATTTGAAGATAACGTAGATATCGACGCGATTGCCATATCAGTTAAGGCATCAATGAGCGAAAAAGTAACTATTTTCAATATTGAAACCGTTGATGACCAAGAGTGGGAGCGTGCCTGGATGGACAACTACCACCCCATGCAATTTGGTGAAAAACTATGGATTTACCCTACAAATATCGAAACACCAGAAACTGATGACGCCATTGTCAGGCTTGACCCAGGCCTAGCCTTCGGCACTGGCACCCACCCAACAACTGCTCTATGCCTTGAATGGTTAGATCAAACTAACCTAAAAAACAAAATAGTTGTCGACTTTGGTTGTGGTTCTGGAGTTCTGGCTATTGCCGCAGCACTGCTTGGAGCCAAAAAATGCTATGGTATCGACAACGACCCACAGGCGATTATCGCCACCGATAGCAACGCCAACATTAACCACGTAACGGACATAGTAACTGCACATCTGCCTGAAGACACTCCAGCAATTGAAGCAGACATAATCGTTGCCAACATACTCTCTTTTCCCTTAATTACTCTTGCAAAAAATATCGAATCTCTTTGCAAAGTCAATGGTCAACTAGTTATGTCAGGGATTCTGGAAGGGCAAGTAAATGACGTAATTGAAGCTTATTCACCTTACTTCAAAAACTTTATATCTTCACAAAAAGAGGACTGGTTTAGGATTTGTGCTGTGAAAAAATAATGCTCATTAACAACTTGCATATCAAATTTCTGGATAGACTAACGCAAAGCTGTTCTATAATATTTATGTATTCGGGAAAACTAACTATAGATATAAATACGGAAACAAATGTACGCACGCTGCACCCACTGTAAAACCATATTTCGCGTAACCGAAGAGCAACTTAAAATTGCCAAAGGGTACGTGCGTTGTGGCGTATGTGAACAGCCATTTAATGCCTTGCAAAATCTGGAAGAACAGCACCATGAACACCCAGAACCGAAACATTCAAAAGAAGACACACATCCTGAACAACCTGAATCAGAAGAAACTGCAAATAAAGAAACAGAACCTGATAAACAACCACAATTTCAAAGCAAAAATTGGTTTTCTGGAAAACTTTCATACCAAGGAAAACGACCTCTTGACACAAAAGCAGGCACAGAAGAAGCAAGTAGCAAAATAATAAGTGATGACGACCAAGAGATCTTTTTTAAAGAGCGCTCTCATGTATTTACTGTAATCGGTGGAATAGACCACATTTGGCAAGACGCATCTGAAACCCCAGAAGACCTGATTGAACAAACTCAACAGCTAGAACCTAAAGAAAAAATTACCGAAAATACTACCGACGAAGAAATACCCGATCCCGCATCAGATGAAGAATTTACAATTCTTAATAACAAGCAACTTGCGCAACAACTCATAACTGACCTGGAACACCACAATAAAGATATTATCGATATCGACATCCCTCCAGTAACCAACATCATTACTGAAGAGGAACTTTTAACCGAACAAAAACACACTCATCTCCCCAAAATCACCAAACAACAGGTTCGCAGCATTGCCATGTGGTCCGGAGGTTATGTTATTGCTCTGTTATTCCTGTGCTTGCAAATAATCTATGCAATGCGAATTGACCTTGCCAGACATAACGAGGTACGACCCATTCTTGAACTCATGTGCAGCATTACCAAATGCAAACTGCCACCACGCCGAATGCCGGAACGAATTTTTATCACCAATCGCAGCGTTAGGGTTCATCCATATCAGTATAATGCTCTCTTGGTTGAAGCCTCATTTATAAACCAGGCACCAGTAACTCAGGCATACCCGGTAGTGGAACTAACCTTTTATGGATATAACGGCGATTTAATTGGCAAACGTCAATTCACTCCCAAAGAGTATACCGACAACAAGCCTAAGGATATGCTACTTATACCAGAAGAAGAGGCAAACCTGATACTCGAACTGGTCAGCCCTGGCAAAGACGTTGCTTCATTTGAGTTTAATTTTTTATAAATCCTAAATACCGTTCATGCTGAGCGCGAAGCAGTCGAAGTATGAAACGGTATTAATTTTAACATTTGCCCCCCTTCGACTGCTCGTTCCTCGCGCTCAGGGCGAACGGAATATATCATTCAAAGACTCCAGCAAAACCAAACCATAAAAGACACCCCTAAAAAACATGAAAATCGGCAACATAGAACTCAACAGCAACCTATTCCTCGCCCCCATGGCAGGAATTACCGACCTTCCATTTCGCAATATTTGCCGACGACTAGGCGCCAGCCTGGCATTTAGCGAAATGGTCTCATCTAATCCTGAATTAAAAAATACCAGAAAGTCGCAGAATCGCACCGACATAAAAGAAGAACTACCTCCTCGCGCCATACAAATTCTTGGCAACAACCCTAAACAAATGGCAGACACCGCAAAATACTGCGTAGATATTGGTGCTGATATCATTGACATCAACATGGGATGCCCTGCAAAAAAGGTATGCGGCAAAGCTACAGGCTCCGCCCTGTTAAAAGATGAAGTCCAGATAAAAAACATTCTGGAAGCTGTAATCAAGGCAATCCCTAATACTCCAGTAACACTAAAGATCCGCACTGGCTGGAGTAAACAACAAAAAAACGCTCTGACCGTAGCAAATATTGCCGAAGAATGCGGAATTGAAGCATTAACTATTCATGGCAGAACCAGAGAATGCCTATTCAATGGCGAAGCTGAATACGAAACTATCGCGCGAGTTAAATCCGAATCATCAATTCCGATAATCGCGAATGGCGATATAGATAGCCCAGCCAAGGCCCAATATGTCCTTAACAAAACCAACGCCGATGGATTAATGCTTGGCAGATCTACCATAGGAAACCCATGGATATTCAGCGAGATACTTAAAACAATATCACCAGAAATTCAACTAATTCCTGAAGCCAATAGAGATAGAATACAAATAATTATTGAGCACATTACCCAGATCCATCAGTTCTACGGTGAGCACATAGGGCCAAAAATTGCACGCAAACATATCCAAGGTTACTGCAAAGATAGAAATGAATTTGAATACTTCTGGAAAAAACTAATCAAGATAGAAGATAAAAATCAGCAACTAAGCCTGCTAACCTCATATTTAGACTCAAATGTTTCATAATTTAACTGGAAAAAATCCAACTTTTATCCTTTTTTCCTTTACCACATTTTATTACAATAGCTGGCTCCGTTAACTCGTATTTTTCCCGAAATTGGTCAAATAATGACCAAAAGCTGTTTGAGATAGTCCAAATTTACAAAGACAAACCTCTTCGAAAAATAGTGAGTTTTTGATTGGTAATTATGAACGATAGCCAGAAAAGATCATGGAAGCGACCAAAAAACAAATTAATCATGACCACAGTGTCGATAACGTAATTTCGATTACTCCAGCGTCTCACTCCCTGTTGACTACAACAGAGATCAAGACAACAAAACAGGAACCAACCATCTCAACAAATAGCGAACAAACCGAGCTGGCAACCTCCGTAAAACAATCACTGGAAAAGTATTTTTCACATCTCGACGGACATACAACCATGAACCTATATGAGCTTGTGATTAACGAGATTGAAAAACCAATGTTCGAAGCTGTACTTGAGTACTGCGGTGGAAATCAGAGCAAAGCAGCACTGACCCTGGGTATGAACCGAGGCACATTCCGTAAAAAACTTAAGCTTCATGATTTACTAGACTAATTTTTCAACCCCAATATTAATTAACAGCACGGAAACAAATATGAGCAAGACCGAACAGCCTATCAGAAAAATAAAAAGAGCCCTGATAAGCGTATCCGACAAAAGTGGAATTATAGAATTTGCAACTGAACTAAATAAAAAAGGCATAAAGATCCTATCTACCGGAGGCACAGCAGCACTTCTAAGTAAAAAAGGTATTAATGTAACTGAAGTTTCAGATGTAACTCAGTTTCCGGAAATCATGGACGGTCGCGTAAAAACCTTACATCCGCGCATTCACGGAGCCCTGCTTGGACGCAGAGGGATAGATGAAAAAGTGATGGAAAAACACGACATCACCCCTATAGATCTACTTGTAGTTAACCTATATCCATTTGAAGCCACCGTGGCCAATCCTGATTGCGACCTACCAACCGCAATTGAAAACATTGATATTGGTGGTCCAACCATGCTACGTGCAGCCGCAAAAAATCATGATGGAGTTACTGTTGTAACCGACGCAGCTGATTACAGTCGCATCATCGACGAAATGGATGAAAACGATAACGGCATCACCTATAAAACCCGTTTTGAACTCGCGGTTAAAGCATTTGAGCATACAGCTCATTACGATGGAGCTATTGCCAACTATCTTGGCAAAATTGATGACAATGGCAAAATGAAGACATTCCCAAATACTTTCAATATGCAGTTTAAAAAAGCGCAGGATATGCGTTACGGTGAAAATCCACATCAAAATGCGGTCTTTTACACCGAGAAATCGCCACTTGAAGCATCTATATCTACAGCGATCCAAATTCAGGGCAAAGAGTTATCATACAATAATGTTGCCGATACAGATGCAGCACTTGAATGCGTAAAGAGTTTCAATGAAGGCCCTGCATGTGTAATCGTAAAGCATGCCAATCCATGCGGCGTAGCTATTAGCACAACACTACTGGAAGCGTATGATCTAGCCAACAAGACTGACCCAACATCTGCCTTTGGTGGCATTATCGCCTTCAACCAGGCACTTGATGCAGAAACAGCCAAGGCCATCATTGACCGTCAGTTCGTAGAGGTTGTTATCGCACCAGTTATTCCAGAGGAAACTCGCAAGGTATTTGCAGAAAAACCTAACGTACGCGTACTTGAATGCGGCAAATGGGATCAATTACACCCTGCATATGACTTCAAACGTGTAACTGGAGGTCTGTTAATCCAAGATCGCGACATGGGAGCAGTAACCGAAGAAGAACTAAAGGTTGTTACCGAAAGAGCCCCAACCGACGAAGAGATGAAAGATCTTTTATTTGCATGGAAAGTAGGCAAATTCATCAAATCCAATGCCATTGTTTACTGCAAGAACCAACGCACAATTGGAGTTGGTGCAGGCCAAATGAGCCGCGTATACAGCGCAAAGATTGCAAGCATCAAAGCAGAAGATGAAAATTTGGAAGTAAAAGGATCAGTGATGGCATCAGACGCATTCTTCCCATTCAGAGACGGTATCGACTCAGCAGCAGAAGCCGGTATCACTGCGGTAATTCAGCCAGGAGGATCTATCCGCGACGATGAAGTGATCGCGGCCGCCAATGAACACGGCATGGCGATGGTATTCACCGGCATGAGACACTTTAGACACTAATTCTTAATAAAATCCAGGCACAAGGAATATATTATGGACATGCAAGGTGCGATCAGAACAGTAACCGAGCGACAAGACCTTACTTCAACCCAAATGGAACAGGTAATGCGTACAATTATGACCGGCGAAGCAACACCGGCACAAATTGGCGGTTTTCTGATTGGACTACGAATGAAAGGTGAAACTGTCGATGAAATTACCGCTGCTGCCAAGGTAATGCGCGATCTTGCCACAAAGATTAACGCCAGCGGAGATTTCCCTGTTGATACCTGCGGAACTGGCGGAGACGCATCGGGAACATTTAATATTTCTACAGCCAGCGCAATTGTCGCAGCTGCCGCAGGCTGTACCGTTGCTAAACACGGAAACCGCTCCGTATCAAGCAAATCAGGAAGTGCAGACCTGCTCGAAAAAGCAGGTCTCAGCCTAGCCTTAAATCCTGAACAGGTTGAAGAATGCATCAAACAAACGGGCATTGGTTTCCTGTTCGCCCCAAATCATCACGGAGCCATGAAACACGCGATTGGCCCCCGCAAAGAGATGGGAGCAAGAACCATATTCAATATTCTTGGTCCACTTACCAATCCTGCCGGAGCACCTAACCAGGTACTTGGGGTATTTTGCCAAAGCCTTGCATTACCAATGGCTCTGGTACTAAATCAACTAGGCAGCCGCCACGTCCTTGTAGTAAATGCCGAAGATGGATTAGATGAAATTAGCATTTCCGCTCCAACCTTTGTTGCAGAACTAAAAGATGGTAAGATCACCGAATACTCCATTACTCCGGAACAATTTGGTTTTAACCGCGCCTCACTTAGCGATATAAAAGCAGAAGATTCCTGTGACAGTTTGAGCATTATCAACTCGGTATTCGACGGACAAAAACAAGGTAAGCTAGAAGCCGCTACTAACATCATTTCTTTAAATGCCGGTGCAGCAATCTACGTTTCTGGAAAAACCGAATCCTTAGAGCAAGGAATAGAACTTGCCCAAAAGATAATTGCAAACGGTGATGCAAAAAATAAATTTTCACAATTAATAGAACTTACTCAAAAGCTATAGCCAAATTTAATAGCATGAACAATACACCTGACATTCTAAAAAAGATTATTACTCGCAAACACGAAGAAATCAGATTGCGCTCAATGAAAATATCGGAGCAAAATCTAATCGACTGCATCAAATCTGCTGACCCATGCCGTGGTTTTGCTAACGCCCTTATTAATAAAATCAATAACGGTGCTCCAGGAATAATCGCAGAGGTAAAAAAAGGTTCTCCAAGCAAAGGAGTAATCCGTGAAAATTTTGTGCCAGAACAAATTGCCAATAGCTACGAAGAAGCAGGAGCGGCCTGCCTATCTGTTCTCACAGATTCTGATTTCTTTTTTGGTTGCGAAGATTATCTATTAGCAGCTCGCAAACAGGTTAGCATCCCGGTCATTCGCAAAGACTTTATTATTAACCCTTATCAGGTTTACGAAGCCCGGGGAATTAATGCTGACTGCATCCTACTTATTGTTTCTGCACTTAACGATTCATTAATGAAAGATCTATATGACCTTGCTACCGAAATCGGCATGGATGTGCTAATTGAAACTCACGATTCATACGAAATTGAACGAGCTTTGAAATTAGAACCATGTTTAATCGGTATAAATAACCGAGATCTACGTACATTTGAAACCGACCTGAATACAACCATTAATATGGTAAAAGAAATTCCTGAATCATGCACACTGGTAACAGAAAGCGGCATCCACACCAAAGAAGATATTGCCCTAATGCGCGACAACGGAGTTAATTGTTTTTTGGTTGGTGAAGCATTTATGCGCGCCGATGACCCAGGCAGCAAATTGAGAGAATTATTTTTTTAACGGCTACAACAAAGATATTGGGAAAATAGACCAAAATAAAAAAACGGGGCCAAAGCCCCGTTCTTTTTTCAATTTACTTCAGTAAAAATTCTATCTGGTTCCAAATACCACAATAGTCTTTCCACTCACAGAGATTAGTCCTTTTTCTTCCAGATCCTTAAGAACCCTTCCAACCATCTCACGGGAGCACCCTACGATACGTCCAATCTCTTGCCTGGTAATTCTAATCTGCATTCCATCAGGATGCGTCATTGCGTCCGGCTCTTTACATAGATCAAGCAGTGTTCTAGCAACGCGTCCGGTAACATCCAAGAAGGCCAAATCTCCAACCTTGCGGCTTGTCTTACGCAAACGCTGTGCCATTTGACCTGCAAGAGCAAACAAGATATTTGGATCTTCAGCAGCTATTTGATTAAAGCGCGAATAACTAATCTCAGCCAATTCAACTGGCGTTTTCGTTCTTACCCAAGCACTTCTATTTCCTTCATCCTCGAAAAGTCCCATCTCTCCGAAGAAATCACCAGGATTCAGATATGCCAGAACAATCTCATGACCATCTTCATCCTCAATCAAAACGCTTACCGACCCCTCAATTATGTAATACAGGGCATCTGGCTTATCTCCAGCATAGATAATTACGCTCTTTGCCGGATAATGTCTTCTATGACAATGTTTCAAAAACTCATCGATAGATGCATTTCCTGTTTGGGGTATTATTGGTGATAATTTAGGCATCCCAACCATCCTTTGATATTTTTAGTATTTCCACAACTAACAGTATAGCAAGTGCTTTTAAGTTTGCACTACGCATGATAACCAGATCGCAAAAAATTTATTTTTACTTGGAGAAAAATAAACATAAATCAAAATATATAAGCGACCATTCACGCACAAATCTAACAGTTATACACAAAACCTTGCAACAAAATTTTAGCTTTATAAACAACGAACTACAAAAAACACCCTGGATAAAAAATTCACAACAGATTGTTTTTAAAGGCTTATACAAATCCCTTTAACAGAACCATTTCCCATTTCATATATTTAAAAGCATTTTCCAAAACCAACAACATGATCAGATTAATAACATTTTAATAGCAATAACAATCAACAAAACTGCAAATAACTTTTTTAGAAGTTTTTCATCTAACGACATTGCTATCTTAACGCCAACCCGCACAAAGATCATACTTGTTATCACAATCCCAATTAAGGCAGGCCAATAAATATATCCAATTGTTTCCTCCGGAAGACCAGACTCTCCCCATCCTGCATATATGTAACCAATAGTACTACTGATAGCAATCACTATTGTGCAGCTTATTGATGAACCTACCGCTGTTCTGATACCAACACCTTTCCAGATAAGAAAAGGAATAGTAAGACTCCCCCCCCCCATACCAAGAATTGATGATATTGCCCCTATTCCGCCACCAATGCCGACCAAAGCTGGAGCTGATGGCAATTTCCCTTCTGCCTTTGGCTTTAGACCAAACCACATCTTGATTGCAACAACCACTAAAAAAACTGCAAAAATTATCTGTAATGACGAAGACGAAAGATGATCCGCAATATTAGGACCAATCAATAATCCCCCAAATAGTAAACCTGGAGCTAAATTACGCACAACACTCCACTGAACATTACCAGATTTATTATGTACATAAGATGATGTTATGGAATTAAAAATAATGACTGCGTGTGAAGTGGCAATTGCCATATGCGCCAGCACAGAATCATCTACCCCCATGACCCGAAACGCAAATAACAAAACCGGAACCAAAACAATTCCGCCACCAACTCCAAAAACACCAGATATAGTTCCTGCAAAGGCTCCCAAAGCCAAAAAAACCAAGATGGTTATTAGCACTTAGCCACCATTATGCGATAAATACCTAAAATCAGCATTATTATGTTATCCCTAAACTAGTCTTAATAGCTTTCTAAACATTAACGCTGCTCAACGGCACGATAAAATTTAGTATCTTTATCTTTTTCAGAATCAATTCCGCTTTTATAACTTACCGAAAGAGTTTTTATATTAACAAATTCTTTAATACCAAACTCTGATAATTCACGCCCATAACCCGATTCTTTCACTCCTCCAAATGGAGTTTTAGGGTCGCTTTTTACAATGCTATTAACAAAGGCGCTACCGCATTCAAGATCTCTTGCAATTTGCTCACCTCTATCTGAATCCGCAGTCCAGACACTTGCCCCTAATCCAAACCGCGATTGATTGGCAATAGAAACAGCCTGCTCTTCATCCTTAACTCTAATAATTGATGCAACAGGACCGAAAACCTCTTCATGATAAATTCTCATCTGCGAAGTTACATTATCTATGATTGAAGCAGGATAAAAGCAATCATCACCGACATATTCGCAACCAGTGACAACAACTCCCCCATTTTCTATTGCATCTTGTACCTGCAGATGCAATTCATCACAAAGATCCTTGCGCGCCATTGGTGCTAATGAAGTTGAACTATCATCAGGATCTCCAATTCTTAACAACTGCACTTTTTGCTTTAATAATTCAACAAACCTATCCGCAACACTATCAAGTACAATAAACCTTTTCGCAGCAATACAACTCTGACCGGCATTCATAAACCGCGAAGTTAATGCATGTTCCACAGCAAAATCAAGATCAGCATCATCCAAAACAATAAATGGATCCGATCCCCCAAGCTCTAAAACAGATGGTTTAAGAGCCCCTCCAGCTAGTGATGCCACATTTCTGCCTGCAGCCTCACTACCAGTAAGAGCTACTGCAGATATTGCAGGATGACTAATCACCTCAGCCACTTGTTTGCCTGAAACATATAGATTTATAAAAATCCCTTCCATAGCACCAGCATCTGAAAACAATCGTTCCAATGCCTGACCACACATCCCTACGTTTGACGCATGCTTTAACACAACACAGTTACCTGCCATTATTGCAGCAGATGCACAACGAATCACTTGCCAAAAAGGAAAATTCCAAGGCATTACTGCCAAAACAGCACCAATTGGCTGACAAGTTACTATAGTACGGCTACCACAAGCATCAACAAGCCTGTCACTTAAAAAGATCTCGGCATTTTCAGCATAATATCTACAACAAGTCGCGCACTTAAGAATTTCCGCAACTGCTTCGCAATTAAGCTTGCCCATCTCTTTAGTTATTAACGCTGCATACTCATTAGCCCTTTCTTCAAGGATGTCAGCAACTCTATATATCAATTCCGCTCTTTGCCTGAACTGACTGTTCTTCCAATTCGTATAAGCCTGTACACTTAATGCAAGTTTTTCTTTAATCTGTTCTGAACTTAAAAGTTCAGCCGAAAAAACCTGCTCTCCATTATATGGGTTAATCGATAAATAACTCATTTTGATTCCTTGAACAATCTAGCTGTATAATCTTGTATAAACAGCTATCTATTTCGCCTCTTCTTGAGCATTACTTTGTTTATTGCGCTTCGAATTTACAATTGCAAGTGCTTTAAAGGCCTTTTTATTACCAAGTTCCGCTGCCTTACGAATCCAATTAAGCGACTCCTGAAAATCAACCCCAATACCCTGCCCGTAAAAATACATATACCCAACAGCATATTGAGCATCGGAATTACCTGCACCTGCCTCTTTCAACATTAAAGGGAAAGCCACCGCAAAATCATTTGCTAAATACGCAGCCTTTGCTTTCATAAATTGCGCACTGGAACTAACGTATTCATTATCAGGTTTAACCTCAGCAGAACCCGAGCACCCCACAATTGAAGACGTAAATAAAACCAGTAAAACAACAACTTTAAGATTGGAAATAATTTTCTTCATAAGATCTCTCACATTTTTTCAGAAATAAACATCTATTTAAGATAATAGATGATCTTAATCTCAAAAGCACAACAACTAAAATCTAATTCCAAAACCATTATTATCATTGAGTAAAAATATAAACTGACATTCATCAATGCTTAGTTATTTTAGTTATTAATGCGCTCCTAACTCAGGATCTATTATGTCATTGGCACACACAGACAAGCAATCCATTTTATTGTGTCAATTTTTTTCTAGCTCCGATTAATCTGTTTCCTCATTTCACATCATAAGCCAAAGAAACCTGTAATTAACTTCACAATTTTAAAAATATTTTCCTAAATTTTATATTTAGCCCCTATCGGCAACAGCTAATAATTATTTTTGGTCTATATTTATAAAATAAATATGTTTGTAGAAAGGTATAGTATAAAAATTCAAAAAAGAATTATCATTGTTTGTTAGCGCAACCGAATTGAATACATAATTAAATACCAACGGATGGATAATTAAGTAGTGAGCGAACCCAAAAAAAGCATAAAAATTATTCAGATTACCGATCTTCATTTGCCTGAGCATGATGGAGACACCCTTGCTGGAGCCAATACTCTAAATACATTCCTTTACACCCTTGAAAGAATCAAGAAAGAATCCCTTCCTGCCGACCTGATTATTGCCTCAGGCGATATAGTACAAAACGCTACTTCATCTCATGGTTATGAATCTTTCCGGAATATAATTGAACCACTAGGAATAAAAACACTGGTTATACCAGGCAATCATGATAACGCCAACATTCTTAAAAACACTTTCAAAAAAGGTATAGTAAGTTACTGCCAGCACTATATTATGGAAAACTGGCTATTTATCATGCTTGATTCCAGCATACCTCATGCAGTAAATGGTCATCTTAAACCTGAAGAGCTCGACGAAGTTGACAGACTATTAACAAAATACCCCAACCACCATGCACTGATTGCCATGCACCATCAACCGATGCCTATTGGCTGCAGATGGCTGGATATCTGTAGTAATGGAGCAATAGATAACGGTGATGCTCTATTTGATATTGTAGAAAAGCATGCAAATGCCAAGATTGTAACGTGGGGGCACGTACATCAGGATTTCATTTCTTCTAGAAATAACGTACACTTACTGGGCACACCGTCCACCTGCATCCAGTTCAAACCAAGGCAAGTTGATTTTTGTCTTGACCGAGTGCCACCAGGATACAGATGGTTTGAATTAGAAGAAAATGGCTCAATTACAACCGGCGTTATAAGAACAGATGAATTACCAGCAGAAATTGACTTCGATACCAACGGATATGAATAACTCTCAAGAACAACTCCGTCAGGCGGAGCAGGATATTGAAAGGCTTAAAAGGGAGCTTGAATTTGCCCGTGATGAGTCGAATCGTGCTGTTCAAGAGGCGCTAGAAGCGGATCAATCGCAACACCGCATAGAAGTTGAATCTCTAAAAAAGAAAAGTGATCTAAACCAGTTAAGAGCCCAAGCTGAAGAGGTTGCAAAACGCCGCAAACTAGAAAAAGAAAACGCCCAGGTAAAAGGCGAGCTCCAGGCTGCAAAACAGGAATTAAGTCGTTTTCAACTTGAAACCGAAGAATTAAAACAGCAAATAATCGAACAAAAAGAAAAGACCCGCCTTGAAGCTCAGGAAGAAATCGCATCAATTAGGATGCAAGCTAAAGAAGCATGGAGACATGCCGAAGAAGAAACATCACGATTAGATTCAGAATTAGCTCAGCTTAAACAGCAATTAGAAAATGAAAAATTACAAAAGCTTCAAGCAGAAAGAACCATCTCCAAACTGGAAAACGCAATTCATCAAAATCGTGTTACCAGCAATACAAATATAGATAATTTTGACAAAAAACACTTTGATAAACTTTTAAAGAAAGCACACATAGCCATACGCAGCCTACAGGACAAATTAAAAAGCACCGTCGAAGAACGCGATGAATACTATAAAGAGTTACTCGAACTAAGAGAACATATATTCGAACAGAACAAACAAGAACCAAGCAGATCATCCCCATTTAGTTACCAATCCAGATTAAAAAAGGACGACAATGTTGTTCCATTAAAACCAGGAGGATTCAACCGTAGCGTACAGATGCCAAACGCTCCCCATGAACCTCAGCAAATCGATCTAAATTCCCCCCTATTCAACGACGACCTTTCTGAAGAGTTATTAATGATAGAAAGCGATAACTCTTTTGAATCTAATTTTAATAATGATGAAAAGTCTCCATCAAAAAAACAAGAAAAAGAGAATCCTTCAAAGAAAGCATCTCCAGAAGAATTAAACCCCGAAGCCCAAAGACAACAACCTCCGTCATCTGGACTACATGGTTCAACCACAGGATTAGACCATGAAGACCAACAAGGCTCAGGAGTTGCTGAAATTGCAAAAGAACTACTTCAGGAAAAAGAAGCATCCTATCAGGTTGACCGCTCATTGTTTACTGCAGATAAAGATGAACGCTATCAATTCAATAACGCACCAGCAAAATCCCACAAATGGATCTACATTCTATGCTTTGCAATAGTATTAGCAGTAGTTGCCGCAGGTGGCTACTACTGGATGCAACAAAACCCTGCAAATCCAATTAGCAATTTTCTCTCTAACATATCATCCCCGGTAAAGCCTATATCATCCAACCAATATACATCAAAGCCTACAGCTGAAAGTGCTAATACAACTACAGCTGCAAAAACAACCAAACCCAAAGTAACTCAGAAACCCAAAACAACAAAACCAAAATCATCTGCGAAACCAACCACACCTAAAGCATCTAAGCCTGTAGTTTCAAAACCAATGGCTAAGCCTATAACTAAACCAACAACCAAGCCGGTAGCTCCAACACCAGTAGTTACCACCAGACCAGACAAATCTGAGTTTGCATTAAAACAAAGGTTGGAGAAAGAGCAACAAATTCGTTCTCAAGCAGAAACTGAATTTAGAAACCGACTTGAAGAAAAATACGGCACCAATAGTTTGCTTAGCCAATAATTTGCTATGTAGCTTACTTAGGCAATAGAAATACCCTCAACACTTCACAACATAAAAACAAATACTTACCTCACCCCTGCCAAAAGTAATAGGTTAGATTCATTACTTTTGGCACTAACAAAAGTTAAAAAATATATTTAACCTTAAAAAAGAGGTTCTCCTCTAAGTTGTTATAATAGCTAGTTCGTCCCCCGCGAGCACAAGGTCATACAGCTATTGTTTCCTTCATTGCCCCGGCACTCTTCGGGGCATTTTTTATATAATTCCATACTAATTCCAAACCTCTCTCTTTTTATTGTTTTTTATTTTAAAAACCCCTTTCATTACCCAAATCCAATATCAGATAAATATTACATTTTTTTATTTGGAAATTAGTATAATAGCCCCCGATTAAAGTAAAAAACAAACCTAAAAGAGGCGCTTTAAGTTGCTAAAACCAGAACAATTAACTCTTCGCTGCGTATTAAATACTGCAGCACAAGAATTTGCCAACAAAGGCTCGATAGCTTTTGTTGGATCTACACCTATCAACTATTCCCAACTAATGGACGAAGTCGCATCCCAAGCACAAACACTGTTGGATAACGGTATCAATCAAGGAGATAGAGTTGCGATTCTTGGTGAAAATAGTCCTAATTGGGCTATCGCCTATCTATCTATAACAACCAGCGGAGCCATTGCGGTTCCTATTCTTCCTGATTTTCATGCTAATGAAATCCATAACATACTAAAACAATCTCAGACCAAAGGAATCTTCATATCTAAAAAATTACGCTCAAACATTACAGGAATCGATAATAATGATCTATTGATTATCAACACTGATGATATGAGCATTGAATCTACTCCTGAGATTAAATCCAAGAAACATGAAAAACATTCGTATCATGAACTAGAAGTAAACGAAGATGACCTGGCAGCCATTATTTTCACCTCTGGCACCACCGGTCATTCAAAAGGAGTTATGCTAACCCATAAAAATATTGTCGCTAACGCCATAGATGCCGGCAATAGTTGTGATAGCCTTACCGATAACGAAAAACTTGTTTCGTTACTGCCACTATCACACACATATGAATGCACGATTGGTTTTGTTTTACCTCTACTTATTGGCGCCAGCATATATTATATAAAAGGCAAACCAGTGCCATCCACTTTAATGGCAGCCATGCAAGATATTAAACCTACGATTGTTTTTAGCATCCCGTTAATCATTGAAAAAATCTTTAAACTCAGAATTCTTCCACAATTAAAAAAGAGCATGATTACCCGCGGATTGTATAAATTCGAATTCTCACGCAAAAAACTTCATAAAATAGCCGGCAAAAAACTTCTTGAATCGTTTGGAGGGCAAATCCATATTTTTGGCATTGGTGGCGCACCACTTTCACAAAAGACTGAACGCTTCTTAATTGACGCTGGATTTCCATATTATTGCGCCTATGGCTTAACCGAATCATCCCCGTTAGTAACCGGGGCAAGCAAAAACCGACGTTTAGGTTCCGTAGGGCAAATCTTACCTACAATAAAAGCCAGAATAGAGAAAAAACATCCGGATCAACACGAAGGAGAGCTCTATATCAAAGGCCCTAGCATTATGCGCGGTTATTATGAAGACCCAGAAACTACTGCCGAGGTACTGTCTGAAGATGGCTGGCTTAAAACCGGAGATCTATGCCATATAGATGCAGATAATTATCTCTATATACACGGTAGATCCAAAAATATGATACTTGGCCCAAGCGGAGAAAATATCTATCCAGAAGAAATAGAATCAATACTTCTAACTCACCGCTATGTAATAGAATCCATCGTATTCGAACACGAAGGAAAGGTTGCTGCCAGGGTACACCCTGATTATGATTTGCTACAGAATGAATTTGACCAGCAAGGCTTATCTCCACAACAAAGCAAAAAACGCATGTCCGAAGTTATTGAAGAGATCAGACTTCAAACCAATGAACAGTTATCCAGTTTTTCCAGAATCAACAAAATCATTGAACATGAAGAACCGTTTGCAAAAACACCTACACAAAAGATTAAACGTTATTTGTATGTTACATAAATTACAGGTCTGTTATTATCAGCATCAATAAAATTTAAATCCACAAACACCGGAGAACCCAATGACCGTATTTGAAAACGTAACCGTAGTAAAAAAAGCCAATGTATACTTCGACGGTAAGGTAATCAGTCGCACAATATTATTTGATGACGGCAGCAAAAAAACCCTTGGATTTTTACTACCAGGCGAATACACCTTTGATACCGCCGACAAAGAGATCATGGAGTTCCTTGACGGCGAGCTGGAAGTGAAATTACCTGGCAGCGATGAATGGAAAAAGATCGTAGGCGGAGAATCATTTGAAGTTCCAGCGAACTCTGAATTCACCATGAAGATAATCAAACCATCTGACTACTGCTGTTCATATATCAAATAACAGGAGATAACCGATGCTTACAACTGAAAACACTGCGCTTGTAATAGTTGATATTCAGCAAAAACTATTGCCTGCAGTCGCCAACAACCAAGAGATGACAACGAATTGCGTAAAGTTAATAAAAGGTCTGCAAATTCTTGAAGTCCCAATTATTTGGGTTGAACAAATGCCTGACAAGATCGGTGGTACCATCCCAGAAATTGCCGAGCTATTAAACGACAACAAAACACCAATTACAAAATCATCTTTTAGCTGTTGCGGTAGTGAGGATTTTCTTAATACAGTTGCCGACACCAAAAGAGAAAACATTTTAGTAATTGGAATCGAAGCTCATGTTTGTGTTTATCAAACCGTCGCCCAATTACTGCAAAAAGGTTACAACGTAGAGATAGTTGAAGACTGCATCTCTTCACGCGCCTTAAGTAATAAGGAAACAGCTATTAGAAAGATGACTCAACTAGGAGCAAAATCATCCAGCGTCGAAATGGCCCTGTTTGAATTAATGCAAGATTTTAAGCATCCGAACTTTAAGCAGGTTTCGAAGATTATTGTTTAGGTGACTAACAGAAAGGCAGGCGCTTTTAGACTTAAATTTTTCAAGCTCCCTGAGCCCTTCGACTACGCTCAGGAGAACCGCACACATAGTGCGCGACTCATTTTTACACATCTATTCGACTATTATAATTCGCTGGATATTTTTTCAGAGACGAGGCGCAGCTGCTGATTTTTTTGAGGAAGTTTACATGTAGTAAATAACGATAAAAATCAGTAGCTGCAACAAAGTATCTGGAAAAATAGGCGCTAATTTCAAAAACGTAACGAGCGTAGTTTAATCAAGGCATGACTAGTTAAAAAGATGTTGAGCCTATGAATAATAAGTGACTCATTTTTTAACTAGTCATAACAAAGAATAAGCAAGCGCAGTAGTTTTTAGCGTTTCATCGCATCGAAGAACTCGTCGTTTGTCTTGGTAGTTTTGAGACGATCCAACACAAACTCCATAGCCTGAATCTCATCCATCTCATGCAGGAATTTACGCAAGATCCACATTTTTTGCAGCTCGTCTGGCTTGGTTAGAAGCTCTTCTCTTCTGGTTCCGGAACGAATCACATTAATCGCTGGATACACCCTTTTCTCTGCAATACGGCGATCAAGGTGCAGTTCCATATTACCTGTACCTTTGAACTCTTCGTAGATCACCTCATCCATACGTGAACCTGTATCAACCAGCGCGGTTGCTATAATGGTTAAGCTGCCATTTGCCTCTAGATTACGCGCAGCACCAAAGAATCTTTTTGGTCTTTGCAGGGCGTTTGCATCTACACCACCGGTTAGAACCTTGCCAGATGCAGGAACAACTGTGTTATATGCTCTAGCTAAACGAGTTATCGAATCTAGAAGAATAATTACATCTTTTTTGTGCTCTGCTAAACGTTTTGCCTTTTCGATTACCATTTCAGCAACCTGTACGTGACGGCTTGCCGGTTCATCAAAGGTACTTGAGATAACTTCTGCCTGAACTACTGAACGCGCAAAGTCGGTTACCTCTTCTGGTCTTTCATCAATAAGCAATACTATTAGATAGCATTCTGGGTGATTGGTAACAATTGAATGAGCAATGTTCTGCAGCATCATTGTTTTACCGGCCTTTGGAGGAGATACAATCAGGCCTCTTTGCCCTTTCCCGAATGGAGCTGCAAGATCAATAACCCTTGATGTAATATCTTCGGTACTACCATTACCGATCTCCATTTTGATTCTTTCATTTGGGAATATCGGGGTAAGATTTTCAAAGGCTATTTTATTTTTGGTATTTTCTGGTGGCTCGTAGTTGATTGTTTCAACTTTTAGCAGGGCAAAATATCTTTCACCATCTTTAGGCGGTCTTATCTTTCCTGCGATGGTATCACCAGTTCTTAAACCAAAACGTCTGATTTGACTTGGAGAAACATAGATATCATCCGGGCCTGCCATGTATGAACCATTCGCAGAACGTAGAAAACCAAAGCCATCTTGAAGAATCTCTAATACACCATCTCCATAGATATCTTCACCACTTTTAGAATGAGCTTTAAGCAAAGAAAAAATTAGATCTTGCTTTCTTGTTCTGGATACATTTTCCAATCCCATAGACTCGGCAAGTTCTACCAGTTTTCTAGGATCCATTGATTTAAGTTCTGAAAGATTCATCGCGTCCAAGATCGCGTCCTCAACTATATTTTTATGGAGTAACGCCGGCCACCAAACCTTTGGCCCGGCACGATCAAATTCATCAGGAAAAAGATCTGTTACGGCAATATGCTTATATTATCCGCAAACTCCGAAACTAACATCAAGCCTCAAGCTAGAGGCTCACCAACTGTTTTTATTCCATATACAACTGACATGAAACAAATTTAGCGAAGGCATTTAAAGGTTACTATCAATAAATGCTTTAAGCTGTGATTTTGAAACCGGGCCAACCTTGGTGTCACTTACGTCACCATATTTAAATATCATCAGGGTAGGAATCGCCTTAACAGAATACTTTAAAGGTACTTCAGTATTATCATCAATGTTAAGCTTGGCCACTTTTAGCTTACCACTGTAGTCTTCTGCTATCTCATCTAATAAAGGCACAATCATTTTGCAAGGACCGCACCATTGAGCCCAGTAATCAACCAATACCGGTTCTCCAAAATTAAGAACCTCGTCATTAAAATTTGCGTCGGTCAATTCAACAACTTTACCGCTCAACTCCTACTGCCTCCGAATAAACAATAAAAACAGAAAACCCCAAAACAGGAATACGCATAGAAAAAACGGAATTCTGGCTTGCACAACCTTATAAGATTAAATCACGGGATTCAAAAAAAGGGGAAGCCTTCTCGGGATGTTTTCTTCATTAATATTATGATGCGGGAAACTCACGCAATGCACACTTTTTACCCCATTTATTAGAAAAACGCAACTTTTTGCGCAAATAATAATTATCTTTATTGACCAACTTCACAAAAAAATCGATTTTTTATACCAGATTCATCTCGAATTCCTATTTTGATTTTTTGCGAACCAACCTAAAAAACTCATGTCATATAGGTAGATATGGGCCAACTATGGCAATCTATATCTTTACTAAGCGGTATTTTTTTACTAAAGTAACTAGTTGTTGTTTTACAAAAAAATACAATAATACTAATTTGCTATATCTAAAGATTAAGATTTTCTGAATAAGAGCGGACATTTGCATATAATCACTTATAATAAGATGTAGCAAAGGAAATAATTAGAATAGTTTGGAATACGTGTGACAAAAAAAATCAATAAAATAGCGCTTATCCACTGGCTCGAAGGCCAGAATGTTAGGCGCGCTGCTGTTATAGCCAACCTAGTTATAGTTGTTGTTATTGCCTTTGCCTTGGCGAAACTGACTTGGGCTGTTCTGGATAAAGGAAACCAGGGAGAGATTGCACCTAAGGCATCTACCAATGTTGAAACCAAAATCAACAACAGCAAGATGGGTGGAGACAATATCGCAGCCCTGCATATTTTTGGAAAAGAAGAAAAAAAACCTATAAGACCACCCAAACAACCACCACGACAACCTGTTAGTCGTCCAGCTGAAAAACTCAATTTAACTCTCAAAGGGATTCTTTACAGTGATGACCCAAGGTTTGCACGCGCATTAATAGAAGATTCCAGCAGAAACGAAAACAACTATGCCGTTGGTAGTAGCATCAAAGGCATGGCTATAGTTGAAGAAATCAATAGAGACAACGTGGTTCTTGTTAAAAGTGATAAAACCAAGGAAGTTTTAAAACTACCAGACCAAACTGATGCCGGAAGTTCAAAAAGAGCGTCATCCAAACCATCACGACTGGCGAATCGTTCTTCGCGATCTAGACGAACTGCACCAGGGCATAGCAATACGACATCCGTATCATCTGATATGTCACTTGGACAAATTCGTGAAATGTTGCAAAAAGATCCTGATGCAATTAATCAGGTTGTTCGAATTTCACCAATATCACGCGGTAAAAAATTCCTAGGCTTCAGAGTTAGCCCAGGGAAAAACCGCGATATTTTTAAAACATTAGGACTTAAAGTTGGAGATATCGTAACTGCCGTTGACGGTGTAACACTTGATAGTCCGCAAAAGGGATTCCAGGTTATTGAGAAGCTAGCTAGCGCTTCATCAATTAATCTGACTGTTAAAAGCGGTAGCACAGAAAGGCAAGTTACTCTTAATTTTTAACTAATACTAGGTAAGTTTAACTAATATAATTTTTAGCGATAATAACTAAGGGCGTGTGACCATGATGGAAGCAACTAAAAGATCAATAACCAAGATAATTGGCAGCAAACTCGAAAGCATTCTAAAAAAATGCTCAAAGACAGTTACAATACCTGCAATTGCATTAGTGATATCAGGTAGTCTTATCTCAAGTTCTGCTTTCGCCAGAAGCATCACCCTAAATCTAAAGGATGCTGATATTAACACCCTTATCTCAACCGTTGCAGAGGTAACCGGAAAAAACTTTATCGTTGATCCAAGGGTTAAAGGCAAAGTTAATATCATCTCCAACCGCCCAATGGAACAAGAGGAAACATATAGAGTCTTCCTCTCTATCCTTCAAGTTCATGGTTATTCTGCTGTTCCATCCGGGGAAGTTATTAAAATCATTCCTGACATCACAGCCAAACAAAGCAGCATTCCGGTACAAAGGCCAGATGATGGTAGTTCCTTGGATGAATTCATTACCCAGGTAATTCCAATCCAAAATGTTGCCGCCGCTCAGCTTGTACCAATTTTACGCCCATTGGTTCCACAACAAAGTCACTTGGCAGCTTATCCTCCAACAAATGTACTTATTGTTTCTGATAGAGCTGGAAATATTAAACGCATGTTGGATATCGTAAGCAGAATCGATAAGGCGAATTCTGCCGAAGTTGAAGTGGTTCAACTAGATTATGCATCAGCAGCAGATGTTGCTCGCATACTTGGCCTTCTTTATAAAACAGACCAAAATCAACCTCAATCTGCCAAACTAACAATCGCTACCGATGAGCGCACCAACAGCATTCTGCTTAATGGCGACCCAGCAGCACGCATCAAAGCAAGAGCAATTATCGCCCATCTTGATTCTGACCTTGGCGGCGAAAGCGGCAGTACCCAGGTTGTTTACCTAAAATACGCTGATGCAAAAGAGATGGTCTCAGTTCTAACCGGAATCAGCGACAATTTACAAACAGCAACCAAAACAACATCAAGAACTAAATCTAAAAAGAAAACAACCTCAAGTTCTGGTTCACAAATCAAAGTAAACATTCAGGCACACGAAGCGACCAACGCACTGGTTATTACCGCTCCACCAAAAATCCTGGCATCTTTAAAAATGGTTATTTCACAGTTAGATATTCGTCGCGCTCAGGTTATGATTGAAGCCATTATCGTTGAAGTATCTGCGGAAAAGGCTCAGGATCTTGGTGTAAACTGGGTTTTTGATGCGGCATCCAGCAACTCATCCCAAAACGGATATGGAATTACTTCTAACTTTGGTGGCGTCTTAGGAAGCATTCTGAGTGCAGCATCTGGAAATGCCAGCTCAGCTGCTTCTGCAATTCCTGGAGGATTTACCGTTGGCCTTGGTAATTTCAAAAACGGCGGAACTCGCTTTGGCGCAATTATATCTGCACTAGGATCCGCAACAGGTTCCAATATCCTTTCAACTCCAACTCTTATGACCACAGATAACGAAGCTGCAGAGATCAGAGTTGCGGAAAACGTGCCATTTGTTACCGGACAATATTCAAATACCGGCGCCTCATCAAGCTCAGTAAGCCCATTCCAAACCATCAAACGTGAGGACGTTGGCCTAATTTTGAAGGTAAAACCACAAATCAATGAAGGCAACTCTATCAAACTTGATATTGAACAAGAGGTATCTAGCCTATCGACAAGCGCTGCAAATGCAGTAGATATTACCACCAAGAAACGTAGTATTAAAACCAGCATTATGGCTGAAGATGGCCAAGTAATTATCCTAGGCGGTCTTATGGATGATACTGTTGAAGAGACTGAGCAAAAGGTTCCTGGTCTTGGAGATGTTCCTTTACTCGGCAATCTTTTCAAGTATCAAAAAACCGGCAAGGTTAAGAGAAATCTTATGGTATTCCTACATCCTGTTATTATCCGTGATGCAGCTACTGCTCAGGCATATACCCACAGTAAATATAACTTTATTCGTGATCGGCAGCTTGAGCGTAGAGAGCAAGGTACTTTGCTTATGAATGGCGAAGTTAAAACTCCGCTGCTACCTACATATGAAGAACTAACCAAACTCCCAGTTCCTTTTGATGAAATAGCAGAAGCTGAAAAGGAAAATGAGAAAAAAGAATCAGAAAAGTAACTATTCAAGAAGACCATGCAAGAAGATATCGAGATCATTGATGATTTGACTCCAGACTCCATAGAAGATGAATACGAGTCTGATGAGCACATAGAAGACGAGATAGAATATATTGAAGAGGAAAAAGTTCTGTCTCTGTCTTTTGCCTACGCAAAACGACATAAGCTATTGCTAACAGATGTCAAAGATGAAACCGTATGCATAACCTATTGTGATGCCACCAGCATTGAATCTCTTGCTGAGATTCGCAGGTATTCAGATCTTTCTCTTGAACTGACTAAGATCCCAAATGAAGAATTTGAGCAGATTCTGCAAAAAACTTATGAAGAGGGCTCAAACAAAATGTCGATGATGGAAGATCTTGGTGATGACCTTGATCTTTCTGCTGTTGCTGATACCTTGCCGGAACCAGCAGACCTTTTGGAAAGCGATGATGATGCTCCAATTATTCGCCTGATTAATGCGATTCTTACCGAAGCGATAAAAGAAAACGCGTCGGATATTCACATCGAACCATACGAACACAAGCTGGTTGTACGTTTTCGTGTCGATGGCGTATTGCGTGAAGTTCTGCAACCACAAAGAGTTATGGCTCCACTAATCGTTTCCAGAATCAAAGTAATGGCAGCACTTGATATCTCGGAAAAAAGACTTCCGCAAGACGGTCGTATCGCACTAAGAATTGCCGGCAGAGCAGTCGACGTGCGTGTTTCTACATTACCGTCTGGTCATGGTGAAAGGATTGTATTGCGTCTACTTGATAAACAGGCCGGCAATTTAAGCCTCGAACAACTTGGAATGCCAAACACCACCAGAGACCTTATTGACGACATGATTCATAAACCTCATGGAATCATTCTAGTCACTGGCCCAACAGGTTCTGGTAAATCCACCACACTATATGCATGCCTAACAAGACTAAATACCAAAGACCGCAGCATCCTTACTATTGAGGATCCTGTGGAATATGATCTTGAAGGGATTGGTCAAACTCAGGTTAACTCCAAGATTGACATGTCATTTGCCAAGGGCCTAAGAGCCATATTGCGTCAAGACCCTGACGTGGTAATGATTGGTGAGATCCGTGACCTTGAAACCGCTCAAATTGCGGTACAAGCCAGTTTAACCGGTCACCTTGTGCTTTCATCACTCCACACCAATACTGCTGTTGGAGCTATCGCAAGACTTCGAGATATGGGCATTGAACCATTCCTGGTTTCATCCAGTCTACTTGGGGTCGCTGCACAAAGACTTGTGCGTATGCTATGCCCTCACTGTAAATATTCATATGAAGCATCGAAGAAAGACTGCGAAGAACTTGGAATACCAAGCGATAATCCACCTACGCTTTATAAGCCTGCAGGCTGCCCTGAATGTAATTATCAAGGTTACAAAGGGCGTGGCGGCATATATGAATTGGTAGTAATTGATGAGGAAATGCGCAATTTAATCCATAGCTGCGCATCAGAACAGGACCTGGATAGACACGCCAGAACCCAAACATTTAGTATTCGTCGCGAAGGTGCCGCCCGCGTTCTAGCAGGTGAAACTTCTCTTGAAGAGATACTTCGCGTAACCAGAGAAGATTAATTAACCAGGCAGGGATAAATGGGGGCATTTGAGTACACCATTATCGATGAACGTGGCCGCGAAAAAAAGGGCACGATTGAAGGAGATACAGCCAAGCACGCAAGACAAAAACTGCGCGAAAAGGGCTGGTCTCCTATTTCAGTTCAAGAGATTGCAGAAAAATCAGCCGGTAGTAAAAAATCTTTGTCATTAGGTTCAACTGGAGGATCGTTAGGCACCAAAGATCTTGCATTGGTTACCAGACAACTTGCAACCCTAATCAAGGCAGCGCTTCCACTTGAAGAAGCTCTGAAAACCGCTTCTCAGCAATCAGAAAAACCTAAAATAAAAAGGATTCTTATCTCCGTTCGTTCCAAGGTGATGGAGGGACATCCGCTGGCTGACGGATTTGCAGAATTTCCAAACGCATTCCCTGATTTATATGTAGCAACCGTGCGCGCAGGTGAACAAACAGGCCATCTGGATACAATTCTGGAAAGACTTGCAGATTACACAGAAGTTCGCCAGGAGATGCAGCAAAAGGTCACTACCGCCCTAATCTATCCTATCGTTCTTTCTGTAATCGCCATTCTGGTTGTAATAGGGCTTTTAACCTATGTAGTTCCACAAATTGTAGAGGTATTTGAAAGCCAATCACAAGAACTACCAACCATCACCATTGCAATGATTGCATTAAGTGATTTTATCCGGGAACAATGGATATTCCTGGTACTAGGAATTATTGTGATTTTATCCGGCTTTTCATTTGGGATGAAGAAAGAAAAATTCAAATACGCAGTACACCGTTTATTCTTAAAAATTCCCCTTATCAAAAAAATCGTGCGCGGCATGAATACCGGCCGTTTTGCAAGAACATTCAGTATATTAACTGGTAGTGGCGTTCCAATTTTAGAAGGCCTGAAGATCTCCTCCGGAGTAATCAGCAACCTTCCTATGCGTACTGCAGTTACCGAAGCGACATCAATGATTCGCGAAGGTGCCGGCATTGGACGTTCACTTGAAAAAAGCAAGCAGTTCCCACCAATCACCATCAACCTGATATCCAGTGGTGAATCCAGCGGAAAGCTGGAAGAGATGCTGGATCGAGCTGCTGTAAATCAGGAGCGTGAAATCAAAGGATTAATAGATACTTTGCTTGCTCTTTTAGAGCCATTGCTGATTGTTTCTATGGGTGGGATTGTTATGTTGATTGTGATGGCGGTTTTGCTACCGATTTTCGAGATGAATCAGATGGCGGGCTAAATAAGCTACTGCGCTTGCTTATGCTGTGTTGCAAATTTAGATAAAACTGCTCATTTACAAATTCGTAAACTTCACACCTTTATCTAAATTCGCGCCTTGCCTTACCATTGGGAAAATATACTTCTTACTATTAACTTACCTTTCTACTCATCCAAAACCAGAAAAACGCCCCAGGAATGATCCCGGAAATAGCTCCATAAAGATGAGCATCAACAAAAACCTTACCACCGATTATTCCCTCGGTAGTAGTTTCCATTCCGCCCCAGAACTGCTCCTGTAACAACTTAGCAACAATTACGCCTAAAACCAATAATGCCAAGCGCCTATCATTACCTTCCAATTTGCGTAATTCAAGAATCCCACCAGCAATCAAAATACCGTGCAGTACACCGGAAAAACCCACGTACCAATCCATCCCAGGGTTAAACAAATAAATAGCAATAGATGTAATCGGAACGCAAAATGCCAATACCAACCACCATTGAATCACAGATAAATGACGAGCAAATAATGCCGAGAATATCGCCGTACCAGCAAGATTAAACAGAGTGTGCATCCAACTAAGGTGGACAAAATGTGCTGTTATTACCCGCCAATACTCCCCTTTAATAAACATATCCTGTTGATACCGAAGTAGCTCTCGACCACTATCGCCAAACAATGCCAACACCAATACCACTATAGTCAGTGAGATCCAAAAACCATGTTTGCGAACTAACGCATTTTCCATTAAACATTACCCTTTGACATAACTCTTACTAGAATATACGCTAATCGATAAAGAGGGAACTTGTCTATCCATTATCATATGAACTGTAGTAACTTTTTTCATATTTTTTTGAACAATTTCCCTATTTGCAACTCGAAACATGTAAGCTTAACCGGAAAAAATATCGGCATAGGCTAAACTCTAATAAAATCAGGTAATTTTTTGCCATAATTATATTAATAAAACTTTTAAACAAGCACCGAGAGAAGAGCAAGATGAGAATCGAAAAATACAGATATAAACAAGCTGGCTTCACACTTATTGAAATCATGGTGGTAGTAGTTATTCTGGCCATATTAGGCTCTGTAGTAGTACCTAATTTGCTAAGCAATGTTGATGAATCCCGCATAACCAAAGCGTCAACAGATATCAAATCAATTGAAACTGCGCTAGATCTGTATCGACTTGATAATTCAGTATACCCAACAGAAGAGCAAGGATTAGAAGCACTTGTAACAAAACCTAGCGGTTCTCCGGAACCTCGCAAATGGAAACAATATATTAAAGAACTTCCAAAAGATCCTTGGGGTGAAGAATACATTTATGAAATAGAAGGCGACAAGGTAACCATTTTGTCTTATGGAGCAGACCTACAAGAAGGCGGCGAAGGAGTTGCTGCAGATATCAGTAACTGGAATGAAAAAGACTAATATCAGCTAGAGCCTTCCTTTATGATTAAACGAAATCAGGGGTTCACTTTAATTGAGCTCCTGGTAGTCATAACCATCATCAGCATAATGACCGGCGTCATTGTTCTGTCTGTCGTGCCAAACGATTCACCTCATGAAAATGAGGCTCGTCGTTTAACATTTGTTCTTGAACAAGCATCTTTAGAAGCAATATCCCAATTTAAACAAATAGGCGTTGTCTTTAACGAGGGCGGCTATAGTTTTGCAGTCTTAAATGAAGAGACGCAAACCTGGTCCAGCTATACATCCCCCCGTAACAAGGCATTTAATGCCTATGAGCTTCCAGAAGATGTGACCATTGAGGTGGAAGTTGACGGTATAGCCAAAACCATTATGAGCGAAAGTGATATTGAAGAACTGGATATCATTAGCGATGAAGAACTAAATAAAGTAGATACCGGCACCGAAGAGGAGGAAGAGGTTATCCCGCAGATCTACTTTTTATCCAGTGGAGAGGCATCAAAATTCAGTGTTTTCCTGATGCAAGAGGAGGAAGAGGTATACTACATAGTTGAAGGGGAAATCACCGGCGCAACAAAATTTAAGAGTAGCATCGATGAATAACCTTTTCTGCGACAAATACAACTATCATTCCAACAAAGGATTTACCCTGGTAGAAATAATGGTAGCCATAGCAATTCTTGCAATATCAATGACAGCGATTATTAGGTCTACCGGGCAAGTATCAACTAACGCATTCCTGCTTCGACAAAAAACATTCGCCCACTGGGTTGCGCAAAACAAGATGAATGAATTGCTAATCACCAAAGCCTGGCCCAATACCGGTAAAGATAAAGATGAAGCTAACCTCGCGGATCTGGATTGGGAATTAGAAATTGAAACCGAATCAACCCCGGTAGAAACCATCCGCAAGGTAACCATATATGTCTCTGCAGCAGAGACTCCAGATAGTGTAGCCACTTCCCTAAGTGGATATTTATTAGATCCATCGTTAATTCAAGGTCAATCAAAATAAACACATGATGCAGATAAACCAGCGCAGCAAATCAAAATCATATGGTTTCACCCTAGTGGAACTGCTGATTGCTGTTGCCATATTTGCCACCGTAGCCCTGATGGCAGGAACCGGACTTAAATCCGTTTTGACGGCCAGAGACGTAGCCGAAGAAAACGCCAAGCGCCTTTCCGAATTACAGCGAGGAATGAATATTATCCAAAGTGATATCGAACAGATTATTAACCGTAAGGTACGTGATGAATATGGTGACATGCTACCAGCCGTTGAAGGTTCTGCATCCGATGCTTACATTGTCTTCACCCGCACTGGAGTACAAAACCCGCTTCAGTTACGCCGCAGCTCTTTACAGCGCGTAGCTTATCTTTTAGATGACACCGACCTAATACGCCAGTCGTGGTATTACGTTGATGGTGCAATTGATGATACTGCTCAAGAAACCGTATTAATTACCGATGTTGATAACCTTGAGTTTTCCTTTCTAAACTCTGAAGAAAAGTGGGAAGACCAATGGCCAACATCAACACTTGAGTCAGAAGATGACGATTCAGCTCCAAAACCTTCACCAATGCCTAAAGGAATTGAATTAAGGTTCAATTTGCTAGATCACGGTGAAATTACCAGATTATTCATTGTTCCGGGAGGTGATGCCGAATGGGACGACAACTAATAAACAGAACACACCAACATGGCGCAGCTCTGATAACCGCTTTATTATTTGTTGCACTAGCAACCGTTGCCGCAACGTACATGACCAAGCGCCAATATTTTGATATTAGACAAACCGGTAATATAGTCGGCATTGATAGCGCCAATATGGCTGCCTTCGCAGCAGAATCATGGGCTATAAGCTTTCTGGCCCAGGATCTTGAAGAACCGGAAACAAAAAATACCGATGACTTCGAAGAAACAGAGCAAAGAGCTAAAGGGTTATCATCTCCATATGAAGAAGATGGCACATTATCAGGAAAAATCTTTGACCTTCAGGGGCGTTTTAATATCAACAATATGCTCACCTGGGATAAAGAAGCAAAAAAAACAGTTATCGATAAAGACCAGGTAGCAATATTTAAGCGTCTAGTTGAAAACATAAATCAGATTGAAGACCCGGAAAATCCTAATAAAGTTGAGATTCCTGCCGAGATCGTAGATAAAATAGTTGACTGGCTTGATGAAGATACAGATCAATCAGACCAGGGTGCCGAAGACGACATCTATGCCGGCATGCCGATTCCATACAAAACACCAAATAACATAATTGCCAGTACCAGCGAGATTCTGCTCTTGGAAGGGATATGGGATGAAACCAATAAAACTGCTATTTTTAATACATTAGAACCGTTTATATCTGCCCTTCCGCAAAGAACACCAATAAACTTTAATATTGCTTCTAAAGAGCTGATAGCCGCAATGGTAGAAGGAATAACTTTATCTGAAGCAGAAACCATTGCCTCAGATCTTCAATCTGACCCAAAAGAAAAAGCCGACGATATAGTAAAAGAATTCAAAGACCTGGAAATATTCAAAGGCAGCGAACAAAAAAACAAAGACGCAATAGCTGCACTGGAAAAACTTGAAAAGGAAAAAATGTTTGAGGTTATGACCGAATATTTTCAAATAGAAATTCAGGCTGAGGTTTCGGGAATTATTGCCCGACTTAAATCTCAAGTCCGACGTACAAAAAAAGGGCATATCTTTGTATATGCCAGAGGTAGAGGCTCCATATAATAATTTATTAATAGTAGGCTATACTTAAAACAACGATTTGAATTCAAATATTTGTTAAAAAAACGTATAGTTACCCTGTTGGAAGAATAATACGCATAAATCGGAAATGGCATGCGAGAAAGATTAGTAATACGCCTGCAAAAAGGGCATTCAAGAAATGTAAGCTGGGTTCCACTTAATGAAAATGGCAGAGCAACTGCTAACGAAGAATTTGGTTCATTAAGCGAAGTTTCCGCTATCAGCAGCGGCAGACATATAACCATTATTGCGCCTGGTTCTTTTGTAAGTATGACCAAGGCCAAGGTTCCTGCAGCCAAGAAAAACCGCATTGCACAAATGGTGCCTTTTGCCGTAGAAGAATTTGTGGCAGACGATCTGGATTATGTACATTTTGGCATAGGTGACCGCAACAGCAACGGCGAAGTACCCGTGGCAATTGTTGGCCGCGAAATGATGGACTTTTGGCACGACACCATTATGGATTCCGGTATCCGCCCACACGAAATCATCCCCGAACAGCTATGCCTACCAATAGATGAAGCAGAATGGTGTGTATTAATTGATGCAGATGAAATTCTAGTGCGCACTTCTTACGAATTTGGCTTTTCCATAGACCGTGAAAATTTTGTAGAGGTTCTAGGACATGCAATCACCAAAGCAGGTGAAAACGCTCCAATGTCCTTACGAGTATATGATTTCAGCGGATCATCTTTGGCTTTAGAAGAGATGGAGATGCTTCCTGATATTGAAATTCAGTTGGTTGAAATAGATGACGACATGAGTCCCTTAACCGTAATGGCTGAAGAATCCTACGATGCTCCAAGCGTTAATCTGTTAACCGGACAATACAGTCTGCAACAAGAATTATCCAAAGTATGGGCCCCATGGAAACCAACTGCTATTCTGGTAGCATTACTGCTTATTGCCATGACAGTAACCAGCTACCTGAATCTTAGATCGCTTGAGAATCAAAGTATTGAAGTAACAAGAGCTATTCAAAAGAGCTACAAAACGGTTTCCGAATCAAAGAAAAAACCATCTCCCGGCAAGATTAAACGGATACTTCAGAAAAAGCTGGAAGATCTTGAAAGCGGAGCCGCTGGCAGCAACGATTTTATTGATATATTGGCAGCTGTTTCACCAGCCATGGCAAAACAACGGGCTGATATAGAATCACTAAACTACCGCAAGGGAACCCTTACAATTAGTGCATCAGTTGCTAACACATCCAAATCAGATGCACTTGAAAATGCCCTGGCGCTTGTTCCCGGATATAAATCGGAGATAACCTCACTAACACCTGAGAAAAATAGTATTAAGGTAACTATTAAAGTGGGGAGGATAGAATAATGATGCAAAAATGGTCTGAGCTGGAAGTATTCCACAAATTCACAATATCCCTTGGCATTATCATATGCGTTGTATTGATTTATTGGTTTACCGTAATTGGCGCTATCAACAGTAAAGCTAATGACCTTGAAAACAAAATAGAATCCTGGCAGAGCATATATGTTTGGATGCAAAATGCAGTACCAAAAATCAAGGCATATCAAGCAAGCGACACCGCAAAAGGCGTAAGTGATAAAAAAATTCATACCTTAGTAAGTGAAACGGTAAGTAAATATCAACTTAAGGAAGCGGTTAAAAAAATTGATAAGACCGGCACCAGGGCAGTTAAGGTTTCATTTGATGATGCACCATTCGACAGAATCGTACAATGGATGGGGCATCTAAAGAACACCTATAAAGTTTCAACTATTTCAGCATCAATAAAACAATCAGATAATAATGGATTGGTTAGTGGCGCGCTCACATTGGAGGCAGCTCAGTAATGGGTAGAATCGGCAAATATACAATGGTGGGAATTATCTTTTTTGCAATATTCAGTATTGCAACAGCCCCTGCAACATTTGTAACTAATACGGTTTTAGACGAGAAAGCTCCAATCAAACTCTACAATGTCTCCGGATCTATTTGGTCTGGCAAAGCAGGAGTCATGCAGATCGGCGATAAGCAGCTACAAAAATTCGAATGGGATCTAAGCGCATTATCATTATTATTCGGCACCATTAAACTAGACTTCTCATTCAAAATAAAATCCAGCTCAGCTACCGGAACTGTTGGAATCTCCAGCTTCGGCTCTGGAGATATCACTATTGAAGACACTAAGCTAAACATTAAATCTGACGATGTGCCTTATGTCCTGCCAATCCCTGAACCTCTTAAACTGGTTGGCCCTCTTGCCGTTGATATTGAAGAAATTGAAATCTCTGAAGAGATGATCCCAACCTATGCTGTAGCACAAGCCCAATGGCGTAAATCTACAGCAGTTATCGGCGATAAAAACTACGACCTTGGCGAATTCGACCTTGAGGCATATACAGAAGACGACAAGGTATTTATCACTATCAAGGATCTTAAAAAAGATGGGCCAATCGAAGCCAAACTAAATACAGAGATAAACGATGATGGCTCTCTTCTTATTAGTGGCATACTTGGAACCAGAGAGACTGCTGACAAGAAATTATCAGGCTTTGCTCGCATGCTGTTACAAGGGAAACAACAAAAAGTTGTTAACTATAAAGGCAGCATAAAAGAGCCGGATAAAATAATTCAGGGAGTTTTGGCTAGCAAATAGCCAAAAAAATCACCTAAAACCTGATGTCCCCCAGAGATGTGACTCCATAAAACCCTGGCTTTCTCATCTCTGGCATCTGCGTATCAGGTTTCTTAATTGCTATCTGATAGGCAATTCCATATTTGCGAGCACTTTCTAATACAGCAGCACTGTCATCAATCATTACTGTAGAACCATTTTCAAACTGATAATCATTCTGCAATTCTGTCCAAAATTTCTGGTCTTCCTTGGGATAACCGTAACGGTGTGAAGAAACTACATCATCGAAATAGATATCAATACTAGTCACCTCTAGTTTCAGATGCAAGCTATCATAGTGAGCATTTGTAACCAACATAACGTTATCAACATGTTCTCGCAACCGTTTAAGAAACCCCTCTGTACCTTCATGGATAGCAATCTTATGCTTTAGGTCATGCTTTAAACCAGTAATATCAAGATCCAGCTCTTGCGACCAAAAATCCAGGCAATACCACTTCATAGTACCTTCATGGGAACGCATCATTGGCAGCAGAATATGCTTGGCCTCTTCAACCGTAATATTATTGTTTTCAGCATAGTGAACCGGCACATATTCCAACCAAAAATAACTATCAAAGTGCAGATCCAACAAAGTACCATCCATATCAATCAGGGCCGTATCTATCTTTTTCCAGTCTGGTTTTATTAATTGATTTTTGTTCATGGATTTATAATAACAATTTTACTTAATATAATCCCTACCAACACAATTACACCAACCCAGTGATTATGCAAAAAAGCCTTAAAACAAAGCTCTCGCTCTCGTAACCAGACCATCTTAAGGTGATACATAAACATCACCACAACAACTATCAAAGAGATAAAATAACTCAGGTTCAAACTCTCCAGCATCCCGACAACAGATAATATAGCTACGAATATTATCTGCAATAACGTAATAGCTAGAATATCGTATCTTCCAAACAGAACCGCTGTAGATTTAATTCCAATCTTTAGATCATCATCCCTATCAACCATGGCGTACATAGTATCGTATATCAGCGCCCAAATAACCGCAGCGCTAAAAAGCAGCCAACAAACTAGATTTGGAGTTACTCCGTATGCGGTATATGCCATTGGAATCGCCCATGCAAACGCCATCCCTAAATGCGCTTGTGGCAAGTTGGTAAACCGTTTTGCAAATGGATAACTAACAGCTAATAAAATTGCTATTATCGACATTAGTACAGTTGTAACGTTTAGCTGTAACACCAAAACAAAAGCCAAAATCACCAATAAAAAAAATGCGGCAAATGCCTGTTTGAGTGACAACTCACCAGTAGCAAGAGGACGTTGTTTAGTCCGTTTCACCTTATCGTCAAAGTTACGATCTGCAATATCATTAATAATACAACCTGCACTACGCATTATTATTACCCCAGCAATAAATATCAGGATAATTTTCAGGTCATGTTTACCGTTTGCTGCCAGCACCAATCCCCACAGAGTGGGCCAAAGCAACAACAGTATTCCTATTGGTTTATCAAGTCGCATTAAGCGGATGTATGGTGATAGTTTTTTCACTTACCCTCTCTTTTCCAAGCACCGGTTTGGAAATGTAGTGTGTACTCTCAATATATTATAAGTTCTCAAGATAGGGCTTGGAAACCGGAAAAGCAATTATCAAAAATAACTAGACATTTTCCTAACGCGCAATTAATTTATTGTATGATGGATTTTAAATAAAAACACGACTGGGAATATTATTGTGTATTATATCAAGGAATTAGTAAAAACCAGAGGTAACTCACCTCAAGCCTGCTTTCAATATTCGCGCTTATTTTTTTCAATTTATTATAAAACAAAAGACAATGCATTTAAGCATGCTGCAAAAACATGGGCAAAAGCTGTTAAGAGACAAGAATATTTTGTAAATGGTCATGACATTTTTATCGAAAAAGAAGTTAAATCTGAATCTGACTTCAAATTAGCCTGGATGCAAATCGATACAATTTCAAAAACTACAAACAGCCAAGTATGGTCAGGCAATATTTTCTCTCACGCTTCAAAACAGGAAAATCAACAAGATGGCCTTGAATTCATTCAAGGGTCGCAAAATGATGGCACTGTAAAACAATCAGAAATCCTTTCTTTAGCAAGACTCAACTGGTCTGAATACGGCTATCTAATTTTATCTGGTTGCAATACCGGACTTATTAATGATAGAGGATGGGCTCCTGCAAAAGCTTTCGCGTTTAAACAAAAAATACCTACGCTAGGACAAGCTGGTTACGCTTATTTTTCCAATAACTGGGCTTCATATTCTGAAAAAAACCCTTCTGATACTAACATTTGTTTATGGGCATTTAAAAGAGGAAAAAATGGAGCTCTGGGCAACGGGATTCGTATGCCTGCCAAAATTTTTAAGCTTTAAAAAAGGATTGAAATTGAAAAAGCTAATCAGTCTAGTTTCAAATGGAATATTATTTATAACTTTAATCTGTTGGCTATATATCATATTCAGGTTAGTTAAATATACAGACAACCATGTCGGCTGGAACCCACTACTATTATGCCTTTTATTTGGTGTATTAGCCGCTCTATCTGGATTTATCTTTTACTCTACTAAGAAAAAAATTCAGCTTTTAATTTTTATCTATTCCCTTTTTTCAGCAGGTACAATTTATTATTTTTATTCTGCAAATATCCTTTTACCATATGAAGTATGGACTGAAAGAGGAATGCCTGAAAGACCGTTTTAAACCTCTCCGTAACGCCAATCCAAAATGGCCTTCGCAGGGATGGCATTTATTTGTATTTTTGGGAGAAAAATGCCTATCCTACCGAACTGATAAACTATATTTTTCCACATTTTAAAATTTAATTCACTTACTTTACAAACACTTGAAATTTTCCACGCGTGTGGAAAATTGCAAAAATAATTTTCATATCCAGGGATTCACACCTCTCCATAGCGCGAAGAATCACCAATCCAACGCTGCTTCAACGGCTCTACTAACTCTGGATAATTTGCCAAAATTTCATCACCTACCTGCTGCATTTCATCCAACAATTCTTCATCACGAGCCAGATCTGCAACCTTAAAACCAATTGCTCCGGTCTGTCTGGTTCCCAAAACCTCTCCCGGCCCTCTTAACTCCAGATCTTTTTGCGCAATATAAAAACCATCATTAGACTCACGAATCGTCTGCAGCCTTGACTTAGCCATCTGCGACAATGGCCCCTTGTATAGCAATACGCAGCTACTATCTTTACTACCACGCCCCACTCTACCGCGCAATTGATGCAGCTGCGACAACCCCAATCTTTCGGAGTTTTCAATAATCATCAGGCTAGCATTAGCAACATCAACTCCAACCTCAATAACCGTAGTTGCAACCAAAAGATCAATCTCACCTCGTTTAAATTGCTGCATAGCCTCTTCTTTTTCCTGCGCCTTCATACGCCCATGCACCAGACCAACATTCAGATTTGAAAGTTGCTGCGCTAAGGCATTTTGTGTTTCTGCT
This sequence comes from Gammaproteobacteria bacterium, assembly GCA_033852075.1. Classification (GTDB taxonomy): domain Bacteria; phylum Pseudomonadota; class Gammaproteobacteria; order QZLD01; family QZLD01; genus QZLE01. Next base: position 63,096 of record JAWSVC010000010.1, on the reverse strand, counting down.
GCTGCCTCACACTCAATCTTTTCCGATTCATCAATCAATGGGCATACCCAGTAAACCTGACTACCTTTTTGGCATGCATCCCTAACTCTTTCAATTACTTCTGCCCGACGTTGTTCAGGAATCACTACTGTTTTGATTGGTTTTCTACCCGGAGGTAGTTCGTCAATAATGGAGGTGTCTAAATCAGCATAGGCAACCATTGCCAGAGTACGCGGAATTGGCGTAGCCGTCATAATCAGCTGGTGCGGCTTTCTACTGTCCTGAGCACCGGCCTTGTCTTCCATGCCCTTCTCTTTCAGGGCCAAACGCTGATGCACCCCAAAACGATGCTGCTCGTCGATAATAGTCAATGCCAGTTTTTGATATTTAACATCTTCCTGAAATACTGCATGGGTACCAATAATCACCTTAGAGAAACCTGTTTGGATTGAATCAAGGGTTTTCTCTCGCGTCTTTCCTTTCACCTTCCCTGATAACCATGCCACCTGTATCCCCAGGGGTTCAACCCAGTTGCAAAAATTTTTCAGATGCTGTTCTGCCAATAGCTCAGTTGGAGCCATTATTGCCACTTGATATCCACTGGCAACACACTGCAATGCCGATAGAGCCGCCACTACAGTCTTACCAGAACCAACATCTCCTTGTACCAGCCTAAGCATTGGTGTTGGAGTAGCGAGATCGGAATATATTTCCTGCAATACCCGACTTTGCGCGGCAGTAAGATTAAAACCAAGATTTTGCAGAAATCCGGATTTTATTTTAGGGTTGAATGGAATTACAAAAGAATCGTCCTTTTTCAGCATACGCGTCCGATATTCACGCATAGCAATGTTATGTGCTAATAACTCTTCATATGCCATCCGTTTAAACGTGATGTGTTCACGCTCTTCTAAAAGCTCGACAGAAGCATCTGGCGGTGGCGCATGTATAAATGCTATTGCCTGAGCCAATTCAGGATAACCCTTCCTACACATAATCTGTTCTGGCAATAGATCTTGCAACATATCCTGATTTCGTTTGGAAACACTAAATGCTTGCTGCACCAGCTTTTGCAACTGTGCCTGCCCTAACCCCTGAGTGGTAGGATATATTGGGGTAAGGGTATCCGGAACGGTGGAAACCTCTCCATTACGTAAGATCCGATATTCCGGATGCACCATGGATGGCAGCCAACCATTTTGAGTTACCTCTCCAAAGCACTGGATTCTTTTCCCCGACTGAAAAGCTTTTTGTTGGGATGGATAAAAGTGAAAAAAGTTTATTGATATACTTCCACTTTCATCCCGTATCTGACAAACCAAACGGCGACGCCTACCGACTACAACTTCGCATGATTCTATCTCGCCTTCAATCAGAGCCTTATCACCTTCCCTAAGCACTGAAATTGGGGTAATCCTGGTTCTGTCTTCATAACGAAACGGAAGATGCAGCAACAAATCATTCACTGAGCCAACACCTAGCTTGTGCAGTTTTTCTACTACCTTGCCACCTACTCCGCTTAATTGCACCAGTGAAAGTTGTTTCATCTTTTTGTCTGCTGTTAAAAACTGTGTTGTGATAATACTAAACCGTGATCGGGAGGACAATTTCCCAAAAAACATTTGCGCTTTCTAAATGATTTTACAGGTCAATCAATCCATTATTGAAGCAATTTTTCCAGATCTACTGGAAATTCAAGATTAAAGATTGCCCCATTATCCGGTTCGCTTTGACACATTATTTTTCCATGCAAGGTCTGGACAACTAAGTTATAAACAATTTGTAATCCTAAACCACTCCCGCCTTGACCTCGTTTAGTAGTAAAAAATGGGTCAAATACATGAGCCAAATTTTCTTTGGCGATCCCACAACCTGAGTCTTGATATGATAGGTAGACCGTTTCTTCTTTTTTTGTAACCTCTATCCTAATAGTTCCATGATCTAAACCATCAAAACCATGAATTAACGAGTTCATTAATAAGTTGGTTAATATCTGCGAGATAGCTCCCGGAAAACTATTGATTTCGAATTCTTGAGGGCAAACCACCTCGATTTCATATGGGGTATTTTTAAATTTAGCGCTCACACTAATTAGAATTTCATGTATATATTCATGAATCTTAAACACCCTTAAATTATCACAAGACTGGTCTACGGCAATTTGCTTAAAACTATTAATTAACTCTGCCGCACGCCCCATATTTGATAAAATAATATCCTCACTTTCCAGAGCTATTGCCAAGTAGTTTTTTAACGCCCTATTGGTAATCTCCCCATCCACATACAGCTTATTTATCCATTCCGTTTTTTCTTTTAGGTAAGATATCGTTGTTACCCCAACTCCGACTGGAGTATTTATTTCGTGAGCGACACCTGCAACCAACCCCCCCAAGGCCACCATTTTTTCAGTCTGCACCAGATAATCCTGAGTATGTTTTAAATCTTCCAATGATTCATGTAATTCTGAGATTTTTTGCTCTAAGTTACGATTTAGATCGCTAATTTCATTTTTCTGAGTCTCTACTACCTCATAAGTCTCTGCATTTTCAATAATCGCGCCCAAAAACCTCCCCAATAGTTTTATAACTGCAAGGTCGTTATCAGATATTTCCAATGTATCTTCAAGAGTAACAAGCCAAATCACACCTATAATATCCTCGCCTCGAATTATTGGCACCAATAGATATGTTCTTGGGGTTTTCAGTATCTCAAGCGCTCCCCTGTCTTTTTCTGACATAGGTAAATCTAAGATTTCCATAACATCATGAAACATAAGTAGCGTCTTCTGACAAAATGCAGCTGCCGTCCCCCCATCATAGGGATTTATCTCAAAGGTTACATCTTTAAAATAATTGTTCCATTCTTTTAAAATTGCAGCATACTTTTTATCAATAATGGTATTTTTCTGCGCTACTAATTTATCACCAACCCTCATAACGATACCGGCAAGATCAAAATCATATCTATTTAGCATCTCTTTAGTAAAGTGCTCATATACTTCGTCTACTCTGGTTAAGTTATTTCCCTTTTCTACAAACTCAAGAAACTTTTTTTGCTCATCCTGAGCCGATTTGAGATTAACCTCTATTCTCTCCAGCTCTGCTATTCGCATTGAATTTTTTAATTGGCTACAGAAAAACTTTGAGCACCCATCTGCCAACTTGGCCGTTCCCGGTTTTATCTCTTTGGTTTGACTAAATATCTGCAATACACCTATTGGAGTAGAGACACCGTACATTAGTGGGATATACGCCACACCCTGCATCTTCCACCTTGAATATTTGGTTCTTGCCTCTGGAAACTCATCAATATTCTGACTATTTACATACAATATCTGTCTATTTTTAAACGCGACGATAATCGCATCCTTTTTATCCAACTGGTATTTATATTTAAGACATGTTTTCTCAATACCCTTAAATTCTTCAGGCAGCATTATTTTTTCACATATCAAACATGTATGCTCTGGATCTACTAAATAGATCGAATAACCATCCACCTCTGGTATTGTTTTAATTTGTGCTCCAAGAATATCAAGAAGATTACTAAGTCCACCGGAAATATTTATTTCTGAATATAGATTATTCTCTTTCTCTAAAAGACTTAGCTCAATATTCGCATTATCAAGAGCCGCCTTGGTTATTTCCAGCTCTTTTTGCAACCTGGCAACTTCGGAATATAGTTTGTTCTCTTTTTCAAAAAGGCTTAGTTCAGCATTTGCATTATCAAGATCCGCCTTGGTTATTTCCAGCTCTTTTTGCAGTCTGGCAACTTCTTGCTTAAGGTTTTTTTTGATATTAGCAGGCATTAGTATTATCTAATCCTCAGACATTTTATCTAACTCTTTTAATTATAGCACCTATATAGGCAAATGATTGAATTTGTCTTTAACTAAAACAATGGGTTAATTACCAATAGATTCATCCAATTATTAAAACTGATTTTCCAGATCCGCCGGAAATTCTAGCTCAAAAATCGCGCCATTATCTGGTTCACTTTGACACATTATTTTTCCACGTAAGGTCTGGGTAACCAGGTTATAAACAATCTGTAGTCCCAAACCACTTCCTCCCTGCCCCCGTTTTGTAGTAAAAAACGGGTCAAATATATATGCCAGATTTTCTTTGGCGATCCCATGACCTGAATCCTGATAGGATAGGTAGACTGTATCTTCTTTTTTTGTAACTTCTATCTTAATAGTTCCGTGATCTAAACCTTCAAAACCATGAATTAATGAGTTCATTAATAAGTTGGTTAATATCTGTGAGATAGCTCCCGGAAAACTATTGATTTCAAACTCATGCGGACAAACCACCTCTATTTTATATGGGGTATTTTTAAACTTTGCGCTCACACTAATTAAAATTTCATGTATATATTCATTAATTTTAAACGCCCTGAGACTATCGCATGATTGATCTACGGCAATTTGCTTAAAGCTGTTTATTAGCTCTGCCGCTCGCCCCATGTTTGATAAAATAATATCCGTACTTTCTTTCGCTATTGCCAAATAATCCTTTAAGGCACCATGGGTAATCACCCCTTCCTGGTATAAGTTCACAATCAACTCAGTTTTATCTTTTAGATGAGATGCTGTAGTTACCCCAATTCCTACCGGAGTATTTATTTCATGAGCAACACCTGCAACCAAACCTCCAAGGGATACCATTTTTTCAGTCTGTACCAGATAATCCTGAGTGCGTTTTAAATCTTCTAACGAGCCGTGTAATTCGTTAATTTTTTCTTCCAAACAACGATTAAGGTCAGTAATTTCATTTTTCTGAGTCTCTACCACCTCATATGTTTCTGCGTTTTCTATAATCGCCCCTAAAAATCTGCCTAAAAGTTTGATTACGGTAAGATCATTATCGGATATATCCAAAACCTCTGACAGGGTAATAAGCCAAAACACACCAATGGTTTCTTCACCGCTAATTATCGGTACAAATAAAAATGTTCTGGGGTTTCTCAATATTTGAAGCGCGTGCCTGTCTTTTCCCGACATAGGCAAATCTAATATATCTATAACATCACGAATCATAAGAGGAGTTTTCTGGCAAAAAGCCGTTGCTGTAGCTCCGTCCAGAGGCGCTATCTCGTATGTTACATTTTTATAATAATCATCCCACTCTTTTAAAATGGCAGCATACTTTTCATCAATAACGGTATTTTTCTGAACAGCCAATCTATCCCCAACCCTCATAACAATACCAGCTAGGTCAAACTTATATTTTATTAGCATCTCCTTAGTAAAATGGTCATATACCTGGTCAACTTTTGTTAAACGGTTTTCCTTTTCTACAAATTCAAGAAACTTTTTTTGCTCATCCTGAGCAGACTTTAGACTAACTTCTATTTCCTCAAGCTCGGCTATCCGCATTGAGTTTTTTAATTGGCTGCAAAAGAACTTCGAACACCCTGCCGCTAATTCTACCGTTGCAGTAGATATTTCTTTGGTTTGACTAAATATCTGTAATATCCCTATCGGAGTAGAGATACCGTACATTAAAGGGATATAAGCTACACCATGCATCTTCCACCTTAAGTACCTGGCTCTGGACCGGGGAAAATCATCAATATTATCGCTATCTACAAACAGTATCTGCCTTTTCTTAAATGCAATTACATTTGCATCTCTTTTCGCTAAAAGAAATTTATATTTAAGACATGTTTTCTCTAGCCCTTTAAACTCTTTAGGTAATTGAACCTTTTCGCATATCAAGCTTTTATGCTCAGGATCTACCAAATTGATAAAAAAACCATCAACCTCAGGTATTGTGCTAATTTGCGCCCCAAGAATATCGAGAAGATTAGCCAACCCGCTAGATCTGTTTATTTCTGAATAAAGGTTATTCTCTTTCTCAAGGATTTTTAATTCATAATTGGCATTATCAAGAGCTGCATTTGTAATTTCCAGCTCTTTTTTAAGTTTAGTAACTTCTTGCTTGAGATCGTTTTTGGCATTAGCAGACATTAGTATTATCTAGTCCTCTAACTATTTATACTGTTCTTATAATTATAGTACTAATATAACCAGATAATTTGATCTAATACCTTAATCTAGACCACATTTTCACTTATGGTCGCAATCAATACTAAGCGTCTAATAACTTGGTACATCCCTATACCGCATTATTAACCCGACAATCATTATTGCCAGGTTAATAATATTAAAAACAAAAAACTTAAAAATTTAGTAATTAATCTAACACCATTATTGCCTCGATCTCTACATTGCCACCTTTAGGCAGACCAGCAACCTCATACGCTGCACGCGCTGGGTAAGGTTGTGAAAAAATAGAGTTCATAATCTCATTGATTAAAGCAAAATTGCCAAGATCGGTTAGCAACACGGTTAATTTAACAATCTTGCTAAGATCGCCCCCTGCCGCTGCGCAAATAGCTGCAATATTAGCAAATACCTGTTTGATTTCCGCCTCGATATCCCCAGTAATCATTTCCATGGTTTCCGGAACCAATCCAATCTGCCCGGATATATACACTGTATCATTAACCTTAATTGCCTGTGAATAAGTTCCAATTGCCTCTGGCGCTTTATCGGTTTTGATTATTTCTTTCACTGCTTTTCCCTTCCTTGTTTAACCTGAAAATCTCAAAATATAAGAAAATAGCGAGAATAGCCTATTTAGAAGGTTCTGCCCAGAGGAGCATGATTTTGTATTGATGAGAATATAGCGAATTATTCGTCGGCTATCTCTACGCGATTACGCCCCATCTCTTTCGCTCTATACAAGGCCTCGTCTGCCCTATTAATAAATTCCGACATCGTCTCGTCAGGATTATAACTTGAGCACCCAATGCTTATAGTAACCGGCACTGACTGAGCATCAGTTTCAACAGGATCTTTTTCTATAGAAGTTCTTACCCTTTCAGCAAATAATCTTGCACCTTCCAGATCGCACTTAGGTAGAATTACTACAAATTCTTCACCACCATAGCGACATACCACATCCATCTCTCGTGCCTGCTTAGATATTCTGGAAGAAACATCTTTAAGCGCAATATTCCCCCCAATATGCCCATAGGTATCATTGAAGTTCTTGAAATGGTCAATATCACATATTACCAGGCTCATAAATAGCTCACCCGGGCAACGCTGATATTCCATAATTCTACGCTGCAACTCTTCCTGGAAATAGCCAAAATTAAACAACCCAGTAAGCCTGTCTTTTGTCGCCAGATCATTAAGCTCTATTACCTTCTGCTCCAAACTAGCATTAAGATCGCTAATCTTATGACTTTGCTTCTCAACTATTTCATAAGTATGAGCATTATCTATTGCGGCGCCTAAGAAACGACAAAGTAATTTAAGAACCGACAGATCATTTTCAGTAATCGCAATCGTTTCTGAAATAGAAAGTAACCATAAGATCCCGACTATCTCATCATCTTTTACTATAGGCACAAATAAAAATGTTCTTGGGGTTTTTAAGATATGCAACGCCTTCCTGTCTTTATCCGACATGGGCAGATTCATAATATCCTTTACATCCCGAATCATAAGGTGGGTTTTCTGACAAAATGCTGTTGCAGTTGCCCCGTCAAACGGGTCTAGAACAAAACTCACATCCTTATAATACTCATTCCATTCATCCAAAATATCTGAATATTCATCATCAATAATTGTACATTTTTGCACAATCAGGCGATCACCTCGTAGCATAACTATACCGGACAAATCAAATCCATAACGCCTTAACATCTCTTTGGTGAATAGGTCGTATACTTCATCTACCTTGGTTAACCTGTTTACGCGCTCAATAAACTCAAGAAACCTTTTCTGCTCTTCCTCCGCACTCTTAAAACTGGCTTCCATCTTCTCCAGCTCAGCAACACGCATTGAGTTTTTTAATTGACTACAGAAAAAATTCAAACACCCTCTAATTATTTTTATGCTTGACTCCGATATCTGCTGTGTCTGACTAAATATCTGAACTGTTCCAATCGCACCGATATCATCAAATAAAATAGGAATCGTAGCCGTACCATACATCTTCCATCTTTCAAATCGATTTCTTGTCTCTGGATATTTAGAGATACTACTACTATCTACATTAATTACTTTTTGCTCTTCAAACGCCTTTACGTTGGCCTCGACCTTGTCAAAACCAAACTTATATTTTAAATAGGTTTTTTCTATTCCCTTAAATTCTTCAGGTAAACAAATCTTCTCACAAATAAGGCAGGTATGTTCCGTATCAACCAGATTAACTAAATAACCATCAATACCCCGAACCGCTTCTATCTGTGAACCAAGAATATCCAGCAGATTATCTAATCCGCTAGACCTACTGATATCTCTGTAAAGATTTTTTTCTTTTTCTATTTGCGATAATGTTCGTAATGACTCATCCAACTCTTCTTTGGCTGCAAAAAGTTCTTTTTGCAACTGCGACACATGAGCTTGCAGCTCATATTTAGATAACTGGTCTATATTTTGTTGCGAATCGGTCATTTTCCCTTTTACATCTCTTATTAAATACTACTTAGAATAGTTTTTGATGATACCAAAACAGCTCCATTCTGAATTTTCCATTTAACTTATTATCAATATCAATAAATTAAGTATAGTAGTTATTCCAGATCTCGGAATAATCAGCAATCAAATTTACCCTCGCTTATGAACTACTCCTCACTTTTTTGCTTATTTTAGTTAATTCCGTTATCTGATTCTCAGAGTTTTTATCCACTTCAAAAGTTTCTGACAAATAAAAACAAATATTAGACAAATGGTATTTTGCGCCGTAGACGCCTGCACACCCGCCTATTTTAACACTCAGTTTTGCGATAAATGCGACGCACAATGCGCTACAAATCAAAATTAATACAAAATGTCAAAACCAAAATGTGACTCACAACTCATTATTTTACAACTTTTTTTTGCCGTAAGTCACAATTTTAAAAACCAACATGACAAGTATGTAAAATGTGTACTTGTTCACTAGAAAATAATAAATCTAACAACCATAATTAGACCATATATTGGTAATTACCAATTTATTCAAGGATGAAACTAAGAGGCTTAACGGAAGCGTTCTTTTTTGTAAGCCTCAAACTAAGGATGGCGTTAGTACCCTGGCATGCAGTGCGTCAGGAATTAATTTATAACGCAACTTAGGAGTGGTGACCGAAGCAATTGCATGAATAAGGTCATCTATTAAAAAAATGAAGAGTATGATAAAAACAATGGTGGCAGCACCATTACTACTAGCTGCATCACAATCGTTCGCACTTTATTGCGGTTCAGATACAAACTCAAATCATGTTAATGCCGGTCGTGCTACTTTAATGTACAGCACCATCGTTTATACAAATGGTTCTAATGAGTACATCGGCCTTTCCGGCGACACTACCATGCTTCAGGAAACTTCTTCTGGTTATTTCCAAAAAACAACTTCTTGCTCAACAAGTGGTGATGACGATGATGAAGACGGTGCTGGTGGTCAAATCGTTACAAAAGTAGGAAACTATTCTGATAGCAATACTACTAACAGATTAGATCCATTGTATGAGTTTTCTGGCAAAAACTACAACCTAATAGTTACCGGTTCTGATCTTGTTAAAGATATCGGCAATGACCAACAAGCTGACGCACTAGATCTTCCTCGCGCTGTAACAGTTAATATCCCAGAAGGTGCTACAGTAGAAGCTGCATGGGTTAATTACTATGGTTCAGCTTACCTCATTGATAGTAACGGCCAAGATACAACAGTTGATACTGTTAGCGGAAGTGAGCTTGGTTTCGACTATGAAGCTGATATTGCTGACAACGAAATAAACATTACTATTGGAAATAACGACCTAGGAGCGTTAACTCCATCATCTGCATCAATTGGTCCAATGAGCAGATCTATGAATACAGCATGGAAGTTCCAATCTCCATACGGCACATTGGCATATAGCCGTATATCAATCTACAACAATAGACTTGATCTTACTGAGCAATTCCAAGGTCTATCAGGCGATATCCCAGTACAGATCACCAGACTACAACGTGCTGACTTTGCTGGAAAAGCTGACAGCAGTAGATCATATGACAAGCCTGCCGGCCCTAATGACAATGGTGAATGGGCCAACGACTGTTTGGGTAATGCATCATTCTCAGTAATGGTAATCTACTCTCTACCAACTGGTGATCATAAAACCATCTCTATCTACGACGGTATGTCATGGGCATGGAATAATGACTTTGCAACATCTAAAGCCACCTATCCAGCAGCAGGCAGACTTGCTCTTGATATCTCAATTGACCATGCAGCAGTCGATTCATCTGAAGATGTAAACGTTTACATTGGTGCAATCGATGGTGACGAGTATGGACATGGTGATGTTACACAATGCGAAAGTTCTAGCTTTGCACATGAAACTGGTCACGACTACACATGGACAAGATCAGGCAATGGAAACATCTATTACTATCAAGATATCTACGAAGGCTTGAGTGCTCCAGAGGTAGGAACAGCATTTCCAAACTATCCTGAAGTTACAACTGTTTCAAACGGTCTAAACTTCAATATCGTTAAGATGAACATTCAAGGCGTTACCGATGAAGCCACAAACACCCTTATCCACGTAGAAGGTGCCAGTGATACTTCAACAACAATACCTCAAGAAGCAATGCTAATCGGTTTTGTAGCTCTTGAAGCGAAAACCAAAGCTCAGCCAGAAGAGCCAATTGAGCCAACTAATACCGCTCCAGTTGTTACTATGAACGGTGCCGCAGAGATGACTCTAACTGTTGGCGATACCTTCACAGATCCCGGTGCAACTGCAACTGATGCTGAAGATGGCACTCTAACTCCTGTACCTAACTGCAATGTATCTACTGCAGCTGCTGGCACATACACCTGTACTTACACTGCTACTGACTCTGGTGACTTAACAGATACTGCTACCAGAACAGTAATTGTGGAAGATAACACTCAACCAACCAACACAGCTCCAGAGATCTCTCTAAACGGTGCAGCTTCTATAACCATTGAGTTTGGCGCTACTTGGAGCGATCCAGGTGCTACTGCAACTGACGCTGAAGACGGCACAATAACTCCTGCTGTTAACTGCCCAGTTAATACACAAGCAGCCGGCACTTACACCTGCACTTATACAGCCACTGACTCTGGTAATCTAAGCGCTTCTGTAACCCGAACAGTTACTGTAGAGGAAGAGGTAGTTGAGCCAGACTGTGTAGAATACTCTGGCACATACAGTCAACTTATCTCAATGGGTGTTGCTTATGAATCATGGTATTCAGTATATGCCACTGGTTCAGATGAATACCTCGGCAGCAGCTTCATGGGTGGTTCTGCAACCCTAATTGAGACTTCTGACGGAGTATTTGAAACAGGAAATTGCCCTTAGTCTCAGACTAAATCTCTAAGTTGTTTATGAAAAACCCCCGCTTCGGCGGGGATTTTTTTCTTCCATATTTTCCTGCGAACAACCCCCAAATATCTCGTCATACCGGCGAAGGCCCACTACTGTCCGGGGAAAAATATTTAAGCCTTCTGATATCATTGGTATGAAAAGGTTTTAGGTATACAACGCTTAAATAGACTAAAATTTTTCAAGATTCCTGAGCGTAGCCGAAGGGACAAGAAAAATTAATATAATCAATGAGACTTCGGCTACGCTCAGCCATCTTGATTCTATTAATTTATTTCCCCGGACAGTAGTGGATCAAGTCCGGGATGACGGTTTCGTACTTGGAAAAAGTTTATACGGTTTCATTAGCAAATAAAGCGTTATGAGCGCAGTAGCTTTATACGTCGAACTTAGGAAGCTTTTGCTCGATAAGCTGCTTCTTCAAACGCACATACTTTGGCAGCCCCTTCTCATAAGCAGGATAATCCTCACCCTCTATCAAAGGCTGTAGATATTTGCGACACTTCTCGGTAATTCCAAAACCATCTTCAGATATATAATCAGCTGGCACCATCTTCTCCACATTTGCCACATCTGAAAGATTGGCATAACCGAGCTCCCATTGATACGGTTCGTCATTGGTTCTGACAATAGTTGGCATCACTGCATTTTTACCCGACACAGCCAATTCAACCGCTTCCTTTCCAAGTGCATATGCCTGCTCAACATCTGTTGCCGAACCTATATGGCGCGCAGCACGTTGCAGATAATCTGAAACAGCCCAATGATATTTATAACCAAGAGCATCTTTAACCATATTTGCAATAACCGGAGCCACACCACCTAATTGCGCATGCCCAAATGCATCTTTGGTTCCAGCATCAGCCAGGAATTTTCCACCCTGATCCTGCAGACCTTCAGAGGCGACAATACAGCAGTAACCATATTTCTTAACGCACTCTTCTACGCGCGCAAGAAACTTCTCTTTATCTAACTTAACTTCTGGGAACAAAATAATATGCGGGGCGTCACCTTCATTCTCTGCTGCCAAAGCACCAGCTGCTGCAATCCAGCCTGCGTGCCTGCCCATAACCTCAAGCACAAACACCTTGGTTGACGATTCACACATAGACTCAACATCAAGGCCAGCTTCTTTCATAGAAACCGCAACATATTTCGCCACCGAACCAAACCCTGGGCAGCAATCGGTAAATGGCAGATCGTTATCAATAGTCTTTGGAACACCAATACAGGTAAGTGGATAACCAAGCTTCTCACCAATTTGTGAAACCTTATTTGCGGTATCCTGAGAGTCACCACCACCGTTATAAAAGAAGTAACCAATATCGTGTGCCTTGAATACCTCAATTAATCTTTCGTACTCAACCTTATTATCTTCCAGGCCTTTTAGCTTATAGCGACAAGAACCGAACGCACCAGATGGAGTTGATCTTAAACCCTCTATATCTTCAGCTGATTCTGTACTAACATCAATCAACTCTTCTCTTAAAGCTCCAATAATTCCGTTTTTACCAGCATAAACATTACCTATTTTTTCCGGATATTTTTGTGCCGTTTGGATAACGCCACATGCAGACGCATTGATAACAGGTGTAACACCACCAGACTGAGCGTAAAAAGCGTTCTTTGGAGCCATTCTTTTCCCCTTGAATTAAGAAAATTTAAAGGGGGAAGGATACAAAAAAAACATTACGGGATAAAGTGATATAATTAGAAGTATTGGTTTTATATAAAAGATATATATTAAACAAAGCCAATATCATTTTCGAAGACCGTCTGCGGCAGGGATAGCCGCAGTCGAGCTACAAGGATGTATTTATGCGTGTCTTAGAAAAGGATATTTGCTTTGTTGCAAAAGGCAATTTTAACTGGATACCGGCCTTCGCCGGTATGACGTGGCAAAAAGGTATTTCACGAAAAAATATGGATATAAACATCTTAGGAATATGCGGCACCTTCATGGGAGGCATAGCAGTACTGGCAAAACAGGCCGGGTTCACCGTAAAAGGTTGCGACCAAAACGTATACCCTCCAATGAGCACTCAACTTGAAGAGCAAGGAATCGAACTCACACAAGGTTTTACCCATGACCTTGACATAACCAACTCCAAAATCATTGTCGGCAACGCCATGTCGCGTGGCAATCCTGCTATCGAGACCATGCTTAACGAACATGCAGACTACACCTCAGGCCCGCAATGGCTTGCGGAAAACATTCTTAAAAATAAACACGTTCTTGCTGTTTCAGGAACTCACGGAAAAACCACCACAGCCAGCATGCTGGCATGGATTCTGGAATACGCAGGACTGGAACCTGGATTTCTTATTGGCGGCGTTCCCAAAGACTTTGGAATATCTGCTCGCCTAGGTAATTCAAAATATTTTGTAGTTGAGGCCGACGAATACGATACCGCCTTCTTTGATAAAAGATCAAAGTTTGTCCATTACCGCCCCACCACACTAATCATCAACAATCTGGAATTTGATCATGCCGATATCTTTGACGATCTAGCGGCTATCCAACGTCAGTTTCATCATGTAATCCGCACCGTACCTGGTAAAGGCAAAATAATTTATAAGGCGACAGAGGAATCGATCAAAGAGGTACTTAATCAAGGCTGCTGGAGTGAAAACGAATCATTCGCTATAGAAAATGAACAAGGATGGAGCGCCATAAATATCAGTGAAGATGGTAGCGAATTTGAGATAGCCAGACATGGACAAATCACAGCTAAAATCACCTGGAACCAACATGGAATGCACAATATTGAAAATGCCATTGCTACTATAGCAGCTGCAGAACATATAGGTGTTGACCCAAAAAAATCAGCAGACGCACTTAGCAAATTCACAGGAGTTGCCCGCCGCATGGATGTGCGCGGCCAAATTCATGGAGCAACTATTTATGATGACTTTGCGCACCACCCTACAGCAATAAAAACGACTGTCGACGGCCTGCGCCGCAGGGTTGGGGATGACAGAATTATTGCGGTTTTAGAACCAAGATCAAACACCATGAAAATGGGAGTAAATAGCGAAGAACTAGCTGATTCACTAGAACATGCAGACCTGGTTTACATGCATAAACCAGCAGGAATAAACTGGGATATTGAGCAGGTATGCAAAGAGATCGGATCTCACGCTGTTTTAAGTGACTCCGTTGAACAGATCGTAAAAGAGATTGTTTGGGAAACCCAGCAGAACGACCACATTTTGGTAATGAGTAACGGCGCATTTGAGGATATTCACAATAAGATTATTGCTGAACTGGAGAAGAAAGGCTCGTGAAACAAGAATCACCTCAAAAATCAACTGAGGTCAGCAGTCTATTGATTAATCATATCGCCCCTTCGGCTACGCTCAGGAATCTTAAAATCAAAGACTCTGACCCCAGTTGATTTTCGGAGCAATAAAAACAATGACTATTCATAATAAAGTAACTATCGCAATCACAGGCGCCTCCGGAGCAATCTACGCAATCAGACTGATTGAAGAACTGCTCAAAGCCAATATAGCAATCGATTTGCTGATATCACAGATGGGGCTGGATTTACTAAAAACCGAAACCAATATTGACACCAACTCCAAACAATCAATTCACGCATCGCTCACAGCAAACTACAGCAAAGCAAAATTAGACGTATATTTTCAAGATGACTGGTACAGCCCCGCAGCCTCTGGCTCCAGCGCTGCCAAAACCATGATAATTACCCCCTGCTCTATGTCCACCCTTTCTGCAGTTACAAATGGAAGCAGCTCCAATCTAATCCAACGCGCAGCCGACGTTGTAATAAAAGAGCAAGGTAAATTGATTATCATGCCACGAGAGATGCCTTTTTCTGCAATCCATCTGGAAAACATGCTGAAACTGGCAAAGCTTGGCTGCTGCATAATGCCTCCGAACCCTGGATTTTATAATGCCCCTCAAAACATCGATGATTTAATCAACTTTGTAGTTGCACGCGTTTTAGATCAGCTTGGAATTAAAAATGATTTAGTAAAAAGGTGGGGGTGATAACAACCAGCCACCGTCATCCCGGACTTGATCCACTGCTGTCCGGGGAAAATATTACCTGTCTTTGGAAAGCCATGCGTAGCAAGGTTTCTGAATGAAACAGGTGATTTTAGGCTTAAATTTTTCAAGTTCCCTGAGCGTAGCCGAAGGGCCAAGAAAAATTCAATAAAATCAATGAGACTTCGGCTACGCTCAGCCATCTTGATTCTATTAAATTATTTCCCCGGACAGTAGTGCGCCTTCGCGAGAAGGACAAAAAAATAGGGAATGCATAAACAAGCGCAATAGCTTTAAATAAAAGGAGAGATGATGTATCAACTAATTTTCTACGTTCCCATAACCCATCTCGAACAAGTAAAAACCGCCATTTTCGAAGTCGGCGCTGGCAGATACGAAGACTATGACTGCTGTTGCTGGCAAACCCTTGGTTCTGGCCAATTCCGTCCACTTAATGGCAGCAACCCTTTTATTGGGGAACAGGGCAAAATTGAAACAGTTGAAGAATATAAGGTTGAAACCATCTGTAAAGATCAGTTTTTACCGGAAGTACTCAATGCTCTGAAAGCATCCCATCCATATGAGGAGCCAGCATATAGCTATTTTCAGATTAATGAGAGTTAAATTTATCCCGTATCCTTTCGCAAACTCCTCCAAGAGGCGAAAAATTAACATTAATCAATCAATGTAATTTCATAAGAAATCGATTCTAAATCACGAGAGGTAATCTTACGATATTTTTCCACCATCATAGCAACAGCTATCTTAAACCCTCTATCATGACTTATTCCAGATACTGCACATATCGCATCAAAATCAAGCATATCATGATCATGATCGATTTTTTTATTACGAATAACCGCTATTTCTTGTTGAATTTCATCCTCTTTGCTTCCCATTAATACCTTCCTAGTACTTAAATAAGTGAAAAAGCAACTCTCAAAACTAAGACATCCTTAGTATCCAAACAGTCTACAACCTAAGAAACTCTTAGTCTAGACTTTGGAGAAAAATGTGACAAAAAAAGAATCAAACGAATCACCATTTCCAAGAAGACTGAAAGAAGCAAGGGCTAGTTACGGCGTCTCTCAAAAACAACTAGGAATAAACGCAGGGCTCGATGAATTTGGTTCCAGCGCAAGAATGAATCAATATGAGCGAGGAAAACACACGCCTGACTTCAGTACCGCCAGATTGATAAGCAAAGCATTAAATATCCCAACCGCATATTTATTTGCTGAAGATAATGACTTAGCAGAAGTAATTAAAAAATACTCCCTTTTGTCTGCTGAAGACAAAAATAAAATCATTGAATTATTGGATAGCCTTATAAATAAAAAAGGCGAGTAATTTACTACCCGCCTTTTATCGAAATAATTTCTGCTCAGAGCCTTAAGCCCACAAAGAGCTTTAGCTCTTATAAACAAAATTATAGAGCGTCAACAATCTCTTTAGTGTCTCTACCAATTGTGATCTCTTCGTTGGTAGGAACAACCATAACAGTCATTGCAGAATCATCAGCAGAGATGATTTGCTCTTTGCCGCGGCAGTTGTTCTTCTCAGAATCACCTTTGATACCAAACACAGTTAGACGCTTCATAACTTCTTCACGAAGTTCAATTGCATTCTCACCGATACCTGCAGTGAAGATGATTGCATCAACACGGCCGATAGTAGCAGCAAATGCACCAATGTACTTAACGATTCTGTGCATTAGAGCATCGATAGCTAACTTAGCTCTTTCGTTACCTTCTTCTGCAGCTTTTTCGATATCACGCATATCAGAAGAGATTCCAGAGATACCTAGTAGACCAGATTTCTTGTTTAGCATGTTATCAATATCATCGATTGACATATTTGCATTGTTCTCTAAGAACTTAAACACACCACCGTCAACGTCACCAGCACGAGTACCCATTACAAGACCTTCAAGCGGAGTCATACCCATTGTAGTATCGTAACACTTACCATTTTTGATAGCCGCGAAAGAAGAACCGTTACCCATATGGCAGGTAATACAGTTGAAGTTATCTTTCTCGATACCAAGAATTTCAGCTGCTCTGTTTGAAACATAGTAGTGAGAAGTACCATGGAAACCGTATCTTCTAACTTTGTGCTCTTCATATAGCTCGTATGGTAGAGCATAAATGAATGATTCAGGAGGCATTGTTTGATGGAATGCAGTATCAAATACAGCAACGTTTGGAACACCAGGTAGAACGTGCATCATAGCCTTCATACCAGTGATGTTTGCTGGATTGTGAAGAGGAGCTAGAGGAATACACTCTTCCATAGCAGCGATTACAGCATCATCTACAAGAACAGACTTTGTGAATTTATCCGCACCGTGTACCGCTCTGTGACCAATAGCAGAGATCTCTTCAAGCTGAGAGATAACACCAACTTCTGAATCAACAAGCTTATCCAGCACCATTTTGATCGCTTGTTCGTGGTCAGCGATATTTGATACTTCTTTAACCTTATCCTTACCAGTAGCTTCATAAGCTAGAATTGAGTCATCAAGACCAATTCTTTCAACCAAACCGATAGCCAATAGCTCTTCAGTATCCATGTTAAGTAGCTGATACTTAAAGGAAGAACTTCCACAATTCAATACAAAAACTTTCATATAAAATACCCTCAAAAAAAGATCTTACGGGTTCAACGGAACGCGCTAAAGGATCAAAATAACGCATTAAACGGCAGTAAATCTATATTCTACAAGCAAATTAATCAAGCAAACTGCTCCATTTTTTTAATTAATTATCGAATATTCATATCAATTTCACACTTTTCCCGCCTTAGTTTAATAAATTACCTACTATTTTTATGGCAATTCCAGACATATCTCAGGGTTCTTTGTAGAACAATTTATTTTAGTGCTCCATTAATTAAAAAAAATATGCTATACATATCCTTATAAAGACAAATTAATATGGGTTTTGGGAAAAGTAATAATCATTTCCTTCTTTAGAAATAACTATTACTTTAAATGGATTATTTATGAATAGTAGCCACATACATCTTGATCATAAAAAAAGCGGAAAGGTAATCAAACGTAAGCCTTTTATCTGGCGTTTGCTTGGTGCAATTATATTGGCACTACTTCCTCCTGTTGGCTGGATAATAATCCAGCACTATGCATTTAACCAACAAATAAGTGCCGAACCTGATCTGAATATGTTTCTTTATGCCTACATGTTTGCTGGTTCACTATTATTTTTCTGTTCTTTTATTGCTTATCAAAGCAGAAATGACAAAACATCAGCCGAACTGGCTCTACACGACCCATTAACCGGCCTATATAACATCCGCTATCTCTATTACAGGCTTACTGAGGCCTACACCAACCTGGATCGCAATCGTACCCCCCTTTCCCTTATGATTATCGACCTGGATTATTTTAAAAAAGTCAATGATACCTACGGACATCCTGCTGGCGATGAGGTATTA
Source organism: Gammaproteobacteria bacterium (assembly GCA_033852075.1). Lineage (GTDB taxonomy): Bacteria > Pseudomonadota > Gammaproteobacteria > QZLD01 > QZLD01 > QZLE01. The sequence continues at coordinate 44,249 of JAWSVC010000010.1, read as the reverse complement.
AAGGCCGTAGCCAACGCCATAACCAAATCACGTCGTATTAATGAAATTGCATCAAGGGTTGGTGGTGAAGAATTTGTATTATTACTACCAAACTGCACCTTGACACAAGCAGTACAGGTTGCCGAAAGGGTAAGAAAAGCGATCAAAGAGCAGATTATCGTTGTTCAAGATGATATCGAACTAAAAGTTACTGCCTCTATCGGCGTTGCCTGCACCGACCACTATGAACCAGGAGGAGAAAAACAGCTCTATTCCGATGCTGATACTGCACTATATCGTGCCAAGCGCAATGGACGTGATCTGACTATTGCGAATAGTTAACCCCCCGCCACCCTCCCCAAGGCTAATAAAATTGTTTTTGAAGACCGCCTGCAGCAGGGATGCTGCAGTCGAGCATACATGGATGTATTCACTGCGTGTCTGAAAAAAACCATTTTGTTAGTCTATTTTTCAACCACTTACACCAAATATGTCTTTTGACAAAAATTGGTGTATAATTTCGTCGCTTTTGGCTATAGAAATGCTGTTTATTCGCCACAAGGTCGCAAAACCAATGTAACAAAGCAGGATGCAGTTACCCCCAGACCTTCTCTTCGAACACCCAAACACAGCGATAAAGCATTTCTGAATTAGATTTCGACAGGAGTTGAAGTTTAACACCAACTAAACACTTTGAAGCTCGGACAGCTTCGGTCACATTGTGCCGTTGCATCCACAAACGACAAAAACCCCCTACGGAGGAACTATGTCAAAAAATGACTTTATCATTCGTGTAGCTGGAGAAGGTGGCGAAGGCGTCATCTCTGCTGGTGATTTTATCGCGGCGGCATGTGCACGCGCAGGTCTTGAGGTTTACACTTTCAAGACATTTCCTGCTGAAATTCGTGGTGGATACGCTATGTATCAGATTCGCGTGAGCGATGACAGGATCTACAACCAAGGCGATACCTTCGATGTATTCTGCGCATTCAACGGTGAATCATACGAACTAAACAAACACCTGTTAAAACCAGGCACTGCTTTTATTTATGATGCTGAAGGTGATTTTGAGCCAGAAGAACACGAAGGTGTTTTCACCTATCCAATTACCATGTCTAAGACCGCCAAAGAAGTTGGCAGCAAGCAGACTAAAAACCTTGTAGCTCTAGGCGCTCTTTCCAAACTTTTCAATATTGACGAATCCGTACTTTGGGAAGTTATTTCCAATAAATTCGCAAAAAAAGGCGACGAAGTTCAGCAGAAAAACCGCGCTGCATTTGATAAAGGTATAGAACAAGCTTCCGGCCTTGAAAAAACCGACCCATACAAGGTAGCAGATCCTAAAGAGCCAAAAGACGTTATCGTAATCTCCGGTAACGACGGTGTTGGTCTTGGAGCTATTCTGGGAAGAATTGAATTTTTCTCTGCCTACCCTATTACTCCAGCAACAGAAGTTGCAAAATATGTTGCTACTCATATCCCAAAAACTGGCGGCACACTAATTCAGGCAGAAGATGAGATTGCATCTATATCTCAGGTTCTTGGTGCATCATACGCTGGCAAACGATCTATGACCGCCACTTCCGGCCCAGGTGTTGCACTAATGGGCGAGATGCTTGGAATGGCAGCAATGTCAGAAACCCCCGCTCTTCTGGTAAATGTTCAACGTGGCGGACCTTCAACAGGCATGCCAACCAAACACGAACAGTCAGACCTTATGATCTCAATTAATGGTGGTCACGGTGACTGTCCTCGTGTGGTTATGGCCGTTGAAGACGTTACCGATTGTATCTACATGACCGTTGATGCACTAAATATTGCCGAAGAATACCAAACTCCGGTTCTACTACTTACTGACGGCTCACTGGCATTCTCAACCCAGACTGTTCCAACTCCTGATCCAAGCAAGATCAAAATCGTTGAACGTAAACGCTGGGATGGCCAAGGCGAATATAAACGCTATGAACTTACTGAAGACGGCATCTCTGCAATGTGCGATCCAGGCACCCCTGGCGGAATGCATATCGGAACCGGTCTTGAGCATAATGAAAAAGGTGCGCCATTCATGGCTGCAGCCAATCGCCAAAAGATGCAGGACAAACGTTTCAACAAGACTGATCGCCTGCTTAAAGAATACCCTGCTATCGAAGTTGACGGTGACAAAGATACTGATGCAGAAATAGGCATTATCGCCTGGGGTAGCACCATTGGTGTTGTACGTGAAGCGGTTGCTCGTCTTAATGCTGAAGGCATCAAGGCAAAAGGCTTCTACCCTAAACTACTATGGCCAATGCCTGTTGAGCAGTATGAAGCATTTGCAGCCAAGTGTGACAAAATTCTGGTTCCAGAAGTTAACTACCAAGGCCAACTTTCACACTTCATCCGCTCTGAGACCTCAATCTCGCCAATTCCATACACAATCTGCGGTGGCTTGCCATTTACTCCAGCAATGATTGTTGAAAAAGCTAAGGAGGTTAAATAATGACTTCTCTAAATAAATTCAAACAAGCTGAGACCCAAATGGAAGCTAAGGACTATAAGTCTGAGGTTAAACCTATTTGGTGTCCTGGATGCGGTTACCACGGCATTCTTAACTCACTATACAAAGCTCTTGCCGAACTAAACATCGACAAAAGCCAGATTATCAATATCTCTGGCATCGGCTGTTCTTCAAGAACTCCATACTTCGTTGAATCATACAAGATGCACACCCTACATGGTCGTGCAGCTCCTGTAGCAACCGGTGCACAACTTGCTCGCCCAGATCTTCCAGTAATCATCACTGGCGGTGATGGCGACGGCTTTTCAATCGGTGGTGGCCACATGCCCCACTTGGCGCGTAAAAACGTAAACCTAACCTACATCCTTATGGATAACCACATCTACGGTCTAACCAAAGGGCAGGTTTCTCCAACTTCACGTCGCGAGATGAAGGCTTACACAACCCCATACGGCGGTGTAGACGATCCACTAAACCCAATCAAATACCTAATGGGTTATGAGGCAAGCTTCGTTGCACAAGCATATGCAGGCAAGCCAGCGCTTTGTGCAGATCTAATCAAGCAAGCAATCGAACACAAAGGATTTTCATACGTGAATATCCTTTCACCTTGTCCAACCTTTAACAAAATCGACACCCTTCAGTACTACAAAGATCTAATCGAAGATGTATCTGAAGATCACGATGCAACTAGTTATCACAAGGCTATCGACCTGGTTGCCGATTTTGAAGAAAAAGGCAAAGCACCTATTGGCCTGATCTACAAAGACACCACTCGCGAAACTCTTGATGAGAGAATGGCAGATATCGTAGAAATGGTTGAAGGCAGCGAAGATTACGACCTAAACAAGATTATTGACCTAGCACGCCCATAATCCGGGACTGTCTAGAACGTAATCTGAATATGTCATTTATCGACAGAACCAAACAACGCTTCACATCACGTGAAGCGTTGTTGTCTGAACGCGGCAAAAACGGCAGCCTTGCCGATGCCGACCTGATGTTTCTGGATCTAAGCGATTTAGATCTATCCGGAATAGATTTCTCCGGAGCCACCATCTCCGGATCCAATCTTTCTAACTGCAACCTTTCCAATACAGTTATGGAATTTTCCTATATCCAGGATGCAAATCTACAAGGAATAATTGCAGACAATGCCAATATGGATAACATACATCTGCAAAGAACCAATTTAAAAGGGATCAAGCTTACTAATTGCAACTTAGACCAAGCTAACATCCTGCTATGCAATGCGCAAAATTCACTATTTAAAGGCTGCTCAATCCAGTCTGCATTAATGGTTGAAAATGATTTTGATGACGTCTCATTTATAAATACAAACCTAACAGATTCTTGCGTGCGAGCAACTTCCACAGAAAACACCCTATTCCAAAAGTGTATTTTTGATAAAGCCGACCTGCGCAAAATCACCATCACCAAAGCCAAGTTTATCGATATTCAAGCTAAAGATGCTCTCTACTACGGCAAAGCTCCTTGGGATGGAACGATAAGAGACGAGGATTGGAACGCACAGCTACATGCGTTTGATGGGGAATAAATAGTCGCGATTTTCGACCACCTCCCAAATTATACCGACGCAGATCTATATCCAAGATCACTTAATACAATCAGCCTTATAATCAACAGAGCTAAATTTAATATAATCAAACTCTGCTCTGATTTCCCGAGGAGTATCATAGGCATTAATAACCATACCCACATCCACAACTTGCGGAAGATCTTCTCGTTTAAATTGTTCTATATCTTCAGCAATCCATTTCGTTTCATTTTCCAGCCAATGATACATATAAAACATCGAACCAATGCGACAAACCCGGAGTTTCCCCGAATTATATTTCGCGGGAGCTGCATAAATACTCAGTGCAGAACCAGAATTTTCGGTAGTTTTCGCCTCACGCCCAAACCCCATATCCTGCTGACCAATGTTATACATTATCCAGTTTTGATTGCCATTGTTACTTGCAGGATCGCGCACCACAAAACCAGCTGAATTAAATGCTCCATACGGTGCACGATTATGGTCTTTTATAGAGCTGACTTTAAGCTGAATCTCTGCCACAAATTTTCCGGTTATCTGTTTATAAACAAAGGGGCCTGTGCCATCCATATACCAGGCGATACTACCTACTTTAGGATCCGGCTCAAGAACCAACTTTCCGTCCTCAACCACAAGAATTTTTAGCTGGTCGCTATTATGCACCTTCCATTCTTTTATGGTATCTGCATTTGAGAAATCATCCGAAAGCGTAGTTAGCTCTGCACAGTTTACTGCCACACAATATCCGGCGATGCAAAACCCAATTGCCAGCATCCATTTAGTTTTCATAATTTACCTCCAAGTGAACTTAAAGATAAATTATCTAGCGGCCAATAAAATAACAAATGAGCATTTTTGGAGTTTGGGTGAATTTAATTCAGGTAAGTTAAGCGAATAATCAATAACTGGGGTCGGGGTAAATCCCACTGCTGCTACCTGGTAATTAATACCGTTCGTGCTGAGCGCGCAGCAGTCGAAGCATGAAACGGTATTAATTGAACAATTTACTATCACCCTTCGACTACTCGTTCCTCGTGCTCAGGATGAACGGAATTTTAAGCCCCATCATTCCTAATCAACTAAGGATTGAGAATTAAACAAAGCATAATCAGCGACTTAGTCAAGGCGTAAATGATTTAAAATATGTTGAGTGCACGATTAGTGCATGACTCATTTTTAAACCATTTACAACACAGAATAACCAAGCACAGTAGCTTTATTAACTACTTCGCCGAAACCAACACCCCATCCTCTACATCAATTTGGATAATATCGCCCGGCAAGAAAACTCCGGAAAGTATCTGCTGCGCCAATGGATTTTCCAGTTGACGTTGAATTTCGCGTTTAAGCGGCCTGGCTCCATAAACTGGGTCAAAACCTGCTTCACCAATCTTATCCAGTGCTTCAACGCTTAACTCAAGACCAATCTCTCTATCCTGAAGTCTTTTGCGCAGATACTCAATCTGTACTTCGGTGATTGAGCGAATCTGTTCTCTGCCAAGTGGACGGAACACGATACATTCATCCAGTCGATTCAAGAACTCTGGTCTGAATTGCTGTTCGACAATTTGCATCACCGCACCTTTTATCTCATCATATCTTTCGGCGCCAGCAAGTTCTTGTATAACTTGCGAACCAAGATTTGATGTCATAATGATTACGGTATTTTTAAAGTCTACTGTTCTACCCTGACCATCTGTTAGTCTGCCATCATCAAGAACTTGAAGAAGAATATTGAACACATCAGGATGCGCCTTCTCCACCTCATCCAACAATATTACAGAATACGGTCTTCTGCGCACGGCCTCGGTAAGATAACCACCTTCATCGTAGCCAACATATCCCGGAGGTGCGCCTATCAATTTGGCTACAGAGTGCTGTTCCATAAACTCAGACATATCAATACGCACGATAGCCTCTTCGGTATCAAACATAAACTGTGCCAGCGCCTTACACAGTTCGGTTTTACCAACACCAGTTGGGCCTAAGAATAAAAATGAACCATTGGGACGATTGGGGTCTGATAACCCTGCTCTTGAACGGCGAATGGCGTTGGCAACAAAACCAAGCGCTTCATCCTGACCAATTACACGTTTGCCCAACTCCTGTTCCATACGCAGTAATTTATCCCGTTCCCCTTCTAGCATCTTGGAAACAGGAATGCCGGTCCATTTGGAAACAACCTCGGCAATCTCCTCTTCTGTCACTTTATTTCTGAGAAGCGACATATCTTGCATCTCGGCATGAGTGGCAAGATCTAGCTGATGCTCCAGTTCGGGAATTCTTCCATATTGCAGTTCAGACATGCGAGTAAGATCACCGGCACGGCGAGCGTTTTCCAGCTCCTGACGCAATTTTTCCAGGTTCTCTTTAATGGTATGAGTACCTTGAACTGCAGCCTTTTCCGACTGCCATACCTCATCCATCTCTTTAAATTCAGACTCGATCTTCTCGATCTCTTTTTCCAAATCTTGCAGGCGTTTTTTTGAAGCCGCGTCATCCTCTTTTTTCAATGCTTCTCGCTGAATCTTAAGCTGAATAACACGTCGTTCAAGCCTATCCATCGCCTCTGGTTTGGAGTCGATCTCCATACGAATCTGACTTGCAGCCTCATCGATTAAGTCGATAGCCTTATCCGGCAGTTGACGATCTGTAATATATCTGTGAGAAAGAGTAGCAGCTGCTATAATCGCAGGGTCAGTAATATCCACACCATGATGCACCTCATAGCGCTCTTTCAAGCCACGCAGGATAGCAATGGTATCCTCTTCAGTTGGCTCGTTTACAAAAACCTTTTGGAAGCGCCTTTCCAGTGCAGCATCTTTTTCAATATCTTTGCGATATTCATCTAAAGTTGTAGCGCCCACGCAATGTAGCTCACCACGAGCCAAAGCAGGTTTGAGCATGTTGCCAGCATCCATCGAGCCTTCGGCCTTACCGGCACCAACCATGGTGTGTATCTCGTCAATAAACAGAATAATTTGCCCTTCCTGCTTAGAAAGGTCATTCAAAACTGCCTTTAAACGTTCCTCAAATTCACCACGAAATTTTGCACCGGCAATCAAAGCTCCCATATCCAGTGAAAGCAGACGTTTGTTCTTCAAGCCTTCAGGCACCTCACCATTAATGATGCGCTGAGCCAGACCTTCGACAATAGCTGTTTTACCTACACCAGGTTCACCAATCAATACAGGGTTATTCTTGGTACGGCGCTGCAATACCTGGATTGTTCTGCGAATTTCATCATCACGCCCAATAACCGGGTCCAGCTTACCTTGCTCGGCACGCATTGTGAGATCAATGGTATATTTCTCCAGAGCATGGCGCTGCTCTTCCGCTCCTTGCTCATCAACCTTCTGCCCGTCACGCATGTCATCCACAGCTTTTTCCAAGGCCGCCTTTTCAACACCTGCCTTTTTGAGAATAATCCCCAGCAGTCCTTGATCTTCAACCGCAGCAAGAACTACAACTTCACTGGATATATAAGAATCCTTACGCTTCTGCGCAATCTTATCGGCACGATTCAATAGCTTTGCAAGGTCATTTGATATGCGGATATCACCATCAGCGCCCTCAACACTAGGCAAACGCTCCAACGCTTCACCTAAAAGAGATCTTAGTTTAAATACATCCCCATTAATCTGATTGAATAAGTAACGAACGCTACCGCCCTCTTGATCGATAAGGGCAGCCATAAGATGCACGCCTTCAACGAATTGGTTATCGTTGCCAATAGCCAGGCTTTGCGCATCGGAAAGCGCTTCTTGTAATTTACTGGTGAGTCTATCTAAACGCATATCAACTACCTCAAAATATCTATCTTCTTAGTATAGATATGGGGAGGGAGTTTTGTTTTTTCAAGGGGGAATAATTAAGTATTAAATTAGGCAAACTTACAATAATAAGTGATACTGGAGCCAAGATTTTCCACACGTGTGGAAAATTAGACAGAAATATTTGGAAAACATACCAGAATCAAATTCTGAGGATATTTTTCCAAGATCAAGGCACAATTCGATAAAAACATGTTGAGCTTACGAATTGTAAGTGACCCATTTTTTATCGAATTGCAACACAGATATTGTGGGAAATAGCCCAGAATTTACATAACTTGGTCAACTTTGATCCATAATTCTTGAGACTGAGATTTCGCCGAAGAATTAGAGCTTAAAAGCCCGGAACTGTTATCTGAATTATTTGCCTGGATATTATTTACCTTAACCCATTTTCCAAGCTTAACATACATAGAGGTTCCAACCTCTCCTGATGAACTTCCGTTAGCAACAGAATGACGAAACAGATAGTTTGATAAATCTATTACTACTCGCTCATGATTTCTTGGGCTTATGGTTGCATAAAAACCACTATTATTAAGGTCGCTAACAGTTACAATCTCAGCCCCTTTCTTACCACCAAACGACCTATGTACAATTCTTTTACCATCACTGCCATTAGCAACATTGATAAATACTCTTTCCCCTTCCAAAACCGTTACCCTCTTGGTAACTCCGTTTGTAGTTATCGCCTTTTTCTCTACAACCTTTCCTTGTATCTGCTGACCATTACTTTTGGGCACATCTACATAACCCGGTTTATTAAAAAATATGGTTTTCCCTTTAGTAACCGGAATAGAACCATTTACCTGATAGCTGGAATGAGAATTCTGAATCTCTTCTTTTGTCGCCACTGAAATAACATATTGACGAGGAGGCATATCTATAGTTTCAAGTAACTTACGCACTGCTGCAATATCAGCCGGAGTTGCTCGCAAAATCAACGTATTGCGATTAACGGTTACTACTGATTCTTTTGATAAAATAGCGCGAACAGACTCTTCAACCTCTTGACCGGTTCTAAATTCAAGATCAATTGTTTCCAGCAATAAATTCGCTGCATTAGCAACATTTACAGAAAATATAAATAACGTGATAACCTTAAAAAGCCTGCTGCCCATCATGCTCTAATCCCATCCATTTGTACAAAAACCGGTTATATTGCCGGAAAAACGATGTGCAATATTGCCAAATAATGCCTAGTTTGTACAATTTGTTTACTACAATTCACTAATTTAACGAACATGACTACAACATTTTTCTACCTTTCAAAAGTATTATGGTTCTTTGCCAACCCTTTTCATTTGCTTGCGCTTCTGGCAACTTTCTCTCTTTTAGCCCTGTATTTCAAGAGGTATCGCATCTGCAAACTAACACTTGCCTGTACCGCAACAATAATGATCGCCTTCTCTATATACCCTATTGGCGACTTCGCTCTTTCTCCTTTAGAAAAACGTTTTCCCAGACCAGAGCAATTACCAGAAAATATCGATGGGATAATCATTCTTGGAGGAAGCGTTATGCAGGAGGAATCAGCCGCCTGGGGAACTCTCGAAACCAATGGTTCAAATGAACGTTTAATAAAAGGTGCTGCGCTTGCTCAAGCTTACCCGAACGCAAAGATTGTGTTCACTGGAGGCAGTGGCCTTATAATTAAAACTGATTTGGCAGAAGCAGAAATTGCAGAATTATTGCTATTGGAACTCGGCATAAGTCGTGATCGAATCATCCTTGAAGATAAATCCAGAAACACCTATCAAAACGCCACTCTTAGCAAAAAATTATTAAACAATAATATCAATGGCAACTGGATACTAGTCACATCAGCCTACCATATGCCTCGCTCTGTTGGAGTATTTCGCAATATTGGCTGGAACACAATACCTTTTCCGGTAGACTACAAATCATTACCTTCTGGTCACAGACGCTTCCGTTTTGATTTTGAAAAGAACATGAAAAGTCTGGTTTATGCTATTCATGAATGGATTGGATTGACGGCCTATTACTATTCTGGAAAAAGTGCGGATTTATTTCCCAGTGAGTCATAACCAACTAAGAAACTACATTAAACCAATTTTTACGATATAATATTAAGAATGGTTTTAACGAAAACAAAACAGATTTGAATCATGGACATAACATTTAAAGTAGTTAGTTATCACAGACTATCACCAGATCAAGAACCGGAAAAAACCTTTTCCAGCTGTAATTTCACCATGGGGCGGTCACTGGATAATGACTGGGTATTACCAGATCCGGAAAGAATAATTTCTGGTCAACATGCAACAGTTACTTATACCAATGGTCAATATTATATAAACGACACATCTACCAACGGCCTGTTTATCAACAAATCTGACACTCCTCTCGGCCATGGTAACAGCGTAAGACTCAACAATGGAGATCACATTACTCTGGGAGAATACGAACTGGATGTAGTACTTGGCGAAGGAGCAAGCTCCCAATCTTCCCAGCCACAACAACCAGCTGGTCAAGATCCAATGTTCGCAGGTTTAACCCCATCATTTGAAGACAACAACCAGCCACCGGCAGGAAATCCACCCACATTAAAACCAATGGACTTTGGCGAAGAAGATAATTTTTTTCAGCCTCCCGAAATAAAACCGCAAGCACCATCACAACCAATTTCAGCACCAGTCGGCACCCCCAATGTAGTAATCCCAGACAATTGGAATATGTCGGCACCCGCATCAGAACCAACTGGTTTTGAAAACCAGCATCCTGGAAACAATGTCCACTCCCTCCCTTCATTTGATGATATCGATTTAACTAAGGGCGAGATGTCAAATGAAGAGTTGGGAAGACCTATCGATATTCCCGAACCAATAATTCCGGAAGGATTCCAACCCAACAAACCTGCAAATATTCCTCCTACAGATAATGTAACTCCAATAAACCCACAGCGTTCACTGACTCCGCCTAGCTTTGATGAGCCCAGTTTTGACGAACCCAGCTTTGACAAGCAGAAATTTGATCAACCAATCTTTGATGAACCCGTTTTTGATAACACAGGAATAAAACCACCACAAGCAGACCAACCTAATCCATTTGCAGACATCCCACAGGTTCAACCAGAACCTATTCAGCCAGCACCTCCGGCTGAACAAGCTCCAATCCAACCGATTCAGGAACAACCTGCATCTATACCACCAGTGCCGCCACAGATTCAACCACACCAGCCCTACCAACCACCACAACCGACCGCACCGCAAGAATATTCTTCTAATGCAAGCGACTCGCAGTTAGTAGAAGCACTAATTCGCGGCCTAGGCGTCGACCGTTCGCAAATACCCGACAACGTTAGCACAGAGTTTATGGAAACCGCCGGCAAGATGCTGCGCAGCACTGTTGAAGGAGTAATGGAAATTCTACGAGCACGCACCAATTTAAAAAGCGAATTCCGCGCTAACCAAACCATGATTCGCCCGGCAGAAAACAATCCTCTGAAGTTTTCCCCTTCTTTTGAAGACGCAATGAGTAACCTTTTTGTTAAAACCAGTCCCAGTTACTTACCTCCGGTAAAAGCAATGGAAGAAGCAATTATTGATATCAAGACCCACCAACTAGCACTAATGGCTGGATTTCAGGGAGCGTTAACATCACTACTGGACAAATTTGAACCTGAAAATATCATCAGTCATGCCAGCAAATCTGCATTTATGAAAAAGGCCAACTACTGGGAGCAATACAAAAAGATTCACCATGAGGTAAGACAGGAAGCAGAAGACAATGTGCAAAAACTGTTCGGTGAAGAATTTGCTCGCGCCTATGAAAAGCAATCGAAAGGCTTTAAATAATCTTTAAACTACAATATATTATTGGACTATAGAAAAAAAAGGATGTTAAAAACAGATTAATAAACTATCTGTAAAATACGGGGCTTGGAAAAGATAAACAATCAGTTAATGGAAACAGATCATTATGCTTAAAATCACTAATTTTTTGAAAACAGGACTTCTTCTTAAAATCTGGGCAATTATGTTTGCGATCGGACTACTAAGCGGCTGTGGCGAAACCAAGGTTGCCGACCTTATCCCATTTATGGAAGCCAAGGAAGAAAAACCAATCGTAACGGAGCTGCAATTCGAGATTGCCAAAAACATCAATCCAGATCAAAACGGGAATCCATCACCTGTAGTCGTAAGAATCCACCAACTTTCTTCCCGCACCGTTTTTGACAATAACGACTTTTTCGCGCTCTATGAAGATCCGGAAGGAACCCTATCAGTAGACCTGCTTGGTAAAGACCAGTTTGTATTCAAGCCAGGAGATGAACTGGACCACAAGATGCAACTAGAAAGCAATACCAAATTCATCGGCATCCTGGCAGCATACCGTGACATTGAAAACGCGCGCTGGCGTGCCGTAATCAAGGTTGATCCAAAACAAGACAAGAAATTTCTTATCGCTCTTGACCGTTTAAGCATATTTACAGAAGAAAAAGAGTAATGTCATTAAAAAATAAAATCATCTGGTCTGAGGGAATGTTCCTTGGACCACACCATTTCCAACAGCATGACAGGTATTTGGAAGCCAGGCTGGAAAACCGCTGCGCACCAATTCGCCCCTATAGCTGGGGCATCATTAATTTAGAGATTGATACTAAATTACTAGAGTTAGGCAAATTCAGTCTAATCTCCTGCACCGGCATCTTCCCGGATGGCACCCCATTCAATCTACCAGACGATGACGCATCACCAACACCTCTAGATGTCGATACCTCAGTTCGCGACCGCATAGTCTATTTAACCCTTCCTCTCTATCGTCCAGGAACACCACACACTGGACCGCTTGAAGATAGAGACGGAACCACCAGATACATCCGCGAAGAGAAAGAGATCCTCGATCAAAATCTGGGCGATAACACATTGGAGGAAGTAGAAGTTGGTAAACTGCGCCTAAATTTCTCAATCAACCCAGATGATCTTGGCGGCTATACTTCAATTCCGATTGCTCGCATTCGTGAGGTACGCACCGACAACTCGGTTAGTTTAGACAAAAATTTTATTCCGCCATGTATGTCATGCCACGACAATCTAAAACTCAACGGCTACATGCAAGAAATCAAAGGGCTACTACATCAGCGAGGCCAAGCACTAGCCGGTCGTTTTCTGCAGTCAGGTCAAGGTGGAGCAGCAGCTATTGCTGACTTCCTGCTACTACAAACCGTCAATCGCTATCAACCGGTAGTATCTCACTACTCGACTCTCCCCGACTTGCATCCGGAACTATTATTTAGACTAATGACTGAGATCGCCGGCGACCTATCAACATTTGTTAGCAAAACAAAAAGACCGGAAGAATTCCCGATCTACAAACACGACGATCTGGAAAACACTTTTGCACCAATGATGGCAGTACTACACCAACAGCTAAGCATGGTTCTAGAACAAAACGCCATCTCCCTACCGTTGGAAGAACGAAAGTTTGGCGTACGTGTTTCTACCATCAGCAACCGCCAACTATTGGGAAGTGCTCAATTTGTACTGGCAGTCAGTGCCGACATACCGGTCGACGAACTACGCCACCGCTTCCCATCTCAAATCAAGATTGGGCCGGTCGAGCGCATCAGCGAATTAGTAAACAACAACCTGCCAGGCATTGGCATTACTGCACTTTCAGTAGCGCCGCGTCAGATTCCATACCACGCAGGCTACCACTACTTCCAACTCGACAAAAATAACGACTACTGGAACCAACTATCAGATTCAGGTGGATTTGCATTCCACATCTCCGGAAACTTCCCATCACTAGCGATGGAATTCTGGGCAATTAAAGGGTAATACACGTGCACAACGACAATAATTCAGGGCGAAACAGCACCATAATAAGACCAAGACCCGGAGGTGCTGCTGCCGGGGGGCAGCAAAACCAACCACAACAACCGGCTCCTCCGCAAGGTGGTGGACAGCAATATCCACCACAACAGCCATACGGACAACAACCTCCACAAGAAGGTGGTTTCGATCCATATGCCCAACCGCAATATCCACCACAACAACAGATTCCACCAAATGAAAATTTTGTTGTTCCTCCTGGGCAACAACAACCGCCTTACGGACAACAACCACAGCATCAACAGCAGCCTCCTTACAATCAGCAACCAGGCTACGGGCAGTCATATCCACCACAGGGACAGCAATACCCTCCTCAAGGACAACAACCATACGGGCAGCAACCTCCACAACAGAGAATGCAATCAGGCCCATCGCTAGAGATGAACCCACTGGTCGATGCCGCCGGTACTATCCTGTCACTGGTAACCCAATTACGCAACACCCCTTCCCACCCGGATGTACGCCTGCTTTACCAAAAAACGGTAGAGCTAGTACGCGAATATGAACGTCGCCTGCGCGACTACCAGATCGACCCGGAAACCGTATTCAATGCACGCTACACCCTATGTGCGCTTATTGATGAAACCGTACTCAACACTCCATGGGGCAGCCATAGCTTCTGGAGCACCGAGAGCCTGCTCACATCATTCCACCGCGAAACCTGGGGTGGAGAGCATGTCTACCAGATTCTAGAAAACGCCCTGCGTGCACCAGACTATAGCCGTAACCTACTAGAGCTAATCTATATCGCTATGTCACTTGGCTTTATGGGCAAACTGCGCGTAGTTGAACGAGGCACAATTCAGCACGACGAAATCCGCGACCGCATTTTCCGCGTATTACGCCCACATATGGGCGACTACCAAAAAGAGTTGTCACCCAACTGGCGTTCCACCGAAAAACGCTTCACCCGCTTGCGAGGACTGGTTCCAACTTGGGTAATTATGTCGGTACTATCACTGATTATCGTCGGCGTATTCATGGGCTTTAGCTGGCACCTCAATGAACTATCCAACCCAGTTCATAAAGATATCCATGCTCTAGTTCCATGGGGACCAACCAAAGAAGAAAAGAAACTGCCTCCTCCGAAAGAAGAGGTGGACCAAGCCAATACCCTGCGCCGTCTACTACAACCTGAGATCCAACAAGGATTAGTAGAAATCGAAGGAATCCCAGGACAAATAACCATCAGAATCAATAACAGTGGCCTGTTCGCATCCGGAACTGCCAGGGTAGCAACCGGAATCTTACCTGTACTGCAAAAGATAGCTGATGCCCTTACCCAAACCGAGGGTGAGATCTTTATCATCGGCCACACCGATAACATACCGATTTTCACTCCGAAATTCCCGTCCAACTGGCATCTTTCTGTCGCCAGGGCCAAGGCGGTAACTGAAAAAATTGCCATTAACGACGCACTAAAGAAGCGGATAACTGTTGAAGGGCGCGGCGACACCGAACCATTGTATGAAAACACAACTAAAGAGGGCCGCAGCCTGAATCGTCGTGTTGAAATCACACTACTACAGTAAATAAGCGTCTAAATACCGAGAGAAGTATCGAGAAAAGGTTAAAGAAAAACTATGAAGGCTTTTTTTAAAACATTAGGAAAATTAATATTCAACCGATGGACTCTGGGGATCATCGGTTTAATAGCTCTATCATTACTGGTCTGGTTTATCGGCCCATTAATTGCCATTGCCGAGGCAGAACCACTGGCAGGAGAGATCACCCGTCTGATCGTCATCTTCATCATGTTTGTATTGTGGATGATTTGGGGCATGCTCTATCTGGCCAAATCGAAAAAAACCAATAACAAGGTAGTAGAAGACATCATCGATGAGGGCGTCAGCGAACAAGATGCCGCACTAGATGCCGAAGCCAGCCAAATCAAAGAGCGCATGCAAGAAGCTCTTACCACGCTTAAAGGGATGAAGCTCAAAGGCAAACTTAAACTCTATCAACTACCATGGTACATCATCATTGGTCCACCAGGGTCTGGTAAAACCACTGCGCTAGTAAATTCCGGACTTAATTTTCCGCTTGCCGACCGCATGGGTAAAAACGCCATTCACGGCATTGGCGGCACAAGAAACTGCGACTGGTGGTTTACCGATGAAGCAGTCCTTATTGACACCGCAGGACGTTTCACCACTCAAGACAGCCATGCCGAATCCGACAGCAAGGGCTGGTCAAACTTTATGGAGATCCTAAAAAAGCATCGTCCGCGCCGCCCAATCAATGGAGCCGTGGTTGCAGTCAGCATCACCGACCTACTCACCCAGACCGAGGCCGAGCGTAACATTCAGGCGCGCGCCATCCGCAAAAGGCTAACAGAGCTCAACCAACAATTAGGGATGAGCTTCCCAGTTTATATTATGTTCACCAAAGCCGACCTTATCGCTGGCTTCCTTGAGTTTTTTGACGACCTAAGCCGCGAAGAGCGCTCACAAATCTGGGGAGTTACCTTCAACAGCAACGATACCAAGGCAAACAACGATGTAATTGCAGAGTTCAATGGCCGTTTCCTTGAACTACTACAACGCGCCAATGAACGTCTGCTCACTCGACTCCAGCAAGAGCGCGACCCCAACCGCAGGTCTTTAATCTACGAATTCCCAAAACAGATGCGCGCCCTGCAGACCAATGCAGACAACTTCATCAAAGAGATATTTGCACCAAACAAATTTGAAGATCAGCCAATCATGCGCGGCGTATATCTTGCTAGTGGCACTCAAGTTGGCACCCCGATCGACCGCATCATGGGCAGCCTGGCCCGCAGCTTCGGCATGGACCAACAAGCGGTACAGCCACACATGAGCGCCAGCCGCAGCTTCTTCCTCACCCGCATCTTCCAGGAAGTGATCTTCCCCGAAGCAGATGTCGCTGGCACCAACCGCAAGTTTGACCGCCGTCGCCGCCTACTACTATCCGCCACCTACCTGGTGTTCTTCACCATCCTCGGTGCAGGACTTGCGGGCTGGATAAACAGCTACCGTGAAAACAGCAACCTTATAGACGAAGTGAAGGCGCACACGGTTGACTACACCGACTACACTGCAGGCAAGCTAGATAACAACACCGACCTATTCACCCTATCTGAATCACTCACCAAACTACGCCAATTCCCAGCCGGCTACGATGAAAAGGATATGGACCCAGAGTGGACCATGGGATTTGGCCTGTACCAAGGTGAAAAACTTGGGCAAGAGGCGCAAAGCACTTACTACCGCGCGATAAATAAATACTTCGTTCCATACCTAAAAAGCCGCCTTGAAGAGCAGATGATTGAAGGGCAAGACTACCCGGATTATCTATATGCGGCACTTAAACGTTACCTCATGCTCTATATGCCAGAAAAGATGGAAAAAGAGGAGTTCACCATCTGGATGGAAGAGGACTGGAAGCGCACCCTGCCCGGCCAAATAAATGAAAAACTGCGAACCCAGCTATCGCAACACCTTGCCGTAGCACTGCAAAACAAACTGCGCGTGCCCAAAATGAATGAAGAACTGGTCAAAGCTGCACGTTTTGAACTATCTAAAACACCAATGGCAGAAACTCTTTACCGTCAACTGAAGCAAGAATTCACTCAAGAAGAGAGTGAAAAAGACGTACGCCTAAATGAAATTATGGGAACCAAAGCCAACCGTTTCTTCAGTCGCCGCGGAGGCATTCCTTTGTACCAGCCGATTCCAGAACTGTATACCTACAGTGGCTACCATACTATTTTCCGTGTTCAGAACGCCCTTCTCGCCAAGCGCCTAACCAAAGAACGCTGGGTAATGGGAGATGATACTGGCGAACTGACCGCAGAGATGGAAAAAGAGCTACAGAAAAAAGTTGAAGAATTATACTATGCCGATTACATCGAATACTGGAAGGGAATTACCCGTGATCTAACTATTATCAATTACTCCAATCCAGAAGCCGGGGTTGAACTGCTTACATACCTAACAGGCCCCCATGACCCAATCTCAAGCCTACTCAAAGTAGTAAAAGAAAACACCGAACTGACCAAAGCACCGGAGCTTCCCGGCATGAAAGGTGGCGGTTCTACTGGAATCATGGCTCTGGATGCAAAAACAGCTCGAGTCCGTAACCAAATCCGTCGTGTAACCCCTCGCAACGTGCGCAAAATGAAAATCACTCTTCCCGGTGAAGAAGTGGAACGTGAATTTAAGGTGCTTAATGAATTTACAGAAAATGACTACAACGGAGGCAAAGAGTTAGCCAAAGCAATCTCGCTATTTGATGACCTGAATATCTATGTCGAAAGCCTAATCAGCAGCGACAATTTTGGCCAGGCAGCCTATGACGCTACTCGCGACCAAGCTGGCGGCAATAGTATCGTCAATAAGATCAGACGCAAATCACGCCACATGCCAAAACCAGTCAAAGAATGGCTGGAACAAGCAGCTCATGATAGCGCAGCTCTAACCATATCTGGCACCAACCAACAAATTAATAACATATGGCGCGGGACAGTACTGGCAGAATTTGAACAAACAATTGCCGATAAATATCCAATGAACCCTGATGCCATTGATGAACTATCACTCAAAGAGTTTGGAGCCTATTTCGGTTATAACGGAGCACTGGACCGTTTCTTCCAAACCAATATCGCACCGTTTGTCGATACCACTATGTCCCCATGGCGCTGGAAGAAAAATCTAGGCCTATCGGAAAGAACACTTAGCTTCTTTGAAGATGCGCAAAAAATCAGAGAGACATATTTTGAAAAAGGGTCTGCAGAACCAAAGATTGGGTTTGCACTTAAGCCAAGAACGCTGGATAAACACGTTAACCAATTTATCTTAGAAATCAGCGGCCAGCGCATCTCCTATATGCACGGCCCGGTTCGTACAGTTAACATGATGTGGCCAGGCGAAGATATCGATGGTAGAACCCGAGTGGTATTTACCCCTCCGGGTGGCGGACGTCCATCCAGCATGACCAAAGAAGGGCCATGGGCGCTATTCAGACTATTGGATGAAATGAACCTGCAGAGTACATCTGTTAACGATACCTACATAGTTGAATTCAGCGTACAGGGAAGCTCGGCAACATATGAGCTAAGGGTAAACAACCCCAACAACCCATTTGACCTGAGCGCCTTAGCGCAATTTAGATGCCCTGCAAAACTATAGGCAGGGCACAATTTAATTGACCAGCAGAAAAAACCTGGCGATTAAAGATGGTAGAGACAAGGACACAAGAGAGACAAAACGGCAAGAAAATGGCAGAGAATAACTATACGGAAAATAATGCAGACTACCCTCACCAGGAAACACTTCAACCTGGTGAGCAAACCTATGCGCAAGAGCCTCAGCCAGAGCTAACAGAGCCTCAGCTAGAGCAAATAGAGCCTCAGCCATATGAAAATCCTCAGACACCCCAGGCAAACGAATCTCAGGTTACAGAACCTCGAGAAGCCACTGCCGGCTTTTGCGGCAAGATCCCAGCTCACGGAGATTTTGTCAGCCGCAATCTTCCTGATGAATTCTTAACCCCATGGAACCAATGGACTCAAACCGTCATTGGAGCCAGCCAAGAACAGCTGGAAAACCTGTGGCTAGAGACATATCTTACCAGCCCTATCTGGCGTTTCGCTATTTCCCCAGGCGCCTGCTGTGCTAACGGCTTCTGCGGCATTATGATCCCCAGCGTCGACAAGGTTGGTCGCTATTTCCCATTTACAATGATCGAATTTATCGACGACGAACCGTTGAATGTTATGCGTAATGGCAGTGAATGGTTTAAAGCCGCCCAAGATGTAATGTTAAAAGGACTAGAAGAAGACATAAATATCGAAGACCTTCTGGCAGCAGCTGCAGATCTACCAATTCTGGCAGATATCGCTCAGGAAAAAAGTACGCAGAGCATAACCAACTATTCGATTGAAACCCCGCATCATAGCCGCCAAACCCTGACACTACCATTGGAATCAATCGAAGACACCACCCCATTTATGCCAGGAATTACTCAAATCCTAATCCGGCGCCTATTCCCACAACACACCATTTGGTGGACCGAGGGTTCAGACCGCATTCAACCAACAATGCTAATCTGCGAAGGAATGCCGCCGATATCCGGATTTTCTGCGATGCTTGATGGAGACTGGGATCGCTGGGGGTGGCCAAAAGAACAGATAGCTAAGTTATAAACCAATAAAATGGCGTAAACATTATTTATCAACAAAACACAAATAAAGAGAAGAACCATTAATACAACACCTCCAAGCAATACTAAGCCACCATCAATGACCCAAATTGGAAAGATGGAAGATGCAAAACCAAAAACCGTAGATACCTGTGCCGTTCAGGAACATCAAGACCAATACTGGGCATCGTCAGGCACTACCAATACTGGCGCGGTTAGGAAACTAAACGAAGATTCATTCGTACAAATCCCTCAGCACGGAGTATTTGTAGTAGCAGATGGCATGGGTGGACACGAAGCTGGTGAAGTTGCCAGCCAACTCATTGTAGAAGATATCAGCAAACTAGATTTTGTGAATGAAGCAGATAAGGTTGCAGCGATCAGAAAAAGTATCCAAAACAGTAATTCAAAGATACTCAACATATCGGAACAACAATTCGACGGTAGAACCATAGGATCAACAGTAGTAGCTCTGGCATTAACAACTACACACTACAACATCCTCTGGGCTGGAGATAGTCGCGTCTATCTGTGCAGAAAAGGCCAGCTCCAACAACTAACCAGAGACCACAGTCAAGTTGAAGAACTTCTTGCCAGCGGATTAATATCAGAAGAAGAGGCTGCTAACCATCCTCTATCTAATGCTATCACCAGAGCAGTAGGTGCATATGATGACCTGCTACTGGATGAAATGATCGGCAAAATTGAACCCGGCGACATATTCCTGCTCTGCAGTGATGGCCTGTACAATGAAATCAGTTTTAACGAAATGGAGATGCTAATCAAACAAGGTAATATCGCTGACATAAATAAAGCGCTAATCCACTCAGCATTGATTCGAGAAGCTAAAGATAATGTTACCAGCATCTTAGTACAGATCAATAAAACAGATAATTAATGTAGCTAATATCTTTATGTATATTAGAAAAAACACATAAAATGTAAAAAAATCAATAAAATTATTGCGTATATACAGTATCTTAGGGTAAAGTTGTGCTACATTAGATTAATATGGGGATGGTAACTTGTATTCTCAGATAGCTAATTGAGTAATAAAATAGCTAAATAAATACAGAGTAAATAAGTAATCTAATGCTTGAAAAACACTGTAAATAGGAAACACAAGAAAACTGTCCCGGCTAAAAAAGAGAGCCAACGGTAATAATAAAATTTAAAAGGGGATCGTAATTACAACATCTCCTTTAAAACGGAATTAAGAACAGAACAAATGACTGAATCAACAATCTTAAATATTCCAGAGTTGATAGAGCCTATCTCAGAAGAAAAGCCAACTGGCGAAAATATCCGCGAAGACAGCTCACCAACATCGGATTATTATGAAATAAAGGATATCCGTACTCAAGCAAGAGCCAATGAAAGAAAGGCACTTGAAGATGAGGATCTATCTTTTGTTCCTGGAGACTGGAGACCAATCATCCAAAAATCTCCGGCAATACTAAAAGAACGCACTAAAGATATCGAGGTATGTGCTTGGCTTATAGAAGCATTAACTCGTACTGATGGCTTTAAAGGTCTGGCAGAAAGCTTCGAGCTTACCCGTCAATTAATGGATACGTTCTGGGACGGCATGTATCCAGAAGAGGATGAAGATGGTGTAGAAACCAAGATCGCACCTATAATAGGACTTAATGGTTTTGGTTCTGATGGTGCTTTAATTATGCCAATTAAATGCATCCCTTTAACACAAGGCAAGGATTTTGGACCGTTTGCATATTGGGAATATGGCCAGGCATACGAAACCGACGGCATCACCGATCCAGAAAAGAAAATACAAAAAATTGATAGTGGAGCAATCACTCTAGAGATGGTTCGTCAAGCCGCAGCTGACACATCACCATTGTTCTTCCGCCAACTTAAGGCTGATATGGACAATGCTATAGAGGCATACGCAGGACTTACAGCATCAATAGATCGTTGCTGTGCTTCTGACCCACAACCAACCAGCAATATCCGTGACACATTAGAAAAATGCCGCACGGCATTGATAGATCTTGCTGGCGATAAACTTGTTGATCCTGAAGAAGAGCTCGAATTAGCTGGCGAAGAAGCTGCTACAGGAGAGGAAGGAACAGCACCAAAGAAAGAAAAATCGGTAAATAACAGAGAGGCAGCCCTGAAGAACCTTGGTGAAATAGCGATATTCTTCAAAAAGACCGAGCCTCACTCACCTATCTCCTACGCACTTGAACAATGCATCCGCTGGAGCAAAATGCCCCTACCGGAACTAATGGCAGAGCTGGTACAAGATCCAGGCGCAAGAGATAGTTTTTTCAAACTAACTGGAATTCCATCACAAGAGAATTAGAATTAAGTTAACGACTTAAAAAGGAGTACACAAAAAATGGCAAGCATCCATGACAAACTAAAGCGCGTGAGAAAGCCACGCGTTCATCTGGCATACGAAGTTGAAACCGAAGGTGCAATGGTAGAAAAAGAACTACCATTCGTCGTAGGTGTTATGGGCGACTTCTCTGGTGACGCAACCGAACCTTTAAAATCACTAAAGGATCGCCGCTTCACCCAGATCGATCGTGACAACTTCAACGATGTTCTTGCCAAAATGACTCCAGGGCTGCAAATGAAGGTGGAAAACACCCTTGCAGGCGACGGCAGCGAAATGGCTGTAGATCTTAAATTCCAATCGCTTGACGACTTTGAGCCAGGCGCTGTTGTTGAGCAGGTTGAGCCACTGAAAAAAATGATGGATACCAGAAACCAGCTACGTGACCTTATGACTAAGATCGACCGTAGCGAAGATTTAGAAAACATCATTGAGCAGGTGCTTTCAAATGACGACAACCTAAAGTCAATTGCCGGCGATCTGAAAATCGACGAAGGATCTGAGGGAGGAGAAGAGTAATGAGCACATCTCCAGAGCAACAAGAACAAAGCAATGTAGTTGCAGAAGAAAGCTCGGTAAGCCTGCTTGACCAAGCGATTGGTGCAACCAAACAAACTGAGCCTTCACGTGCAGAAGAACTGCTTAAGACTCTTACTGAAGAAGCAATGAAAGGAACTGTAACCTGGAATAAAAACCTTACAGTTACCTTCAATGAAGCTATCAAAGGTATCGACGCTGCCATCTCAAAGCAACTTTCTGCGATTATGCACCATGAAAAATTCCAGAAACTGGAAGGAACATGGCGCGGGATGCATCACCTGATTACCAACTCTGAGACAAGCGCTACTCTGAAAATCAGAATGCTTAACATTAGCAAAAAAGAGCTTGGCAAAGATCTAAGCAAAGCGGTTGAATTTGACCAAAGCAACATATTCAAAAAACTTTACGAAAATGAATTTGGCACCCCAGGTGGCGAGCCATATGGAGCTGTTATCGGCGACTACGAGTTCACCAACCACCCGGAAGATATTGAACTTCTAACCAACATGTCAAATGTTTCTGCGGCAGCATTTGCTCCATTCCTTACCGCATCTGACCCCGCTCTTATGGGTTTTGAAAGCTGGAATGAGCTATCCAAGCCTCGCGACCTGGAAAAGATCTTTGAATCTGCTGAGTACGCAAAATGGCGTTCATTTAGAGAATCAGATGACTCAAGATTCGTAACTATGGTTATGCCTCGCGTACTTGCAAGACTACCGTATGGCGAAGCTACCAAACCAATCGACGAATTCGGTTTTGAAGAAGTAGAAGTAGATCCGGTAACAAAGGTTGCATCCAAAGTAGAGCACGATGATTACTGCTGGATGAATGCAGCTTATGTATTGGGAACACGCTTAACTAATGCATTTGCAGAACACGGTTGGTGTACTGCTATCCGTGGTGCAGAGGGCGGTGGTAAAGTAGAAGGCTTGCCTTCTCATATCTTCAAAAGTGACGATGGTGACCCAGATATGAAATGCCCTACCGAAATCGGTATTACCGATAGACGTGAGGCAGAGCTTAGCAAACTAGGCTTCCTACCTCTTTGTCACTATAAAAACACTGATTATGCAGTATTCTTTGGTGCGCAAACTACGCAAAAACCTGCGAAATTTGACAACCCGAATGCTACAGCCAACGCTGCTATCTCGGCTCGTCTACCATACATGATGGCTACATCAAGAATCGCACACTACCTAAAGGTAATGGCTCGCGACAAGATCGGTAGTTTCATGGAAGCAGCAGACATGGAAAACTGGCTAAACCGTTGGATTCAAACCTATGTTAACGGTGACGTTAATGCTGGCCAAGAAAAACGTGCCAAGTACCCTCTTGCTGAAGCCAAAATTCAGGTTAAAGAGATTCCTGGGTCTCCTGGGGCTTATAATGCGGTAGCATACCTAAGACCATGGTTACAACTGGAAGAACTAACCACTACACTTAAGATGGTAGCTAAGATCCCAGAATTGGGTTAATAGCAACTTAATTAATAAGGCGAGAGTGGATCTATCTGCTCTCGCTTTTTAAGTTTTCAGGTTTTTAAATGCAGCCACAGTCCAGATTTAAGCAAAATCAACACCTCTACCAGAAAGAATCACTTCTGGACCAAGCTATTGGCAACACCGTAAGCTCCGGCATCGATAATATCCCGGTTCACCTTCTCGACCACTTCCTTAAAGAAAAATCAGAATGGAAATTACTGCGCCTGCTGATAGAATTCTTCCGCAAGCCAGGCGCCCCTAATCCCGACAAACGCGAGGTAATGAACCATATCCAGGTTCTGATTGCATCTTTCGATGGCGCCATTAACCGTCAAATAAACAAGATCATCCATCATGAACGTTTCCAACAACTGGAAGCGTCATGGCGAGGACTGTATTCATTGGTAGAACATGCTGACTACTATGACACTGAACGTCAAATTAAAATTCGCGCCCTGAATATAACATGGAAAGAACTATCCAAAGATCTGGATAAGGCAATTGATTTTGACCAAAGTAATATCTTCAACCTGATCTACAGCTCAGAATTTGATACCCCAGGCGGCGAACCTTACGGACTTATCCTTGGTGATTACGAAATCTCGCACAAGGTACAACCAGGCATCCCATATAACGACACCCAGACCCTGCGTGCACTATCCGCAGTAACCGGTGCGGCATTCGCACCATTTATTGGAGGAGCCCATCCTTCCCTACTCGGCCTTGATGACTTTAGCGAACTTGGATTGGGGGCAAATATATCTCAAGTATTTGATCTGCCTGAATACACATCATGGAAATCACTGCGCGAACATGAAGATGCACGTTATCTAGGGCTTACCGTTCCCAAGGTGCTTATGCGCCCACCATATGAAGACGATGGTACCCGCGCCGACACATTCTGCTTTCATGAAGAAACCCACGACTCCATCAAGGACTATCTGTGGGGCAATGCAGTATATGCCTTTGGCTCGGTTGCAATCCGCGCCTTCGCCCACTCCGGTTGGTTTGCCAATATCCGTGGCTTCCAGCGTGGCATAATCTCCGGCGGTCTGGTTACAGACCTGATGACCCAGAGTTTTGAGACGGACAAAAAATATCTGGTAACCAAACCTTCCACCGACACATTGATTACCGATCGCATCGAAAAAGAACTGAGTGACCAGGGATTGATTCCGCTATCTTACTGCAAGGATACTGAAAACCTAGTGTTCTACAGCAATAACTCTCTGCAGAAGCCACAGGAATATGACAAGATCTCCGCAACAACCAACGCGCGCCTGTCCTCAATGTTGCAATATATCCTCTGCGTTTCCAGATTTGCACACTACATCAAGATCATCGCGCGCGACAAGATAGGTTCATTCGCAAAACCCAAAGACTGTGAAGACTACATTCAACGCTGGCTGTTAAATTACGCCACCGCCAACGATGATTCACCACTTGAACTCAAGGCCAAACATCCACTGCGCGAGGCCAAGGTACAGGTAAAAGAACAACCCGGAAAACCTGGCAACTATCTATGCATTGCTCACCTGCAACCACATTTCCAGCTTGACCAGCTGGTATCATCGATCCGCATGGTAACCGATATTCCAGCTAATCCGAACAAACGCGACTGATATTTATATATGAAAAATAACTTCCATGTTATTTTTCATAAGTCGCCATTAAAGTACTTAACGCAAAGACGTGGCTTT
The DNA here is from genome assembly GCA_033852075.1 of Gammaproteobacteria bacterium. GTDB lineage: Bacteria > Pseudomonadota > Gammaproteobacteria > QZLD01 > QZLD01 > QZLE01. The sequence continues at coordinate 18,276 of JAWSVC010000010.1, read as the reverse complement.
GCTTATACTTACAAGCTCGCTTTGACCACAGGTCAAAGAGCAAGGCATTCATGTCTTGCATAAACCGCTAAAGGTATTAACTTTTAGCTATGTAAAAAGATAAAACTAAAGAAGGACTGACATGACATCAGCATCACAACTATACCAAGATGGGCAACTTGAAGAGGCAATTAAAGCAATTCAGGATGAGATCAAAAAGAACCCAACTAATACAGCCAAACGTGGCTTTCTGGCAGAGCTTCTTTGCTTCGCAGGCGAACTGGAACGCGCCGACAAACAGCTGGATGTCATTGTATCTCAAGAACCAGAAGCTGCAGCTGGTCTAGCATTCTGGCGTCAGGTAATTCGCGCTGAACAAGCACGCCAGGATTTCTACAGTTCGGGCCGCGCCCCACACTTTATTGGTGAACCGACACCAATGATTGAAAATTTGATTAAGGCATCAATTGCAATCCGTGAAAATTCATGGCAGGAAGCGATTGACCTGGTTAATGCTGCCGAAGAATCCAAAGCCACTATACAGGTAACCTGCAATGGTGAAAACGCCGAAGACTTCCGAGATCTTGATGACCTGAACAGTGGTATTCTTGAGGTTATGGCTAACAATGGCAAATACTACTGGATCGATTTCTCGCAGATCAACCATGTTGAATTTATGCCCCCAGAGCGCCCTATCGACCTATTATGGAGAAAGGCTGCCATCGATGTGCGCGAAGGTCCTGAAGGTGAAGTATTTATTCCTACGATATATAGCTACACTGACGGAGACCCTCTCGCAAAGCTTGGCCGTAAAACCGAATGGTCTCAGGATGAAGACAAGCCTCTGCGCGGCATTGGCATGAAGGCATTCCTGGTTGGCGAAGAGATGAAGACCATTATGGAGATCGACACCTTGGAGATTAAGGCTAACTGATGGCACGCGTTGATGAATCGCTGCCGCTGATACCATCAATTCTAGACCGTTTGTTAGACGATGAACCACACGTATCCAGCGAAAGCTATAAATCACAAACTCAGGTTCTAAGGGAGTTGCGCAACAGTGTAAGGCGCGATCTGGAACACCTGCTAAATACCCGAGTTCACTGGCTAAGTTATCCTTCGCATCTGGAAGAGCTGGACAAATCATTGGTAAATTATGGCCTGCCCGATTTCGGCAGCGCCAATATGTCATCCCAGGATAGCCGCAAGCGGTTCTGCGTCCATATTGAAGAAACCATAAAACGCTTTGAACCTCGGTTTAAAACGGTAAACGTTACTGCATTAGACAACAGTGAGCAGCTGGATCGCACCCTGCGCCTACGCATCGACGCCCTTTTAGACATCGACCCGGATCCGGAACCTATCGTATTTGATTCGATTGTTGAACCGGTAAACTGCTCATTAACCGTAAAAGAGAGCCGCCATGACTGACGAGTTACTCCCCTATTACAATAAGGAACTTGCCTACATCCGCAATCTTGGTGCGCAATTTGCAAAAAAACACCCTAAGATTGCCGGGCGCCTGAAAATCAGTGAAGACACAGTTGAAGACCCGCATGTCTCACGTCTAATTGAGTCATTTGCATTCTTAACAGCGCGTATCAGGCATAAACTCGACGACAGTTTTCCAGAACTTACCGATGCCTTACTGGGCGTACTGTATCCAGACTACCAAACACCACTACCATCATCATCGATTATGCAAATCACACCTCAAGATGACGCATCTGCAGGATATATGGTACCCAGACATACTGAATTAGAGACCTTCGACAACCGTGGCGAAGCATGCTATTTCCGAACCACCAGTGACACCACCGTCTGGCCGGTAACTATCAAGGATGTGCGTCTTATGGGCCTACCATTTACCGCACCATCATCACATGTGAAAAACAAGGCCAACGCCGTACTGAAGATCGAATTAGAATGTGCAGCTGAAGAGATGACCTTTGCTGAACTCAACCCTGATAAGCTGCGCTTTTTTATCAAGGGACAGGACCAGCATACCTACAAGCTGCATGAACTCATCCAGAATTCCACCCTTGGAGTTGCCCTGGCGACATCCAACAGCGACGCCGATGCCGTACATATCGACAGCGACAGCGTCCAACCCTTCGGATTCGACGAAAACGAAAAACTCCTGCCATACTCACACCGCTCTTTTTCCGGTTACCGACTATTGGCGGAATACTTTTTATTCCCGCAAAAATTTCTGTTCTTTGAACTTAGCAACCTAAACGGCAATCTGAACAGATTTGAAAATCGTCTGGAGATCTACATCTATCTGGGCCAAACCCAAAATGAACTGGAACAAACGATATCCAAAGACAATCTGGCGCTAAACTGCACCCCGATTATCAACCTATTCAAGCAGCGCGCAGAACCAATCTTGCTAACCGATATGGTGCAGGAATATCATGTAATTCCAGATATTCGCCAGCCTGATGCCAACGAGGTCCACACCGTCACCCGCGTCAGTGCGGTATCACCGGAGGACAAAGAATACGAATTCAAACCATTCTACGGCACTCATCGCGAACATCGCGATACTTCCAAGGACTTCTTCTGGCATGCGCGCAGAGAATCATCGGAATGGGCCGGCGGTCAGCTGGAAACTGGCACCGAGGTTTACCTGTCACTGATAGATCTAAACTTCACCACGGTTACTCCAGGCAAGCGATGGACCCTGAATATCGACACCCTGTGCACCAACCGTAATCTACCGAATCACCTACCATTTGGTTCCGGCAAACCTGAAATACAATTGGTCGACGGCACCCCAGAGATCACCCAACTGCAGTGCATGACACCACCAACCAAGACCAAGCGCCCGGGTCTAAAAGAACATACCCGCTGGCAATTGATGTCACACCTGACCCTGAATCACTTCAGTGATGAGGATGGCCTGCAGGTTCTAAAAGAAACCCTAAAACTATATGATTTTGCCAACGCCGAAGATTCAATGGCACTAATCGATGGTATCACAGCAATCGAAACCGGCACCGTAACCTCAAGAGTACATCAGCACGGTCGTATCGGCGTATGTCAGGGCACTGCAGTACTGGTTGAATTTGACGAAAGCCAGTACTCAGGCAACAGCTACTACTTGCTGGCTTCAATACTGGATAAGTTTTTCTCCCAGTTCTGCACTATCAACTCCTTCACTAAATTCTCGGCACGTCTGCGCGGCAAGGAACGACCTTTTGCCACCTGGCCACCAAGATCCGGCACTCAGGAGCTGATATGATTTTTTTAGAAGCAATAACTATAGAGAAGAGAAGCTTATGAATAAGCAGCTACTTCAAGAGGCAGAAAAATTCGACTTCTTCCGTGCGGTCAGGATCCTGGAGCGCAAGCTTAATCAAGGAAGCAAAGAGGAGCGTCGCAGCAAGATCGGGCACGACAGTCATCCTGCCAAAGAGGTAGTACATTTCAAAGCAAACCAGAGTCTGGCCTTCCCTGGGCGCACGGTACATAAGATAACCCCTCGTGAAGACCAGCCAGAAAAAGCCGATATGACCATCGCCTTTATGGGACTTACCGGAACCAAAGGGGTACTGCCCGACCATTACACCGAAATGGTTCTGCAGCGGATGCGCATCAAAGACTATTCGATGCGCGACTTTTTCGACCTGTTCAACCACCGCCTAATTTCACTGTTCTACCGTGCCTGGGAAAAATACAATATTCAGGTTCAGTACGAAACATCACTAATCGATGCCAAAAATGATGACCATTTCAGCAAGTGCCTTGGCAGCCTCACCGGTGCCCTGCAAAACGATTTTGATAATGAAAAGATCTACTACGGAGGCCTATTTGCACGGCATGTCAGATCGGCATCCGCACTAAAAGGTATACTTGCCGACTTTCTCGGTTCCAATGTTGAAATCAAACAATTTCAGGGGCAGTGGCTCTACTTGAATGATGATGACAAAACCATTCTGCCTGGCAAAAAACATCGCAAAGGGCAGTACAACCAGCTTTCAAAAAACATGGTACTTGGCAAACGGGTCTGGGATAACCAAAGCAAATTCACAATCATCATGCACGCCAAAACTTTGAAAAGATTTACCCAATTACTTCCTGATTCGGAAGAACATAAGGTATTATGCAAAATGGTGAGGCACTTTGCCGGCAATGGAATGAACTTCGATCTGAAGATCATGCTGCCATCAAGCGAGGTACCTGCATGCCGTTTACACAGGGGTAAAGAATTTACGCCGCGACTGGGGTGGAACACATGGACCAAAAAACGTAAACAGCAGGATGTACTTAAACACACCACGTTTCACATCAATGCACATGGATAACCAATAGATAAAGAAGAAAGGAAAAAATATGGCCGGACTTAATATCAAATCGCTAGTCAAAAAGCTCAACACCACCTGTCAGAAAAGGCTGGAGGACGCTATCGGGCTTTGTCTTGCACGTACTAATCACGACGTAGAGATCGAGCACTGGATCGTAAAACTACTAGAAGACAGCAATAGCGATATCCCCATTATCCTAAGCCATTTTGATATTGACCCTGCCATTGTTCAACAAGACATATTAAAAGCAATCGACAAGATGCGTCGCGGCAACAACCATGCTCCAGGGTTATCTCCTTATCTGGTAAAACTCGCTAAAGAATCATGGGTTACCGCATCGGTAGAATTTTCAGTTGCAACCGGTCGTTCAGCTCACCTATTTATAGCACTTCTTGCAGATGAATCACTGAACCGTCTGGCAATGAGCATGTCTGAACAGTTTATGAAGATCGAGGTTGAAACCCTGAAGAAACAACTAATGTTCATCCTCAAAAACAGCAATGAAAACTCACAGGAAGTTTCCAGCGCTGCGCCTGCTGCCAGCGGAACAGCTCCTGGCGCCCCTCAAGGTGGCCCATCCAGCACTCAGGCGCTAGATCAGTTTTGTATCGACCTTACCGCCAAAGCCAAGACCGGCGACATCGACCCGGTACTTGGGCGTGACCATGAAATCAGACAGGTAATCGACATCCTAACCCGCCGCCGCCAGAACAACCCAATTATGACTGGTGAAGCCGGTGTCGGTAAAACCGCAGTAGTGGAAGGCTTTGCCTTGAGAATCGCAGAAGGTGATGTTCCGGAAAGCCTGAAAAACGTTTCGATTCGCATGCTCGACCTTGGTCTGTTACAAGCAGGTGCTGGCGTAAAGGGCGAATTTGAAAACCGCCTTAAGCAAGTAATTGAAGAGGTGAAAAGCTCACCACAACCAATCATCATGTTTATCGACGAAGCCCACACCATGATTGGCGCAGGTGGAGCAGCTGGTCAAAATGACGCAGCCAACCTACTTAAGCCTGCTCTTGCACGCGGTGAACTACGCACAGTCGCTGCAACCACTTGGGCTGAATACAAAAAATACTTTGAAAAAGACCCAGCCCTTACCCGCCGTTTCCAGGTCGTAAAGGTTGAAGAGCCAAGCGAGCCAAGTGCAGTGCAGATGATGCGAGGTGTTGCAGGAGTACTTTCTAAACACCACAACGTACGCATTATGGATGAGGCAATTATCGATTCAGTTGCACTTTCCAGCAGATACATCGCTGGACGCCAACTTCCAGACAAATCAATCAGCCTGCTGGATACCGCTTGTGCGCGCGTAAATATCAGCCAGGCAGCGACACCAGCTCCGCTGGAAGAGCAACAAAGAATTGTAGAAAGGCTAACCACAGAGATCGATATCCTTAATCGTGAGGCAGCTACCGGAGTTAATCACCAAGAGCGTCTCGACGAACTAGGTGAAGAAAAAGCAGCAGCAGAAAAGAAGATCGAAGAGCTAACTGAGCGTTGGGAGCAAGAAAAAGAGCTAATCGGCAAGATCAACGAGATTGCTACTAAGCTTGGCGATGCGACTTCTAATGATGCAGTGAAGGCCGAAGAGGAAGAAGCACAAACCACCCCTTCCCCTGAAGAAAGTCAGGTAAACATTGCAGAGCTACAAGAACAACTAAATGCCGCTAAAGCTGAGTTAAAAGAATTGCAAGGGGAAGAGCCTCTGGTTCACCTATGTGTCGACAGCCAAACCATCGCAGAGATCATTGGCAACTGGACCGGCATCCCTGTTGGCAGAATGCAAACTGATGAAATTAAATCAGTACTCAACCTGAAAGACGAGTTAGAAAAACGTGTTGTTGGCCAGCCGCATGCACTAGAGGCAATCTCGAAAAGCATCTATACATCCCGAGCCAAACTGACCGACCCACGCCGCCCAATCGGCGTATTCTTCCTTACAGGCCCAAGTGGTGTGGGTAAAACCGAAACCGCACTGGCACTAACCGAACAACTGTACGGCAACGACAGCAACATCACCGTTATCAATATGTCTGAGTTCAAGGAAGAGCACAAAGTATCAATGCTTGTAGGCTCCCCTCCAGGGTATGTTGGCTACGGCGAAGGCGGTGTATTGACTGAAGCAGTACGCAGAAAACCATACAGCGTAATCCTTCTTGACGAGATGGAAAAGGCGCATCCTGGCGTACAAGATATATTCTATCAAGTGTTTGACAAAGGGATGTTAAAAGATGGTGAAGGTCGTGACATCGACTTTAAGAACACTATTATAATAATGACATCAAACGCCGGTACTGACTTAACCATGAAACTATGTGCCGACCCAGAAACAATGCCAGATGCAGAAGGCCTGACCACAGCACTGAAACCGGAACTGCTGAACAGCTTCAAGCCTGCATTCCTTGGCCGTGTAAATATCGTTCCTTATCTGCCGCTTACTGATGAGATTCTTGCTGACATTGCTCGTCTGCAAGTTGGCCTTATTATTAATCGTGTTAAGGACAATTACCAAGCAACACTTACCGTAACCGAAAATGTAATCAACCACATTGTATCGCGTTGCACCGAGGTTGATTCTGGCGCCAGAAATATCCACAACATCCTAAACAATACATTACTGCCTGAATTATCGGTTCACTTCCTGGAGCGCATGGCCAGCGAAGAGCCAATGACCAAAGCAATTATTGACATCGATGAAAATGATAATTTTACTTATACAATCAAGTAACTAGTTAACACTTGAGATGCCTATTATTGGGCTATACCAACATATAGCCCAATAAATTTAAACTTTTTTATAAAAACCTCTTCCATTTCCAAAAACAAAATGCTATCTTTAGCCATAAATATATTATGGAAAGTTTTAAAGACTTAGATAATATTTTTGATTAAGACCAAAACTGAACACAAGTCAATAATTGTAATCAGACATTCATCACGGCTTAGCCAAATATATTCTATTCCATAATATTTTAGTAAAGAGCGATCTTTGTATGTGTTTTTATATTAAACTATTGCAATTTTGCGAAATTAATAGCAAAGTTACATAGCCAAAAGGCACTTTGGAGATCATATTAAAACAAGGACTTTTTACACTGATGCCATTCGGTATAAATCGAAAATATGGGTTGTATCTGAAAGCGCAGAGTATTAGTTTTTTTAACTATATTTTTTGAACAATAAAATAAGGAGTTATCCTATGTCAATGTATCTAAACTATGAAGGCATCAAGGGCGAAGCTACAGCTGAAGGTCACGAAGAATGGATCGATATCGACACTCTATCTTGGGGTGTTTCTCGTGCACTATCTGCTAAAACAGGTACAAACCAAAACCGTGAAGCTACTTCAACCACTATCAGCGAAGTAACTTTCACAAAACTAACTGATGATGCTACTCCATACCTATTCATGGAATCTTGCGTTGGTAAAGGTAAAGAAATAAAAATCCACCTTACAAAAACTGATGACACTCTACAAAGCTACATCGAATACACACTACGTGACTGCATGATCAGCAGCTACACTGTAAACTCTGATGGCGAGCGTCCTATTGAGACAATTTCTCTAAGCTTTACAAAAATTGAGCTACGTTACATCCCTCACGATGACCAAAATAACGTTGCTACTCCAGTTTCTCAAATTTACGACGTATCTTTGGGTAAAATGGTTTAATTCCCAGACAAATGGAATAATGGCAGGGCCGCTTTGCTGCGGCCCTTCTATTCTAAACCAGATCAATACAAACAAAAGACCAAGGCTTTTCTGCAAAGCCTTCCAACAATAAATTCTCAGGATTCTTTGCAGAAAGGCTTTTTAGCTGATTAAATAAAATCAGCACAAAAAACCTAAAGTATAATTACTACAACTTCAATTTCGTTACGGATCGTCCATAATAAAATTGAACATGTTGATTTTTTTATAGGGCTACGCGCTAGATGTCTGAACAGATCATACAGGAAAACCGACTATTAAGCGTTGAGACACCTTTTGGCAAAGATGTTTTACAGCTTGTACAGTTCAGAGGCAAAGAAACTCTTGGGCAGCCTTTCCAATATCAACTAACCATGCTTTCTGAAGATGTCAGCCTTGATCCAAATAAGATCATTGGAAAGAACATCACCTTTATGTTCGAGCTTCAGGGTAAAAAAGAATGGCGCCCATTCAATGGTTACGTCAGCCGCTTTTGGGCCAGTTCTCCGCAAAAAATCGGCACCGACAAAGGCGAGGTGCGTGAATACAAAGCCACAGTCGTTCCTTGGCTTTGGTTCCTTGGAAAAACCACAGACTGCCGTATATTCCAAAACAGAACTATCCCAGAAATAATCGAAAAGATTTTTAATGAATACGGAGTTTCCAAATTCACCAAAGATAAACTTTCCGGAACCTATCCAAAGCATGAGTATTGCGTACAATATCGCGAGTCCGACCTAAACTTCGTTACCCGATTGATGCAAGAAGCAGGTATTTCTTACTATACCGAGCACAAGAATGGTGACCACATTATCCATTTAACGGATGACAAATCAGACTACCAACCATGTGCAGAAGGATCTGTAGAATTTCATAGCGGGTCGCGCGCCAATGACCATATCTATACCTGGGAAAAATCAGCCAAGTTCCCATCTGGCAAATATACTCAGCGCGCATTCAACTTTAAAAAGCCAAGCACGGATTTAACAACCAAAGCAAATGGTTTATCTAAAGTTTCAGAAACTGGCAACTACGAAATCTACGACTATCCTGGCGAATATTTTGAAAGTGGTGACGGCAAAAATGAAACCAAGATCCGCATGGAAGAGATGGAGGTTGATGAGAACACCTTCATTGCATCCAGCCACTGCCGTAGTTTTTATGCCGGCGGAACCTTCAAGCTGGACAAATACGTAGTTAAAGAAGAAGCCAAGAAAGAATTTTTGATAACCAGCATCGAAATATATGCCGAAGATCGCTCCCATACTAATGCGGAATACGCCATTCAGGACTTCAGCAACACCTTTACCTGTATTCCTAAAAATGTCCCATTCAGACAAAAACGTACAGCAAAAAAACCACACATTAATGGAGTACAAACTGCCATTGTAAGCGGTCCGGCTGCAGATGAGATCTATGTAGATGAATTTGGCCGCGTTAAGGTTCAATTCCACTGGGACCGCGAAGGCAATAGCGATGAAAATAGTTCATGCTGGATTCGTGTCGCCCAAAACTGGGCTGGTAAAAACTGGGGTATTGTTTTCCACCCACGTGTTGGCCAAGAAGTTATTGTCGACTTTATCGAAGGCGATCCAGACCGCCCAATCATTACCGGTCGCGTTTATAATGGCGAACAAGGACTGCCATATGACTGCCCTGCCAACAAAAACCAAAGCGGCATTAAAAGCAGATCTACTAAAAGCGGTGGCACTGCAAACTTCAATGAATTACGCTTTGACGACACCATCGGTTCAGAACAAGTCTACTTTCATGCAGAAAAAGATTATAAGCAGCACGTTGAAAATGACTCCAATATCACAATTGAACACGATTTAAGTTCATCAATTGGTAATAATGAAACTAGAAATGTTGGGAATAACCGTTCCAGCGACATCGGAAATAATGATACAATTACCGTTGGAAGCAACATGACGATTGAGGCAGGCAGCAGCATAACACTCAAAACCGGGGCCTCTGAAATTAAGATGTCATCATCTGGGGAAATTACCATAAAAGGTGTTAACGTCACTGTTAATGGTAGCGCGATGACCACCATCAAAGGTGGGATAGTAAAGATTAACTAAATTTCATTTGGTTTAGCTTTTATTCAATCCAATTCTCATCAATTTTTGCTATTATTTTGATTATCTGGTTTTAAATACCTATCCCTTTGGCGTAATGGAATAATAAGTGGACTCAAGCCTTTTTAGACAAATACTCGACGAAGCCTCATTTCTTTGGTTTCAAAGATGCAACGCATCCACATCTGAGTATTTTGACCTTAGCAGCCTAGTCCAATTAGACCGCAGACTTGCAGGACTCTTTCGTCTACTGCCATCATCACCAGAATTAATTGAAGAATCCAATCAAAGCTTTGACATTGAGGATCCTGATAAATTTTATTGTATATTAATTGCGTCAGCCTCCTTGAAAGAAGTTGATCTAACATCTCTTATTTCAGCAGCATTTGAAGCCGAGGCCCCAGAAAACGAGATTATCACAGCGCTTGCATGGATTGATTATCCAACCATAAGTTCTACCATTTATAAGCTTTGGAAATCAGAAAAAACAGAGCTTCAATACATTGCTCTTGAGGCCTGGCGTTTACACCGCATAAGACCAGATATAGATCTTCTATCAGCAGTTAATAGCCATGACAATAAAATTTTAGCTTCCAGTATAAGAATGATAGGCGAACTTGCTCTAACCGATTTTTACCCATCTATTGCAGATAAACTTGCATCCGAAGATTACAATCATCGTTTCTGGGCCAGTTATTCCTGCGCCCTACTTGGAGATATAAAAGGAATAAGCAACCTTATTGAATCATTAAATGACAAACCAGAATACGTAATTCCCGAAACACTTAAAGAAACAGCAACCAATTCCAGCTTTGCAACAATACAGGTTGAACAGGCTACATCATGGGTTAACCACCTGACCGCATGCAATGTTCTTCCACAACGCATCATAAAATGTTTTGAGGTTCTTGGTAGCACTAAATTTATTCCATGGTTAATCAGCTTGACTCAAAAACAACAAATAACTCCATATGCCAGCCATGCATTCTGCACAATTACCGGTATGGCACTTTATTCAGAAGATCATGGAAATATTGTACCTATTCTGGCAGATACCTCTGCTATTGAAAGTGATGACTATCAGGAATTATGGGCGCAACTTCCATACTCAGGCTTTAATGAATGGTGGGAAGATAATAAAGAAAAATTTGATAATGAAAAACGCTACTTTACCGGTAAAGAGATAAACGAAGACCACATGCAATTTATCTGGCACAAAGGAAATCAAAAACAGCGAGAACGGGCGGCTCTTGAACTAGCACTTGCTACACCATCAACGCCTCTATTCGAACATACAACGCCCGGTTTTCGTCAACAATCATTTAGTCAACAGGCAAATTAATATACAGGAAATTAGATGTCAGACTTTTCTCCAATAAAGATATTATCCTACGGCGTCACAACCCCTCTTGGTTCTGATAGCAACACTTGTTTTGCTCGTCTGCACGGCGCTATGCCTGAAATAAAAACAGTGGATATTGATGAAGAAATCTCGGTATTAACCGCAAAAATTGATGATAACTTACTGCCAATAGCACCAGACAGCCTAGCCAAATCAGGAATGCACCCCAGATATCAAAGAATGCTGCGTATTGCACAAGGCGCATTTGCCGATAACGCCAATAAGATTCGCATTACATCTGCAACTCCGGTTTTTCTTGGCTTACCCAAAGAAGACTCTACAGCCGCCCAAGAAGAACAAAAAGTTTTTATTCCATGGCTAAACAATCTATGTGGCAAGGTTATCGACACCACCAACAGCAGATTCTTTCCTTTTGGCACCGCTTCTGGCCTTATCGCGCTATATAGTGCCATTGAATATCTAAATCAATCTGATAATGACATTGCTATTGTTGGCGCAGTTGATTCAATGCAAGACCCAAGAATTATTCAGCAATTGCTTGATGAAAACAGAATCATGATCAATGGTAATCCAGACGGGAATCAAGGAATGATTCCATCCGAAGGAGCAGTTTTTATTACCATATGCAAGCAGGGCCCAGCATCCAAACCTTCTATTATCGATATTAAATGCTCTAATATTGAAACTGATAACGAAGAAGACGATATAAAGGATAAAATCGCTGAATTTATTGAACCAGTAAATGCAATGGAATACGAGATCGGAAACACCTACCCTCCACTTAATGGTGAATCGCAATGGATTAGCGAATGGGGTTATTGCATGCAAACCCTTAATAAAAAGATCGATCCAGAAAACAACATGGTAATACCCGCCTATAGCTGTGGTGATCTTGGTGTCGCACATGCTCTTTTTTCAGTAGCCGCTGCTGCAGATTCCCAAGAGTATGGACTAACAAATAATGCATCTTTTATATACTCAGCATCTGAAACAATCCATAGAGCTTATGTGGTCATTTCATAACATATCCCCTAGAGTTTTTTATTAGAAATTCCGTAAGTTGCACAGGGAAGTACAAATTAGGTTTGACTGAGCATGGATGCAAATCAAGCCGCAGATAGGAAAAACAATAACAACATTTACTGGTCCCGACCAACGGTCACTTACTGCTATTTTCTAACGACAAGCGGTAGCTTTTTCCCGTCTAAAAACACTCAAAAACACAACCGGTTCACACTTTTATTCTCTTATAAATTGATCAAATTCACACTATCAACATGCGCATTTCAGAATATAATGAAATGCGAACCAGTTCACTACCAAATACCTGTTTTTATAGCGATACTAATCGTACACATTAGTTATTTGCTAATGTTATTCAAGGATGAAACGACGAGATCTAACGGAAGCGATTTTTTGTAGATCTCAAACTAAGGAAGGCGTTTATAGCCATATCAATATAGATATGGATTTATTATTAACGCAGCTTAGGGAGCTGGTGGCTGAAGAGAATAAGGTCACCAATTTTTAAAAAGATGAAAATTATAAATATTGCAAAAACTCTATCGGTAGCGCCTTTGCTACTAACCGCCTCTTCGGCTTTCGCACTTTATTGCGGTTCAGATACAAACTCTAATCATGTTAATGCTGGTCGTGCTACTTTAATGTACAGCACAATCGTTTATACAAATGGTTCTGATGAATATATTGGCCTTTCTGGCGATACAACCATGCTTCAAGAGACTTCAGACGGATATTTCCAAACAGCTTCATCTTGTCCTACAAATGGTGATGACGACGATCCAGAAGATCCAACAACTGACGGAACTGTTGTTCATGAAGACCTTGGTAACGTAGCTGCCCAGAACGAGGAAAACACCTTACATAAGGTTGCCGAATTCTCTGGCAAAAACTACCACGTAGCTGTTGCAGGTTCTGACCTTGTTGAAGATATCGGTTCAGATATGCAGGCTGACAAACTAAGTCTTCCTCGCACTGTATATATTGATATCCCAGAAGGTGCAACTGTTGAAGCAGCTTATGTGAACTACTACGGTTCTGCCTACCTTACCGATGAAAGCAGCGCTATAGATGACACTGACGATACTGTAAGTGGATCTGAGCTAGGCTTCGACAGCATTGCTGATATTGAGGACAACGAAATCAACATCACTGTTGGTAGCACAGATCTTGGGGCTCTAACTCCATCATCTGCTAACGTTGGCGCTCAAAGTGAATCTATCCCATCATGGTGGAAGATGTTCCCATCTGCTGGCACACTACAAAACAGTAAGATTGTTATGTGGAATAACCGCCTAGAACTAACAGATAATTTTGTTGGTCTAACTGGCTCTATCCCTGTAACAGTAACCAGACTACAGCGTGCTGACTTTACTGGTGCTTCATATAGCGGCATGACAGGTATGGTTTGGGCAGCTCCATCAGGCGAAAATGACAATGGCGATGTTGCCAACGACTGTCTAGCTAATGCATCTTACTCAGTGATCGTGGTTTACTCTATGCCTACTGGTGAAGATAAGACCATCTCAATCTACGATGGTATCGCATGGGGCTGGAACAACGACTTTGCTACCAGCACCTCTAAGGCATTCTCAAGCCAAGTTATTCCATACAAGGCTGTAACTGACATCCAGATCCTGCATGACGCTATCGATGCAACTGGTGATACCAAACTTTATCTAGCAGCTCTTGATGGTGACGAGTATGGCCATTCAGGTGTTCCACAATGCGGTTCAAGCTCATACCCTCATGACACTGGTAAAGACTACACCTGGATCAAAAATGGTACTGGCTCTGTAGCATACTATGAAAACATCTACGAAGGTCCTCACTCATCTGAAGTAGGTGGTAACGTTAGTGGCTATGATGATGTAACTGCTGTTGCGAATGGCCTAAACTTCAATATCGTTCAAATTGACATCGAAAACGACGTCGATAATGCGATCAACACTCTGATCCACGTAGAAGGTGACAACCCTGTATCTACTCAGGTTGACCAGGAAGCTATGCTAATCAGCTTCGCGATCCTTGAAGCTAAAACCATGACACAGTCCGAAGAGCCAATTGAGCCAACTAACACCGCCCCAGTTGTTACAATGAACGGTGCTGCTGAAATGACTCTGACTGTAGGTGATACCTTCACAGATCCAGGTGCTACTGCAACTGACGCTGAAGACGGCACTCTAACTCCTGTTGCTAACTGCAATGTATCTACAGCAACTGCTGGAACATACACCTGTACTTACACAGCTACTGACTCTGGTGACCTAAGCGACACAGCAACTAGAACAGTAACAGTTGAAGAAGAGGTTGTTGAGCCAACTAATACAGCTCCACAGATCTCTCTAAATGGCGCTGCTTCGGTAACTCTTGAGTTCGGTGCTACCTGGACTGACCCAGGTGCTACTGCAACGGATACCGAAGACGGCACTCTAACTCCTGCGGTTGACTGCCCTGTTGATACCCAGATTGCTGGCACGTACACCTGTACTTACACAGCTACTGACTCTGGCGCCTTAAGCGCATCTGTAACCAGAACTGTAGTTGTTGAAGAAGAGGTCGTTGAGCCAGAACCAACCTGCGTTGAATACTCTGGAACATACAGTCAACTTATAGCGATGGGTGTTGCTTATGAGTCATGGTATTCAGTATATGCCACTGGTTCAGACGAATACCTAGGCAATAGCTTCATGGGTGGTTCTGCAACCCTAATTGAAACTTCTGACGGAGTATTTGAAACAGGAAATTGCCCATAGTCTCAACCTAACCTTAAATAAAAGGAGAAAGGGGCTCGCTACGGCGGGCCCTTTTTTATTGGAAAGAATTAATCTAATGTAGGTTGGCGCTGAGCCTGCGAAGCCCAACGCTTACTCCAAACCTTAGCCAATTGTGTTGGGCTTCGCAGGCTCAGCACCAACCTACGCAACTATCAAATTTCATGCACAACCTTTGTCATTCCCAGCTTTACTGTATTAGTGTCCGGGGAAATGAATTAATAGAATCAAGATGGCTGAGCGTAGCCGAAGTCTCAATGATTCGATTAATTTTTCTTGACCCTTCGACTACGCTCAGGGAGCTTGAAAAATTTGAGCTTCAGATATCCTTTTATATCCCTAATAAACCTTCCCGTATAGCTTTCCAATGATCGACAAGACTTTTTCCAGGATAGCAGTGCAGCTTGACTGGGAATCTCAACAATCATGTTCATAGCTAAATAATATATTCAAGAGATCCCCAATCAAGTTGGGGATGACGATAGTTTTATTTCTGGTAAAATCGATAATTCATAACCCCGGAATCAACCAATGCTATTCATCGAAATCCTCGACATATTCGGAACCTTCGTATTCGCCATATCCGGCGCATTTCGCGCAGTAAAATACGAGCTCGACCTGCTGGGAGTAACTGTACTAGCGGTTTCCACAGGCGTTGGAGGCGGTATCATTCGTGACATTATGCTCGGGCAAAACCCACCACTTGCAATTGCAGACCAGAAATACGTAATTACCTGCATAATAGCGGCCCTCTGCTCCTTTGTAGCTACTAATAGAATCGCGCGCCGCTGGAATATCGTCATGTACGCTGATGCCATTGGACTTGGTGTATTTGCGGCAATTGGCGCCTCCAAAGCTGCTGCAGCAGGCATGGGACCAGTGGGGGTTATGCTTATGGCAGCATTAACAGCAACCGGAGGAGGGGTAATAAGAGATATTTTGGTAAGTGAAATCCCAGCAATCCTGACATCAGACTTTTACGCCTCCGCAGCACTACTTGGTGGTGCAAGCTTTCTAATTGTCCAGTCATTCACCGATAATCAGGTCGCACGCCTAATGGCATGCACTATTATCACCATCGTAATCAGATTTTTAGCAATGCATTACAAGATATCTTTACCAAAGGTAAAGAGTTTACCAGCCTCACCTTCGCAGATGACTAAAGAGCGAAAGTCTAAATAACCACCGACACCATGCCGTCTTAGTCCCAGTAGTGTCTAGGGAAAGTAATTTAATAGAATCAAGATGGCTGAGCGTAGCCGAAATCTCATTGATTCTATTAAATTTTTCTTGACCCTTCGGCTACGCTCAGGAGAGCCGCACACATAAGTGCGCGACTCATTTTTTAGCGAATTGCAACACAGATATTGGAAAAATAGATCCGGATTAAACCCCTCTATAACCAAGCTGATTATTAATCGAATTCCAAAAAAAGATCGAATAATGCAGAGGCACATGGTCATAGATACACTGCGGAACAGGATTATCATTAAATGAAAGAGCTGCTTTAATCCCTTTTATATCTAACTTTTCCTGATCTGTATCATGATGATCGATAGATGCTTTGGTAATTCGTTGCTCATGCCCAACATGATGATAATCCTCAAAGAAAGGCAAATAGTGAACCACATCTGTATTGTGGGTAATACGGCAAAAATTCTTTACATTAAAATCATCTCTGAACTGCAGATCACCTACCCTTGGCGACCCAAAGCAATAACACCCAGATGCACAACCAATCCTTTTTGCCGCTAGAGTAGCTAAGGCAGCACCCAAGCTGTGTCCAGTAAACCATATATAATGATTCTTATATGGCTTTAGTACATGTAATAGCTTTGGCCAAATCTCATCAAGGGCATTCTTAAATCCGCTATGCACCCTGCCCCCAGTTTCCCATTCAACTAGTTTAAAATTAAGATTGGTTGACCAATCTGCAATTACTTTTTTGAAACCGCCTTCTCCGGGCTGCGGCCTTAGTTCAGATCCTCGGAAAATAACAAAAACAATTGCGCCATCACTTACCACAAAACAATCTACTGTTTTTGTTTCAATATGTTCGAACTGATCAAAACCGGTCTTTTTAAACTCTGCCTGAACCTTGTCTTTATCCGAATAAGACAACACAGATGCTTCTGCGCACCACCATGCATTTATATGACTGAATCCACTTTCAAAATCTTCAAACGGAAACTCATCATGATTCATGAAAAATTCATAATCATCATATGGAGGAGCCATTTGCGACCAGTTATCCAGCTTTACACAACGCATCCATTCTCTCCTAGGGTTTAAAAAGTCATTGTTATCCCTTAAATATAGCAAAACGTTTTCAACATAACACACCCTACCATTGATTTTATGGCGTTTTTCTGTAGAATTGTACTTTGCATTGACGAATATAGTAAATATAGAGATATTGCTATATTCCTCAATTCCTAGACAGATAGGAAAACTGGGGTAAAAGTCTTATACTTTCAATGGCTTTTTAGATAACTATAAGTGAATTTGCAATCAGCAATATGGATACTGTTAATAATAACTCGGTTAAGATCACAACCAAACATAATAGGACGTTCATCTTTGAACTTTCGTCCTCATTTGGTGCTACCCACAATAAACCTGCTGAGTTTTTTAAACAGCTACTTACTCATATCCAAACCAATACAGCACCTGCTTCATCTGGTTCGTTAAAAGACGTTTTAAAACTAATAAATTGTCATGAACAAATTTCACAGCGTTCTATTGGCTATATAATTACAGCTCTACTCAATGGCAATATCACAGTAAAAGAGAAAGAAGATTATAAGAATCCTGCTCCAGAATTTGATTATACTGAGGCTGTAATCGAGGCCGTTAAACCAAAAAAACAAGCCAAGAAGAAGGTAAAGAAAGAAGAATCAGGTGAGAACCAGTGCACCAGCAAGGGTGGAACCACGCAAGGCAAGGCTTCTCCTTCTGCTGATAAAACCCCTACCGCCGGTGATCCGGTGAGCATGATTACCGGCGAAGAGTTATTACAGCTTGTTGATTTTGAAATGCCAGGGCCTTTAGCCTT
>JAWSVC010000009.1:0-38138 GCA_033852075.1 Gammaproteobacteria bacterium | reverse complement strand
CAATCCTTCATAGTTTCTACCTAAATAAAGCAAGTTACATTAGCGCTTTGCGCTGCGATTTTCAATCGCTGGATCCCCCGATCAAGTCGGAGGATGACAGTTTCCTACTTGGAAAAAGTTAAATGGTGAACATCGGCAGTCCAACCTACTCTACCTTCCACTTCTTCGGGCCAATCTCGTGAATTGAGTTACCTTGTGAATCAACCGCAACCGTTACTGGCATATCTTTGATCTCAAATTCGTAGACTGCTTCCATACCAAGATCTTCAAATGCAACTATGCGCGATCCAACAATTGATTTGGCGATAAGATAGGCAGCACCGCCAACTGCTGATAGGTATACTGCCTTATGATTTTTGATTGACTCAATCGTATCTGCTCCACGCTCGGCCTTACCAATCATTCCAATAAGTCCGGTTTCTGAGAGCATATGCTCGGTAAATTTATCCATTCTTGTGGATGTTGTTGGACCTGCCGGGCCGACCACTTCTCCTTCTACAGGATCTACCGGACCAACATAGTAAATAAATCTGTTCTCGAAATTAAGTCCATTTGGAAGTGGCTGCCCTGATTGCATAATATCGAAGATGCGTTTATGCGCTGCATCGCGTCCGGTTAAGATCTTTCCTGAAAGTAGTAATGTTTCACCTACTTTCCAGGTTGCGATCTCATCTTTGGTAATTCCATCTATATTTACAGGCCTACCTTTGGATGACTCATCTGTTGTTTCGATGGTCGGCCATTGGTTGATATCCGGTTCAGGAAACTCTATCACGCCTGTTCCATCTAAAACAAAGTGGGTATGTCTGGTTGCTGCGCAGTTTGGAATCATTGCCACAGGAAGTGATGCAGCGTGAGTTGGAAATTGTTTTATCTTTACATCGAGTACTGTGGTCTGGCCACCAAGACCTTGGGCACCAATACCTTGCTGGTTGATCTTTTCAAACAGTTCCAGACGCATCTGTTCTATTTCGTCCAGATTATTTTTGGCATCAAGTTTATCAATATCGATTGAATCCATCAGGGATTCCTTGGCCATTAGCATTGCCTTTTCCGGAGTGCCGCCAATACCAATACCGATTATTCCAGGAGGACACCAACCTGCCCCCATAGTTGGAATAGTTTTTATTACCCAGTCAATAATGCTATCACTTGGATTTAGTACTGCAAATTTAGCCTTATTCTCAGAGCCTCCACCTTTGGCAGCTACCTTGACGTCAATAGTATCTCCTTGGACTAATTGCTGATAGACAATTGCAGGAGTGTTATCTTTGGTATTATTTCTTGATGTAGCAGGATGATCTACAACTGATTTGCGTAATACATTTTCTTTAAAGCCATAGGCATTACGAACAGCATCGTTAACAAGATCTTCTATATCTCTTGCGGTATCAAGTCTGGCATCTACACCTATCTTTAAAAATACGGTAACTATGCCAGTATCCTGACAAATTGGGCGTTTGTCAGTCGCGCACATTTTGGAGTTTTCTAAGATCTGAGCTAAAGCATCTTTTGCCGGTTCTGACTGTTCTTTATCGTAAGCTCGTTTAAGAGCTTGCACAAAATCCAAAGAGTGGAAATTGGCTATATGTTGCAATGCATTTTCGATGCTTTTTATAAAATCTTGCTCAGAAATTAATGTCATTTTATCTTCCAGTTCCATTTAAACTGGGGACATTATACTGGAGATGGTGGGCAGTGCCCAGCCTACAAAAAGATTTACCGTGATTGTCGAGATCCCCAATCAAGTAGTTTTGGTGGGCAGTGCCCACCCTACGAACTACGCTCATGCGGCTTGAAAATTTAAGTTTGCTTGGTAGGCAGTGCGCCGTGCTGAGCCCTTAGAACTAAGGAGTAAACTTCTTTAACTCTACTTCCTTAATAACCTTGTAATGTTTTGTATTTCCAGTAAGCAGTAGCAAACCATATTCTATAGCTGTTGCACCTATCAATGCATCAGCCAACTGCATTGAGTTACTGAGAAAATGGTGTTCTACATAAAACATTGCTTTATTGGATATCTCTTCTGAAATATGCAATATTCTAACCTGCCAAAATTTTAAGGCCTGACGCAATATGTTCAGCTCTTTTTTATTTCTCATCCCCTGAACAAGTTCCATATAAGTAACCGCAGAGATGGAAAAGCCAATATTGCCATTGAGTAATTGCTTTGCTTTTTCATTCCCCTTGATAAACCAGATAATTATATCTGTATCAACCAACATCAAACCGTCCCTTTCGCAAAGTTCTTACATATGCATCAACATCCTCAGTGGAGGCATTATCGCTCCACATTCCAAAAAGGGTATCTGCCGTTTCAGGCCTTGCAGAAGAATCGTCTACAGGAACCAGCTTTGCACATGGCCTTCCATGATAAGTAATAACCACTTCTTCTCCCCTACTAACAGAACCAAGTAGTTCTGCAGAGTGGAACCGTAAATCTTTGGCTGTTGCCCTCATAATCATACACCTGTAAAGTTTATACAAATTAGTATAAACTTTTAAAGAATTCTTACAATAAATTATTACTCAAAAAATGAATTAATACTCGCCCCTAGCAGTTCTCCACGCCAACCGCCGGTTAATTTCTCCAAGCTTTTCTTACCTTTGATAATAGCCGTAACTTCCGCTTTACTGGTTACTACCATGGGATCTAGTTTATTCTTTTCACAAATTTGACGAATTTGATCCATTATCTTGCTCGCCTGCTTAGAGATCTTCTTGTCTTCCGGTGTAATCAAGCGAGGTTGCGGGCACTGATCTTCTGGCAATGCTAATGCTGCCTCGATTGCTTTGGATATTTTAGGACCGTATTGTTCCAAATTCTTCCCCCAATGACCTCGACTTATATTTATGTTCTCAGGATTGCCATTTACGCCTCTGGCAAGTTTGTTCATGTCGTGGTCGGAGATAACCCATCCTTTGGGGTAGTTTATTTTTCTTGCGATTTCATCACGCAAGGCTGCTAATTCTCTAACTATCGCAATCTCTCTGGCAGTTAATGAATTAACTCCTTTCACCTTTTTAAAAAGCTGATCTGCCGGTTTATCGTTTGCAAATGTGTTACCGTTAAATGATTGCATTTCCTGCAACATCCAATCGATAACTCCATCACTCCTGGCCTTATCAAGCTGGTGTTGATAAACCTTATGCAAGTGCTTTATATCTTCAAGGGCGTATTCTGTTTGCTGAGGACTAAGCGGCCTTTTGGTCCAATCGGTTCTGGTCTCTGATTTAGATAACTCTATCTGTACTATTTCCAATAAAAGATTTCGCAGTGAGATAGTTGCTGCCAACCCAGTAAATCCAGCGGCCAATCTGGTGTCATAGATATTCTTAGGAATTGCCCCTGTCTCACGACATAGTATTGCCAAATCACCTTGAGCATCATGAAATATCTTTACGGTATCCTCAGATTCTAAAAGTTGCTTAATTGGTTCTAAATCCTTGATTGCAACGGTATCAACCAAATATAATTCATCTTCAGACAACCCTATTTGGATTATCCCTAATATTGGATAATAGGTTTTTTCCCAAACAAATTCAGTATCTACAGCAACCACTCCAGCAGTAATTGCCTTGGCAACAAGTTGTTGAAGTTGGGATTTATTATCTATCATTGGTTTATTGCATTCTCTAAAAGGTTGGCAAGTCTAACTTATTATTGAAAAAATTCAAAAAATACTTCAATTATTACACGCTTCTTTTTGTAACATCAACGCCTGCCTTACACCATTATAAAACTTATTAAAATCATGCAGCATCGTATCAAATTCAGGTTCTTCACCTGTTTTCATCTTGGTAGATATATCATCAGCCATTACCGCAAGCTTATCTGCCCCAACATTGCCACAGCTTGATCTCATCCCATGGCTTATTGCAGACATCTCTTCAAGATTATTGTCCCTAACCGCAATATTTAATCTTTTAACATATTCATCTGCTCCTTCGATAAAGGTATCAATAAGACCAGAAAACATGTCATCTAACTCTTCTCGCATTGATTCTACCTTGGACATATCAAGGTATTCTACATTTTCATCAGCCAGTTTTAAAAATACCGCTGGCTCATTATCAATTACAACCTCTGTTGTTGATAACGTGTCATCTATATATGCATCTTGCTTTGAATTAGAAAAGCTTTGTTTAGACTGGAATAAAAACTCTGATTTCTGCTCACCTTGCAGATACTTTTGTAACATTAATGCCAAATCAATCCTTGCGAACGGTTTAGACATATAATCATCCATACCTGCATCTTTACATTTAATGTCGTCACCTGTCATCGCGTTTGCTGTTAACGCAATAATAGGTATGTGCTTTAGTCCCTTTTCTTGCTCTTCTTTTCTGATCATCCGCGTAGCATCATAACCGTTTATTATTGGCATCTGACAATCCATCAATATCAGATCATAACTTCCTTCTTGCCACCTTTGTACTGCTTGCTCTCCGTTTTCAACAATATCAACATCAACCCCTATACGCTTTAGCATTGTTCTGGCAACATGTTGATTAGTTTTAATATCCTCGGCCATAAGGACATTTCCACTAAGAACAATATCCTTTTCATAACCATGCTTTTGGCTTTCTATCACACTATGCTTAGTGATTAATTGGCATTTTTCTCCTGTTTCTTTATCCATTAACGAACGATGAATAACATCTATAAATATATCTTTCTTTACTGGTTTGGTAATAAACGCCACAAACCCTAACTGTTGAGCTTTTTTAGCATCGCCAGCAGTTGCATTGGTAACCAGATTAATCATTGCGATATCTTGTAACCGCTCACGTTTACCAACAAACTCTGCAATATTTTTAGTATCTTCTTTACCGACAGAACCATCTACAACAATAAAATCATATGAATGAGGGCCTTCCTGCAAAGATTTTTTTGCATATTCAAGCTGATTAAAGGTATCCACAGTAATACCTGCATTGATAAGAATTTCTTGAATAACCTTGGCAACTATTTTGTGCTCAATAAATAACAAACAACATTTTTCTTCCAGATTTGGAGCCTGTTTTGCAATCTCTGTCTGCTCGGCATCCTCAACAAATTTTAGAGGAAATGAAAGGATGAATGTTGACCCCATTCCATACTCACTAGTAACAGTGACATGTCCACCCATCATTTCAACAAGTTGTTTACTAATAGAAAGTCCAAGCCCGGTACCTCCATATTTTCTGGTAGATGAGGCATCAACCTGACTAAATGAATCAAATAATCGCTTACGGTCCTCTTTACGAATACCGATTCCTGTATCTTCTATGCTTATTTCCAGATCAAGAACACCTGTTTTTATAGTTTTTACTGAAACATCAATAAATATATGCCCTTGATTAGTAAACTTGATTGCATTACCAACCATGTTCATAAGAACCTGCCTGATTCTGCTTGGATCTCCAACTACAGTTCCTGGGCACCTTGAATCAAATCTAACAATTATCTCAAGACTTTTTTCGCTTGCCTTTGGCTCTAATAATTGAGCAACCTCATATACCGATTTTTCCAGGTCAAATGAAATATTTTCCAAATCCATTCTTCCTGCTTCTATCTTAGAGAAATCGAGTATGTCATTAATAATTTTGAGCAATGCTTTACCGGATTGGTCCATAGTATCAACGTAGTCTTTCTGCTCTAAATCAAGACTAGTTTCCTTAAGGATTGAGGCCATTCCAAGAATACCGTTCATAGGTGTTCTAATTTCATGGCTCATCATCGCCAAGAACTCGCTTTTGGCCTTATTGGCCTCTTCCGCATCCATCTTCGCCCGAATAAGCTCATGCTCCTCTTTCTTACGCTCGGTAATATCCCGGAAGGTAGCATCAAATCCTATTGGTTTCCCTTTAGAGTCATATTTCAAGGTCGCATTCAAGCTAGCAATAAAATGACTACCATCTTTTTTATAAAAAAACGCCTCGTAATCACTAAGTTCTCCACCGCTATTAATAAGATCATTCATGAACTTATTATATGATTCACTATCTCCCCACATCACTTCTGCATAAAGACCAACTATATCTTCAGTTTTATGCCAACCTAGCATAACTAAGGCATATGCGGACAACATAGTTATCTTGCCATGTTCCACACCAATAAATCCTTCGCGCATATTTTCAAATAGAAGCCTTAATGTTTCTTCATTGTTTCTTATACGCTCTTCTGTTTGTTTGGTCTTGGTAATATCTTGAATTGTTCCTAGCAATACTTTGGCATTACCATATTCATCAAACTGGCTGATTTCTGGGTTTAAAGCTTCAACCCAACGGACCTCACCATTACGTATAATTCGATAAGTCATTGGTCTAAAACCACTATCAGTCGGATTATTAACTGTAAACTCAACAGCTTGACTTACCTTAGCATAATCATCCGGATGCACTACATCATTCACTACTTCTTGCAAAGTAGAGATAATTTTACCTGGACTAATTCCAAAGATTCGGCGCAATTCTTCTGATAAAAAAATCTCTTTGGTAAGAAAGTTATATTCCCAGGTACCAACCTTTACCAACTCCTGCATCTTAGCCAGATTATGTTCTTTTATTCTTATGATTTTTTCTTTTTTGGCTTGTTCAAATACACTCTGTTTAATCTTCCCATAAGCATACATTAATAACGAGCCCAATTTATCCAATTCATCACTTGTTTCTATTTTTTTAGATGCTCCAAAAACCTCGCGCATAAATTGATCTGTACCCTCATTCATCCGTTTGACGGCGGCCTTAAAATAAACCCAATAACTAAGACCTGCGATCATTAAGATTCCAAATGAGGCGAATAAAATAATTCCATAGGTAATCTGCTCATTTTGGTGAGCATTCAATATTTTTTCAACATCAACCGTAATAACCCCGCCTAAATCGACTCCAACCACAGAAATTGGAGCATAGACAACAACCTGTTTTGTTTCATTATCTATTTTTATATGCTTTATTGCCGAAATTATATTCGGGCCTTCATCGCTTAGATCTGTTTTTATTAGGGATAAGTATTGCTCTAATGGAAATAAATTTATTTGAGTTTTTGACCCCCAAAAATTCATATGTTCTAACTGATTTGAAATACTACTTAACTTGGTAGCCAAAAAAACATAACCAATAATATTAGATCTTCTATCCTTCACTACTGCCTTACGCGATAGATACAAAATGCCGTTATCACGTACTAAAGAGACCTTTTTTTTATGTAATTCAAGATCAATAAGGCTTTGATTACCATTATTATCAATAATATTACCCGCAATTACTTTATCGTTATTAAAACTGTTATCAGTAGCAACAACGGCATAATAGTCAAAATGAGCTTTGTTTTTTATTCCAGAGAAAACTTTTTCAATCTCCACTGCAGAAAAACCATTTCGTCGATTATAAGCTTGCAAATACACATTGTTTGCGAGAAGTTCAGAGTAGGCATTTATCAAATTTTGTTTGTCGTCAATACTACGATTTAAACTATTTAGAACATACTCCGGAAGCTGAGTTATCTGCCTGTGAATTGAATTTTTCCTATCTACAGACTGGGTATAAAACACAACCCCCCAAACAATTAGCGCAATAGTAACCATTACAGCAGCCATGCCGTAAAACGTTACCAAAAACCCTAATCTTTCAAAAATTCTTCTAAAAATCATAACCTAACAGAGACCATCTTCCATATGCACATCTCCAATTAAGTATAGTCTGGTTAATTAATAAATTTGGGGGATTCAATGATAAAAAGCTTCAATATTTGAAACAGTTATTATATTTTTTATCTTATATATACAAGCATTTTCACTAAATACTATTCAGTTTTCAAAATAAGAAAAATCAATATTATGCAAAATGGTTATAACCAAAGGCGTTAACAGCATGCTCACCCCCGTTTTTTGTCGATATAACAAGTTGCTCACCTGTAATTATTTCACCGATCTCAGTTATGGAGTCAGATAACGCTAAAATATCTGCACAATGCTCAGGGTTTGATGTAAAACATAATTGATAATCATCACCACTATATAGTGCATAATCAAGTAGTTCTTTTGGCAGCTGAATCTTTTTATCAATGTTAGGGGTTGGAATTAGTTCTTCATTAATCCTTGCTCCAACCCCGCTACTTTTAAGTATGTGCAACAAATCAGAACCTAAACCGTCAGAAATATCTATAGCAGATGATGCCAACTCACGAATTTGTTTACCAATTCCCACCTGAGGCTCAGGGAAATTCAATCTACCACGAAAATATTCAGTCTGAGCACCTAACTCAACCCTGCCTTGCCATGAATCCAGGCCAACCCCACCATCTCCCAACGTCCCAGTGACAAAAATCTTATCTCCGATTTTGGCTCCGCTTCTTAACAGTTGCTTATCAGACTTAACCACCCCCATTAACTGTACCGACACTGTTAACGATCCTCTAGTTGTATCTCCACCTATTAGTTTAATTCCATATTTATTAGCAAGTTTGAAAAAACCTTTTGAAAATTTTTCTAGCCAGCCTTTATCATAATCAGGAATGGTAAGTGCCAAAGTTGCCCATTTGGGTTCTCCTCCCATTGCTGCTATGTCACTAATATTTACTGCTAGGGATTTGAATCCGATCGATTCAACCGGAACATCAATTGGGAAATGGACACCAGCCACCAAGGTATCAACACAGGTCAATAGAGCATAACCTGGCTCAACCAAAACCGCAGCAGCATCATCACCATTACCAATTAATAAAGATTTTTCTTGATTCGAATCAACAGCAAAATATTTTTTAATTATTTCGAATTCACCGTAGGACACGAAAAGAGCCTTTAAACCATTATGACTTTTTACTAATTATTTTTGCATATCCATGGTCAACCCTTTGAATATGCATTAAAAACCACCCAACTAGAAATTCCATAACATCTATGGATAGAGCTATTTTACCTTCTAAAAAATCATTTTGAAACTCAGTTATTTTACTAACAAACTCTTTATGTTGTCTTTTATGTTCTTCCGCACAAGGGTAATCAAGTTCATCAAAAAACTTCTCTTCATCAGCAAAATGAGTCTGAGTATAATCAACAAGCTCTTCTAAAACATCTCTTATAATTTCATTACTTCTACCTTTGATTAAGGCATCATGAAGCTTATTAACTATGGACAACATTTTTTTATGCTGACTATCTAAAACATCGTTATTAACAGATAAACTTGCACTCCAATCTATAAGGTTCATAAGACTCATTCCCACATATTATTTATGTGTTTTAACGATAGTAATATTTATATTACTTAACGCCTTTATCATTTAAAAATTTAGAATATTTTTGATCTGTGCCTTTGATATGATTCATTAACCAGCTGCTCAAAAACTTAAGAACATCAATTGAAACACTTAATTTACCTGCTTCAAAATCCTGCTTAAACTTATTAATCTCATTCACAAATTTTGTATGCTCTTGTTTATGTTTTGCAGTTTCAGGGTATCCAAATTTATCAAATAACTTCTCTTCAGTAGCAAAATGCTCTTTAGTGTAATTAGTAAGGCCAGCTATAATTTTGCCCATTACTTCAGCACCCTTTCTGGCCTTCATTGCTTCACTAAGCTCATTTATCATACCAATCAACTTTTTATGCTGATTATCTATTTCATCAATATTTACACTTAAATCCGGTGTCCAGTTCATAAAGGCCATAATCATTCCTTATATTTTTCATATACCATCATAAGTATAGTTTTTAAAAATCAATTTTCTTATAACATATCTCAAATTTTAATTTTAAATGCGTACTAAAATAAAAAAGGCGACATCTCTGCCGCCTTAATAAAATCCAAATCAATTAAAATTAATCTTCATGGTGATCTGGCAGAGTTATATTCAGTTCAAGAACTTCACACTCTCCAGCCTTTTCCATTTGCACCTTAACTGCATTATCCCCAACTTCAACATATTTTTTAACTACAGCAAGAATCTCTTCTTGCATAACTCTTAAAAAATCTGGCCCACCAACCTCAGCACGTTGCTGAGCAATAATAACCTGAAGCCTTCCTTTAGCTACTGACGCGCTCTTCTTTTTGTTGGCACGAAAAAAATCCATAAAACTCATTATTCATTACCCTCCAAACAGTCGCCCAAAGAATCCCTTCTTCTCTATCTCTAAAAACCTGTGCGGCACATCATCACCAAGCAGTCTGGCAACCGCATCTTCGTATGCCTGACCAGCATCACTATCTTCATCCAGAATTACTGGCTGACCAGAATTAGATGCATTAAGCACCGATTGCGACTCTGGAATAACACCAAGCAATGGAATAGCAAGAATCTCTTTTACATCATCAACACTTAACATCTCGCCTTTCTCAACCCTTTCTGGAGAATATCGGGTCAACAACAGCGATTCTTTAACTGGCTCTTGATTCTGTTCTGCTCTTTGGGTTTTGCTTGCAAGAATTCCAAGCACTCGGTCGGAATCGCGTACCGACGAAACTTCTGGGTTGGTAACCACAATAGCCTCATCTGCAAAATACATAGCCATCATGGCACCTTTTTCAATACCTGCAGGTGAATCACAAATAATATAGGCGAAATCTTTAGCAAGATCATCAATAACCCGTTTTACGCCATCAAGGTCAAGGGCATCTTTATCTCTGGTTTGAGAGGCCGGTAAAATATACAGATTATCTACACGCTTATCTTTGATAAGGGCTTGATTAAGATTCGCTTCTTCTTTGATAACGTTTACAAAATCGTAAACAACTCGGCGCTCACACCCCATAATCAGATCAAGATTTCTTAAACCAACGTCAAAATCTATGACAACGGTTTTGTATCCACGCTTGGCTAAGCCTGTACTTATAGCCGCACTCGTTGTGGTTTTTCCCACTCCGCCCTTTCCTGACGTTATGACAATAATCTTTGCCACGTATATACCTCCGTTTTTTCCATAAACCCTGAATCAGTAACTTGCTTACCTTAAAAGCCAGGTGACTTCGACTACGCTCAGCCAGCTTGCCTTTTAAACCTTTTTGATCTTCATCTGGTCATCATCCAGATAAATCTGTACAAAATCTTTTTTTACTTCAGCCGGAATATCTTCACTCATCTTATATTGCCCTGCTATTGAAATAAGCTCCGCATCAAGATTATGGCAAAAGATTCTTGCTTCTGAATCCCCTTGAACCCCAGCTAAAGCCCGGCCTCTCAAGCTGCCATATATATGAATATGACCATCTGCCAAAACCTCTGCACCGGCACCAACCGAAGACATTATTACCAGGTCACATCCTCTGGCATATATCTGCTGCCCCGACCTTACCGGCTGTTTGATTAGCATTGTTGGTGACTTTGATATCTGTGCATTTGGAACGATCTGTTCTTGCTCAGCAGGTTTAGACTCATGCTTTGCCGGTTCTTCCGGCTTTTCCTCTGCTGTCTTTTTATCAACCGATTTGGTTTCAACTGCCTTGATCTTAGGAAACACCCCTAGACCAATCTCGGCAGCGCTTTCCTCTTGCTTTGGATTGCCTCCAATTATTCCAACCGGAACCATCATATGTTTGCGGATAATATCAGCCACCTTTCGTAGGCCAATATCATCAAAATCGGTTGCATCAATAACTATTGGTGAATTTCGGAAAAACTCCGGTGCCTGAGCGATCTTTTCCCCAAGCTGCTGGTCTAGCTCTACCAGATCTTCTTCAAGAATATTTAATACGGTAAGGGTAAGCATTCTGCCTTTAAACTCAAAGGCTCGACTTACTTCAACTACTTTTTTAGATTTTAAAATCATAGACCCAAATTAATCCATTAATTCCGATACGAGCAAATCCATTACGCCCGATCTTTTGCACACAACAGACTGAAAATAACATCAAACTGAATCTCCAATAAAACTGAAGATTCAACCTAAAAAAAGAGTGCCAATCTTAAAAAAAGAGTGATTGAGACAGCGCACAACCACTCTACCTTCTACTTTATACTCTGCATCTTACAATGGTTCAAGCATAAATTTTTCAGCTTTTAAGATACCTCTTAAGCTTTTGTCAATAAGCTATTCATTCTTCTGACAAACTCATTTGGATCATCAATTTGCCCACCTTCAACCAACAGTGCCTGATCAAACAACACATGCGCAAGATCTGCAAATGACTCATTACTTAAGTCATCATTCATTCTCTTAACCAGCATATGTTCTGGGTTGATTTCAAGAATCGGCTTACCTTGCGGCATGGCATGACCAGCTGATTTCAACATCCTTTGGATATTAACCGCCATTTCATACTCTTCAACCACAAGACATGACGGAGAATCAGTCAAACGATTTGTCAACCTAACCTCTTTCACCTTGTCATCCAGAGTTTCTTTCATCTTTTCCAGAAGATCTTTAAGCTCAGTTTCGTTCTTTTTAAGCTCTTCCTTCTCTTTTTCATCATCAAACTCACCAAGATCAAGCGCACCTTTGGATACGGCCTGCAGCTGTTTACCATCAAATTCAGTTACGTGAGAGGCCAACCACTCATCAACAGGATCTGACAGAAGCAGAACCTCCAGGCCTTTCTTGGCAAATATTTCCAAGTGCGGGCTGTTTTTCGCAGCAGCAAAGCTATCAGCAACAATATAATAGATCTTATCCTGACCTTCTTTCATACGAGAGATATAGTCATCAAAAGATACGTTTTGTTCATCGGTACCGGTATGTGTTGAGGCAAAACGGAATAGTTTGGATATTTTCTCTTTATTACCAAAGTCCTCTCCTGGACCTTCTTTAAGCACACGACCAAAAGCCTTCCAGAATTCTGCATATTTTTCTGGCTCTTTTTCAGACATCTTCTGCAACATATCCAGGATTTTCTTCACTGAACCACCGCGAATCTTATCAATTACCTTATTATGCTGCAGAATCTCGCGCGAAACATTCAGGGGTAGGTCATCAGAATCAATTACACCTTTTACAAAACGCAGATATCTTGGCAGAAGCTTGTCCGCCTCATCCATAATAAACACACGTTTTACATAAAGCTTAAGGCCGTGTTTACTTTCACGATCATAAAGATCAAACGGTGGATTCTTAGGTATGTATAGCAGGGAAATATAAGACTGAGTTCCCTCAACTTGATTATGGATGTGAGCTAACGGAGCTTCAAAATCATGCGATACATGTTGATAGAACTCGTTATACTCTTCCTCTGTAATATCTTTCTTAGATCTAGTCCAAAGAGCTGATGCCGAATTTATAGTCTCATCTACAGGCTCTTCAGGCTCTTTACCCTCTTCAGCCGGAGCAGGAATACTCTTCATAATAATTGGAAGAGAGATATGATCCGAGTATTTCTTGATAACGGTTCTAAGGCGCCAATCATCCAAAAACTCACCCTGATCATCTCTTAGATGCAAAGTAACATCTGTTCCTCGAGTTTCCTTTTCGATATTTTCTACCGAAAAATCACCTTTACCGCCAGAAACCCACTCTACACCATCTGCTGCATCTAAACCTGCTTTTCTGGTGCGAACAGTTACTTTATCTGCAACAATAAATGCAGAATAAAAACCAACACCAAACTGGCCAATTAGATGCGCATCTTTAGCTTGGTCACCTGTCAAAGAATTAAAGAAGGCTTTGGTTCCTGACTTAGCAATAGTTCCCAAATGCTCAATTGCTTCATCACGGGTCATGCCGATCCCGTTATCGGAAACAGTTACTGTTTTCGCATCCTTGTCATAGGAAACCCTGATCTTTAATTCGGAATCATTTTCAAATAATTTATCATTACTTAACCCTTCAAAACGCAGTTTATCAGCAGCATCAGAAGCATTGGATATAAGCTCACGCAGAAAGATCTCTTTATTTGAATATAGGGAGTGGATCATAAGATCCAATAGCTGGGTTACTTCGGTTTGAAATTCATGAGTCTCTTTTTTTGCAGAAACAGTCATTGTTACAACTCCTGGTTTGTCATTTCCATTTACATTTAGTCAAATCTGAAAGCTAATTTTCATCGGCCTATACTGCTGGCAGACTTGCACCTTATTCAAAATACCGTCATACCGGCGAAGGCCGGTATCCAGAACAATAAAGAGCTTTTGGATTCCGTATCACGCGCTACGCGCTGTACGGAATGACGTAAGACACTTTGCCAGCAGACTCAGCTGAATTTCATCAGCAAATAAAATTCTGTTATTAAATGTATGGGGATGTTTTTTTAGGTTTCAAGGTTGGAGTTAAAAATTATCAACTTATACCAATTTATTTCTATAAAAGCGTACGTGGCACCTTTATTTACATTCCAATCAGTCTGATAAACCACTGAAAAACGTCAACTATTTCGCATACTTTGCTCAATATCGGGTATTTATATTAGTGTTTTCTAATGTTTGAGAACTACTTCGCATTATGTATGCACTGCTATATGTAAATTTATACATAACAAGTTTACTTTATATTTATTTTTTTAAAGGTGTGTGAAAATGAAAACAATTAATCGTAAAGCAACAAATTCATTCCTAAAGCTAACTCTAACTGCTCTACTATTTGCCCTAGCTTCTATTACTGCTTACGCTGAAGAGTGTAAAGATGCTGTAGTGCTAGTGCACGGGAATACTGGCAAGCCAACTGACTGGGTTAATACATATAATAAGCTAATAGATGCTGGTTATTACGAAGACCAAATTTTCACACCTGACTGGGGTAGCAAATATTGCCCTTCATGTAATAACCACTACGGTTCTGAAGAATACCCTGTAAGAGATGCAATCGAGGCTGCAGTTAATACATCTTGTACTGGCAAAATCGACGTTATTGGTCACTCCATGGGTGTAACCCTTGCTGCACAGCAAATCCTTAAGCTTGATGTTGCACATAAGGTAGACACATTTGTTGGTATCGCTGGTGCTTGGAAAGGTCTATGGTCTTGCGGCATGTATCCTTTCAACGTTTGGAGCTCAACTTGTGGTTCTTCTGGCCTATCTGTAAGCAGCCCATTCCTTGATTCTCTCGAAAATCAAAAAATCGCAGACAAAGTATATTCAATGAAAAGCTATATGGATGAGATTGTTTGCGGAACTGGTGTATGCCTTGTAAGCGGAAGCCACAGCAGCCAAATCGACGGCGAAATTGAAAGCTTCACCTATGCATATGGTCACTTCGGTCTACAGCTATTCACTGCCAGCAAGCAGCTTGAACTAATTCAGTAATTACCTTTAAGTTTCATACCACTCCACACAAGTGATTTGGGCAGCCTCGGCTGCCCTTTTTTATTTAATTGTAGATTGTCCACACGTGTGGGCAATCTACAAAAACGCAGAGTATCGCCAATTTATTAATTATTTTCCAACAATCCGCTTTTGAAGTTTCTTTTTATTATTAATTTCATCAATTATTAGCAATCCCTGATGTCTCATCCAAATAGCAGCAATAAGAAATATTCCAGCTATACACAATTGAAACCCAAAATGCTCAGTATCCTTAAATGCAAGAGTTAGCAAAGGCACTATAGGGGCAAAAAATAGCTTATCTGAAATACTAAACAACGATTTTGCAAAAGCTCTTCTAGCCTCATCAGATTGGTAATACTTATCCCCCTTGCCATGAAAAACTTCATTTAAAAATCCAAAAAAAAATTTGATGTGTTTGAACATAATTAATTGCTCCCATAAACTCAATAAGCCATACGGCGGATTTTTTGCTGCAGAATTCGTGAAATATTTGCTCAGCTCAAATACGAGGTTTACTTTTTAACCTTGCTAATTTTTTCAAATTTTAATTCTGAGGTTATTTTTCCAAGATCGCGGCGCAGTTTCGTTAAAAACATGTTGAGCGCACAATTAGTGCGTGACTCATTTTTTAACTAACTGCAACAAAGATATTGGGGAAATAAACCAGAATAAAATAAAAAAGCCGAGATGTTTGACCATCACGGCTTTCTGGATAAAACATTTAGCTAGAGACTACTTCGTTAATGACTCAATAAAAACCTCATTAACACGCTCTCTTAGTTCTTTCCCTGGCTTGAAGTGAGGAACATACTTTCCTGGTAATGCTACTGACTCACCTGTTTTAGGGTTTCTTCCTATCCTTGGAGGTCTGTGGTGAAGTGAGAAGCTTCCAAAGCCACGAATTTCAATTCGCTCGCCAGAAGATAATGCTTCACTCATGTGCTCAAGCAGAGTCTTAACTGCTAGCTCTACATCTTTAAACGCAAGATGCTGCTGCCCGTTTGCTACAACTTCAATCAACTCTGATTTAGTCATTGTTTTCTTTGTATCAACCATCGAACCTACCTAATCCAAATTAAAAGTATCAATTAACTGCACCGAAATTACTTCGGTGCAGCTGCTCAATATTAGTCTTCTTTCTTACCCATTTCTGCTTTTAGAAGATCACCGATGGTAGCTGATCCTGCTGATGCAGATGCTTGAGATTCACGATTGTAATCTTCAATCGCTGATGCCTCTTCTGCTGCATCCTTAGCTTTAATGGAAAGAGTGATAGCTCTGCTCTTACGGTCTACACCAACGAATTTGGCTTCAACTTCTTGACCAACTTCTAGAGCTTGACGAGCATCTTCGATTCTCTCACGAGAAATTTCAGAAACTCTTAGCTGACCTTCAACACCTTCACCAAGATCGATAATCGCACCTTTAGCATCAACCTCAGCTACAGTACCTTTAACAAGGCTACCTTTCTCGTTTTCCGCTACGAAGTTAGAGAATGGATCTCTTTCTAGCTGCTTAACGCCTAGAGAGATTCTCTCGCGCTCTGAATCAACAGAAAGTACAACAGCTTCAACCTCATCACCTTTCTTGAATTGTCTTACAGCTTCTTCACCAGCGTCATTCCAAGAGATGTCTGATAGATGTACAAGGCCGTCAATACCTCCGTCAAGACCAACGAAGATACCAAAGTCAGTAATTGACTTGATGTTACCTGAGATACGATCACCTTTATTGTGAGTTGCTGCGAACTCTTCCCAAGGGTTAGTACGACATTGCTTCATACCTAGTGAGATTCTGCGACGTTCTTCATCAATATCAAGAACAACAACTTCAACCTCATCACCAAGTTGTACAACTTTATTAGGATTAACGTTTTTATTAGTCCAATCCATTTCAGATACGTGAACAAGACCTTCAACACCATCTTCGATTTCAACAAAGCAGCCGTAATCAGCGATGTTAGTAACCTTTCCGAATAGTCTTGAGCTTTCTGGGTAACGACGAGCAATATCAACCCATGGATCTTCACCCATTTGCTTAAGACCAAGTGATACACGATTCTTCTCTTTATCGAATTTAAGCACGCGTACTTCAATTTCTTGACCAACTTCAACAACTTCAGAAGGATGCTTAACACGCTTCCACGCCATATCTGTGATATGTAGCAGACCGTCGATTCCGCCAAGATCGATAAATGCACCGTAATCTGTAAGGTTTTTAACAACACCCTTAGCGGTATGACCTTCTTGCATGTTCTCAAGTAGAGTTTCGCGTTCTGCACTGTACTCTTCTTCAACCACAGCACGACGAGAAACAACAACATTGTTTCTTTGACGATCTAGCTTGATAACTTTAAATTCTAGTTCTTTGTTTTCTAGGTAGCTTGTATCACGTACAGGACGTACATCTACAAGCGAACCAGGTAGGAATGCTCTGATGTTTTTCAATTCAACAGTGAAGCCACCTTTCACCTTGCCGCTTATGATACCCATAACAGTTTCATTAGCTTCGCTTGCTTTTTCCAGCTCGATCCAAGCTGAAGCACGTTTTGCTTTTTCGCGAGATAGTCTGGTCTCGCCATAGCCATCTTCAAGTGAGTCAAGAGCAACATCAACTTCGTCGCCAACCTTAACTTCAATGTTTCCGCTTTCATCAAGGAATTGGTCAACAGGGATAACGCCTTCTGATTTTAATCCAGCGTTTACAATTACAAAGTCACCTTGAATATCCATAACCACACCTGTAACGATGGAGCCTGGGGCCATTTGTGTTTCTTGAAGACTTTGTTCAAATAGTTCTGCAAAACTTTCGGTCATACTCTTTATTTCCCGGATTCTAATGAATCCTAACTTAATACCGCATACTTCCAATCCATAATACGCGGGTCAATAGATACACTGGTCGCTCACATCCTTATGACCAACCTACTTTAATAAGTTACTGATTTTAGGCTTGTTTTTGAAATGCTTTCAAAATATTATCCACAACCTCATCTATGGTCATGGAGGAAGAATCAATTATCAAAGCATCATCAGCCGGCTTTAAAGGAGCAGAAGATCGGTTCATATCTCGCTCGTCCCGTTCTTCTATCTCTTTCAAAAGAGCGGCAAGGTTAACATCAAACCCGTTCTGCTTCAACTGCTTATATCGCCTTTTTGCTCTTTCTTCGGCACTGGCTGTTAAAAAAATCTTTAATTTTGCACGAGGAAATACAACTGTTCCCATATCTCGGCCATCTGCGACCAATCCTGGCGCAACCGCAAAGTCCCTTTGTTTTTGCAGTAAAACCGCTCTAGCACTAGGGTTTGCGGCCACTTTGGATGCTGCATTACCGGTAGTTTCCAGCCTTAGCTCTTTTGTAACATCTTCCCCATCAAGAAAAACCTTAATCTCCTGACTTTGTTTACAATTTTTGAATTCGATCACCATTTTAGCTGCAGTTTTTGCAACTTCTGTTTCATTTTCCAGATCAATCTGGTTTTTTAAGCAATCAAGGGCTAGCAAACGATACATTGCCCCACTATCCAAAAGATCCCAGCCAAGTTTTTCGCTTATTATACGTGAAACGGTACCTTTGCCAGAACCACTTGGCCCATCAACAGCTATTACTTGGGCATCATTCACTGCTTTTTGAGTATTCATGAATCAAACCTCAACTTCTTGTAGTTTAATTCCAACCTGCTGCGCCAACTGCGCAAAGCCAGGGAATGACGTATTTACATGGATGCAATCATTAATCTCGATATCAGCCGTTGCCTTAAGGCTTGCTACCGCGAATGACATAGCGATACGATGATCGTGATGACTATGCACAGTTCCACCACTAAACGGTCTAGCATCTTTCCCCACACCATTAATAATCATCCCATCTTCTGTTGGCAGGGCATCTACACCAAGTGCAACCAAACCATCCGCCATCACCTGAATACGATCTGACTCCTTAACCCTTAGCTCTTCAGCACCAGTTAACACTGTTTTACCTTCAGCGCATGCAGCCGCAACAAACAGCACAGGGAATTCATCAATCGCCAATGGTACTAGCTCTTCCGGGATATTTATCCCTTTAAGGTTTGAGCTTTTAACACGAATATCTGCTATTGGCTCACCACCAACCACCTTTTCATTTTCGATAGAGATATCAGCATTCATCAGTTTTAGGATATCGATGATCCCGGTGCGGGTTGGGTTTATTCCAACATGCTGAATCACCACCTCTGAATCATCTGCAATTGCTGCTGCCACCATATAAAATGCAGCTGAAGATATATCTGCAGGCACATCGATATCGGTAGCAGTTAGCCTACCACCGCCTTCAACGGTCACAGTTGCGCCATCCACATCTACTTTATATCCAAAGCCTGTGAGCATTCTTTCGGTATGATCACGGGTTGGCGCCGGTTCGGTCACTACGGTTTTACCATCGGCATAAAGACCTGCAAGAAGCAGGCATGATTTAACCTGCGCACTTGCCATTGGCATGTCGTAGGTAATACCTTTTATTTCAGAACCACCGTTAACCTTTAATGGGGCAGTACCCTTTTCTGTAGTATCAATCTTGGCTCCCATTAGCGCCAGAGGGTCAGTTACCCTTTTCATTGGGCGTGATGAAAGCGATTCATCACCTGTCAGGGTTACATCAAATTTTTGCCCGGCAAGCAGACCACTCATCAGACGCATGGAGGTTCCGGAGTTACCAAGATCAAGTGGTTGCGACGGCGCTTTAAGGCCATCAATACCAACTCCTTTAATGGTCACATTACCATCAACCGGACCTTCAATCTCAACACCCATTGCCTGAAATGCCTTTAGGGTTGCCAGGCTATCTTCACCACTTAAGAAACCGGTTACATTGGTGGTGCCGTCAGCCAGCGCACCTAGCATGATAGATCTGTGTGAGATTGATTTGTCGCCCGGCACACGGAATTCACCGCTGATTGACTTGCCTGGACTTACTATGTATTTGATGTTTTTCATTTGTTAAACCTTGTTACGGTTTTCTCTATAGTTTTTAGATATTAATTCTGGAATTTGATTGAGCATGGATGCGAATCAAACCGTAGAAAGAATAATACTAAAAGCTATTTTCTTTCCTGGATACCGGCCTGCGCCGGTATGACGTATTTCTTTTGTCTTCTTCATGTTGGGTTACGCTACGCTAACCCAACCTACATTTTTCTGGCATATTATCCCTAGTTCCCAGGCAGAGCCTGGGAACGAGAAACAAGACATCATACTATTAAAGCGTAATGAGCGAAGCTTAGGCAAGGCGAAAACTAATTTTAAAAACGAAGTTTACACAAAGTAAATGAGGCTTTTAAAATTTAATTTTCAACATAGCATAAGCAAGCGCAATAGCTTTAATTATCCTTGCAGCATGTCATTAAACTTATCACGAATCGCTTTTGCATCCTCAAAGAGGCTCTTAATCGCTTCACCGTCTGACTTTTCAATTAAGTTATACATCATCTCCATATCTTCTATATAAAAACGCATAACCTTTAATAGAGCATCGCGATTATTCACACAGATATCACGCCACATTACCGGATCACTGGATGCTATACGGGTAAAATCACGAAAACCGCCTGCAGCATATTCAAAAATCTCTTGTTGTGAATCCATTTTAGCCAAGGTATCTACAATCCCAAAAGCCAATACATGAGGTAGATGTGAGGTAGCCGCTAAAACCTCATCGTGATGTTGCACTGACATCTGACGCACTTCGGCACCGGTCTGCAGCCACATCTTTTTTATCTTTTCCACCTGCTGAGGATCGTTATTCTCAAGAGGGGTTAATATAATCTTGCGACGTTGGAATAACTCTGGGAATGATGCTTCTACACCGCTCTTTTCGGTACCAGCAATTGGATGACCCGGAATAAGGTTTGCTGGAACATACCCAAATGCTCTTTGAGCAGCATCAATGACACTCTGCTTTGAACTACCTACATCTGTAATAATGGTATTAGGAGTTATTACATCTTTGATCTTAGAAAACACAATCTCCATCGCCCCAAGAGGGACACAAACCATAATTACGTCAGCGTCTTTTACAGCCTCTTGCATGTCAGTTGAATAAGAATCGATTACTCCAAGCTCAACGGCCTTTTGCAGATGCTCAGCACTACGGCTGCTACCAACGATTTGCTTGCAATACCCTTTTTCCTTAAGGGCACGAGCCAATGACCCACCAATTAGTCCCACACCGATTATGCAAAGTTTTTCGATCATTTGTGATTTTCCGATTATCTCTGATTCCTAGTTCAAGATGGCTGAGCCCTTCGGCTACGCTCAGGATAAACCAAGGCCGAAGCCTCATTAATTCTATTTGATTTTTTAACCCTTCGGCTACGCTCAGGGAACTTTAAAAAATCAAAGACCCATTATCTTTTCAAGCGCATTTAAAAATCTGCTATTTTCTTCCTCTGTTCCAACAGTAACTCGCAGATATTCCGGCATATTGTAGTTAGCAACCGGACGAACAATAATTCCATTTTGCAGCAGTTTTTCATTTATATCGGCTGAATTTTTTCCTACCTTAATACAGACAAAGTTTCCAACCGACGGGATATATCCAAGCCCTTTGGAATCACAAAAGGCTGTGATCTGCTTTAGACCGTTACTGTTCACCCTTATAGATTCAGCAATATGTTCGTCATCATTCAGCGATGCTACTGCCGCCGTCTGAGCCATTGTATTTACATTGAACGGTTGTCTCACTCGATTTAACAAATCTGCCACATCCGGATGCGAAACACCAAAACCGACACGCAAACCTGCCAAACCATGCGCCTTAGAGAAAGTTCTGGTAACAATAAGGTTTGGATATTTAGCTACAAGTTTTGAGCAATCAGGATATTCTTCTTCCTGTACATATTCGAAATACGCTTCATCAACCAGAATAATAATATTTTCAGGAACTGCTGCGATAAACTCTTCCAGTTCATCTGCCTTTAGCCAAGTACCGGTTGGGTTATTTGGATTAGTAACAAAAATCACTTTGGTTTTGGCTGTTATAGCTTCAAGCATAGCCTTTAGATTATGTCCAAATGGCATTGCACTATCTTCAGACAATGCTGGAACTATATTCATACCAGCCCCTACTGCCTGTGTTGCAAGAGGATACACTGCAAATGAGTATTGCGAAAACAAGGATTCATCAGCAGGAGTTAGAAACACCCTGACAACAAGTTCTAGTATTTCATTTGAACCATTACCCAAAGTTATTTGATTTAAATCAAACCCAAATTTATCAGCAATAGTCTTCTTAAGTTCATAACCATTACCGTCAGGATAAAGATGAATCTCCTGCATGGCATCTTGCATTGCAGCTTTCGCCTTTGGACTTATTCCCAAAGGATTTTCATTAGAGGCAAGTTTGATGATATTGGTTACACCGTATTCACGTTCGAGCTCGCTAATTGGCTTTCCCGGCTGATATGGTTTTAGACCTTTTACGCCATCACAGGCAAGATCGAGGAATTTATTCTGGTTCAATGCCTTACTCCGTATAAAACAAAACGATGAAATATTATAAATGTGGGAAAGTTATACCTGAATTAAAACTTGCAGTAATAACCCATCACTCAGGTCAATATTAACGAAAAATA
This sequence comes from Gammaproteobacteria bacterium, assembly GCA_033852075.1. Taxonomy (GTDB): domain Bacteria; phylum Pseudomonadota; class Gammaproteobacteria; order QZLD01; family QZLD01; genus QZLE01. The sequence goes on along the minus strand of JAWSVC010000009.1, from coordinate 15,355 downwards.
GATATATTTCCCAGTAGGAAAAAATTTTAAGGCCAGGCAATAAAGGTATCAACTTACAAAAATTCTACTTTTTCCTCAGAAACTTATAGGCTTCTTGAAGATCTTCAAATACAAATAGTTCTTCAGGAACATCTTCATCAAAAGCCTTATATTTTTCTGCTAAATCTTTAATAACTTGATCTGATGCTACTATTATCGTTTTGAAACTGTCGCATTTACCTTCTGTTTGACTTCTGACTAACTGATGCAACTCAAGCAAGCCAACCTCAGTTATAGCTTTCAAATTAGCATTTCTCATATCTGCTATTTCATCAAATCCAGGTTTCCAATCCGGGTCTTCATACAGTTTTTTATATGCAGAAACCATCTCTGAATCATCAACATTCCCAATCCACGTAGTTAGGGTTATATTTTTCTCTTTATCTACTGAGTGCAATATCGTCATTAAGATCTACTTTTTTCTAGTTTTACTATGCTATAAATATAGCTTACTTCCCCTTTTTTAACCCGACAAAAATAAAGAGAAAGCATCTTCTTAAAGTATAGCCACCGGATATGAGCCCAGAACTCTAAACAGGCTCGCCCTCTGCTCAACCTCAGCAAGCGCCTGCCTAACATTTTCATCCTGGTTATGACCAGCTATATCAATAAAAAATACGTAATCCCAGTTCTTTTCCTGAGATGGCCTGGATTCAATCTTGGTCATATCAACTTTGTACTTCGCTAAAGGCTCTAATAGATTATAGAGTCCTCCAGGAGCATTTCTACTGGCTAAAAGGATTGATGTTTTATCATTACCGCTAGGTTCCAATCCTTTCTTTCCAACAACCAAAAATCTAGTGGTATTACTTGGATTATCTTCAATACATGCAGCGAATACAGGTACATCATATATTTCTGCAGCAGTTGCCGACGAGATTCCTGCTACAGTTTCATCTTCAGACGCAAGGCGCGCGCCCTCTGATGTACTACTGGTTGCAATGCGCTCTACATTTGGAAGATTATTATCCAGCCAGGTACGCACCTGAGCCAACCCTTGCTGATGAGAATACACACATTTAATATCTTTTAGTGATTTCGCCTTGGTCAACAGGTTCTGATTAACCCTTACCTCAACCTCCCCAATAATATTCAGGTTGGTATTCATTACGCAATCCAGGGTATTACTTACTACACCCTCTGTTGAGTTTTCTACTGGAACCACACCATAATCGGCAGCTCCTGCTTCCACCTCTCGCAAGATAGCTTCAGTGGTAGGCATAGGAATTTCGGTAACACCATGACCAAAATGTTTACGCACAGCAGCCTGGGTAAATGTTCCTTCCGGACCAAGGAAGGCTACCTTTAATGGCTGTTGAAGATTAAGACAAGCAGACATTATTTCGCGAAAAACAACTGCAACATGGGAATCGTCTAACTGGCTTTTGTTATTTTCCATCACCTTGCGCAGGACCTCCGCCTCGCGCTCTGGACGATAAAAATTACTGGTTTCTCCTGACTCACGTTTCACGCGCGCCACTTCACCAGCACATTCTGCCCTTTGCCCAATCAAATCCAATATTTGTGCATCTATACTATCGATCTTGGCACGCACAATTTCTAAATTGGTTTTTTCTGTCTGACTCATATTTACCCGGTTTAAATGTAGATTCCCAGGCAAAGCCTGGGAACTATAGTTTTTCTGGATACCGGGCTGCGCCGGTATGACAGTTTTTTAGATTACACGTACCTTAACAATCCCCTCAATCGCCTCAATCTTAGCAACAGTCTCGTCACTAATATCCGACTCAACATCAACGATTGAGTATGCAATATCACCACGTGATTTATTGGTCATATCTGCAATATTAAGACCTGCATCAGCTAGAGCTGTTGAGATTTGTCCAACCATGTTAGGAACGTTTTTGTTAACAACTGTTAGACGTGCTTTTCCTGCTCTTGGAACAACCAACTCTGGGAAGTTTACAGAGTTAATGATATTTCCATTTTCAAGAAAATCTTTAACCTGATCTGCAACCATAATTGCACAGTTATCTTCTGCTTCACCAGTTGAAGCACCAAGATGAGGAAGACCAATAACCTTTGGATGATTCTTAAGTTCTTTGGTTGGAAAGTCTGTCACATAAGCGTGCACCTTGCCGCTTTCAAGAGCTTCTAGCATTGCCTCTTCATCTACAACTTCTCCACGAGAGAAATTAAGAATCACAACGCCGTCTTTCATCATCTCGATACGATCGCGATTAATCAGGCCACGAGTATGATCGTTTAGAGGCACGTGAAAAGTGATAAAATCAGATCTGGTTACCAGATCATCGATTCCGCTTGCCTGCATAACTGCAGAAGAAAGCTGCCATGCAGAACGTACAGTTAACTGTGGATCGAAACCAACTACGTTCATGCCAAGCGCTTTAGCACAGTTTGCAACCATTACACCAATAGCTCCAAGACCGATTACACCAAGAGTTCTACCTGGTAATTCGAAACCACCATAGGTTTTCTTGCCTGCTTCAACGTCTTTAGCGATCTTAGCGTTATCACCTTCAAGCTCACATACATAATTCCAAGCAGGGCAGATGTTTCTAGCCGCTAGAAGCATACCGGCAATAGTTAGTTCTTTTACCGCATTAGCATTTGCACCTGGAGCGTTAAATACAGGAATACCAAGACCTGTCATTTTATCTACAGGAATATTGTTGGTACCAGCACCTGCACGACCAACAGCCTTAAGAGTAGATGGTACTTCCATATCATGCATCTTGAACGAACGCAGAAGAATTGCATCTGGAGCAGAAGACTCTGAAGAGATCTCATATTGATCAAGTGGAAGACGCTCTAATCCAACTGGAGAGATATTATTTAGGGTTAAAATCTTTTTCATGACTTTTCCTTTTTTAACTTTTCTGGATTACCCCTTCTTTTCAAAGAAAGGAGTCGGGTAATGACACATAGGTGGTTATATGCATTTTGCTCGAGATTCCCGCCTTCACGGGAATGACGTGCTTTTATCTGGATGCCGGCCTGCGCCGGCATGACGATAGCTATTAACCGTTAGCTTTTTCAAACTCATTCATAAACGCGATTAGAGCATCTACACCTTCTTCAGGCATTGCATTGTAGATACTTGCACGCATACCACCCACTGAACGGTGACCTTTCAAAGTTACCAAACCAGCTTTCTTAGCACCATCAAGGAATGCAGCATCAAGATCTGCATTAGCTAGAGTGAAAGGCACATTCATTATAGAACGGTACTTTGGATCAACCGGGTTTGCATAGAAATCAGATGCATCGATATAATCATATAGCTTACCAGCTTTACGATCATTGATTTCAGCGATAGCTTCAAGACCACCAAGTTTCTTAAGATTCTGGAATGCCAGACCAGCCATATACCATGTGTATGTAGGAGGAGTATTTAGCATTGAATCAGCATCCGCCTGTTTTTGGTAGTCAAGAACATTTGGTGTAATTGGCATTGCATCACCAATCAGGTCTTCACGTACAATTACGATTGCCATACCCGCAGGACCGATGTTCTTTTGAGTACCAGCATAGATCAAACCATATTTACTTACGTCGATTGGACGGCTAAGAATGTTTGAAGACATGTCTGCTACTAAAGGAACGTCACCACATTCTGGAAGCTCTTTAAACTCAACCCCTTCAATAGTCTCATTTGAGCAGATATGTAGATAAGCAGCATCCGGGTTTAGCTTCCACTCTGATTGATCTGGAATTGTATTAAACGCATCTGGTTGAGCAACTACATTTACGTCACAATATTTTTTTGCTTCGGCAATTGCCTTTTTCGACCACGAACCTGTGCATACATAATCAGCAGACTTCTTACCGCCAAGAATGTTCATTGGAATAGCTGCGAACTGAGCGCTAGCTCCACCTTGAAGGAATAGAACCTTGTAATTCTCAGGGATGTTCATTAGCTCACGAAGATCGGCTTCTGCCTGCTCTGCAATAGAAACATAATCCTTACCTCGATGACTCATTTCCATTACCGACATACCGGTTCCGTTCCAATCAAGCATCTCTTCCTGAGCTTTTTTAAGAACTTCTTCTGCTAGAGTTGCAGGACCTGCACTAAAGTTAAATACACGGGCCATTTATATACCTCCGGGTTAATATTAAAAATAAAACTAAATTAAAAAATCTTTCTTGAAAAATTGTCATACCGGCAAAGCCGGTATCCAGAAAATCATGTTCTCAACGGATTCCGTATCACGCACTACGCGCTATACGGAATGACGTATTTTTCAACTATTCCTCACCTTCTTCAGTGCTTTCATCAACAGCGCCTTCATCTGCAACACCTTCTACAACAGCACCTTCTTCATCTTCATCGTCTGCACTGATAACTCTATCGATAGCAACCAGTTTGTCATCTTTGCTAATAGATATCAGAGTAACACCCTGAGTATTCCTACCAACTACTGAGATACCATCAACCTTGGTTCTAACAAGAGTTCCAGCCTTACTTACCAGCATAATCTCGTCGTCATCAGCAACCTGAATTGCTCCAACAACTTTACCATTTCTGGCAGACACCTGGATACCGATTACACCACGACCACCACGACCCTGCGGGGAGAAATCCTCAACCCTAGTACGTTTACCGTAACCATTTTCAGTTGCCGCAAGAATCTTACCATCTTCGTTAATAATGATTAGTGAAATAACCTTTTGACCATCATCAAGTTTTATACCACGAACACCAGCTGCGGTTCTTCCCATTGAGCGTACATCACTCTCTTTAAATCTGATCGCCTTACCTGCCGAACTAAATAACATCACATCCTTGCTGCCGTCCGTAATCTCAACGTTAATCAGATAATCATCTTCACGCAATTCAAGTGCGATAATTCCACTTGCCCTTGGGCGTGAGAACTGCGGTAACGGTGTCTTCTTCACAGTACCGTTAGCTGTTGCCATAAACACATACAGACCTTCTTCAAACTTACGTATAGGCAATACAGCATTAACACGTTCACCATCTTCAAGCGGCAACATATTAACAATAGGCTTACCTCTAGCATTCCTTCCTGCCTGAGGTAATTCATAGACTTTTAACCAATAAACCTTGCCGTTACTAGTAAAACAAAGCAGCCAGTCATGGGTATTAGCCACAAAGAGCTTATCGATAAAATCATCGTCTTTTATATCGGTAGCGCTTTTGCCTTTTCCGCCGCGTTTTTGCGCTTTGTATACATCAAGCGGCTGCACTTTGGCATATCCGGCATGCGACAGGGTTACCATCACTTCTTCTTCTGAAATTAGGTCTTCCAGACTTAGGTCAAGCTTTCTCTCGATAATCTGCGATCTACGCTCATCACCAAACTGCTCTTTAAGTTCAATTAGCTCATCGCGAATCACTTCCATCAATCTGGTTACACTGCTAAGAATTGCAATAAGCTCTGCAATTTTTTCAAGAAAATCTTTATATTCCGCAACGATCTTATCTTGTTCCAGACCGGTTAATCTGTGCAGCCTCATTTCCAGAATCGCTTGCACCTGAGCCTCAGAAAGTCTGTATCTGCCATCAACCAAACCAAAACCTTCCGGTAAATCTTCTGGCCTTGATGAGCCAGAACCTGCCCTTTCCAAAAGATCCATTACTCCACCAGGAGCAAAGTCTTTGGACAGAAGCTTCTCTTTAGCTTCGGCTGAATTTGAGGAACTCTTGATTAGCTCAATAATCTCATCGATATTAGCAAGAGCAACCGCCAAACCTTCCAAAATATGCGCACGCTCACGCGCCTTACGCAATTCAAATACAGTTCTGCGAGTAACCACCTCGCGTCTATGACGAACAAACTCTTCCAGGATTTGCTTGATATTCAATAGACGCGGCTGACCATCAACAATAGCAACCATATTGATACCAAACACCGACTGCATCTGGGTTTGTTTGTAAAGATTATTAAGAATAACCTCTGCAACCTCACCTCTACGCAGCTCGATAACAACACGCATACCGTCTTTATCCGACTCATCACGCAGTTCAGTAATACCTTCGATCTTTTTATCACGAACCAACTCGGCAATCTTTTCAACAAGACGAGCCTTGTTAACCATGTACGGTAGCTCAGTAACAATAATTGCCTGCTTGCTGGAACCTTCAATATCTTCAATATCACAGCGTGCACGCATAAACATACGACCACGCCCAGTTTTATATGCCTGCCTGATCTCTTCAACACCATTGATAATGCCGTAGGTAGGCAAGTCCGGACCTGGGATATAGTTGATTATTTCATCAATGGTCAAATCAGGATTATCAATCAACGCCTCGCACGCATTGATAACCTCAGTAAGATTATGCGGAGGAATATTGGTAGCCATACCTACAGCAATACCGGAAGAACCATTCACCAAAAGAGATGGAAGACGGGTAGGCAATACTACCGGCTCAGATTCAGATTCATCATAGTTTGGCGCAAAATCAACGGTCTCTTTTTCCAGATCCAAAAGCATCTGATGTGCGATCTTGGCCATGCGAACTTCCGTATAACGCATCGCCGCCGGGGAGTCGCCATCAACAGAACCGAAGTTACCTTGACCATCAACCAACATGTAGCGCAGTGAAAACGGTTGAGCCATACGCACAATGGTGTCATAAACCGCAGTATCACCATGAGGGTGGTATTTACCGATCACGTCACCAACTACACGAGCTGACTTTTTGTATGGTTTATTCCAGTCATTTCCTAAGGTGTTCATAGCGTATAAAACACGTCTGTGAACCGGCTTTAATCCGTCGCGCACATCAGGCAATGCTCTGCCGATAATTACGCTCATGGCGTAATCAAGATAAGATTGCTTCATCTCATCTTCAAGGCTTACCTGGCTTATCTCTTTTGCAAATTCCATAAGTTAATTTTTGTTCCTGATTTTATAGCTAATTATGCAGCCATTCCCTATTCCGACACGCATAAAAAATTTCGCACAAATAGTACCACAATCAAGGCCCTACTAACAGCTTATATGGGAATTATTTGGTGATTTTATTCGCGATTTTTTAGGGTGAAATATAAGTGCATTATAAAGGAGAAATACCATAAATTAAGATATTGATTTTACAGCAAATTAAACACAAGAACACCTGCATTTGCACAACCAAACACTTTTAATGGATTACCCGAACAAGCCGGGTAATGACATGAATAGATGCTTTCCCAAAAAATTTGTCATACTCCGATTTATTCGGGGTATCCAGCGATTAAAAATCGCAGCGCGAAGCGCTAATTATTCCGTATTGCTATTTAGAATCTTCCAATTCCGCCTTTTCAAGCAGTTCCTCGGATAGGTCTTTCTTGGTAGTTGCACCAAGCTTTTTAAGATTATTTATCCTGGTTGCGAGATTACCACGCCCATCAACCAACCTTTTTTGCGTCATTTCGTAAGCCTTATGCGCCTTTTCCAGCTTATCGCCAATATCATCCAACGATTCAACAACCAAAAAGAATTGGTCATAGATTTTACCGGCTTCTTCTGCCATTTTTTGCGCATTCTTGTTCTGCCTTTCAAAACGCCAGATACGCTCTATGGTACGTAACGTACCCATTAAAGTGGTTGGCCCCACAATCATAACCCCAGACTCAAAAGCGTCCTTAAACAACTGCGGCTCCGATTCAAGAGCCAACATCAACGCCCCTTCAACCGGAATAAACATCAACACAAAATCAAGCGTTCCAACTCCTTTAAGATCACGATAATCCTTATCCTTTAACCCCTTAACATGAGCCTTTACAGAAGTAATAAGCCCTTTTAGAGCCTGATCTTTTTCTTCTTTGATATCAGTACTACAGTAATTCACATAAGCGTCAAGCGTTACCTTTGAATCAATTACAACATCCTTTCCTTCTGGCAAATGCACCACAAAATCCGGGCGCAATTTAGCTCCACCTTCATGCTCGTAAACCGATTGCACCTCGTATTCACGCCCTTTCACCAACCCAACATCTTCAAGAATACGCTCAAGCTGCATCTCCCCCCAATCACCCATAGCCTTATTATCTTTAGTTAATGCATTAGTAAGGTTTTTTGCCTCTTGATTAATCTGTTGATTTAATTCACGCAGATGACCAATCTCTGCCCTTAGCGACACTCGATCCTTGGTCTCTTTTTCATAGGCCTCTTCCACCTTTTTCTTAAATTCCCCCAGTTGCTCGCGCAACGGGTTAATCAATACCCCAATGTGCTCTTTGTTTTGCTCAGTAAATTTTTTACCCTTTTCTTCAAAAATTTTATTCGCCAAATTTTGAAATTGTTCAGATAGTTTTTCCTGAGCATCTTCCAACAATTTAATATTCTGCTCAGACTGTTTACGTTCCTCCTCTATCCTGGTGGTAAGTTCTTTATTTTGCACCCTTATATCAGATAGATTATTCTGCAGTTCACTAATTATCTTCTCTTTATTGGAATTTTCATTTTTCCACTCATCGAGCAACCCTTTTAATTCAAGTTCTTTCTTTTCATCACCATCAATTTGCTGCTTACACGACGCCAATTCCGCTAGATTTTCCTGATATTTTGGTTTTAGCCGCTCATATTCTTTTTCCAACACCCGATAGTTATCAACCCTTTCTTGCGCCACCGCAAATTCAACCTTGGTATCGGTAAGTTCTTTATTAGCTAACTCTAACTGACGAGCCTGTTGCTCAATTTCCTGTCGCATATTAGCAATAACATGCTCATTTCTATTATTTATCTCATCATAATCTGCTACTAACTTAACAACTTCATTGCTATTTCTCTTCTTTTGCAGAAAAACAACCAATAAGCAAACGACTATAAAAACAACCGAACCGACTAAAAAACCATATCCTGCAGACTGAATATCCATCTACACGTCTCCACTGGAAAACATTATTTGAATAGCTGATATTAACATAAAAAAACGCCCCATAAACGGGGCGCTGAAATGAAGAGTTAAGATAAATAAAAAAATAATTAATTAATTGTCATACTTGCATTTATAGAGGCGGCTTCCATTTCTGGAGTTGTCATATCTGCATCATGCTTAAATAGAAATACTTTTATCATCTCACCTAGCTCGTGAGGACTTTCGTTTATCACTGCATGCCCAGCATCTTTAATTAATCTCATTTCAGAATCAGGTATCTTACGCACCATCATTTCACTAAAGACAGGAGGCTTAATCACATCCTTATCCCCCGCTACCAAAAGAGTTGGACATGAAATTTCGTGAAGACGATGGGTTAGTTTTTCATCAGTTCTTAATCTAAAAAACATATCGCACAGATAAACATGCCCTTTAAAGAAATCACGATGACAATTCTCCTGAAATACCATATCTCTCTGTTCGACGACATCATAGTTATCTTCCAGAAAAGAGTTTGAGTACAATTCAGGAACCGCTCCTTGATAAAAATTATGCCCCCATTTTTTCAAGGTAGCCTTATCATTGTTATTTTTATCTATATCCTGAACTGCCTCCAAGGCAATTGTACGCCATCTGTTAACCTGACGCTGAAGAAGAGCTGTAACCTCTGATACTGAAGCCACTACAGACAGTGATTTTACCTTTTGAGGATACATCAACGCATACCACAACGCTATTTCTCCACCAAGGCTAGTACCAACCAAATGAGCATTTTCAATATTAAGAGATTGCATCAATGCATCTAAATCATCAGCCATACCCCTAAATGAATATGGTTTATCACTAGTCACCTCAGAAAACCATTGACCTCGCAGATCATAGCAAACGATTTTGTAGTTACTTTTAAGATGATCTTTAACCTGATTCCAGGTTTCAAGAGAGTTAGCGATCCCATTTACAAAAATCACTGTATTCTTGGCTTCTAGGTTGCCCGACACCTCATACCTGCATTCGAAACCATTTATTTTTATAGTTGACATTTTTAACCTCAACACATCATCAATATGTTTATTTATTTGTTGTATATATTTCAACATAACTTTAAGTTGTTAAACATAGGTTATAGCCTATATTTACAGTTTTTTGTGTTAACTACAAGTTAACACAAAAAACTTGCCAGTCACACACCCCATATCCACCTCCAGCTTTACAAATTTACACAATAAAAAGGCCTCGAAATCGAGGCCTTAAAAACATTCACAGCTTAATTAAATTTAGGCAATAGCGCACTCAAAAGTATCACTAACAGCTCCACCTCCATTCTTCTGCTGTATTAAAAACTCATTCACCATCTCCCCAAGCTCAACCGGCTTTTCATTTATCAGCGCATGCCCTGCATCCTTTATGACCCGCATCTGAGATCCAGGAATATTTCTTACCATAATCTCACTAAAGCTTGGTGGCTTTATCGCATCCTTTTCCCCGGCAATGAGCAAGGTCGGACATGTAATTTCATTCAAACGATGAGTAAACTTTTCATCAGTTCTTAGCCTAAAAAACATATCACTAAGATAGACTTGTCCTCTAAAAAAGTCTGGATGACACATATCCTGAAATGTCTTATCGCGCTGCTCGACAACTTCGTAGTTAGCTTCTAAAAATGTATTTGCATACAATTCCGGAACAACTCCTTGATAGAAATTATGCCCCCATTTTCTTAGCACTTCTTTGTCGCTTTCGCCTCTTATTTCCGCAATCTCTTGCACAGCTTCAAGAGCAATAGTCCTCCACCTGTTTACCTGATACTGCAATAAGGCTGTAACTTCAGAAACAGATGCTATTGAACAAATAGATTTGGTTTTTTCCGGATACATTAGCGCAAACCAAAAAGCTATCTCTCCACCAAGACTTGTACCAACGAAGTTAGCGGAGTTAATATCATTTGCTTGCATTAAGGCATGAAGATCTTCCGCCATACCTTTAAATGAATATGGAGCATCATCCGTAACCTCTGAGAACCATTGTCCGCGCAAATCATACGTTAAAATTTTATATGAACTCTCAAGAGGCCCTTTTATAATATTCCAGCTTTCAAGAGAATTAGCGATACCATTTATAAATACAACTGCTTCTTCAGATTCGAGATTACCCGATACCTCATACCTGCACTCAAAACCATTAATTTTTATAGTTGGCATAAGCACCTCAACAACACATAATTTTATTATTTTTTTACTGTTAAGTTATATTTCAACACAGTTATGTCTTTTTCTATATATAAGATTGCACACATTTTCTCCACAATTGGTTAACCATTGGTAAACACCTATGAAGACAAATCTGTCTACATTGAATATAAAAATTTGATTAATAAAAAAAGAAGGCTTGAAAATTAGTCGTCTTCTTCGTCCGGAAGAAGAGGTATCTGGTGTTTTTTTAATTCTACAGAAGGGGCTTTTTCGATAGACTCTATCAGCTCTCTAAAGCTATCCAGGTCATTAAAATCCATATAAACCGAAGCAAATCTCATATAAGCAACAACATCAAGATTATTCAGTTCTTCAAGAACTAGCTTACCGATTTTAGCGCTTTTTACTTCCCTTTCACCGGCAACAATTAACTGATGTTTAATACGATTGATAGCCTCTTCAATCATTTCAGTTTTAACCGGTCTTTTCTCTAAAGACCTGGCAATTCCGGTTCTTAATTTTTCTTCACTAAACTGCTCACGACTACCGCTCCCCTTAACCACTCGGGGCAATATCAACTCCGGATATTCATATGTAGTAAAACGATCTCCACAAGACATACACTCACGACGACGACGCACTTGGTCACCGTCGTGAGCTAATCTAGAATCGACTACTTTGGTTTCGCTTTCACCACAAAAAGGGCAACGCATTAGTCATGAGCTCCGTAATCGTAAAGTCTATTAGTTTCCATAAACCGGAAACTTAGCGCATAGCTCTAAAACTTTTGCTTTTACAGCTGCGATGTTATCTTGATTTTCAATATCATCAAGCACATCACAAATCCAGTTAGCAAGATCTTTACACTCTGCCTCTTTAAAACCTCTGGTTGTAGCAGCAGGAGTTCCAACGCGCAGACCACTGGTTACAAATGGAGATTGAGGATCATTAGGTACTGTATTTTTATTAACAGTGATATTAGCCGCGCCCAAAGCTGCATCTGCTGCCTTACCGGTAATACCTTTGTTAATCAAGTCAATCAGGAACAGATGATTATCTGTTCCATTAGATACGACGTTGTAACCACGCCCCATAACAACTTCGACCATTGCTTTGGCGTTTTTAACAACCTGTTTTTGGTACTCTGTAAATTCAGGGCTTAATGCTTCTTTGAACGCAACAGCTTTTGCTGCAATAACGTGCATTAATGGGCCACCTTGGGTACCAGGAAATACGATTGAGTTAAGTTTCTTTTCAATCTCCGGATTTGCTTTAGCCAGAATCAAACCACCACGAGGTCCACGTAGAGTTTTATGGGTAGTAGTGGTAGTTACATCAGCAATCTGTACTGGTGATGGATATTCACCAGCAGCAACCAAGCCAGCAACATGAGCCATATCTACTACAAAATAAGCACCAACCTTATCAGCAATATCTCTAAACTTCTGCCAATCAAGAACTTTAGAATAAGCAGAAAAACCAGCAATTATCAATTTTGGCTTGTGTTCAACTGCAAGGCGCTCGATCTCATCATAATCAACCTCTCCGGTCGCAGGATTCAAGCCGTACTGAACTGAATTAAAAATCTTACCAGAGAAGTTAACTTTTGCACCATGAGTAAGGTGACCACCATGATCAAGACTCATACCTAAAATGGTATCTCCAGCTTCAATCAATGCAAGATAAGCCGCTGCATTTGCTTGTGACCCGGAATGAGGCTGTACATTTGCGTAGTCCGCACCAAATAGCTCTTTCGCTCTTTCGATTGCAGCCGCTTCAACTATATCCACATATTCACAACCGCCATAGTATCTTTTGCCAGGATACCCTTCAGCATATTTATTAGTTAATACACTCCCTTGAGCTTCCATAACTCTTGGACTGGTATAGTTCTCAGATGCAATCAGCTCTATATGTTCTTCTTGACGAAGAGCCTCTTTTTGCATCGCTTCCCATACTTCTGAATCAAAGCTTTCAATATTCATATCTTTTGAAAACATAGGAAACTCCTAAATACGTAGCGGTTAATAGATTAAAAAATTTCATAATATAATTAGGACAAAAGCAAGCCCAAACATGAAATTTGGAAGCAGCGTAGGATACCTGATTTATTATGATTTTGCATGCAAAATCATAATAAATCAGAAAATATATTTAACATCAAAACACTCTGCTCTTTTTAGGGCGAATATTATTCGCCCCTACATAGTTCGGCGTATTGAATTACAACAATAAACATACACTAAAATTCAAATACATTGTCATACCGGCGAAGGCCCACTACTGTCCGGGGAAANNGCTCAGGGAACTTGAAAAATTTAAGTCTAAAATCACCTGTTTCATTCAGAAACCTTGCTACGCATGGCTTTCCAAAGACAGGTAATATTTTCCCCGGACAGTAGTGGGCGAAAGCCGGTATCCAGTTTCTTTTTCCTAGATTCCGGATCACGCACTTCGTGCTATCCGGAATGACGTAAGTATCAAAATTTATTTGACCCAAAAGCTGAAAGAACTTATAAGTTCAAACCCTTTAGATACTCTGTAAAACCTTCTTTTAGCTCTGGATGTTTAAGTCCGAGGTCAACCGTTGCTTGCAGGTATCCAAGTTTATCGCCGCAGTCATATCTGATACCTTCAAACTCGTAAGCAAAAACATCTTCATATTTCATCAAACTAGCAATAGCATCGGTAAGCTGTATCTCTCCACCTGCTCCAGGTTTGGTATTTTTTATCTCATCAAAGATCTTTCCCGAAAGAACATATCTACCAACGACCCCCAGGTTAGAAGGCGCAACAGCTGGGTCTGGTTTTTCCACAATAGTATTTACCTTTTCAACTCGCTCAGCATATGGTTCTGAACCAACAATACCATAACGTTTTGTATGTTCCTGCGGCACTCGCTGCACACCAAGAATACTGCCTTGCAGTTTTTCATACTGCTCAACCATTTGCTTCATACAACCATTATTACCGTTATCAACAAGGTCATCAGCCAAAATTACTGCAAATGGTTCATCACCAATAACACTCTCGGCACAGCCAACTGCATGCCCTAATCCCAAGGCTTCTACCTGACGAATATAAACACAGGTCACTCCATTAGGTAAAATCTCCTGCGCTTGTTTTAGCATATCCTGCTTACCGCTTTTTTCTAACTCCGCCTCAAGCTCATAAGCCTTATCAAAATGGTCGGTAATCGCCCTTTTATTTCTACCAATAATAAAGACAAGCACATCTATACCAGCTTCTGCAGCTTCTTCAGCAGCATATTGAATAAGAGGTTTATCGACGACAGGAAGCATCTCTTTTGGATTTGCTTTTGTTGCAGGAAGAAAACGAGTGCCAAGGCCAGCAACAGGAAATACGGCCTTACGAATTTTTTTTACGGTCTGAGTAGTCATTACTTATTCCCAATTTTATCCATAGATAATATCAAAAAATCCATCCTGATATTTAGTGGTGGCTTGGGATTATATGGAGTTAAAAATCAATTTAAAAGGGGATTATAAAATTTAATATTTAAAAACGAGTTTCTGCATCCAGAATAGATGCAGAAACAAGATTTATAAAACTATAATTGAATATCCCCTCTATTTTTTTCAATAGTTTTTTCACCTATCCCTTTTACATCTAACAGCTCATCCACTTCTGTAAATTCACCATTTTGCTCACGATAATCAACAATCGCCTGCGCCTTTTTAATACCAATACCACTCAGCGCATCAGCAATTTCCTGTGCGGTTGCGGTATTAACATCAACCTGAACACAAAAAGCAGAGACTGAAAAAAGGAATAAACAAATAGATATGATTGCCTTTTTTAAAGGCGTAAATGTAGGTAACATAATTTTCCCCATTAATAATAAAAATAAAATATAAAACCGACCTAACAACCGCGTCTATTGATTAAGCCGATGAGGTTTTATTCTCAACCTTCAGACACTTTTTGTCAATCAAGACTAGTTTTCAGTTTTATGAAATACATCCTACATCATTACGGACAGCAGTGAACCTTCGCAGAAATGATGTATCCAAAGAAAAAAGTGACATAACTTATGTTTAACAAATTCTAAGGGTATTTTTCCAAGATCAAGACGTAATTTACTAAAAACATGTTGAGCTTACACACAAGTAAGCGACTCATTTTTTAGTAAATTACAACACAGATATTGGGAAAATAAACCAAATCGAGTAGGAGGGGCCTCACAGCCCCGTCCTCTCACACCACCGTACAAGCGTTGGTCGCATACGGCGGTTTCCACTAAACATTCAAACGTTCGTAACCTGCCAGCAAGGAATATAACCCTTGC